>CABRZS010000001.1:0-176896 GCA_902475525.1 uncultured Collinsella sp.
CGCCCGCCAGATGATCGCCGAGCACCCGGCCTCGTGCCTCCTCCTGGCCGGCGCCGCCGCGATGCTCGGGTACGCGACCGCGCGCATCGTCAGCGCGAGGAGCGCCTGGGCAAAGCGCCGGAGGATGGACGAACGCCTCTCCGCCGTATTCCTCGGCATGTCGAGGAGGCGGAAGGAACTGGTGTCCCGCGCGCTCGACGAGGGCTCCGTCAGCCTCTCCCCGCTCGATGCCGACGCCCTCGCGCTGTGCGAGCTCGGCATCTTCGGCACGCCGCCGGTCGGCTCGATGCTCACCGCGACCGACTTCTCCATCAGGCCCGCGGTGATCAGGGCGATCGCCGGGCACCGCTCCGAATGGCTCGCCTAGCGCGCCCATAGCGAACCGACCACCCACGCCGCGATGAACGGCAGCGCGGCGGCGAAGCAGCAGCGCGCGAGGCCGTAGGCGCCCTGGCCGATGCACAGCCACCCCGCGGCGTCCATCACGACGGCCGAGGCCAGCAGCGCCCGGGTCACTCCGCATCGACCGCCCGCCAGTCGAGCCACGTGCCGGCGGCCGGCCTGACCTCAATCCCCCTGATCTCGGGGTCGAGCGCGTCGTAGGTGTTCATCGTCACGACGCGCTTTATCTCGCCGAAGAGGGCGCCTTCTCGGAGCACTTTAGCTAGATGCTCACGAGCATCGACGAAGCAATCGAATCCCACGCTGTGGCTGCAGCAGTCTTCGTCCATCCAGGTGACAGTTGCCTCGATGCTGAACGGGAGCGCAAGTGGCTCCCTGCGATACTTCTTCTCGGCAAACTCCATGTTCTCCTCCTTCGTCATCGGTCTTCGCGACCGCTGCCAAGTCTGCGGCCGGAGCTTCACTCTCCGACCGGAATCGATGCGCTGCCCCCACTGCGGGACGGGCTACCGCACGCGATGACGTCCGCGTCGATCGTCACGCCGTCCGCGAGCGAAACCAGAATCTCGCGAGCGGCGGCGATGTGGACGGAAGCCATGTCGAGCCTCTCCTGCAGCTCGTCCACGCCCTTCAGCTCCACATCGAGCGTGATCTCGCCCAGCTTCCTGCCTTTCATCTCTTCCCCCATCACTACGCGGCCTCGTCCGTGTGCCAGCCCATCAGGTCGTTTGGTGTGCATCCGAGGGCCAACCCCAGCGCCGCGAGACTCTCGAGCGATGGTGTCGAAGCCTTGGTCAGGTAGTTGCGGATGCTGTAGACCGACACGCCCGAAGCCGTAGATAGTTCCTCGGCAGTCTTGATGTCGGCATGCGCCATGGCGACGCGCAGGTTATGCGGGAATGTCGCTTTGACATCGACCATAAACTTCTCCCTTCTTCGTAAGTACTAGGTTCTTAGTACACCACTGACTTTACTACTGGGTTCCTAGTAGTGCAAGCAGAAATTACCAATTTCTTAGTACTAGTACTTAGTTCGCAAATCGCTTATACTTCTCTCTAAAGGAGGTATGGATATGTCAGTACCCGAAGCATTAAAGAAACTACGTAAGACTGTGGGCTTGACTCAAAAGCAGCTCGCGGAGAAGGCGAACGTAAGTCTTGGAACTTATCGAACCTGGGAGCAAGGAACCGCCGGAATGCGGCTTGAAATGGCATTGACAATTGCTCAGGCGCTCGACTGCACTCCGAACGACCTCTGCGGATGGCCGCCAGGCCTAAACGAGGGCTTTGCCGAGAGTCTGAAGCCCGAGGAAGGTGAGCTGCTCTACTGCTACCGGCAGAGCACCGAGAAGAGGCGCTCGAAGATCTTGGAGACGGCACGCGACCAGGCCGAGCTGTCCCAAAATCAGGCTGCAGCGCCTGAAATCGAAGGGCTGGAAGCGGATCAAGTAAAGTCCGCGTAGCATTCAGCGGAACCACCAGAGAGATTGGCATATAACATGGGAATGTACGATTCAATCGACCGCCTGGTGAACCTGTGCGACGAGGTCATCGAGAGCGACCCGCCCGGTCTCAGGCAGAAGGTGGTGGCTAGGTACATGACAGCTTTCGGAGATATCATCGAGCGCGAGACCGGGACCAGGGTGAAGGCCGACGTCAGCCCCGGCATGATCGACATCGCGTCCATCGAGACGATCCGCGACCTGTTGCTCGCGCACAGGGACCGCATGGAGTACGAGTACATGATGGCCAAGGCAACCGCCGACCAGATAGAGGCGAGGGCGACCGCCACCGTCGAGGCGACCGTCACGGTCGACTTCAACCAGACGATCAAGCAGATATCGAGCAGCCAGGGCCTGTCGCCCGAGGACCTCGCAGCCGTGAGGCTCGCCCTCGCCGACCTGCGGTTCGCCGCCGAGGAGAAGGACGAGGGAGGCTTCGCCGAGAAGGCAAAGGACGCACTCGACCTCGCGTCCAAGGCCGCAGGGCTCGTCCCCAAGGTGGCCAGGGCCATCGGCACCCTCGCGGCGCTCCTCGGGGCGTAGGTGCCAGCTGTTCCCCCATTTTCGTAACGTCACGAAAATGGCCGGCTGCTTGACCGTACCGGGGGCAAACGATAACTTGGACAGCGGTATTGACGCGGGGACTCCACGGGGCCCGCGTCCAATAGAAAGGCGGCTGTCCCAACGGGCGGCCGCCTTTCTATTCAGGAGTACAAATTAAATTTAATCCTTAATTGCGCTAATCTTTTATATACTTTATTACTTAGCTGTGCTAACATTTAATTGTCGAAAGGAGTTAGGCGGTGACTAAGAAGAGGGACCTCGAGCGGGAGCTGACCGAAGCGGGCTACGTAAAGCTCAGCGGCACCGGCGCCAAGCACGACAAGTTCCGCCGCGGGGACGTGACGGTGACAGTGCCCAGGCACCGGGAGATAAAGGAGACGACCGCGAGGGGAATCAGGAAGGAAGCGGGGCTGCTCTAGCCCCGCCCTCCCCTTCACCGCAGGAAAGGAGACCACCATGATCGTCATGCAGGAGTTCGAGGTCTACCCCGACCCCGAGGGCGGCTACGCCGTGGAGCCGTGCGGGCTCGCCGGTGCCACCGAGGGCGATACCTACGAGGAGGCCGTGGAGATGGCCGTCGACTGGCTGCGCGTCCACGCCCTGGCGGCGCTGGAGCGCGGGGCGGAGTTCGAGGGTGGCGGGCTTGGCCATGCGCCGTCCCACGGCGGGACGATCGTCACCGTCGCGACCAGCGTCGAGCTGTCCGACATCCCGGCCGTGACCGCAGCCGAGGCCGCCGAGATGCTCGGCGTGAGCACCGCGCGCGTGGCGCAGCTCTGCCGCGACGGGAGCCTGAGCAGCTGGAGGGTCGGCAACACCCGTATGGTGTCGCGCGACTCCATCGAGTACCGCATCGCGGCCAAGCCCGGGGCGGGCCGCCCATGCAAGGCAGCGGCGGAGGCGTAGCCCCAGCAGGGCAGGCTCGATATCTAAACAAAAAAGCCCCGTGCGGCGATCTTGGCGGATCCGCACGGGGCATGCCCTCCGGCAAATAAGGGAAAGGCAGGACCATTATATGGCAACTAACGACAGTTCCAGGTCAAAACTCGGCTCGAAGCGCGAGGTGGCGCCCGGCAAGTGGGTGATCCGCGTGCAGGCGGGCTTCCGCGCGGACGGTCGCGTGCGGCGCGTGTCGCGCACGGTCCACGGCACCGAGACCGAGGCCGACATCGCCATCGCCCAGCTCGCGCAGGAACTGGGCGTGTCCCAGGCGGCGCACGCGGGCGTGACGCTCGACATGTACTACTGGGGCGTGTTCCGCGACTCGCCAAGCAACCGCGGCAAGCCCCGCTCCAAGGCGAGCCTGCGCGAGTACGACGGCCAGATGGAGAACTACATCTCCCCCGTACTGGGGAGCATCGACATCTCCGAGATAACCCACGACATGATGCGAAGCTGCATCGAGCGCTCGGGCGCGCCGGCAAAGACCAAGACCACGCTTCGCGCCGTCATGCGCCGCGCCTTCGATGACGGATGGGTGACGGTGGAGCCCTTCCGCCGGCGCGTCATCGCGCCCAAGGCCAAGCAGGCGCCCGTGGAGCCGTGGAGCATCCCCGAGGCCGCAGAGGCGCTGCGCAGGCTCGCCGCCAGCGACGACCGCGCGGACCTGGTCATGAACGCCTACCTCATCCTGGGCCTGAGCGGCCTGCGCAAGGAGGAGGCGCTGGCCGTGCGCCCGTGCGACCTCAAGGTCACCACGACCTACGACTTCGCCACGGGCAAGCCGACGGTCTCGGAGTACATCGAGGTCTGCCGCGCGTACACGGACGAGGATGGAATCAAGGAGACCAAGAACGACCATTCCGTGCGCACCGTGCCGGTTTTATTGGCAGGCCGCGAGCGCCTGCACCAGATCATGGACGAGCTGCGCCCGTCCATAACCGTCGAGGGCGGCACTTCGGTCACGGAGCAGGTGCGCGAGTGGAGCGGCCAGCGCATCGTGAACATGCGCGGCGACAACCTCGTGCGCGCCTGGCGGCGCATGTGCGTACGCCATGACCTGCGGTATATCCCGCCCAAAGCGCTGCGCCACACGTCCGAGACCATCATGGCGGCGACCGAGGTCGACCCCCTGAGCATCATGGATCTGCACGGCCATACGGACCTGGGGACAGATTACCGCCATTACATCAAACCGGGTCTGGCGGAGCGCGAGAAGGCCGCCAGGCAGGTCGGGCGCGCCCTGCAGATCGTCGAGGGCGGCGGCGCGGACGGCGGTTTTAATGGCACCGGTCGCAGCGTCGAGACGCTCTAAAACGGTGTTTCCAAGGTCCATTACCTGCTAAATGCATAAAACGCCCCCTGCCGCGCATAAACGGCAGGGGGCGTAAAACGCGAACGGTACCGGACGGTTATGATTTTGCCTATCGATAAACAAAAAAGGTCAGCGCCGAAGCGCTGACCTGTGCGTTCTTTGGTGGGCCGTCAGGGGGTCGAACCCTGGACCTTGGGATTAAGAGTCCCCTGCTCTACCAACTGAGCTAACGACCCAAAGCTAAAGTCCGTCGTAGCGGACTTTAGAGGAGATATCGTGTGGTGGGCCGTCAGGGGGTCGAACCCTGGACCTTGGGATTAAGAGTCCCCTGCTCTACCAACTGAGCTAACGACCCGATATCAACACGAAGCAAGAACTGGGGTGGGTAAAGGGACTCGAACCCTCGACCTACGGGACCACAACCCGTCGCTCTAGCCAACTGAGCTACACCCACCGTGTCCTGTGCGCTTCGCGCTCGACTATTATTGCAAGGAACGCCACGCGATGCAAGCCCCAATTTTCAAGAATTTTGAAAAGAGTTTTTCGAGACCATTTCGAGCAAATCCCACCGGTTTCATAGGAGTAAACTTGCCCCACTGCAAATGCTCGAAAGGGCCGGCATGAAAGAACTATCCAACCGCACGGTAACGTTTACCGATTCGGTCATCCGCCGCATGACACGCATCTCCAATAAGTATGGCGCTGTCAATCTCTCGCAGGGCTTCCCCGACTTCGATCCCCCGGCGCAGCTGCTCAACAGCCTCAGCGCCATCGCCAGCGACCCCAAGCCGCTCTATCACCAGTACTCCATCACCTGGGGCTCCCAGGCCATGCGCGAGGCGCTCGCCGCCAAACAGGAGCACTTTATGGGCATGCCGGTGAACCCCAACGAGAATATCGTAGTCACCTGCGGCTCCACCGAGGCCATGATGGCCGCCATGATGACGGTCACGAACCCCGGCGACAAGGTCGTCATCTTCTCGCCATTCTACGAGAACTACGGCGCCGACACGATCCTTTCGGACGCCGAGCCCATCTACGTGCCGCTCAACCCGCCCACATTCGACTTTGACCGTGAGGTGCTCGAGGCGGCCTTCCGCGACAACGACCCCAAGGCCATCGTCCTGTGCAACCCTTCCAACCCCTGCGGCAAGGTCTTTACGCGCGAGGAGCTCACCTTTATCGCCGACCTCTGCAAAAAGTACGACGCCTACTGCATCACCGACGAGGTATACGAGCACATCGTCTACGCGCCCCACGAGCACGTCTATATGGCCACGCTGCCCGGCATGTTCGAACGAACCATCAGTTGCAGCTCGCTGTCTAAGACCTACTCCATCACCGGCTGGCGCCTGGGCTACACCATCGCCCCTGCCGAGATCACCGAGCGCATCAAGAAGGTCCACGACTTCCTCACCGTGGGTGCTGCCGCTCCCCTGCAGGAAGCTGTCGTCACCGCCCTCAACTTCAACGACAGCTATTACGATGAAGTCCTTGACCTCTATACCGCCAAACGCGACCTGTTCTGCCAGGGACTCGACAGCATCGGTCTTGAGCATAACGTGCCGCAGGGCGCCTACTACGTGATGATGGATATCTCTGAGTTTGGCTACGACAGCGACCTCGAATTCTGCGAGGACCTCGCGTCTAAGGTGGGCGTGGGCGCCGTGCCCGGCTCGAGCTTCTTCCGCGAGCCCGTCAACCATCTGATTCGTTTCCACTTTGCCAAGCGAGACGAGACGCTTAACGCGGCGCTGGAGAACCTCAAGTCTCTGCGTGATAAAATCGAGCCGCGCGGGTAAGGACGGTCAGTAACTAAAGGCACTAAAGAAACCTCGTGAACCCGTTGGGCCACGAGGTTTCTTTTTATAGCGACCTCATTTATTTTTTAAAGCGCTATACTTTAGTCACGGAGCAACTCGTCCCAGAGAGGAATACTATGGCAGAGCAGCAGCTTATCGGAGCGCTCGAGGCCGGCGGCACCAAGATGGTCTGCGCCACGGGCTATGCAGACGGCACGGTCCTGGAACGCGAGCAGATTGCGACCACGACCCCGCAGGAGACCGTTGAGGCCGTCAACGCATGGTTTGCCGACAAGGGCATCGCCGCGCTGGGCATCGGCGCCTTTGGCCCCACCGCAGTCAACCCTGCCTCGTCCCAATACGGCAAGATCCTGGAGACGCCCAAAACGGCATGGCGCTACTTTGACCTGCTGGGCATCATCCAAAACGAGCTCAATATTCCCTGCGGCTACGACACCGACGTCAACGTCGCCTGCCTGGGCGAGGTCACCTTTGGTTGCGCCCAGGGCCTCACTGATGTGGTGTATCTGACCATCGGTACCGGCGTGGGCGCCGGCGTGCTCTCGGGCGGTAAGCTCGTGCACGGCATGATGCATCCCGAGGCCGGCCACATCCTGGTCACTCGCGACCCGCGCGACACCATTGGCGAGCACAGCGGCTGCCCCTTCCACGACAACTGCCTCGAGGGCCTCATCGCCGGTCCCGGCGTCAAAAAGCGCTGGGGTGGCAAGAGCGCCGGAGAGATGGCCGATGACCCGGAGGCCATGGACCTGCTCGCCGGCTATCTGGCGCAGGCGCTCATGACCTACATCCTGTGCTACGCACCGCAGAAGATCGTCATCGGTGGCGGCGTGGCCGACCACACCCCCATCGTGCCGCTCGCGCGCAAGAAGTGCGCCGAGATGCTCAACGGCTACATCGTCACGCCCGAGATGGCCGACATCGATAGCTACATCGTCAACAACAGCCTCGAGGGCAAACAGGGCATTAAGGGCTGCTTGACCCTGGGCGCTCAGGCGCTTCAGTAGCAGACGCACCCACAGGGCGTGGCGCGCCCGGCAAATCCGACCTACGGAACGACGCCACCACGCCTCATATAAGCCCTCAAATAAAAAAGGCCGCCTAGGACCAAACAATACGTCCTAGGCGGCTATTTTGGCGCGCATCAGCGGCCGTAAGAGATATCGGAGCACAACACCCGTTGCCGCTCCACAGCAGTCGATCATCACATCGGTGATCATGCCGGCGCGTCCCGGTACAAAGAGCTGAATCGTCTCGTCGATCGAGGGAATCAGCAGCAGGAACACCGCCGTGGGCAGCAGCACGTCAAAGGTGCGCCGCCCCTCATAATCAAAGGCATGCGTTGCCAGGATGCCGAGCACCATATACTCGGTAAAATGCGCGCACTTGCGAACAACAAAGTTGGTCACCCATGCATATGGAAGTCCCACGCCGTGCAGGAAATCGCGGATAGCTTCCATGACCGTTAGGCTCAGCGAACCCGACCCCGAGCCGGGAACCAGCGAATTGCCCCAGATCAAGAGCGCCATCAGGCAGGTCACGACCGCCCATTTTCGATTGATCTTAACCATGCAGAAGTTATGCCTCCGCGCGGAGCGGCGCGAAGCTGGCGGTACCGCCCTCGATAACGCTCAGATAGGCACGGCCCGTACGCTTGGCGGTAGAGGACTGCAGGCGCTCGATCTCTTCCTCGAGGATCTGATTGACGCGCTCGTGACGACGATTTTCCATAATGCCGGCGGCAATAGCCTCGGCCCGCTCGATGCTCTCGCGCGAGATGCGGGCAGTATCCTCAGGGAACACAGCGCTGTGACGGCCGACATAGGCGGAGGCGGCAGGCTGAGGGGCAGCGACGGGAGCGGGGGCTGAAACAGGAGCAGGCTCGTCAATCTCATCCAGAATCGCGGTGGCGGCGGCCCACATACCCTCGTGGCCCGAGTAATCGGCCATGGGGACATCAACCTCGAACGAGGCGTCCGGAAGGTCGCCGGTGTCGATGCGATCTTGGGCATCAATCGATGCGGTGATGGCTGCAGGCTCATCGAGGTCATCGAGATCGATGCCCGCGGCACCGGAGATGATAGGCATGCTGGCGAGGTTTGCATTGTACGGCGCAGCCTCAGCCGCCTGCTGCTGGGCAGGAGCGCCCCAAAGCGAGCTTTCGGCGGCACGGCGGGCGGCAACAGCCTCCTCGTCCGCGGTCATGGGTTCATCAACGTACGAATTATCGGCAGAAGCGTTCGCGTCCGCCGAGGTAGCGCTGTAGGCGTTATTGACCGCCGCATTGGCAACGAGTGCCACGAAAGCCGCCGTGCTGCCCGCAGGGGCGGCCTGGGAGCCCGACACGGCGCGTGCCGCGGCGGCGATATCATCGCGATTGAAGGAGCCGGTCTGCCCGCCGTTGGTGAGCTCGTCGATGGCGACTTGATAGACGTCGCGCGAGCGTGCAGGGTCGCAGCTCACCGGCGAATCGTCGTCGAGCATGCTGTCGATCATGGACCAAGCCTCGGCCTCGTCCATAGCATCTGCGGCTCGAGCGATGGTAGGGACACCATCATCGGCATGACGGCGCTGGAACGCACCAGTCAGGCCGGAAAGGAATGCCGAGGTAGACTGCTCCGACTGAGCCTGAGAAGCAGAAGCCGCAGCGTACGGAATCGCATCCTGCTGCTGAGCTGGAATCGAGGCGGTCTTGAACTCGCTTTGATGCTGATTGAGATTGGCGGCACCGCCCATGGCATCGGGCTGGAACAGACGCTCTTCACGCTGCGCACGATACTCGGAGATACCCAGCGAGGCGGCATAGATACCCACGCCCGCCACCGCGCCCACGGCGAAGGGAACTGCACCCGCCACGACCGTCTCGTTCACCGACGAAAACGGCAGCGTCGCGGCATACATAACCACGGGAGCGGCAAGGCCGATCCCGCACGAAAGTCCGGCAAGGACTGCTCGTTGTGTTGCATCAGAAGAAGCCATGAGCTCTCCCCATCTTCCAGCACCCAAATCGCATCATTCAGTTGGCTGCGCGAGAGAAGATGAAGCGGGGCTATGCCCCAAAGCAACGGTATATGGTTCGTTTCATCTGCGTTTTCCGTCGCGAAGCTTAAAAGTTATTATGCGAAACCGTCCTGTCGATTGCAAGTGACGATGTCGGATTGAAACGGGAAACCTGCTGCTCGTCGGTCTTACGGTCAAAAATAAGCGCGGAGCGGCGCTATAGAAAAGGGCCGAGGCTCAAAGCCCCGACCCTTTATCGCATTGATGACTATCGCTGCGCGTGGATGACAACCTAGAACGTCTGCTCGTAGTCGCTGTGTTTTTTGGCCGAACGCACCAGGAACTCCTGGTTGGTGTTGGTGCCCTTAAGACCCTTGATAAACGATGCGGCTGCGCGCTCGGTGTTGTTCATGCCGGCAAGAATGCGACGCAGACCAAAGACAAACGGACGCATCTGCTCGTCGACCAACAGGTCCTCGTTACGCGTACCGGAGGCAACGGGGTCGATAGCCGGGAAGATGCGGCGGTCGGCCAGGTCGCGGTCGAGCTTAAGCTCCATGTTGCCGGTGCCCTTGAACTCCTCAAAGATGACTTCGTCCATCTTGGAACCGGTGTCGATGAGGGCAGAGGCCAGGATGGTAAGCGAGCCACCGTTCTCGATATTGCGGGCTGCACCCAGGAAGCGCTTGGGCGGATATAGGGCCGCCGAATCGACGCCGCCCGAAAGGATGCGGCCCGAGGCGGGCGCCGCCAAGTTGTAGGCGCGGGCGAGGCGCGTGATGGAGTCGAGCACCACCACGACGTCGCCACCCAGCTCTACGATGCGCTTGGCGCGCTCGATGACGAGCTCTGCCACGCGGGTGTGGTTGTCGGCAGGCATATCGAAGGTCGACGCCACAACCTCGCCCTTGATGGAACGCTGCATATCGGTGACCTCTTCGGGGCGCTCGTCGACGAGCAGGCAGATGAGGTGCACCTCGGGGTTGTTAATCGAGATAGACTGGCAGATCTTCTTGAGGATCGTGGTCTTGCCGGCCTTGGGCGGGGACACGATCAGGCCGCGCTGGCCCTTGCCGATCGGTGACACGATGTCGATGGCGCGGCCGGTAATAGAGTCCTTGCCGTGCTCCATGCGCAGCGGCTCGTTGGGATAGACCGGGGTGAGGTCGCCGAACTTGGGACGGTTGCGAATCTGCTCGGGGTCCAGACCGTTGACGGTCGTGATTTTGGCGAGGCCGGCGCGCTTGTCGCCGCCGCGCGAAGGACGCAGCGAGCCCTCGATGACGTCGCCCGTGCGCAGGCGCGCGGAGCGGATGAGGTAGGCGGGCACGAAGGCGTCGTCGTTGGACTTCATGTAGCCATGGGCGTGGATGATGCCGGAGCTGTCCGGGCGAATCTGCAGAATGCCCTTGATGTCGCGGAAGCCCTCGGCCTTCGCAGCGGTGACGTAGATTTCCTCGACGAGCTCGGCCTTCTTCTTGCCGGTCGTCTCGATCTCGAACTCCTTAGCCTTCTCGCGCAGCTCAGCGACCTTCATGGCCGCGAGTTCCTCGCGCGAAAGCGTGGGCTCGGTGGGAGCGGCATTACGCTCCTTGTTGCGCTGTTTGCGATCGCGTTGGCGGTTGCGACGGTCGTTGTTGCGGTCGTCCTTACGCTCGTTGCGCTCGTCGTTGCGCTTGTGCTGGCGACGGTTGGGGCGAGCGCCGTCTTCGCTCTCGGCGGGGGCGGCACCATCGGTTGCGGTGGTGTCAACATTGGCCGCAGCGGCGTCATTGGCCTCGGCGCCAGAATCAACCTGCGCTTCGACATCAGCATGCTGCTCGGCGGCCTTGGCCTTAACGGACTTCTTGCGACCGCGCTTGGGCTTCTCGGATGCAGGCTGTTCGACGTCCTGGGGCTCGACGGCATCAGTCGATGCATCGGCGGTCGTCTCGGCGGAATCCTCGGACGCACCCTTCTTGGCAGCCTTAGCCTTGGACGTGCGCTTAGCAGCAGTGCGACGGCTGCGACCGGGACGGACGTCGGCGGGCTCGGCATCGGCAGAAACGGCCTCGGAAGTCGTAGCATCCTGGACGGGTTCATCGGCAGCAGTTGAGGACTTGGCGGTCGCCGCAGCATCCCGAGCGGCGGCGGCTGCGGCTGCGGCCTTCTCGGCCTCGACAAAGGCCTTGGGCTTGCGACCGCGACGGTGCGGGCGCAAAGCCGGATCGACAACGGGAACTTCGCTGGCCTCGACAGGCGCAGCGGGCTCAACAGGCGATGTGCCCTCCCCTGCCGCGGAACGGACCGAAGCCTCAGTGAGCTCGGGGGTTACCTGTTCAGCAACCTGCTCGGCCTTAGCAGCCGTGCGACGGCGTGTGCGCGGTACCGGCTTCTCGGTCGGCTGGTCGGCGACAGGAGTCTCGGTGGCGGCAGGCGTCTCGGGCACAGACGGAGCTGCAAGCTCGGTCAGAGCCGCGGCCTCGCGCTCGGCAGCACGACGGCGGGCGCGCACCACCTGAGCCTCGCTAATCTGCGCCAACGCACGTGCCTGCGCGACCTCATCGGAAATCGGCGCCGAGGAGTCAGCTGCAACGGTGAGCTTGGCGCGCGTCGTGCGCGTGGTACGGCGCTTTGGCTTGGTGACCTCCTCGCCGTCAGCGGCAGGCTTGGCCGTGCGGCGCATGCGCTTGGGCTTTGCCGGAGCAGCCTCCTCACCAGTTGCAGGCACGGCCTTCTCAGCCGCTACAGGCATAGGCGTCGAAGCAGCCTTAGGCGTCTCAGGAGCCGAGGCTTGCGCGGGCGCCGCGACCTGGTCCGACGCAACCGGTGCAGCGGGAGCGGCCTGCGTCGTCGTTATTTCGTTTTCTTGCTGTTGATCAGACACAGTGTTTGCTCAACTTTCTTTTCAAGCCCTGTGATCACATGCTCCCTGCATAAACCTTCAGGGCGGCTAAACAGTCTAGTTCCGTTCAAAACGACGGACATCATTGATCTGTATCGAGATGATTGCGTCAACTACGCAGTGTTAGTGTAACACAACCGCCGCCACCTGCAACTTAGTCATTGGGGGGGGACGTTCTTAAACGACTAGTCAAAAGGGACACTCTTTGTTTGCCACCCACAAATCTGACTGCCTCCGCCAAAACTATGGCGGTTTACTACGATGAATCGCTCAACCGCGACCACTCCGAAACTTGTTGAACTAAAACCGCAGGTAGATGCCTTGCACTTTTTAGCAAAAAGCCGGCGTGGTTAGAATTCCTCAATTCATCGTAGTAAACCGGCATAGTTTCGTATTTCCAGCAGTTCCAAATTCATCAATACGTCGGCGTTTGCGAAAAAAGCCCGACCTCCGTAGGAGATCGGGCTTATAGGGCTCAGTTAAACCAAACCTACACGGTCAAATGACCCGCAGATTACATCTGCTCGGGCGCGGAAACGCCAACGAGGGTGAGCACCAGGGCGAGCGTCACACGGACAGCATCACAAGCGGCCAGACGGGCACGCGAAAGCTCGGGGTCGACGGGACGGCCCTCGCTCGGCAGGACCTGGCAGGCAGCGTAGAAGCTGTGGAAGTCGCCAGCAAGCTCCTCGGCAAAGTGCGTCAGACGGAACGGAGCGCGGTCGCGAGCGCAGCTGGCGATCAGGTCGGTGAGCTCGTTGAGCTTGCGCGAAAGGGCGAGCTCGGTCGGGTCGGTCAGCAGCGAGTAATCGACGTTCTCACCGATGGCCTTGGCGGCAACGGCCTTCATGCCCATCTCGTCGGCCTGCTCGGCGGTAACGTCGGCGGCACGGCGCAGGATGGAGCACACGCGGGCGTGAGCATACTGCACGTAATAGACCGGGTTGGAGTTGTCGCGCTTCTTAACGGCCTCGATGTCGAAGTCGACCATCTGGTTGGAGCTCTTGGAGATGAGCGTGTAGCGAGCGGCATCGGAGCCGACCTCGTCGACGAGCTCCTGCAGGGTCACCATGGTGCCCTTGCGCTTGGACATACGGACGGGCTTGCCGTTACGCAGCAGGTTGACGAGCTGGCCCAGTAGAACCTCGAACTTGCCGGGGTAACCCAGAGCGTCGCAGACGCAGCGGACGCGCTCGATGTAACCGTGGTGGTCGGCGCCCCAGATGTCGATGACGTGATCGACGCGCTGGAACTTATCCCAGTGATAGGCGACGTCGGAGGCGAAGTAGGTGTACTCGCCGTCGGACTTGATCAGGACGCGGTCCTTGTCGTCGCCCAGATCGGTGGAGCGGAACCACAGGGCGCCGTCCTTGGTGTAGAGGTAGCCCATCTTGTCGAGCTTCTCAAAAGCGCGGTCGACGGCGGAGGTGCCGGCGGTCTCGCCCTCGGTGTCCTTCACGTACAGCGAGCGCTCGGAGTACCAACGGTCGAAGTCGCAGTTGACGGCGTGGCAGAGGTCGCGCATGTTATCGACCATCTTTACATAGCCGCGCTCGCGGAAGATCTCCATGCGCTCCTGCGGATCGGCGTCGACCCACTTGTCGCCGTCGGTGCGCCAGAACTCGGCGGCCTCGTCGATGATGTAGTCGCCGCCGTAAGAGTCCTTGCCCAAGGTCTCGGCAAAGTTGTCCTGATACGGATGGGTCTCGGGGTGCTCGTCGTTCTCGTCGGCAACAAAGGCGTCGCGGTCGGCGATCAGCAGCTTGTGAGCCTCGTCGATATCAACGCCCTGCTTGGCGATGATGTCGGCAAGCTGCATATAGCGCGTGCTGATGGAGTTGCCGAAGGTGTTCATCTGAGAGCCGTGGTCATTGATGTAGAACTCACGCTGGATGTCGTAACCGGCGTGGTCCATGACGCGGCAAAGGGAGTCACCCAGAGCGGCCCAGCGGCCGTGACCAATGTGCATGGGGCCGACGGGGTTGGCGGAAACGAATTCGACCTGGGTCTTCAGGCCACCACCGACGTTGGACTTAGCGAAGTCCATGCCCTTCTCGCGAGCCTCGCCAAAGATGGCATTCTTGACGGCAACGGAGAGGTAGAAGTTGATGAAACCGGGGCCTGCGATCTCAACCTTCTCGATCGCGGGATCCTCGGGCATATGGGCAACGATGGCCTCGGCGATCTTGCGCGGGGCGCAGTGGGCCAGCTTGGCGGACTTCAGGGCCATGGTAGAGGTCCACTCGCCATGAGAAGTGTCAGCCGGTCGCTCGATAGCGCAATCGTCAAGTTCAAATGCGGAAAGGTCGCCGGCCTCCTGGGCCGCAGCAAGCGCAGCGCGTACCAGCTCTTCAATCTTCTCGGGCATAGATCCTCCTTGTGTTAAAGCCCCCGAGCTCTTGGTCACTCGTAGGGCAAAAGCCAGAGTTTGTAGCACTCTATCACAAGCGACGGGCACTGTCGCAGGGTAAAGCCAATCGAAATTGCATATGCACAAAATTGACTACAGCTTGCATGGACTCACTCAAAGATGCCGGTCTGCCTGCAGATTATGCACGCGTTGAAAATGCATAAAGGTGTGAATGAGCTGTGTCTTTTATCGAATACTCTTACCTATCAGAGTTGTGTGCTTTTCCTGCATAAAGTGAGGATTTGCGCACGTCAGCGTGTTATTCTAGACATACGTAAATTCGTATAAGTTGGAGGTAGCATGTTCTCAATCGGTCAACACGTCATTCATCCGGGTCAGGGAGTCTGCACCGTCGTCGGTTTTAGGGACGACACACCGCAGCCCATGCTGTTGCTCGAGACCAAGCAGGGGCATGCGCAGACGATTCTTATGTACCCCGTGGCGCAGGCCGACCGTTTGCACGCTGCCATCTCGCAGCAAGATGCCGAGCACCTGCTGAGCCACTACGACGAGCTGGAGTGCGACACCTTTACCGAGCGCAACAGCTCGCTTGAGGAGACGCACTTTAAGCAGCAGCTCAAGCTGGGCGCGCCCGAGACGGTCCGCGTGGCAAAGACCATGATGCACCGCATTCGTCAGGCCGAGGAAGCAGATAAAAAGCCCAGCTCTTACTATATGCGTGTACTCAAGGAAGCCAAGCGCCGCTCCATCGAGGAGTTCGCCGTGGCATTGGGCGTCACCGAGGAGGCCGCCGAAGCCCGCCTAGCCCAAGCCGCCCTCAACTAACCCATCCGCGCCAAAAACCACCACACAGGGGACAGGCACCTTTGTGGTGGTTTTTTCGTTCTAGTCGTTCTAGTAGTATTCATTCTTAGCGATACCTGCGAGCACAAGGAGTCTTTTATGGCAGAGCCACTTTCCGCCGGAATCACCCGCGACCGTGCGTTCGAATTGCTCAACGAGCACAATAAGGACCCGTTCCACATCACCCACGGCGAAACGGTCGAGGGCACCATGCGCTACTTTGCGCGCGAGTTCGACCCCGAGAACGAGGAGTTTTGGGGCATCGTCGGTCTGCTGCACGACCTAGATTGGGAGGAGCATGAGGACGACCCCATGAACCACACCATCTATGCTGCCGAGATTCTTGAGGGCGAAGGTGCGTCTCCCGAGCTCATTCGCGCCATCCAGACGCACACGTCGGACTTCAACACCTCGCTGCCCAAACCCGAGCTGCAGATGGAAAAGATCCTGTTTGCCTGCGATGAGCTCACCGGCCTGATCGGCGCTGCAGTCATCATGCGCCCGAGCAAGAGCGTTATGGACTTTACGACCAAGTCGCTCAAGAAGAAGTTCAAGGACAAGCGCTTTGCCGCCGGCTGCTCGCGCGACGTGATTTCGCAGGGCGCCGAGATGTTGGGCTGGGAGCTCCCCGAGCTCTTTGACCGCACCATAGCGGCCATGCAGTCCTTCGCCCCCGACCGCGACACCTTTCAGGCTTAATTCCAAAACCATCACAAAGGGGACAGGCACCTTTGTGGTGGTTTTTATTTGCGCGGGCGTTAGGGGCGGACCTGGCCGGTGCCTCGGAGCTTGTATTTGTAGGTGGTGAGGGCCTCGGCGGCAAAGGGGCCGCGGGCGTGGAGCTTTTGGGTCGAGATGCCAATCTCGGCGCCCAGGCCAAACTCGCCGCCGTCGGTAAAGCGCGTGCTGGCGTTGGCATACACGGCCGAGGCATCGACCTCGTCCAGGAAGCGCTCGCAAGCATCCGTGTCCTCTGCAACGATGGCCTCGGAGTGCATCGTGCCGTAGCGGTTGATGTGCGCGATGGCCTCGTCCTCGTTCGCCACGACCTTCACGCTCATCTCGAGCGCCAGATACTCGCGACCCCAGTCCTCCTCAGTCGCGGCAACGTAGTCATCGCCCTCGGCAAGCCCGGCGTCGGCGCATGCGGCGCACGTGGCCTCGTCGCCGTGAATGAGCACGCCGTGGTCATGCAGCACGGCCACGACCGCGGGCAAAAACGCATCGGCCACGGCACGGTCGACCAGCAGCGACTCGGCGGCATTGCACACGCCTACACGCTGGGTCTTGGCATTAACGATAATGTTGAGCGCCTTATCAAAGTCGGCGGACTCATGCACGTAGATGTGACAGTTGCCCGTGCCCGTCTCGATCACCGGCACAAGCGACTCGCGCACGCAGCGCTGGATCAGGCCTGCACCGCCGCGCGGAATGAGTACGTCGACAATACCGCGGAGCTTCATGAGCTCGCCAGTGGCCTCGCGGTCGGTGGACTCGATCATCGACACGGCCTCGCGCGGGAAGCCCTTGGCCTCGAGCGCATCGGCCAGCAGCTCAGAAATCATGGCACACGAGTGATAGGCCAGCGAGCCGCCGCGCAGAATGCAGGCGTTGCCGGTACGGATGCAGATGCCTGCGGCGTCGGCCGTCACGTTGGGACGCGCCTCGTAAACCATGGCGACCAGGCCCAGCGGCACACTCACACGGGTCAGGTCCACGCCGCTTGCAAGCACGCGGTGGTCGAGCACGCGGCCCACGGGATCGGGCAGCTCGGCGAGCTTTTCCAGGCCGGCGGCCATGCCCTCGACGCGCTCGGGCGTCAGCAGCAGACGATCGAGCAGTCCGGCCGAGGTACCCGCATCGCGCGCAGCGGACATATCGAGCTCGTTGGCGGCGACGATGGAGTCGACGCCGTCGCGCAGCGCCGCGGCCATGGCGCGCACGGCCTCCTGGCGCTGTTCATCGCTCGCCGTGGCAAGCGAGGCCGACGCTGCCTTGGCGGCAACGGCAAGATCGTGGACATACGTGGCTATATCGACCGACATGGGCGGCCCTTTCTCCTAGAAGTTTGCAACCATGGTAGCCGATTTGCGCATGGCCTCGCCCGCGGCGGTAGAATTGGTCAACCCGAAACACCGCAACGAACGGAAGACTCACATGGCCCTCATCACTTCGTACCACGTCCCCGGCCTTTACGTCGAGGACCACAGCATCGACGTCCCCCTTGACTGGCGCGGCCTGGAGCCGATGCTCCTGGCCGTCGGCAGCACCATGCGCCGCGGCGCTATGCCGGCGCCCATCGCCGGCGCGCCCGAGAGCATCAAGCTCTTCTACCGTGTGGTTTGCGCGCCCGACCGCATCAACGACGATCTGCCACTGCTCCTGTTTTTGCAGGGCGGCCCCGGCGGCGAGAGCCCGCGTCCGCTGTCGCCCACAAGCGACGGCTGGATCGAGGAGGCCGTCAAGCACTTCCGCGTGGTCCTTCCCGACCAGCGCGGCACCGGACGCAGTAGCTGCGTGGACGGACGCACGATCAAGGCACTGGGTGATCGCGCAACGGCCGCCGGCGCCGATACTGCACGCTCGCAGGCGGACTTCCTCAAGCGTCACCTCGCCAGCTCCATCGTGCGCGATTTTGAGTACCTGCGCCTGGTGGGCTTTGGCGGCAAGCCCTGGGTCACACTCGGGCAGAGCTACGGCGGTTTTTTGACGCTGAGCTACCTGTCGCTCTTCCCCGAGGGCGTGGCGGCAAGCTTTACCTGCGGCGGCATTCCGCATGTGCCGGCGAGCGCCAGCGAGGTCTACACGCACACCTTCCCGCGCATGGCCGCCAAGACGCAGCAGTATTACGACCGCTACCCCGCTGACGTCGAGCGCGTGGCAGCCCTGGCCGATGCGCTCGAGGCTCAGAAGCCCGTGCTGCCCGACGGCTCGCCGATGACGGTCGAGCGCCTGCAGCTCATGGGCAGCGACTTTGGCATGAAGCCGAGCTTTGAGCGCATGCATTGGATTATCGATCATGCTTTTGTTGACGGCGACGGCACGCTGACCTGCGGTGCCTCGGTATCTGACAGCTTTTTGATGCGCGCCTTCGAGCGCACCAACACACTCACGAATCCGCTGTACTGGACGCTTCAGGAGTTCATCTACGCCGACGGCGACACCATGCCCATTCGCTGGGCCGCGGCAGAAGAGAAGGCACACCGTGCCGAGTTCGACACGCTAGCGCGCCCGCTCATGTTTACCGGCGAGGCCATGTTCCCGTGGATGTTTGAGCAGATGCCCGAACTTAAGCCCTTCAAGCCGGCGATGGATCTGCTGATGGAAGACACCAGCTGGGACAAGATCTACGACCCGCAGCGACTGGCGTGCAACGAGGTGCCCCTGCAGGCCGCAGTGTATTTCGACGACATGTACGTCGATTCGGGCCTGCAGCTCGATACGCTCAGCCGCGTGGGCAACTCGCATGCCTGGGTGACCAACGAGTTCGAGCACGACGGTCTACACGGCGGCGTGGTGTTCAAGCACCTCTTCAACGAAGCCCTCAACCGCGGAGACCTGCGCCGGATCTTCTAGCAAAGGAGTGTCCCCGCCTGCCGGCACAAAAGGAACGTCCCCAAGTGCCGGCACGAAAAAGACAGCGCTGCGGGAAACGATCCGCAGCGCTGTCTTTCTTTATGCAAATACGATCAAGTTATCCCTGTGTATCGCGGGCTTCTCGGCCAGGTCTGCGAGCAGGCGGTTGCTGGCAATCTGGTCCTGGCGGCGGCCGGCGGCAAGCTCCAGCACTTCCGAATCGGCCTCGGCGATACCACGGGCGACAACCATGCCGCTCGGGTCGCACACGTCGAGCACATCGCCCTCGGCAAACGCGCCATCGACCTCGCGAATACCAACCGCAAGCAAGGAAGAACCACGGCTAACCAGCGCCTTCGCAGCACCATCATCGACCGTCACCGAGCCATGTGCCTTGTCACCCAGTGCGATCCACAGCTTGCGGGGCGCGATGTCCAGGCGCTCCGCCGGCGGATCGAACAGCGTACCCACGCTCTCGCCGCGGGCCAGACGCACGAGCGCATCGGGCTCCTCGCCCGAGCAAATCACGCTCTGAATGCCCGCCGTCATGAGAATGCGGCTCGCGCGGATCTTGGTGATCATGCCGCCCGTGCCCACCGATGTGGAAGAATCGCCCGCCGAGGCGATGATCTTGGCGTCGATCTTATGCACGACCGGGACGAACTCGGCCGTGGGATCCTCGTGCGGATTGGCGGTGTAGAGGCCATCGATGTCCGAGAGCGTCACGCACAGATCGGCAGAAACCAGGCAGCTCACAAGCGCCGCCAGCGTGTCGTTGTCGCCAAACTTGATCTCATCGACGGTGACGGTATCGTTCTCGTTGACGACCGGCACCACGCCGAGCTCCACCAGGCGAAGCAGGGCGTCGCGCGCGTGCAGGTAGGACGTGCGGCGCGCCGTGTCGTGACGCGTGAGCAGCACGAGCGAGGTGAGCAGGTCGCGCGCATGGAACTCCTCGTCGTAGGCCGACGAGATGATGCACTGACCGGCCGAGGCGCAGGCCTGCAGGCTCGGCAGGTCGCCGACCGGCTTACGGTCGAAGCCCAGCACGGGATAGCCGCAGGCAATGGCGCCCGAGCTCACCACGATCAGGCGCCAGCCAAGCTCGCGCAGCGCTGCGGCCTGGTCGGCAAGCCCGCCGATAAAGGCGCGGTTGACCTTGCCGTCGGCGCCCACCACCGTGGACGAACCGATCTTTACCACCATCGTTTTATAAGAAGTCGTCATACGTCAAACCAATCAACTGTTCAGCGAACGGCCGAGCCGGCGGCCAGGGAAGCGTGACTCGCCCCTACCGCCCAAGGAATTAGTGAGCCCAGGGAAAGGCAGAGGCCGCGGCCATGTTCTTACGCACGAGCTCGTCGCGCACCTGAGCCAGGCCCTGCTCCATACCCACCACATAGGTCTGCGGGTACAGGAAGCGCTTGAAAGCTGCGTCCAGATGGTCGAGCGCCCAAGCACAGCGCTCGCGCGCGTCCTGGATGCTCTCACGCGGAGCCACCGCACTGCCATCGCGCACGATCGGCACCAGCAGCTCGCGATACTCGAGTTCGGACACGTCGGTCACCAGGGCGGCATCGTTCACGGCCACAAGGGTATTGCCGCGCGCGGCGCCCTCCCCCGCCAGATGGTCCTCGTCGTAGATCATGTCGCAGACCGGGCCGCCAAAGCCGTCGTAATAACGGCGCACGCGTTGCACACCCGGGATCGTGCGCTTGTATGGCTGCTCAGAGAGCTTGACCACCGGCGTCCATGGATCTGCCTCGCTCGCACGGCGGGCGGAAAGCTTGTACACGCCGCCCAGCGCCGGCTGGTCATAGCAGGTCGCAAGCTTGGTACCCACGCCAAAACTGTCGATGGGCGCGCCCTGGTCGAGCAGCGACTGAATCGTGTACTCATCCAAATCGTTAGAAACCGAGATCCCCACATAGGGCAGGCCCTCGGCATCAAAACGGCCGCGCACATACTTGGAGAGCTTGGCGAGGTCGCCGGAGTCGATGCGAATGGCCGACAGGCGCTCGCCCACCGCTTCCATCTCCTTGGCAACCGTAATGGCATGTTCACAGCCCTCGCGCACGTCATAGGTGTCGATGAGCAGCGTACAGTTCTTGGGGCTCGACTTGGCAAAGGCGCGGAAGGCCTCGAGCTCGGAATCGAAGCTCATCACCCAGCTGTGCGCATGCGTGCCAAAGACGGGAATACCGTAGCGGCGGCCGGCGAGCACATTGGACGTAGAGGAGCAGCCGGCAACGTAGCTCGCGCGCGCGACGGCCAGCCCGCCATCGGGACCCTGGGCGCGGCGCAGGCCAAACTCGGCAACGGGACGGCCGTCCGCCGCCAGCACCACGCGCGCCGTCTTGGTGGCGACAAGCGTCTGGAAGCCGACGATGTTGAGCAGCGCCGTTTCGAGCAGCTGGCACTCCAGCGCGGGACCGGTGACGCGAACCATGGGTTCGCGCGGAAAGACGAGCTCGCCCTCGGGGACGGCGTCGATGTTTACATGTGCATGAAAATCGCGCAGGTAGTCGAGGAATGCAGGCTTGAACATCGCACCGCCGGCCGGGGCCTGGAGTGAGGCGAGGTAGTCGATATCCTCGGGCGTAAAGCGCAGGTTCTCGACCAGCTCGGGCAGCTCGGCGGTGCCGCACATGACGGCATAGGCGCTGCCAAAGGGATGGTCGCGGTAAAACGCGGTAAAACAACCCTGCTCATTGGCCTTGCCGCTCTCCCACAGGCCCTGGGCCATAGTGAGCTCGTACAGATCGGTGAGCATTGCAATGTCGGTGGGATGCGAGATGTCGGTCAAAGCCATGGGGCGACCTTTCGGATGCGTTGTGCAGAGGTTGAGGGTTGGAAAAGGGCAGAGTGTTCGGGCATGGCACCCAGCGCGAATGGGCTAGAGCAGGCCCATGCTGGTCAGGATCGTGTAGCCCATAAAGATGACAAACGCGATGAGGGCAAGGACAATGATGATTTTTTGAGCCGGCGCCATGCCAGGGATCTCGTTCTCGCCCGTAGGCTCCTTGGAGGTAACCATGCGCTGGGCAAAGGTCATCTCGTCACGGCTCGGCTTGGGCTCGACGGACTTGGAACGAGCGACCTTTTTAGGCTGAGGTTTAGGTGCGGTGGGCGCGGGCTTCGCGGCGGCGGGCTTGGGCGCGGGGGCGACGTTCGCGGCGGCCTCCTCGGCCTTCGCACGCTCGGCACGCAGGGCGGCCAGCTCCTCACGCTCGCGGCGTGCCTCTTCCTGGGCCTCGCGACGAGCTTTCTCGGCGCGGAGCTCTTCCAACTCGGCGCGTTCCTCGGCAGACAGTGGTTGGGACTCAAGCTTGGCCATGGTACAGCCCTTTCTTTTAAAAAAAGCCGCCGACACAATGTCAGCGGCTTATCAAATCCAAGGGTGGAGACGAAGGGAGTCGAACCCTCGGCCTCTGCCATGCGACGGCAGCGCTCTCCCAACTGAGCTACGTCCCCAGGACAAGTTGATATTTTACCTACGGCTCGCCAACTGTCAACGCCCAATACCCAGTCTTTTTGGGACGCGGCTATTTTGACAACTTTTCGAGCAGGCGATCCTCTCGATGATTTTTTAATCCCCGTCCCAGAAAAATCATCGGCGAGCGCACTACTTTGCGCTGGTGAGGACGCCGGTGGTGTCGAACGCCGGGGTGAAGCTCTCGTCTACCGCTCCGCCTTCTTGCCAAAACATCGTCGTAAAGCCCAGGTCGTCGGCATGGTCGAGCACCTGCTCGTACTCCTCGCGCGTCACGGCGCGCGCCAGGTCGCCGCCTTGTTCGCGCATGAGGGCATTGGGCGTGTACTGGTTCATGACCGAGATCGGCACGTCGCCCACCGTCTGCCACACCAGGTCCAACACGCGGCACGAATCGTCCGCATGCCCCGGCAGCACCAGATGACGCACGATTATGCCGCGCTTCATGAGCCCGTCCCCGTCTACCAGCTCTCCCCCGCGGCGCTCAATTTCGCGCGCCATCTGGGCCAGACCCGACACAGCCACGCGCGGGTAGTCCTTAATATGAGAGAGTGACTGCGCAAGCGCCGCATTGGCATACTTAAAGTCGGTAAGCCACACGTCGACCAAATCGCCGAGCGCCGCCACGGCACTCGCACGCTCATAACCGCTCGTGTTGTAGGCGATTGGAATGACCAGTCCGCGCTCCCGAGCTGCGGCAATCGCGGCCGGCAGCAGGTGAGCATAATGCGTCGCCGTCACCAGATTGATGTTATTGGCACCTTGGTCCTGCAGCTCCAGCATAATCTCGACCAGGCGCTCGGGCGAAATCTCAAGCCCAAAATTGCCCGTCGAGATCTCGTGGTTCTGGCAATAGATACATTTGAGCGAGCAGCCGCTAAAGAAGATCGTGCCCGAACCGGCCTCGCCCGAGATAGGCGGCTCCTCCCACATATGAAGCGCCGCGCGGGCCACCTTGAGCGTGTCATCGGCACCGCATACGCCGTGCGCACCCTCGTCGCGCACCGCACCGCAACGGCGCGGACACAAATGGCAGGCGGGCGAAAAAAGTTCGGTCAACGGCGTCGGCATAAAAACATGCTCCAAAACAACGATTCAGCAGCTCAAACGTAAAGGGACCAACCGCACAGACGGCTCGAGCCCAAGGCGCCGTAATCGTCCGACACGATTTTTGTAATGTCAAGACTGGAATCGATAAAGTGCCGCTTTATGATGTAGTTATTCCGCCCCCCGCGGAGCAACTGGGTGAACCGTCGCGTTTATTTAGGGAGCCCACACAGTCGTACCTAGTACAGGTATCCTTCGTTGTTAAGGACGCTGGAACAGTCGATGAGGGCACCCACCTGTTTTAGGTGGGTTCATTTTCGTAACGTGGGGGGTGGTTTTTATTTGCCGAAAACCACCATTACAGCCCATATGGATCCCCGCCGGTATCCCGACAATCCATCGACAACATCCCAATATCTGGTAAGCGCGTGATTATCGCTGCGCGCAATTCCATGCACCCCCCTTGGTCGAGTATCATGATTCGGCTATGCCCTTTGCGCATGGCGTTCTTCTGACCTTTCCCTTCGACGCTTGGCGGTTTTTAGATTCATGGCTTCATCCCCGAGCTACATACCGTACCTATGCGTGGCAGCGGCGGCCTTTATCACGACCTTCCTCACGGTGCCTCTGGTCAAGCGCCTGGCAATTAAGCTCGACGCCGTCGACTATCCTTCCAAGCGCCGCATCAACACCAAGCCCATCCCGCGTTTGGGCGGAACGGCGGTGTTTTTGGGCCTGGTCGTTGCCTGCATTGTGCAAATCCTAGGCACCTGGCACCTAGGCTGGCCGCCCGTCCTGGTGCCGCACCCGCGCCTTCACATTAGCTATCCTATGCTGGCCCTCTCCTTTACCGTCATCTTTGCGACCGGCGCTATCGACGACGTCATCCAGCTCAAGCCCAAGCAAAAGCTGGCCGGACAGGTCCTCGCTGCGCTCATCGCCTGCGTGGGCGGCCTGCGCATCGGCGTCATCGTCAACCCGTTTGCCCCCGGCGAGATCATGCTCGGATGGCTCGCCTACCCCATCACCGTGATCTATCTGGTGGCATTCACCAACATCATTAACCTCATCGACGGCCTCGACGGCTTGGCCACGGGCATCTGCGGCATCGCCTCGTTCACCATGTTTTCGATGGCCGTTCTCTCGGGCCGTATCGACGCCGCTGCGCTCTCCATTGCGCTCTTTGGCGCCTGTCTGGCCTTTTTGCGCTACAACTTCAACCCCGCAAGCATCTTCTTGGGCGACTCGGGGTCGCTGCTTCTGGGCTTTGCGCTGGGCTCCATCTCGCTACTCAACGTGAGCCGCACCGCCGCGCTCACCTCGCTTATCATCCCGCTCATCGTTGCCGGCGTGCCCATCATCGACACGTTTAGCGCCATCGTGCGCCGCAAGCGCGCCCACATTAGCATCGGGCAGGCCGACAAGGGCCACATCCACCACCGCCTGATCCAAGAGGGCTACAACCAAAAGCAGGCTGTGCTGCTCATCTATGCCTGGTGCATTATGCTTTCGGCCGGCGCCGCCGCGATCAACCAGGTCGAGGTGCCCATGCGCGTGCTCATCTTTACCGTGCTCGCCATTGGCTCGGCGGCCTTTGCCAAGCATCTACATCTGTTTGAGCCCGTGTTGCGTCACCATTACAACAAGCGCACGCACGAGGACGAGCTCGTCACCCCCGACGATCCCGCCTTTAAGCAAGAGGAGCAGGCAGCAGAAGAACGCAAGGAGGAGCGCCACCACAGGCGCTAGGGTAAGCTGCCGAGGATGCGTCCAGACGCCACCGGCCAAACGTGCAGCCACGCCGCGCCCATCGCACAAGCCGCCGCTCTCCCGCCCCTCGCCTACTTACGACCCGCCCCTCCAATAAACGCGTTATCATCTTGACCCATGAACATACGTTAGGAGCAATCATGCCAAACGAGAACAGCTACGAAGTCGCGCTGCAAAAGAGCAACGCCATTCGCGAGGGCCTGGCCAAAACGCCCGAGAAGTTCACCATGCTCACCGGCGACCGCCCCACCGGCCGTCTGCACCTGGGTCACTACTTCGGCACCCTCAAGGGCCGTGTTGAGCTGCAGAACATGGGCGCCAAGACCAACGTGCTCATCGCCGACTACCAAGTCATCACTGACCGCGATACGACCGAGCACATCCAGGACAACGTGTACAACATGGTCATGGACTACCTTGCCTGCGGCATCGACCCCGACAAGACCATGATCTACACGCACTCCGCCGTACCCGCCGCAAACCAGCTCATGCTGCCGTTCCTGTCGCTGGTCTCCGAGGCCGAGCTGGCGCGCAACCCCACGGTCAAGGCCGAGATGGAGGCCTCGGGCCACGAGCTCACCGGCCTTCTGCTCACCTACCCGGTGCACCAGGCCTGCGACATCCTGTTCTGCAAGGGCAATGTGGTGCCCGTCGGTCGCGACCAGCTGCCGCACATCGAGCTCACCCGCACCATCGCCCGCCGCTTTAACAACCGCTACGGCAAGGTGTTCCCCGAGGTCGACGCACTGCTGTCCGAGACCCCGCTGCTGCCGGGCCTGGACGGTCGCAAGATGAGCAAGAGCTACGGTAACGCCATCAACATCTCGATGACCGCCGAGGAGACGGCCAAGCGCATCAAGAAGAGCCAGACCGACTCCGAGCGCAAGATCACGTTCGATCCCGAGAACCGCCCCGGCGTGTCCGGTCTGCTTTCGACGGCCGCCATCTGCACCGGCCGTTCCGAAGTCGAGATTGCCGAGGAAATTGGCATGGGCGGCTCCGGCCAGCTCAAGAAGTACGTGACCGAGGCCGTCAACGAGTACTTCGCGCCGATCCGCGAGCGTCGCCAGCGCTACGAAAACGATCTGGACTACGTGAAGGACGTGCTGCACGAGGGCAACCGTCGCGCCAATGAGATCGCCGAGCAGACCCTTGCCGAGGTTCAGGACGCCATGGGCATGGTGTACTAGGCAAAGCGCCTTCGCACAACATAGACGGTGAGGCTAAATCCTCACCGAAACAGGAACAGGCCCGCTGGCAGATAGTTGCCAGCGGGCCTGTTCCCGAAGTACACCGTTGAATCGCACAGAGGGGAGGAATGCGAATCAAACTCAACAGGGCAGGCTTTTTCATCGCCTATTGCCTGCTCCGTTGCTGAAAACAATATAGTTCACCGTGGTTTACTTTGCTGCGACAAACCGCGCCGCCATACCTTCTCCATAAGTTAACCTCGGTAAACCTGCCAAAACCACCACAAAGGGGATAGGCACCTTTGTGGTGGTTTAAGCCACGGCAGAGCCGCTAGAGCCCTGCAGACCAGCGACAGGCGGCCAAGTCGACGTGCATGTCGTCCTTAAACGCCACACCCTCCCCTAGCAAAAGCTCACGTTGAGCATCGGGACCGCCAAAAGCAAAACCATCGCATATGCGGCCATCGGCAAACACCACGCGGTGACAGGGAATCTCGCCGGGGCGCGGATTGCCATGCAGGGCATACCCCACGTACCGCGCACTTCGTGGACGTCCAGCAAGCAGCGCCACCTGACCATACGTGGCGACCATCCCCTCGGGAATCTGCTCGACCACCTCGTACACCCGCTCAAAAAAGCCCTCAGACGCCATTGCTCGCTCCCTTCCACCCGGAATAGCATAAACCACCACAAAGGTGCCTGTCCCCTTTGTGGTGGTTTTGGCAGGCGGACTAGTTAACGGGCTGGAAGAAGGCTACGGCTACGGCGCCGGGGCCTACATGGGTGCCGATGGTGGCGCCGATGGTGTGAACGGGCAGTTCGCCCTCGGTGTGGCCAGCCCACAGTGCCGCGCTGTCCTCGATATACTTCTTGAGCACCGCATCCGAAAGGCCCGTATAGCCGAGCGCCAGCGGCATGGAAAAGTCGATGCCGCCCGCCTTTTCGACCTTCTGGTTGAGCAGGTTACGTCCGTTCTTGGAACCGCGCGCCTTGCCCAGCTGCACGATCAGACCGTCCTCGGCAGCCACCACGGGCTTTACGTTGAGCAGCGTACCCACGGCACCGGCCGCAGCAGACAGGCGACCGCCGCGCACCAGGTACTCCAACGTCTCGAGCAGGCCGATGACGACCACGCGGTCGCGCACGGCCTCGACAGCCGCCGCAACCTGAGCCGCGCCCTGGCCCTCGTCCACCAGGCGCAGCGCATACTCGACCAGCACGCGCTCGCCCAAGGTCACGTTATTGCTGTCCACGACGAACATGTCGCCGCCCGGCGCCTCGGCAAGTGCCGTACGAGCACTCTGGTTGGTGCCCGAGAGCTTGGCGCCCACGGTAATAATCACGGCCTCATCGCCGGCCTCACGCGCTTCGGCAATCGCCTGCGAAAAGGCGTACGGGTTGACCTGACCGGTCTTGGGCAGCTCATCGCGCTCCACAAGCATCTCGTAAAAGCGCTGGTGATCGATGTCGACGCCATCCATATACACATCGGTGCCAAAGGTGACGGACAGCGGCAGAACACGCAGAGCGGGGTGCTCCGCCGGCGACATATCGCTTGCGGAATCGGTAATAATGCGGACGGACATAACGAATCCTTTCTTGCGCAGGTCCCGCGCGGGGAATTTTGACAGCAATGCCCCGGCACGGCATACGCGCTCAAACGGGACTATGCAGTTTTTAATGGGAAGCAAATGCCTTGGCGGCCTTAGATCTCACGCAGGGTGTTGAGAATCGTACGCAGCGACGCATACATCTGCTCGCGCTGCTCCACACCCATAGCCTTACCGGTGGTGTCGAGCACCTCGCGAATGATGCGGTCCGCCTCGCTCATGCTCTCGCCGCCCAGAGCGGTCAGGCGCACCGGGGCACGATACTTAACGGCCGCATCACCCGAGTCGTCGACCTCGACGTAGCCGCTCTCCTCCAGATGCGCGAGCGTGCGCGAGACGGCGGCACGGGTCACGCCTGCCATGCGAGCCAGGTCAGCGCCAGCCAGGCCGTCCTTGCTGCGCTCAAGATAGTACAGGCACATAACGTCGGAGCCCTTGAGGCCCAGCCTTGCGCCCTCGGATGTCTTAATGCGCTGGATCTCCTTGTAGAGCCCGCTGATCAGTCCGACAAAGTCCTCGAAACGTGTCTCGTCGTTCTGCTGCATGGGAGACGACCGCCTTTCGCTTACATGATGCTAACGGGTAAACATCTTAGCCGCACGAGGCAACACCCATACCCAAATATCCCATTTGTTAACCCATCAACATAAAAACCACCACAAAGGGGACAGGCACCTTTGTGGTGGTTTTGACCGGCGAACATGATCCGCAGGCGTCGTTACAGTTCCACGCAGGGATTGTCGCGGGTCACAAGCGTCTTAACGACAACCGTCGCTCCCAGATAGCGCTCGAGCAACTCGGCGAGACGATCAACGGCAGCCTGGCAATCCCCCATCCGCTCGGGCTCCACGCACTCAATCGCCAGGAATGCATCGGCCGAATCGTCGGACAGCGCCGTGCGAACGCCATCGCGCCAGTTCCAGCAGCGGCATACGGCGCCCGCATCATCGATGTAGGTGAGCTCGCCGGGCAGCGTCGGGTCATCCGCTTCCTCGCCAAGCGGCAGAAACGCATCGCCGCCGTCAGTCACCTTCAAGCGAAGATCCCCCTCAATCGCATGCAGGTCCTCGCCGCCAACGGGCAGCGCGTAGGTCAGCGACACCGTGTTGTAGATGTCCACCGCGGGCGTAATGTGGCCCACCGGTTTGCCCTTGAGCACGCGCTTGAGCAGGTTCTCAATTGAGCAACGCGCGCCCTTTTTGGTCTTGAACAGCCGATAAGCCTCGCGCCATGCCTTGACCGGTGCGTTCTCGCTGATAGTATCGCTGGTCAGATGACGCTCCGCGTCGATATTGGCGCGGTCGAGCAACGCCGCAATCGCGTCCACGTCCTCTTGAGGAATCTGAGCCGCGGGCTTCATACCCTTTACGACCACAACACCGACAGCCGCCTGCGGAAATAGCTTCCAAAACGAATTCTCGGCAACAAAGCCCTTCATACGTGCTCCCTTCACGATTCGCCCCACGCGAGCGTCTAAACAAAAAGCGCTCTTACAGCGGCCACCTTCAAAGTCCTACGGTGCCGCCACAAGAGCGCTTACGCTGCCCCCATCCGGAGAAGGGGGCAATATGTCAGGCGTATTGTAACCCGAGTCATCCGCGCGAGTAAAACCACCACAAAGGTGCCTGTCCCCTTTATGGTGGTTTTGGGTCTGAAGCAACGCTAGTGTCGGAGTCCCAGCAGGCCGCGGCCGCGATGACGGGCGTCGGCGTGCACCTGAGCGTGCGGACCGGCGGCCTTCACGGACTCGGGCAGGTGCGGGTACTTCTTCTCGAAGTTCTCCTCGAACATCACGGCCAAGTTGTGCGCCGCCTCGTCGTAGCGCGCGGTGCTCTGCCAGTACTGGCGCGGCACCAGGATGCCGTCGGGCACGCCGTGGCACGTGGTGGGAATGTCGACGTTAAAGATATCGTCATGCACGAATTCGCTGTCCTCGATGGTACCGTCGAGGGCGCGGGCCACCAGGGCGCGCGTGTAGGCAAGCTCGATGCGATGGCCCACGCCGTAGCCGCCACCGATCCAGCCGGTGTTGACCAGGTACACACGCGTGCGGCCGTCGGCGATGCGCTCACCGAGCATCTTGGCATAGGCCATGGGGTCGAGCGGCATAAACGGCTCGCCAAACAGCGAAGAGAACGTGGGCGTGGGCTCGGTGACGCCGACCTCGGTGCCGGGGATCTTGGCCGTAAAGCCCGTCACGAAGTGGTACATGGCGGCATCGGCCGTCAGGCGTGAGATGGGCGGCAACACGCCAAAGGCGTCGCAGGTCAGGAACAGCACGACGCTTGGAGTGGTGCCCATGCCCTTGGTCCACGCGTTGGGAATGTGCTCCACAGGGTATGCCACGCGCGTGTTGTGCGTGATCGAGATGTCGTCGTAGTTGGGCTTGCGGTTCTCATCGAGCACCACGTTTTCGCAGATGGCACCAAAACGAACGGCATTGAAGATCTCGGGCTCGTGGAACGCGTCCAGGCCCTCACACTTGGCGTAGCAGCCGCCCTCGATGTTGAAGATGCCCATGTCGGACCAGCCGTGCTCGTCATCGCCGATCAGCAGGCGCGTGGGGTTGGCCGAAAGCGTGGTCTTGCCGGTGCCCGACAGGCCAAAGAACACCGCGGTCTCGTGCGTGACGGGATCCATACTGGCCGAGCAATGCATGGGCAGCACGTCGTCCTCGACGGGCAGCAGGTAATTCATGACGCTGAAGATGGACTTTTTGATCTCGCCGGAGTAGCCGGTACCCGCGACCAAAATCACGCGCTCCTGGAAGTTGATGACCACGGCGGCGCTGGAGTTGAGGCCCTTGATGGCGGGATCGCACTGGTAGCCCGGCGCGGCGAGCACACAGAAGTCCGGCTCGCCGGTGCGCGCGATTTCGCGGGCAAGCGGGCGGGCGAGCATCTGCTTAATGAAGAGTGCCTGGCTGGCGCGCTCGCAGGCGACGAGCAGTCGGCGCGTGTGGTTGCGGTCGGCGCCGGCCATGCCGCGGGTGACGAACACGTCGCGCTCGTTGAGGTAGTCGACGATGCCGGCCTTGATGGTCTCGTAGCTCTCGATCGAAAGCGGTCGGTTGACGGCGCCCCAGGCGATCTTGTCGTGCACGTCGGGCGTGTCAACGATAAAGCGGTCATTGGGGGAGCGACCAGTGCGCTCCCCCGTCTCGATCACCAGCGCGCCGTTGGATGCCATGCGGCCTTCTTCGCGGCGGATAGCGTGCTCGACGAGCTCCGCGGCGGGTAGATCGACCAGCAGACGGGGCTGATTCTCGGCGGGATCTTCGACCAGCGTAATACCAAAGTTGGACAGAACTTCTGCAGGGGTAACACCAGGCATGGGGCCTCCTTTAAAAACGCGACACGAGGACACGACGCGCACTTTACTCACGTAAAGCCCGTTGTACCCGATATGCAAAAACGTTTTTGCGGCAACGACGAAGCGCCCGCCCAACGGTCAAAAATCGCACGCAAGCGGCCTAGTCGTTAGGGACACTCTTGAACAGGCAACAACCAAGGAGCGACCCCGGATGCCGGCACTTAGGGACGTTCCCAAAGTGCCGGCACATAAGGAACGTCCCCAAATGACGTCTACTGAATGGCGCCGCCGAAATTATCGAACAACCTGTTCAAAAACACGAACGAACACCGTCGCGTCTATACTAGAGCGCAGCAATAGAAAGGACTCCGCTTTGAGCATCACGCCCATCGATAGCATTCGCCGCGCCATCGCCCGCCGCAATGGCGTCGCCGACCCCACCGTATCGGACGGGGCGCACGGGCAGGGCGGACGCATCGAGAACGGCCTGTTCCCCGCATCGCACACCGCCGAGGAGCTCGCACGAATCCAAGAGCTAAGCCAGCGTAACGCCGGCGGTCCCGACAGCAGCCGGGTCACACGCCGTCACCGCGAGCGCGATCGCCAGCCCGGCCCCATCCACCGCATGGTCAATGCCTGGTGGAACCGCCTGCTCGGAGCCGTCTACGGCGGCGGCTTCTCCACGCAAGAAGCCGAGTACGAAGATCACGCCACCCGTCGCGACTACCTTTGGAATACCCTGGGCACCGCCGTGTGGGGCATGGCGTTTCCGTTGCTCACCATCGTGTCCACACAGCTCGTGGGCGCCGAGGAGGCTGGCAAATTCTCCATCGCCTTTGTCACCGGCACGCTCATCATGATCGCGTGCAACTACGGCGTGCGCAATTTCCAGGTCTCGGACATCGACGAAAAGACGTCCTTTGCCTCTTACCAGCTCAACCGCTGGATCTGCGGAGCGCTCGCGCTGGCATGCGGCCTGGTATACAGCAGCGCCCGCGGCTACGATGCGCAGATGGCCACGATCGGCCTGGGCGTCTACCTCTATAAGGTGATCGACGGCATCGCCGACGTGTACGAGGGCCGCCTGCAGCAGGCCGACAAGCTCTATTTGGCCGGCATGAGCCAAACGCTGCGTTCCGCCGGCGTCATCGCGGTCTTTAGCGTGGCACTGTTCCTCACGCGCAGCATGCCCATCGCGGCCATGGCCATGGGTATCACCGCCATCGCCTCGCTCGTGCTGGTCACCGCGCCGCTTGCCCTGCTCGAGACCGAAAAATCGCGCCACATGAGCCTGCGCGAGGTCGGCCACCTGTTTGTCCAGTGCGCCCCGCTCTTTGGTGCACTGTTCCTGTTCAACCTTATTGAGAGCATGCCCAAGTTTGTGATGGAAGGCACGCTGGCATACAAATATCAGCTGTACTTTAATGCCCTGTTCTTTCCGGCGCAGGCTATTTTGCTGAGCATTGGATTTATCTATAAACCGCAGCTCCTGCGCTTGTCGAGCATTTGGGCTAATCCTCGCAAGCGTCGTCGCTTTGACCTGATTATTGTTGCCGTTATGGCGCTGATCGTGGTCATCACCGGCGTGTGCGCCGCATTTATGGCAGGTCCCGGTATTCCCCTCATGAGCTTTATGTACGGCCTCAGCTTTGAACGCTACCGTACGCTGGCGCTGCTGATGGTCGTCGCCGGCGGCGTAACCGCGGCCATCGATTTTATCTACGCCATTATCACGGTGCTGCGCCACGCTGGAGACGTCACCAAGATCTACCTGATCTGCTTCGCCGTAAGCGTGGTGCTGCCGGTGATCCTGATTAAGCTACTGGGTCTGATGGGCGCTGTGGTGAGCTACCTAGCCATCATGGCCCTACTCCTGGTGCTGTTGATTGTCGAATACGCCCACATTCGCCAGCGCATAGAACGCGACCGCAACCCGTACGGCGCCTAATTCGAATCAATTTGAAGAAAAGAAACGTCGATGTTTTGGCACCGACAGCGAGCAGTCTCAAAGTGCCCCAGGTTGGCGCGAAAGAGGAGCGACGCGTACTTCCGTACGCGAACGACGGTTTGAGCGACAAGATGGGGTGCTTCGGGGCTGCGCAGCGTCAACGTGGCCGCCGTTCGGTAGAACGGCGGAACAAAGTTATTCCCCGGGGCGAATATTCGCGTAGAACTCCGCCCCATCATCGAGCCGCAGGATGCCCACGCGACCGAACTCGGAGCCGGTGGCGGCAGCGCAGTCGATGTCGATGCGATCGGGCACACCGGCGGCATCCTCGCCGCCCAGGCGCACGATCTGCCCGCGGCCCGACTCCTCATCGAGCCCCGCAAGACCACCGACCTCGCAATAACGCCCGAGCGACACCGTTGGCGTGTGACCGCTCACCACGACCGGACCCTTGCCCTCGGCAGAAAGCAGCCCGGTCGGCGCATCCCAATAGCCGTGACGAATCCACAGCAGGTCATCGGCCGACTGCACCGCGAGCATCTGCTGCAGCAGCTCGCGATCGGCACCCACCGCTCCAACGCCATCGGCACAATCGACGCCATGCTCAAGCAAAAACGCGCGCGCCGCCTTCATCTCGATTCCAGCATGTACCAGCAGATACGGGCGCTCCTCGGTCTCGGCCACCGCGTAGAGCGGCAGCGCGGCCATCCATCGCACGAGCTCCTCGTATGCGTCAAATTCCATGTCGTTGAGCTGCTCGCGCGTCGTCCAGCCACCGTTGATATCCCAGGTCTCGGCATCGAGCGGATCCTGGCCAATGATGGCATCGAGCATGATCTGCTCGTGATTGCCCTTGAGCACGCGGGCGTTGGGCAGCGAGCGCACGAGCTTAATAACGCCGACCGGATCGGGCCCGCGATCGATCATGTCGCCCAGCACGTACAGCGTGTCGTCGGACGCCAGCGAAATCTTAGACAGGGCCTCGTCAAGCGCACGCACGTGCCCGTGAGCATCAGATGTCACATAGATCGCCATGGTACGCCTCTCCTTGCATTGCGGCCAAAGCCCGGCGCCGCAACTAAAACTTCAAGTTGAACTTAAACGTTACCCATTGTACTCCGTTGCAATAAAGCTGGAAAGGGTTTCCGAGCAGAGGCAAAGACGGCAGCCGTCTATGACGATATCGCGCACGCCCGCAATCCAACCCCATAAACCCACCATCTTTGGGTACAAATAACCGCAGACAACTAACCGTGCCACGCCAACCACCCAGGAGCGGACACCATCCATGAACCAGATCCTTCTTTTTATCGGTCTCGTCATCATTTTGTGCCTGACCATCAAACCCGTCGGCAAAAAGCTCCCCTTCCCCACCCTGCTTATCTTTATCGCGCTCGGCATGCTGTTGGGCGTCAACGGCCCGGCGCATATCGACTTTAGCGACTACGCACTCACCGAAACCGTCTGCAGCACGGCGCTATTGTTCATCATGTTCTACGGCGGCTTTAACACCAACATAGACCGCGCCAAGCCCGTCGCCGCGCCGGCGGTGCTGCTGAGCACGCTCGGCGTCGTCATCACCGCAGGCATCACCGGCGTGTTCGCCCACTTTGTGCTGGGCTTCGACTGGATCGGCGGCCTGCTGCTGGGATCGGTCGTGGCGTCGACCGACGCGGCCAGCGTCTTTAGCGTTCTGCGCGAGCACAGCCTTTCGCTGAGGGGCGGCACCGACTCGCTGCTCGAGGTCGAATCGGGCTCCAACGACCCCGTCGCCTACATGCTCACCGCCGTGCTCGCGACCCTCGCGGCGGGCGGCAATATCGACATTCCCGTGCTGCTGGCCAAGCAGATCATCCTGGGCGTGGGGCTGGGCCTTGCCATCGGCTGGATATCCAGCCGCCTGATTGAGCGCGCACACGCAACGGCCGAGGGCGCGCAGACTATCTTTTTGTTCGCCGTGGCGATCGTCGCCTACGCACTGCCGAGCTACCTGGGCGGCAACGGCTTTTTGGCCGTATACCTGGCAGGCATTGTGCTGGGCGCGAGCGACATCACCGGCAAGGTCGAGATGGCGCACTTCTTTGACACCCTTACCGAGATGGCCGAGATGACGATCTTCTTCTTGCTCGGCCTGCTCGTCACGCCCGCGCGCCTGCCGCAAATGCTGCTACCCGGCCTGGCGCTCATGGCGTTTATGCTCTTTGCGAGCCGCCCCATCGCCGTCGGTCTGCTGCTGGCGCCCTTTAAGACGAGCCCTCGCCAGGTTGCGCTCGTAAGCTGGGCGGGCTTGCGCGGCGCGGCTTCGGTCGTCTTTAGCCTCTTTGCTGTGGTGGCCGGCGTTCCCGGCGGACACGACCTATTTGACCTGGTGTTTGTGATTGCCGTATCGAGCATTGTGGTGCAGGGTTCGCTACTGCCGGCGGTGGCGAAGAAACTCGATATGATCGATGCGGCCGGCGACGTGCGCCGCACCTTTAACGACTACCGCGACGAGGACGGCATGTCGTTTGTAAAGCTCAAGGTGGGCGCTGGCCATCCGTTTGCCGGGCGCTCGCTCGCCGATATTGGCAGCGCGACGGACATGCTCGTGGTCTTGGTGCTGCGCGACGGGGCGCACCCGGTACTGCCCAACGGCGATACCGTCATCGAGGAAGGCGACCTTCTGGTGATGGCAGCCCCAACGTTCGAAGAGCGTGCCGAGGTTACGCTGCGCGAGGTCACCGTGACGCCCCACGGTCGCCTGGCCGGTCAGCGCCTGCGCGATGTGCCGCAAGGCAAGCATCCGTTTATTGTAGTGATGCTCAAGCGCGACGGCCAAACGATCATTCCCGATGGCAACACCCTCATATACGCCGGCGACGAAGCCGTCATCGCCACGCTGGCGTCGTAGCGGCCACAGGGCAGCTAATTTGGGACGGCCTTCTTTCTAACTTCTTTTAGTAAGCCTTTTTTAAACGCAGTACTACCACCAAAAAACTTCTGGTCAGTATTAGTCTGCTTATTTGCCTGATATTTCAGACTCGTGAACTCAATGGTACAGACATAGTCCGCGGCCTGAGCCAAATAGTAATCCGATGAAGTTGGCGGGCTTATAGATAACTGCATTTTTAGCCAAAGCGTAATCGATTGCCTTGTGAAGCGCACTCGAAACCGAACCCTGTCCTCCGTCGTAGTAAATCTTTACAGCATCAAACTGCTGAAACCAACTCAAATTGTCGAATATGAAATCGATGATTTCACGCCGCATCGCATCAGCAATCTGTTTAAGAGTTCGGTACCGATGCGTCTTGAATACAAACACCTTGTACGAGATGGGCAAATGTCGAAACATAACTCGAAATAGTGAGAACAGCCTTTTTCTCTCGCTGATGCCCAAGTCCTTGAACTGATCTTTTCCATTCATGAGAGGAGAAGCATGGAACGGAAGAAGCGGCAATCCGCTTTCGGCTACCGCCCTTTCATATTTCTCTATTCCCTCAGCGATGGGAATATCTTGTTCATGAAAAACAAAGGCCACAAGATAGTATCTTTCACGAAGATCATCGCTTCCAGATTCATCAATAAAGATACTCAGCTCTCGCATGGGCAATCCTTAATAAAAAAGCCGGGGAAAACGTCCCCGGCACTTGGAAGCCCTCTCTTAAGAGATGACCACCTAGTTTATACCATGAAGTTTGACGTATGTTCAAGCATGAGTATAAAATACAAACATATGTTCGTCAATACCAAAGATGGCCATCATTCAGCGTCATCGTCGACGGCAAAGTCGCGGAGGTCGAGACCTTCGCGTTCGGCACGGGTCAGGAGCTCTTGGGGCGACTCATCCTCGATATCCACTACGTCGAGCATGGCGGCCGGAAAGCCCACGCCTGCTGCACTCCCCGCGCGGTCGAGCAGGCTCTCGCGCAGCTGATCTACATAAACTTCGATCTTCATGGTGAAACCTCCCGCCAAACCAGGCCCTTACTCGTCAGCGCCAAGCACTTCCACGGCAGCAACAAAAGCCGCAACCTGCTTGTCGTCCATCTGCGTGGCCAGGCGCCCCACGGGCTCATCGTAGGCGAACTGCACCTTATCGATAAAGCAATCCCAAGCACGCTCATCCACGCGCACGGCAGCCTCACAATACTGACTGAGCTTTTTGAGCCCATACCAAAACGCATTCACATGGCGCGCAGAATCCTCGTCCAGCACACCGTCGTAGCGGCGTCCGTTAAACTTACGTATGCGCGCCACAGCAACCTCGAGCGAGTCGCCACCATCGGCCGAAGCCTCATCCACAAGCTCGGGAATCGCAACCTCTCGGCGAACATCATGCCTGGTAGCGCCATCGTACTCGCCCACCAGCACGTCTTCGTCAAGCCTAGAATCGTAGTCGAAATAACTACTGCCCTGGCAAATCCCATGCGGGGAGCCCGTGCCAAACGCACAGAACAACCCGCCGTCGGCAACAACGCGACGGTAGGTCTCAAACGCCTTCTTAACCTGAACGAACAGCTCGGAAAGCAAACCGGCATCGCACGCCGTCTCGCACGCAACGCAAGCAGGCTCCGGCAGCCCCGAAAGCTCAACCGTGCTCCCCGCAACGCGGGCGGCACGCTCGGCCCGATACGCCTGCGCTGCCAAGCGCGCCCGCTGCGCAGCGCCGCGCACGTTGGTAAGTTCGCGCTCCAACGCCACGTCGCCAGCAACATCACCGGCCACGTCGCCCACAAGCCCGCCTGCGTCCTGCGACCCCGTCGCACTCAGCTCAGACTCAAACGTCGCCGTGATCATACCCGCAAGGTCCGTCGCATCGGCGGCACAACGCAACTGCTCCAGCTGCGTGCACAGCAGATCGGCATCCAGGGGCACGGCATCCACAACGCGCACGCCATTCAGGCGCGCCACGCCCTGTAGTACCATAGCCCCCGCGACATCGTACGCCGCACGAACCTTGGCCGCCGTATTCGCACGTAGCTTTACCTCGATAAACGCAAGCGTCTGCTCCAAACGGGCCAGCAGCTCGGCCTTGTCCTCCATGCGCAAAAAGGCAGCATAGCGACGCTCCATCCACAGCGGACCAACAATGCCCGCCTGCTTGCGAGCGCGTGCAAGCGCAGCGCCCTCAACACGGCGCACGTACGTATCAACAGCCCGCACGGCAGAGTCGCGCGCAGTGAGCTCGGCAGCCTCGACGCCCCTAAGCACGCCCAACAGCTCGCGGGAGCACGCCTTGCGCACCAACTCCCCGCGATCGTACTGTTCAAGCGCCGCTTGACGCTTGGCTACCGACTCAAAGCCAAACAGCTCGTCGAGCAGTTCACCAGCAGAACGCTCGTCTGCCACGGCAGGCCTCCTCACGCACTACGCACCAACATGTTCGCGGAACGCCCGAACACCGGACGCCCCGCTCGCCCGCACTCCTACAGATCCAGCGCCTTCTTCGCGGCGTCGACCGGGTCGCCATCCATGTAGAACACCGGGCTCAAGCCCGAGATAATCTCGGACGACACGCTCTGCAGGCCCGCGATGGCGCTCAGCGGCAATATCACGCGCTTGGCGCCGGCGTTTTTGGCCACGCGCATAATGTCCTCGAGCCCGCGGATCTCGTCCATAGAGCCCGACATGCGCAAGATTCCCGGAATCGCAAGCGCAGGCATCACCGGGCGGTTGCACGCAGCAGAGCAAAGTCCCACAAACTCGGCGAGCGAAACTTCCTCGGACAGGCCCTTGCTCTGCAGGTCGTTGTAGAACAGCAGGTAATCCTTGGAGCCAATGTGCATGCCCGGCGCCACGCGGTTCGCCAGGTTCACAAAATTGTCGAACGCGGCCTCAAGCGTATCGCGCACCGGCTTGTTAAAGGCCACGCCCTCGTACTTAAACTTGCACTCGCCGGCAACGGCCTTGTTCTCCAGCTTGTATACGGCAACCTCGCCGCCCTGCGACCTGCCCACGCCAAATACGTGGCCGGACAGCAGCGGCCCGTCGGGAATCAGCGTGTCCTCGGTCTGCTCGGGCACGCGCACCACGTGCACGTCCTGCGGGTTGTCGGCATCCATATAACCCAGGTTGACGTCGATAAACTCGACGCCCGCCATAATCTTGAGCTGTTCCTTTACACGGCGACGGCCCTCGATGGCGTAGTCCAGCAGCCAGTGCACGTCGTCCTTGTCCATAGCCTCGTCGGGGAACAGCAGCTTGGCCAGGCCGCTAAAGGTCTTGCGCACGGCGATCTCGTCACGCTTGTTAAAGTCGCTGTTAAAGCGGAAATACCGGTCGATATGGTGCGTAAAGTCCTTGCGACGCATCTCCTTGCAAAACTCCGACAGGCAGTCGGTGATTAAGCCGTAATGCCCGGTCAACAGGCTCGAGCGCATCTTGGGAATCTCCCAGCCCGGCAGGTAATAGTGGATACGGTCGAAGAAGGCCGAATCGTTGTTAAACTCCGGCGGGAACGGATCAAACAGGTGCGTGGTCTTAAGGACGTTTTGCACGGTGTCGTTGATGTTGCCCTCAAAGACCATGGAGGCATCGGCGTTAATCTGGTCGCGGCCGCGCGCGTAGCTGCCACTCGCCATATAGTCCTTCATAATCTGCACGGCGTTGGTGTCCTTAAAGCGCATGCCGGCGACCTCGTCGAACGTCACGCAATCCCAATGGCCCACCAAGCCCACGCGATCGGCGCGCATGGAGTTCATACGGCCGAACAGGTTGGCCGTGGTGGTCTGCCCGCCCGAAAGCAAAATGGCGTAGGGCGAAACCTCTTTGTAGATATGGCTCTTGCCGGTGCCGCGGGGACCAAGCTCGCACAGATTGTAGTTGCGCTCGATCAGCGGCACCATGCGCTCGATAAAGTGCAGGCGCTCCTTCTCCGAAAGCTCGCTGGGCTCATAGCCGGCAGAGCGCAGCAGCATGTTGAGCCACTCGTCACGCGAGAAATACTGACGCTCCTCGATCATTGCGTCCAGGTCCAGGTTGGGCATCTGGATGGGCGTGAGCGACGCCACGCTAAACGGAGAGTCCTCGGGTCCGCGCTTTTTGCGCTTGGCCTTGGAGCGGCGCGGCGCATCGTCGCCAAAGACCTCCATGCCAAACTCATCTTCCTCTTCCATGGGATGACGATACTCGATGCTCATAATGCACCAAATACCACCCTGGAGAATCTTGGAATAGTCGCGCACGTATTCGGCCGGCATCACAAACGGCTCAATGGTCAGGTTGGCAAACGACGCCACGTAGATGTCTTTGTACTCGTCGAGCTTGGCCGTCACCTTATCGATGATGGTAAAGCGACCCAGCTCGCGGATCTTGGACTTAATGCGCTCGGACTCGTCGGGACGCACGTAGTTATCGGTGAGGATCTTGCGGATGCGCCCCAGGCCCTCCGCCACGGCGTCCTCGTCGTCGGTTGAGCAGTACATGCCCAGCAGGTACTCCAGCACAAAGGTGGGCACGTTGGCGCCGCGCTTCATAAGGGCCGTCAGGTCCTTGCGCACGATCTTGCCGCCAAAGTGCTCGAGCAGCTTACCGTCCAGCACATCCATGTCGTAACCGTCGTCCTCGGGAGCCTCGGCCGCGGCCTGGGCATAGCCATCGGTCGAGGACTCGTCCTCGACGGGCACCTCGGCCTCAGCGGGCGCAGCGGTCTCCGTCGGCTCCGGGACAAGCGCGGAAGCCACGGCCTCCGCGGCAGTCTCAGCCTCCGGGGCAGGCACGGCCTCCCCTGCAGGCACCGCAGCCTGCGCCGGCGCATCCGCATCAATCGAGGGAACTTCCCACAGATCGTCGTCATGGCTATCAAACATAGGGCACACTCCTAAAAACCAAAGTCAGCAACAGGGGCAAACGAAACAGCGATGGTATACGTCTCGCGCCAAACGATCTTGCCCGTCTCGCGCTCGCGGCAAACCAGATAGTACGGACCCTTGGCCGAGAATCCATCCGCCGCATGCAGCGCAAACTTGGCATGCACCACGCGCTCCTGCGAGTTAACAGAAGTCTTGTTGGCATGCGCCTTGACCGTATCGCTCACCTCGTTGCCACTCGCATCGGTAAACACCAGCTCGTACTCGCACGGCAAGACCTTACCTTGGGCAGGTTCTTCCTGGATCAAGTTGACCGAGAAGAGCGAGTTGGTCACTCGGCGTCCCTCACTTAGCACGCGCAGCGTCGCCGCGCGCGTGTCGACAAAGTCCTTGGAACCCGAGCGCGCACGCCAAAAACCGATAACGGGCACGCAGAGCTCCTGCAGGCTCATGCCGCCGTGGACGTAGTTGTTAGTGCCGCCGGGACGCTTGAAGTGCACGTTCTCGCGCGGGGCAAACCCCTCAAAACCGGCGCCCAAACGTCCCATGTCAACATTAACAAACACGCCGCGCACCTCGTCCGAAAGCTCGCCCACGGCCTCGTTGGGCACCACCAGATGACGCTTGCCGTACATGACGGGAGCGTCAAGGACGGGAAGGTCCGGTTTGCCGAGCATCTGGCACTCGCTGAGCTCACGACGCGTGTAAATAAAGCCGTGGTCCGCCGTTATGACAACACGCGCGCCCGGGGCGTCGGTGCACACGCGGCGCGCCAACGCGGCAAGTTCCTCCACGGTGTCCGCGCAGGCATCGAAAACGTCATCCTGCGTAGCGGCCTTCTCGCCCGTGGCATCGATCTTGTTGTGGAAGAGATAGACGAGCCTGGAGTCCTTGAGCAGCGCTTTGCGCTCGGTTCCCGCCATGTTGAGGTATGCGCTCGAGCGCAAGGCGCGGGCCGTGGACTCAACGTGGGTAAGCACAGCCTCGCGCTGCGGAGTCGTCGCAGCGGGCATGCCGTCAGCCAGCACAAACGAGCCATCCGCTGCAAGCTTAAGCGCTTGGTGCGGCAGCAGCGCGGGCATACCCACCTCGGTAATGGAGGGAAAGACCGCCTGCATGCTAGAGACCTTGACGTTGCCGCCGCGCTCGCGCTCGAGCAGTGCCGCAACGTCGCGGGCCACCTCATAGCGCAGCGCGTCGCTCACGATAACGACCGTCGTTTTGGCAGAGCCCACAAAGGTGGGCAGCACATGCCAGTAGAACTCATCCTGTCGTTCGGGACCCTCGATGTAGCCGCAATCGGCCCACTCCCCTTGCGCAGCGGTCGCCCAGCAGGCATTGGCGTCGGCCAAGAACCAGTTGCTGTAGAGATTCTCCGCCCAGTCCGCCACAGCGCGGGCAGGCTCCTCGAGCGTATCGCACTCGACGGAGCGCGCCCGCAGATACGCGGTGCACATATGGCGATAGGCAGCATCCATGGAATACCAATCGGACGTATAGGCATCCCACACCTGCTGGGGCTGCGCCAGATGGAAGCCGCCCGCGTGCGCCTGTCTAAACGCGCATATATCGGCCACAGCGGCAAGCAGGTCAAAGTAGCTCTCGACACGACGGTACCAGCTTAGGTCGCAGCGACGCGCAACAAATGCGCGCGCATCCTCAACACGGTCCGCGCCCTGGGCAAACGAGCAGAACAGCTGCGAGAGCACGGCCTCATTGACGCACGGAAACACATCAAGCGAGGTCAGCACATCGATCGGCAAGGTCTCGAACCGTGCAAAGAGTCCGCGGGCGTCCTCAACCAAACGGCAAATCTCAAATAGGTCCTCGCTCGATGCCTGGGTATCGGCTGTCTGGTCCCACGTACGCACCGCCTCAAGGCAATAGGGCCCGTAGGCGGGAGCCACATGGCTCTCAAGCCCCTTGAGCGCTCCCTCGGGAATCGCTGTGGATGCCGCCGTAAGGAACACGTGGGATGCCAGTGCAAGCAGCGAATCACGCTCATACAGCGGCCCCTCAAACCCATAGCAACGCACAATGAAGGCAGAGAGAACATCGCGCGCACAGTACTTGTCCGCCAACTCGGCCAGTGCCTCGGGCCCCTCGTGCAGCAGCATGGTCATACAGCCGCGCAGTACAAACGCGGGCCGCGCGTCGCCAGGCTCTTTACCGCCAAAAATCACCGTAAGGATGCCAAGTTCGATATCGGATGCGCCCGAGGCATGCGGAACACACGCGGCAAACTTAGCGCAGCGGGTCTTGGCATCATAGAACGTCTTGTGCTCGCGCAGACTCTCGCGCACGGCGTCAATATTCTCGATACCCAGCTGATCGGCCAAAAGTGAAAGATAGTCAGCCTGGAACTGATCGGCATACAGCTCAACATCGGCAAGCCAATCGCCCTCAAGCCTGCCGCGCGGGCAACGGCGATACAACAAGATATCGCTCGCAAGGTCATCGCGGTTGATAAGCTTCTTGACGGCAAACATGCGGCCCTCGCAGGCCTCAATAAATCGCACCGGGCGTTCAAAGTCACCTTGAACAGGCATAACGCCGTCATCGGTCCCCGCGCCATCGAATCCCTCGGCGGCCAATCGCTCAAACTCAGGGGCAAACTCGCCGTCCGCATCGTGCCAAACCACCACACGGCGGGGCATACATGCGAGCAACGGTTGCAAAAACCGCAGTTTGAGCTGTTCTTCTACATCGATCTTGGGCATGAATATCCTTACCGTATCTGCAGTTACTTGATCTTTGCCAGCACATCCTGAAACTTGGCGTAGTTGACCTTGACGCCGTCATCCAGGTCGATCTTAATCATCTGGTCTGCCAAGTGATGCAGCTTCTCCTCGTAGCCAATGGTCTCTTTGAGCTGGTCGTTGAGCTTTTTGACGCGCTTATCCAAGCGCACGCGCTCGCCGCGCTCGGCACTGGCAAGGGCATCGTTGGCATAGCCGATCTGCGAGCGATAGCGCTCCTGCTGCTCATGCACATAGTCGGTGCGGATGCGAGCCAACAGGTCGGGCTGATAGCGATGCATGTAAACAAGGCACTTGAAGCCGTTCTTTTTTCCACTGTCGAACAGCCAGTAGATGGGACGCTTCTTATAGGTCTGGCAGTGGTCCTTAAAGAAGTCCTTCAAAAAGTAGGCGCGGATTACCTCCCGCGAGGTACCCTTGCCGCCGATCGCCTCGGCAATAAAGGCCAGGTTCTGCTCGAGCGTCTCCTCGCCGTACACGGTGCGCACAAAGTCGATAAAGTAACGCACGATGTCGTCGTCAAAGTACTCGTCATCGGTAATGGGCAGCACGTTGTCGCTATCGGGCATAAAGGTCACGTGATCGGGATCGGGCATCTTGGCCAAATAGTCGTCGACCGTGGCGCCTTGATCGGCCAGAACCAGCCCGTCCACATCCAGCGAATAGCGGCCAAACATGCAGCCGACGGCATAGCTTATGAGCGAGGTGACCTCGTCGCGCTTGGTACGCACGTATTTGTTGCCCTTATAGCTCTCGGGAATCTCATCTGCGGTATCGAAGATGCGCGCCACCGAAACGTACTTGTCCTCGACCTCGATGGGTACCTCGCCCTCCATGTTGTAGATCTTGGCAAAGATTCGGTTGAGCTCTTCCTCGTTAGCGCGAAGCTGCTCAAAGCGAGCATTGACCTCGGCCTTGCGAGCCTCATATTTATCTTGAAGTAAAGTGGCCATGGTAGGCCATCCTTTCGTTGCTGTTGGAAACCACTGCGAAAAAATGGATTGCAGTATCCAAAAAAACCGCTAAAACGCTCTCCCCGCTGTACAGGAAGCTTGAGGAACTAAGGCGATGCAATTTCGCACCTATTCTAACTACTAGCTTTTATCTCTATATCTCTTGTCTCTTAGCGAGAGCAGATTCACCCATGCATCAAGCGTATCCTCTTTCAGTAGCATTCTTGCCGTGACGTTTCCTTTACCGTTTGCGTCCTGTAAAGCCCACCACACTGATCCATCGGGCTTAACAACTCGCAAATATTGACCATGAGCGAGAGCATTCCTCAGATGTCTAAAAACGGCGTCAAGTCTTCTAAATGAACTTTTATTCTGTTTTCTCCTGCCTGTTTTGGTCTTCGCACCCGGCTTGAATTCTGAAAGCCCAGCAATCCTTTTGTTAAGACAAGCCGCTGTTGATAAGCAAATGAGGGCAAACTCGTAATCTCGTTTAATAAAATCAGATGAATCGCTACCTGCTTCGTGGGCCGCTTTTGCAAGGTCATTAGGGGTATATGCCCATCTTGTTTTAACGGCACTGTCGAAACACATCTGTTCAAGAAACGCATTTGCCTGAACAGTAGTATAAATATTCAAATCAGTAATAAACCCATTGGTCTGCCTCGTAGCATCAATAGCTTCTGATTCGGATACAAATCTTTGCAAATATATGCGTAGTTTTTTCTTAGAGACATCGTCCTTATACGATTCATGAACCTGTTTTATCCACGACACATCATTCTTAAGAGGTGGATGTGCGCATTTATTATTGTTAGCCTTTTTCTTCTGCGACATGTGGACTCCTAAACGAGAGGATGACGCTTGAAATCCCAGGAGGTTTCAAACGAGTCCCAGTCGGTTTTTGATAATCCTCTGCTTTCCTTAAATAACCCGTCTACGAGATTGAAGCAACTCAGTAGGACGGGAAATTTATCCACATCACCAGCGTTAACGTTCAGAGTTGGAGCGATTAACGAAAAATACTCTTTAGAAACGCTGGAGTTAAGCAGCGACAACATATAACCGATTTTATCCTCAGGAACAAAAAGGCACATGCCGGCATGCTCTGAAAGACAATTGGACGCATACCTAAACGAAGGGATGGACGAAGTAATCGCCGACCATGAAATGGCGGGCTTGAATTTCAGTTCATCCGAATAATCTTGCGCATGGTTTCCTTCACGCGAGGCCGACTCAAACACACTGTGACCGTTATTTGACCAATCAATTACAGAGTCAAGATTACCGAACCATTTACGATAAGAGCCTCCCTTTGTGCAGGGGTGCCATTTTCTGCCACTAAATAAATCGGATACAGATGATGACGAAAAACCGATAGTCCCAACGGCGCACTCCCACCAAAGCCTAATGAACTTATCATTTTTACCAGTGATAATTCCTTTAGACGTTCTTCCGAACGAAGATAGTTTAACGCCATCAGCCATCGCAGAGAGTAGTCCGTCGCTTGCCCAGTAGGCGATGGGGATGCCGGGAATCTGCTTGAAGGTGCCGGCGTCGCGTCGGTAGAACCAGCCGCAATCGGGGTTTTGGATGGCCTCGACCAGTTTGAGCCTCTTGGCCTCAGAGCCGTTGATATCAACAAGGCGCACATAGGCGCCCTCGGCGTCCGAATGCTGGTTGTAGATCACGTCAGCTGTAACGTTGACGACCTCGCCGCCGATAGCATCAAACGCGCGAGGTCCCAGATGGGCCATGGAAACGATTGTCTTGTTGTCGATAACCTTGGCGCGCATCTTCTCAAAGCTGCCCAGGAACATCCAACTCTGCATGGTAACCATTGCGGCGTAGCCCTTATCCTCGACAAGGTTAAAACCGCGCTCGATAAAGCACGTGCAGAGGTCGCTCTTCACGTCGGGGTAGTTCTTCTTGATCCACTTGCTCATGAATGGATTAAAGCTGCTGCTGCCCATATACGGAGGATTCGCAACGGTGCAGGTAAAACGATGGGACAGCTTCTCGCAGATGGCGGCAGCGCTTTCGAGCTTAGTTTTGGCCGTAGCGGCAAAAAGGTCATCGGAACAACTCGCGGCGGCAGCCTTGAGCTCGTCGATCTCGTCCTCTGAAGGATTGAGCAGCGAACCGATCTCGCCCAAATGACTCAGCTCCTCGGCGAGCTTCTTGTTACCCGGCAGCTCGTCCTCCCCTAGCGGGATGCTCGAGAGCACGGTAACGTCGGCGCGAACGCCACGCCTAAAGAAGCGACGGTCGTGCTCGCGGGCGCACATGGCAAGCGCCAGCTCCGCGATCTGTGCCGCGCGGGAATCGATTTCCATGCCTGCAAGGTTTTTAGTAAGAATGAGCTCGGGAATCTCGCGCTCACGATAGCCGCGCTCCTCGTACATGGCAAAAAGCAGCTCAAACGCATAGACCAAGATATGGCCCGAGCCGCACGCCGGGTCGCAGAGCGTGATCTCCTCGGGGCTCGAGATGTAGATGAAGTCCTCGTGCTCCTCGTCGGGCTCGATGTAGTACTCCATGCGCTCGCGCAGCGAACTCCCCGGATTGTTGAGCATCCACAGACGGCCGAGCGAGTTCTGGACCATATAGCGCACGATCCACTCGGGGGTGAAGAGCTGCGTGGCAGGTGCGATATCCGCCGCCGCTGCCTTGCGCTTGGACTTGAAGAACTCGTCTTTAACGTCAGCGTTGTAATACTGATACATCCAGCCCAGAACGGTCACGCCCTCGCGCCAGTCCTCGTCAGCTAGGACGGCATTGAGTTTGCCCACCACACTGTCAGCCATCATGAGGCCCTGGGGCAACAGCAGCTCCATGGCTCCGCCCACGCGTTCAAAGACGCCCGGCAGGCAATCGGCAAGCTCCTCGCACTGAGCAACAAACAGGTAGCGCCACAACGGTTCATCCAAGCCCGCCATTTTGAGCTCGGCTATGCGATCGGTATCGGCCGTCGTTATCTCCACGTCCAGAGCATTCTCCACGGCCTCGCTACCATGGCTGCCGTCCGCACGGCTCAGCATACGCATGCGGCTGGGGAGCCATCCGCGTGCATCCATAAAGCGAATGGCCAAGATGCGGTTGAACCAGGTGTAGGCCGCTCGGTCGCAGAGCGCCTCGTGACCCACCTCTGCCTGCATGCGCAGCAGTTCATCGCGTTGCTCAACCTCAGCCGGGCTTAGGGGCAGGCTGTTGACGGTCTCGGACCCAGCGGGCGCAGGTGCAGGTTCGGTGATGCCGTAGCGCACCATCTGCGCCTCAACGCCTTTGATGAGCTCCGTGCGGGCCCAGGTGCAGAAGCTCTTAAGAGCAGAATCGTTCATGGTTGATGAGCCTTTCTAAACGCCATAAGCAACCGGCGCACGTTTTGGCGCCGGTTGCCCCGCGGGTTAGTTGATACGGATCTCGTCGTTTGCAGCGAGTGCCTGCATAAGGCGGGAGCGCAAGTCATCCACATAGCGCTCCACGTCCTCTGCGGACAAGAGACGACTCGGCTTGGCCAGATCGGCGCGGCGCACGGTCTTGATCTTGCGCTGGGGCTTGGGCGCGGGCACGGGAGCAGACGATGCGGCGCCCTTGTTGGAGACCTTCTTGACCACCTCACCCGTACTCGTGACCTCAGTGGTGCGGCGCTCGTTGTCCATGCGCATGCGGGCCGCATCCACGGCGTCGTATATCTTGTTGGTTGCAGCAACGATCCAGTTGCCCCAGTTAGTCGCGGCAACACTCAGCTCGTTGAGGCTTTGAGCACTGTGGGCACGGTTTTTGAACGACTCGTATTTGGCGGCGGCTTCTGCTATGGCATCCTTGGCTTGATTGACAAAGCCCTTTTGACTCTCAGCCTGTGCCTGCAGGTCTTGCAGATCGCTCTCGATGCGGCACAAAAACTCATTGCGGCGGATGCCCAGCAGCTTTTTTATGTCGTCCTCAACGGGATCCATAAGCGGCTGCAGGTCTTTAATGCGGCCATAGGGCTTGGGATCTTTGAGGATCTCGCGCACCTTTGCCACGTTCTCCACCGCGCTGGGAATGTCATCGGAGGCATACTCGATACCCTCGGTGCGGCTCAAGAAATCCCTAGCGTGGTCAAACGCTGTTCGTTGGTTGGACTCTAAGAATTCAACCACCTTGTCAAAGTCTTCCTTGGCATCGAGCAAGCGCTCCTCATGCTTGGTGAACGTGGTCAAGAACGCCTCGGACTCGTTCTGGTCCTTAAGGACGTCGGCCACCTCCGAGCGCATCTTCTCACACTCGCTCTCGCCAGGATACGGATAGAGCGGTTTGATACCCGTATAGTAGTCGCGTGCTATGGCGAGGCACGACTCGCGCAAGTCCTCAAGGCGCTCCTTGAGCTCGACCACGAGCCTATCCTCGTTGGAGGGCACGGTCTTGAGATCAAACAGGTCACACATGAGTTCGCCCGTGGCGCGCAGCAACCGGTCGCTCATGCGCATGCGCAAGCGCACCTGAGCCTTATCGGCATCCTTGCGAAGGAGTGCCACCATGCGGCTGTCGTTAGCTTGAACCGTCTGACCGCCAAACAGCACCTGCGCGCGCTGCTCTACCACAAGCTGCGCCACCACATTTGCGATGTCGACCTCGCGCCAGCCAAAGGGCCTTTGCTGGTACTGGCGCTGGATATCGCCCATAGCGGTATCCAGGTGGCGCTGGTGCTGAACTTTGAGGTAGTCCTCGACCTCCTTGAGCGCACGCGTGTTACCCGCGTCCATGCCAGCGAGCCCCGCTTGAACGTTGCCCGCCAGAGTGGAGCGGATATCGGAATCGCCCATGACCGGCGAGCCGATATAGTCGGCCTTTTCAAAGACCACATCGCACAGCTGCGCCAGCACCTGCTCAAAGACCTGGGCGGGTTTGGCCGCGCGGACCTCAACCATGCGGTCGTTGACCGCGCAACGTGCATGGAGCACGGCCTCGCTCAAAAGGGTATCGGCCTCCTTCTCGTTATAAGCCGCCTCGCGCATCTTGGACTCGACGATCTGGCGCGTACTCGGCTGAAGCTCCTGGAGATTTCGCGTCTTGGCGTACTTGCGGATCTTGGCGGCGTTGACGAGCGTCTCCCAATAATCCGCCTCGTCGCTCAAGACCACGATGGCTTTGCCCGAAGAAGCCAAGGCCAACTCGGCATCGTCCGAACGGCCCAGATCGCTGGCCATGGTCACCACGGAAAGTTCCATGCCGCCCATGTTGGATCCATGAATCGAGCCATCCACGTAGCGGTCAAAGGGGAAGTCGTTGGCCCCGCGGTTGAGTTTGCGCGCGGTGTAGATGCTTTCGAACAGGCGCTTCTTGATGTACTCAATCACCTTCGCGTTGTCGATCGGAGTGCGTGCGATCTCCTGCGCTATCTCCTGCTCCTCGTCGGTGAGGAAGCTATAGGTATCGCCCTGGCGTGCCACGTAGTTCTCGCGCTCCAAGCGGGCGAGAGATTCCTTGACGCGGTCCTTAAGGGCGCGCTTGTCCACGTCCAGGCTATCAATCATAAGGATGGAGATGTTCTCGACCGTGGCCTTGACGTAGCCGATGTAGCGGATCAAGTACAGGAGCTTAAGCACCCGGACATCGTAGCTCTCAAGACCCTCTGCGTTTTCAGCCGCGCGCTCCGCACAGACGACGACCTGAATGATGCCATGCTCCAAATCCTTGGAGATTGTGTCGAAGAAGCGCCAGAACGGCACGAGTGCACCAGTCTGGTCATGCTGGATGGCCTGAGCGCTCTCCTGAAACGCGCTCAGCATGGAGCGCTCGCCCGTGGACATGTGCTTGGCCTTAACACCATGCTTGCGTACCTCGGTCATCACGTCGGGCAGAAGCTTAAACTGGTAGCCCACAAACGGGTAGCTGGCCACAAAATCCTTGGAGTTGGCGAAGCCGGCAAGGTCGGAGCGCGAGCCCCCCTCAAAGGTAAAGTTGTTTTTGAGGACGGCGGCGTCTTGCTCGTAGACCCGTGCAAGCATATCGGCCGCCGGCGCGGTCTTCTCGAGCACACGGCGCTGGATGACCTCGTCCACGCTGGAGCTGGAGAGCGAAAGGCGGGTATTGAAACGGCCCTGGATCTTTGAAAAGTCGTTGCCCACGGGCAGGCTCAGGTTGTCGATGGCCTCCTGGCTCGTAACCATTACCCACACGCGGCCACCGCAGGCGGCACCCAGCTCCTCGACGATGGTCTGAAGGCTCAGCATAAGGCTTGGGTCCTGGTCGTTTGTAATAAACTGACCCACCTCGTCGACCATAAAGAGCAAACGGAAGTTGCCACCGTGGGCCGCTGCCTGAGCGTCCACGTAATCCTTGACCTTTTTGGCAAAGACATCGGGGGCCAAAACCTCGTCCTCAGAACCCTCGAGCCAGTTCCATGCGGCCTTTTCGCTCATGCCGAGCACGCTCTGCAGCACCTCGACGACGTCGTCCTCAAAGTAGCTGTAGGTGTCGCGGGCCTGGAGCCAGGACTCGCCGTTGACGCGCTCAAAGGCCTCGCGGAACTCCTGGGTCTTGCCCAGGGAATCGATGTAGTCCTCGAGCTTTGCAAGCTTGAGGTCCTCGCCGTAGAAGCCGCGCGCCTCGTAGAACATGCGCTCAAAGCCGCGAAGCAGCGCCGTGGGAGCCGTATCGCCCTGCTTCCACTGACCCGCCTTGCTATCGATGTTAAAGAGGATGGCCTGCGTGGGCACCGAGCAGGCGCGCTCCATGGCAGCCGCGACCATGGGGTCGACGATCTTGCCGTCAAAGTAGCGGATGGCGCTCTTGCCGCCGATCTGGCGATTCTCGAGCAGGTAGCTCAGCATCTTGAGGAAGTGCGATTTACCGGAACCGAAGAAACCGCTGATCCACACGCCGATCTTGTCGGTGCGCGCATCGATGGCATCGCCGTAGGCCTTGAAGAACGTGGCAAAGTGCCTCTGCAACTCGCGCGTCACCACGTACTCGTCAAGCTCCTGGCGGATGGACCCATCTTTTGAATCCTGGACCTTGACCACGCCGTTGATGGAGCGGTTGATGTCTTTTGCAAAGAGGTCGCGAATGATCGTGTTGTCCATGGGTGCTCCTTTGGGTTTGGGAACGTTGTGGCAAAGGGTTGTTACCGGCGGCAGGGACTTGCCTGCGGGGAGCCGTGCTTACGAGATATCGATGGTGCGGTAGTAGTTGTCGGCCGGCAGACGGTTAAAGAGCTGGAAAGAAGAGCCGTTGAAGCTGCCCGGATAGGCGGCGACCACAGGCACCTCATCAAAATCCGCAAGCATGCAATGGAGAAGCGTGTGCATGCGAAAGAATGGGAAGACCTCGCCCGCGCCGGTGAGGAGAACGACGTCTCCAGGCGCGTGCGGCTCGGTCTGCTCAAGGATGTACGCGGCGACTTTCTCGGGCGAGGCGAACTTGGCCACGTCCTCGAGCACGCGCTGGGTACCGCGGCGCTCCTCTTGGCGTGGGATGGCCTTAAGGACACGGCGCTTTTCGAGAATTGCCAGCACGGCGTCGTAGAGGTTCACGACCTTGAGCGTGCACGGAAGCTTGTCGGCCTCGGCATCGCGTGAAAGGGTGTCAAATAATGCACGCGCCTCAAACTCCAGCGCGGGGTCATAGCAAAAGGTGTGGAAGCCGATCTCATTGCCTATGCCCTTGTTAGCCAAAAAGTCCTCGCTGCACAGGCATTCGCGCAGAAGCTGCGCGCGGCGCTCAAATTCCTGACAGGCGTGCTGAGAGCGGACATGCGCCGCCACGACGCTCTTACGGGAATGGATGCCGATATTGGTGGTGAGATCGGTCGCCGGGGTGATAGCAGGTTCGGCGGCGCTGTTGACGGGAGCCACGCTACATCACCATCCTGCCGGTAAGGGCCGCGATAAGCGACTGCTCGCCCAGCAGAACCAAGGCTCGCTCGACATCGGAATCGAGGAAGAGTGGTGACAGACGCTCGGACTCCGGGCCCTGGCCCTCGCCGATAAGGCCGGCATGGCGGAGCGTCTGGCGGAGCGAGCCCTTAATGCGCTTGACCGTGGCCTCAGTCCAGCGGGCCGCGTCCGGATACTCCGTGGTAAAGCGTGTCATAAAGGCATTGAGGTCAACCGCCGTAAAGGCATAATCGAAGTTTTGTAGGCGCTCCCCTACCTCGACGAGCACGAGCTCGCGCACGATATCGTAGCGGCAGATCATGCTGTAGAAGATGGCCTGGTCCGCCTGCGTGGGAGTGCCGGATGCCATGAGCCTGGTTAGGGATGACACAGCCTCGACGGCGATATTGGAGTCGATGCCACGCACGGCGCATGCGGCGTCCGTGGGCACCATGGCGTCGAGTCGTCGAAGGCACACGGTTGCGCGGTTGGCGACCATGCGCTCCGTGGGATATTGAAAGAGGTTCTCGCTCTTTACGCGTACAATGACCTGCTCGTCGCTTGCGCCCTGCATACGAAGGGCAGCGACGATGCGCATCTCATGCGGGAGGAATTGCTCGCGGGTGAGCACCCCCCCCCCCGAACGCTTTTTGTGGTTATATCCACAGTACACGCTCCAAGGGTGTCAAAGGCTGTCACAAGTGCGCCGCAACCCGGCAGGCAGGTGCGGCGCACATGACAATAATCATACCTGTTGGTAAAAAAGTTACCACGCCCAGAGTGTCAAATGTTGAGCAACAAAATTAAATCCGGTTAACGGTCATTTTCGCAGCTCAGAAGCTTTGACGAGGTCGCCCCAAATCACACTTGCCAGACAACCGCGCTTACGAATGCAGGCACGCACACGCCCAACGCCATCCTCCGCTATATTCAACATAGAGTTATACATATGATTCTATGTAAGGAGTTTCATATGCCTGTCGTAAAGTCTATTTCTGATCAGACGCGCGCACTAACTACCATTCAGGAACGCGAAGATCACATTCAACGTGCCATCGCTCGTGGCTATGACGACCTCACCAACGGTCGAGTGCGCCCCTGGAAACAGGCAAAGGCCGTAGCGGATCGGATGCGAGCCTCGAGACAACCCTCCCCCATGTAACCATCCTGTAAATCATAGCGGCGCACTCGAGTTTTACCGTGATGCGGTCGCGCCTGGCGCTGCACTGTGCTAAAGTATCCCGAACGCTCAAACGACTACGAGGGGACTTAGAAGATGGCACGTGTGCACAACTTCTCAGCAGGCCCGGCCGCACTGCCCACAAGCGTGCTTGCCGAGATCGCCGACGAGATGATGGACTACCGCGGTTGCGGCATGTCCGTGCTCGAGATGAGCCATCGATCTAGCATGTACCAGCAGATCATCGACGACGCCGAGGCAACCCTGCGCCGCTTGCTGAGTATCCCGGATAACTACCGCGTCCTGTTTTTGCAGGGCGGCGCCACGCTGCAGTTTGCGGGCATCCCCATGAATCTCATGCGCCGCGGCCGCGCCGGCTACGTCGTGACCGGCAACTTTGCCAACAAGGCGTACAAGGAGGCCGCCAAATACGGCGAGGCCGTGCTGCTCGCGAGCTCCGAGGACACCAATTTCGACCGCATTCCCAACATGGCCAACATCAACGCACGCATTGCCGCCGAGGCCGCGGGCGACGGGCTCGACTACGTCTACATCTGCCAGAACAACACCATCTTTGGCACCATGTACCACGAGCTGCCCGCTTGCGGCGATGTGCCGCTGGTCGCCGATGTCTCGAGCTGCTTTTTATCGCAGCCGCTCGACGTTGAGCGCTACGGGCTCATCTACGCCGGCGCGCAGAAAAACGCCGGTGCCGCAGGCGTGACCGTGGTCATCGTGCGCGACGACCTCATCGCAGATGGCCCCGCCTTTGCGCAGACGCCGCAGTACCTGGACCTCAAGACCCAGGCCGCCAAGGGTTCCATGCTCAACACGCCCAACACCTTTGGCATCTACGTGTGCGGCAAGGTGTTCCATTGGGTTGAGCAAACCGGCGGACTCGCCGCCATGGCCGAGCGCAACTGGGCCAAGGCCAACCTGCTCTATGACCTGCTCGAGCACAGCGAGCTGTTCCACGGCACCGCGCAGGCCGACAGCCGCTCCATCGCCAACGTCACCTTCCGTACCGGCGATGCCGAGCTCGATGCGGCCTTTGTCGCAGGCGCGGCAGAGCACGAGATCCAAAACGTCAAGGGCCATCGCATGGTAGGCGGCATGCGCGCCAGCGTATACAACGCCGTCACCATGGAGGACGTGCAGGCACTGGCCACGTACATGAAGGACTTCGAAGCGCAGCATAGTTTGAGTCCGCGATCTAACTAACCCGCAACACGCGGGCCGACCAGCCACCTCAGACCACCCTGTTTAGATCAAAACCTGCTAAGGAGTTTTTCCATGCGTAAGATTAAGACCATCGACGACATCACCAAAGACGGCAAAGTCGAGTTTGGCGAGGGCTACGAGTTTGTAAGCAGCGCCGAGGAGGCTGACGCGATCCTGATGCGCTCGACCGACCTGCACGGCTACGAGCTGCCCGAGGGCATTCGCGCCATCGCCCGCTGCGGCGCCGGCGTCAACAACATCCCCGTCGAGGAGTACGCCAAGAAGGGCGTCGTCGTCTTTAACTCCCCCGGTGCCAACAGCAACGCCGTCAAGGAGCTCGTCCTGGGCATGTTGGTGCTCTCGAGCCGCGGCGTGGTGCAATCGATGAACTGGGTGCGTGACAACGCCGACGACCCCGAGATTCAGGTCGATGCCGAAAAGGCCAAGAAGGCCTTTGTGGGCCGCGAGCTCAAGGGCAAGCGCATCGGCGTCATCGGCCTGGGCAACGTGGGCTCCAAGGTCGCCAACGCCTGTGTCGATCTGGGCATGGACGTCTACGGCTACGACCCGTTCATTTCCGTCGAGCACGCATGGGTGCTGAGTCGCGAGGTGCAGCGCGTGGGCACGCTCGAGGATCTGTGCCGCGGCTGCGACTACCTCACCGTGCACGTGCCCAGCAAGGCCGATACCATCGGCATGATCAGCACCGAGCAGATCGACCTGCTGGCCCCGGACGCCGTGCTCATCAACTACGCGCGCGAGACCATCATTGACGAGGACGCCGTCGACGCCGCCCTGCGCGCGGGCAAGCTCAGCTGGTTTAGCTGCGACTTTGCCACGCCCAAGACCGTCAAGATGCCCAACACGTTTATCACCACGCATTCGGGCGCCGGCACCGGCGAGGCCGAGGCCAACTGCGCCGACATGGCCATCAGCGAGCTCAAGGATTACCTGGAAAACGGCAACATCGCGCACAGCGTCAACTACCCCGCCTGCAGCATGGGCAAGGCGCGCGCCGCAAGCCGCATTGCCTGCCTGCATGCCAACGTGCCCAACATGATCGGCCAGATCACGGCCATTCTCGCCAAGGACAATGCCAACGTGCAGCGCATGACCAACGAGTCCGCTGGCGAGAACGCCTACACCATGTTCGACACCGATGAGCACCTGGACGGCAGCACGATCGAGGCGCTCAAGCAGATTCCGTCGATGTATCGCGTGCGCGTGATTAAATAGCGCCGGTGCCAAGCCTGCCAGACAGACCACGAAGCCCATTCGCCCCCCGTTTTCACGAAACGGGGGGCGATTTTGTTGCTCCGGACGACTTTAAAATGATACCCAGAACAAGTTTTTTCAGATAATCGATAGTGAGGCTCCAGTCGCTAAGCACACCCGCTTTGATAAACAGCTTTATCAGGGACTTTAGTAGGTAAAAATCGGTCTCTATGTGCCGAATGTAAGTTGACTGTCCATTTTCCGAAACAACTTATTCTAGGTAGCATTTTTAAGGCCCTTCCAAGGCAAAATATAAGTCTTTTGCGACCAAAACTCTAGTCCGCGCGACCATTTTCCGCCCGCGCGGCTACATTCCCGCCCAATCGATAAAAATCTCCTCACGAAGCCGCCGTTCGAGCTCCTGCTGCCGCGGCGTCTTGTCTTTCAGCGGCACATCGAGATAGGAAATGATGAGCTCCATCACCACGCGGAAGGCATCGGAATCGGCCAGCTGACCATAGGTCATCAGAACGACGGGATATCCCATGGCTTGCAAGGCCGTCGTTCGATCGGAGTCCGAGATCTTGGATTCAATGGATCCGTGAATGGCTTTACCCTGGCATTCAACCAGACACTCTCGGCTGCCGTCCTTATTTGCCAGCAGGATATCGGCATAGCGCCTATCAAGCCCCGAAATCAGGCGGGCGCTGCGCGTCATACGAATCTCAACGTTATTGGTAAGGCTCAGCCCTTCGCCGCCGCGCAACCTCGTAAGGCCAAACAGCATCGAAGCCTGGACCTCGAGCGGCGATGCTGCCACCCCCGTAATGCATTTCGCGGCTCGTATGAACGATTTAGCGCCGCGGAGCCCCCGGACCTTATCGACGAACTCTGTAAGCTCAGAGAGCTCGATCAAGGGAGGTCGTTTCCACAAGTCCGTTGGATTCCCCGAGACATCCTTTACGTTTTCCCAGCCCGACCGTGCGTCACCCCACCGGCCCCCGTATGCCTGCTCAAGTGCCGACTTTACCTGAGGCGCAATCTTGCACACGGCAAAGGTGCCGCACATCTCATACATGCACATGATTAGACGCTCGTTTGAGACCGAGGAAGCCAGGGTCAGCAGGGTAAAGAGTGGGGACGCAACATCGAGGCCAAACTCCGTCTGCCGCACGGAATCAAACGGCCTCTCCCCGTTCCAAACATGCCTGACAATGCGATCGCCCTTACGTCCGCAGCTGCCCTGCGCCAACACGTGTAACGGGGTGCCCAGGAAATGCGTGACGAGCGGATGCTCACATAGGTGCTCCCTGCGCGGATCGTCCGCAGAATCGGGCAGGTCCGGCATTATTGCCAAGACCTGTGGAGGTATCCGGTGATACCGAAAGGCAGATATGTCGCACAGCATGTCGTCCATGAAGGGTACGTACCCGCTGCGTCGCTTGTGAACCCGCCCGGACGGCAAACGCGCTGGCTCGGCCTGCGAACGGTAAATACTGCCACGCCCACGTCGCGGATCTCTCAGGAGGCTTACAATCGGTTTGGAAAGCAAACTGATTGTGAGGTTGCATATGGTTGATGAGGATTTTGCCTGGCGGCTTGCGCAGGAGCTTGTGCGGATCGACAGCTCAGACCCGGGCGCGTATGAGGATGAAATTGAGCGCTTCATTAAGAGGCTCATTGAGCAGCAGCTGGCACAACTTGATAGTTCTGCGCTCGATGCCGTGCAGATTGAGGAGCTCGAAGTGCTGCCCGGGCGCCGCAACCTTAAAGTCACCGTGCCGGGCCAAAGCGACGAGCCGCGGCTGATCTATATCTGCCACATGGATACCGTCACCTTGGGCGATGGCTGGGACGCAGACATCGAACCGCTTGGGGCGGTTGTGCGCGACGATAAACTCTATGGCCGCGGTGCCTGCGATATGAAGGGTGGCCTGGCCTGCGCCATTGCCGCACTGGTCCATACGCTCGAGCGCGTGGCGGCGGATGGCGCGCTGCCACGCCGCGGCTTTTCGCTCATCTGCTCGGTCGACGAGGAAGACTTCATGCGCGGCTCAGAGGCCGCGATCGATGCTGGCTGGGTCAGCTCGCGCGAATGGGTGCTGGACACCGAGCCCACCGACGGACAGATCCAGGTGGCGCACAAGGGGCGTACGTGGTTCGAGATTGAAATGGCTGGCGTGACGGCGCATGCGAGCCAGCCTTGGAAGGGCGCGGATGCCGTCGCCGCCATGGCCGAGGTCGTGTGTTCGCTTCGTCGCGCGTTTGCGGCGCTGCCCGCGCACGATGAGCTGGGGCCTTCGACCATCACGTTTGGCCAAATCGAGGGCGGATATCGCCCCTACGTCGTACCCGACCGCGCCAAAGTCTGGGTCGACATGCGCCTGACCCCGCCGACCGATACGGCCGCCGCAATCAATATGGTCGAGCATGCCATCGCCGTCGCCGAAGCCGCCGTTCCCGGTTGCCATGGCAGCTACACCGTGACGGGCGACCGCCCCGCCATCGAGCGCGACCCGAACTCTCCCCTTCTAGCAGCGCTCAAGCGTGCCGCCGATGACGTAACGGACGCGGACACGACCGTCGGCTTCTTTACCGGCTACACCGACACCGCCGTCATTGCCGGCAAGACGGGTAACCGCAACTGCATGAGCTATGGCCCAGGCTCGCTCGCGCTCGCCCACAAGCCCAACGAATATGTGCCCCACGCCGATATCGTTCGCTGCCAGCAAGTGCTGATCGCGCTCGCCAACAATACGCTCTGGGGCGCAGATAGCCAAGTTGGGGCATAATAAGCCGCGAACAAACCGACTCGCGCGTTAGGACCGTCCATGAAAGCTCTTCCGTTTCCCTGCATCCGCCCGGCTCAGGACCGCGTGCTCGAGGCGCTGCCTGCGATGGACAGCATCCTGAGTGACAGCGGAGCCCTGCGCGGCGCGATTACCGATGGGCTTATGCTCAAAGATCCGGGCGCGGCGTATTACGTGTACGAATGCTCCGGAGAGCCGGGACGCGTGACGGGTGTCGTGGCGATTTGCCCGGTTAACGTGCTGACGGGCGGCGACGAGGCTGCCGCCGAGAGCATCGACGCACTCGCCACCGCGCGCGCGATCGCCGAGCTCAAGGTGCAGCCGCGCCCCGTGTCGCTCGCCTACGAGGCGTCGCCCGTCATGGATATCATTTTGAGCGCTGCCAAAGAGGGCGCATCGCTCTACGCCGTCACCGATCCCGCGGGCGTCACACATCGCGTGTGGGAGGTCAAGCGCGAGGACGCCGTTGCCGCCATCCGTGCCATGCTCGATCAGGCGCCCGACCCGGTGTTCGCCGGTGACTCCGCCTATGTCGCCGCACTGGCTGGGGCATCGCAGATTCTGGCCGACGAGGCCCGCGCTGCCGGCGCCTACTCTGGCAAAGAGCCGTTCAACTTTGCTGTAGCTGTGCTGTTCCCCGCCGCGCAGGTCAGCGGCAGCGCGCCGCAGGTTCCGACGGGTCTGCTCACTCACCAGGTCTCACGGTTCTAGCGAACTCAAACGCTAAGCTGGAAAACCCAGCATCCAAACAAACAAGGGGCGGAGATGCAGCAAACGCATGCACCTCCGCCCTTTTCGCATCAAACAATTACGCCGGTAAACCGGGCCGCAACGTCAGCGTTATCCACGCTGCGGACCTGCCGCCGCCACGAGCGGCTCTAGCCCCAGCTCGCGCGCGTAGTCTTCCTGCGTAAAGACTTCGACCAGTTCAAACGTATCGGCCGCATCGTCAAACGCAAAATGCAGCACTGAGCAGTTGCCCGGCACGCGTTCGCGCTCGTCGGCCGCCGCGCCCCGCACGTGGTCCAAAAACTCCTTGATAGCTGAGCCATGACTTACCGCGAGCACGCACGTATGGTCCGGACGCTGCATAAGATCGGTCAGCGTCGCCACCATGCGCGTGCGCACCTGGATCTGGCCCTCGCCGCCAAACTGCCGATAGAAGTCGCGCCACGGGCGCTCGGGCATAAGCATCACGCGCTCGGCCTCAAAGTCGCCAAAGAACCACTCACACAGGCCGTCCAGGCGCTCGTACGCCAAGCCCGGCCACAAGTTGGCGATAGTCTGCTCGGTGCGATGAAGCGTAGAGGTGTAGGCATGATCGGGCTCAATGCCGCGCGCACGTAAAAACATGCCGGCGCGCGCCGCCTGGTCGCAACCCAACTGCGTAAGCGGCGAGTCACTCCACCCCTGAATGATACGCTTAAGGTTGAATATCGTCTGTCCATGACGGACCAGATACAGATCTTTATTCATAGGGGTCCTTTCGTTCGTTACCAACCCAAGAGCGAAAACGCCCCGTCGCAATAGCCAAAATGAAGCACGGCACCGTTGTCGGGTAGCTCTCCCCCGCCAGTCACATACTCAAGAAACTCCTGGCAGGCTGAGCCGTGGGAAACCGCCAGCACGCAGTCGTGCTGCGGCCGGGCCATAATACGGGACAGCGCCGCGACCATGCGCGACTGAAGCTGCACTTCCGACTCGCCGCCAAAGGCCACCGGATAATCGCCCCAGGGCTGCGGCGGCATCTCGCGATTTGATGTGCCCTCCAGCGAGCCAAAATGCCACTCACGCAGGTCATCGACCAGCTCAATGGAACGGCCCTCGCCAACGATAAGCTCGGCCGTATGCCGCGCCCGGCCCAACGGCGAGGAATACACATGATCAAAGGCCACGCCACGCGCCGCAAACGCCGTACGCGCCGTCAGCGCCTGCTCGCGCCCGCGCGCCGTAAGCGGCGAATCGTGCCAGCCCTGCAAAATGCTCTGCACATTGAGCTCAGTCTGCCCATGCCGCACCAAATACAGATCTGCCACACGCCCTCCCCTCGTACCACCACAAAGGGGACAGGCACCTTTGTGGTGGTTAACCGTCTGATCACGCCGCGGTGACGCTCAGCTACACCAGCACGTCGGCGAGCGAACGCTTGGGTACGTGGTGCACCTGTGCCTCGTCGCGCCAATAATTGATGGAGCCATCGGGGTTGGAATCGATCGCATCGATCACCTGTATCTCGGCCGGAACGCCAAAGGCCATGATCAGCTTGAGCTCATACTTGTCGTTATCGAGCCCCATGGCATCGATCGCATGGGGCGTAAAGGCCTTGAACATGCAGGCTGCCACCTCGGGCGTAGCGCTGCGGGCGGCGAGCATCATCGTCTGCGCGGCAATGCCCGTGTCGACCTCGGTAATGGGAGCGGCAGGCTTGCCCGGAACGGCGCGCTCAGCCAGAATCGCGATGTAGCCGGTCGGGCGCTCGCCCTCGGCAGGACCCGGCCAATCCTTAAGTGCGCCGGCCCATGCGAGCTCGTCAAATACACGCGCGCAATCCTCGGCACCGCTCACCACATGAAGACGAAGACGCTGAGCATTGGCACCACACGGGGTCAGGTGCGCCAGCTCCGCCAGCTCGAGCAAAAACTCGCGCGGCACGCGCATGGACTCGTCAAAACGGCGGCACGTGCGGGCGCGGCGGACCAGCGCGTCAAACGTGTCCAGGCCGAGCTTTTCGCAACCTTGCTTCGCCATCGACTCAGCGCTTACCGGCGCCTCGGGAACTGCTTCGTTCATAGGGACCCCCAATACAAGCCAATTGTCCTTAGGAAAATCTAACCTAAAACGTAGGCAATAACGAACAGGGCTGCAATGTTCTACACCTGTTGAATAGAAAATCGCGACGCGGGGAACAACGGAAACAATTCGGGGCCTTTGGGTTACGTTTCGCCCTCCCCGACCCATACGTCAGCGCCCTTAGGGGATACTGGTTGTAACGATCAAGGCTTACGCCGCACGGAAAGGAGACATTATGGGCATCTTTAAGAACGATGACCAAAAATCGAGCCAGTTTGGATTTGACGAGAAAAGCATGGCTGGCAAAGCCGTCAAGGCCGTGCGCTGGATCTACGCCATCACGGGCGTCGTGGCGCTCATTGCTGGTATCGCGCTGCTTTTTGCACCCGCCAAGTCCCTCGTCTTTTTGACGACCGTCCTGGGCTTCTACTTTGTGATTACGGCAGCCATCAGGCTGTTCACTGCCATTTTTGAGCCGCTGCTGCCCACCGGCTGGCGCGTGACGAGCATCATCTCCAACCTACTCATTATCTTGGGCGGCGTCATAATCCTGCGCAACCAGGCCTTCTCGACCGCGACGCTCACCACGATGGTGGTTATCGTGGCCGGCTTTGGCTGGATTGTCGAAGGTGTCATGTCCATTCTGGAGTCCGAGCTTTCGTCCAACCGCGCCCTCGCCATCCTGAGCGGCGCACTTTCCATCATCGCCGGCATGTTCGTGTTTATCTATCCGCTGTGGTCGGCCAAGATGCTCGTCATCTTTAGCGGCGCCGCGCTGCTGGTGTTTGGCGTAACGCTGATTGTTCGCGCTATTCAATTTGGCAAACTGGTGCGCTAGATGCCACGAACGCTCTTTATTGATGCAGACGCCTGCCCGGTCACGCGCGAGTCGATTGACTGCGCGCGGCGGGCGGGCGTCGCCGTTGTTATCGCCGGCAACAGCACGCAAAACCTGGAACGGCACATTCGCCGCGACGACCCGCGCGATGCCGAGCACGCGCGACGCGGCTTTTGGGTCACGACGCTCGACGTGAGCGTGGGCGCCGACAGCGCCGACTTTGCCATTGTCGAACGCCTGCAGGCGGGCGACGTGGTCGTGACGCAGGACATTGGCTTGGCGAGCATGGTGCTCGGGCGCGATGCCGCCGCTATCGGTGTGCGCGGGCGCGTCTACGACAAAGCAACCATCGACATGCAGCTGTTTATTCGCCACGAGGAAAAGAAGGTGCGCCGCGCCGGCGGACGCACTCGCGGGCCGGCGGCATTTACCAGCGAAGACCGCGCCCGCTTTAAACGCAACCTCACCGAGCTGCTGCGCTAACCAAGGTAGATTTTTGGGACATGTCCGGAAATCTACCTTTTTGTTTTGGCGGCGGGGAATGCCCTGGTCACAGGGGTAGATCGTAAGACATGTCCCAATAATCTACTTAAAGGCCAACGGCGGAGAGGATGAGGCCCCAGCCAGCGCCGATGACGTACATCATGATCAGGAACACGGCATTTTCGCGGGCGCTGCGGTTGGTGCGGAACAGCACCAGATAACCCACGCCGGCGGAAATGAGCGTGCCGGCGAGCATCGGGGCCAGCTGCAGCGCGCCTTCCAGGTACAGTTGCGTGATGACGACGCTGGCCGAGCAGTTGGGGATCAGGCCGACGAGTGCCGAGCCCAGGACCGCAAGCGTCTCGTTGCCGCGCAGGAACTGCTCGATTGCGGACTCGCCGAACGTCTCGAGCACGGCAACCAGAATCAGCGTCACCAGGAAAATGAATACCGATACCTGCACGGTGTGGGAGATGGCGCTGCGGATAATCGACAGGACAGGCGTCCCTTCGTGGGAATGGGAGTGACCGTGACCATCATGGTGTTCATATTCGCCCTCATGACCGTGATCGTGGCCATGTCCGTGTTCGTGCTCGTCCTCGTCTTCATCACAACCGCAATGGTCGCGCTCGCACAGCTCGTGGATGTGGTCGGCGCTCACGCCCGCCTCGGCCACCTCGTCGATGATGTCACCGCCGCTGTGGTCGTCGTGCGCGCAGTTCACATGAGCCGGATTGGCAGCGGTTCCCAGCACGGTACGGCGAATCGCCGCGTGCGCGCGGGCGTTACGGCGCAGGCCGCGAATGGCAGCGTCCACGATAAAACCCGTGACCAGTGCGATCAGCGCTTTCGAAGCCAAAAGCATCGCCATAGTCTGCACGGGAACCTGCTCGGCAAGTAGCAGCGGCAGCATCTCGTCGGAGGTCGAAAGGAACACCGCCACCAACGTGCCCAAGGTCACGACACGGCCGGCGTACAGCGTTGCTGCCATGGCCGAAAATCCGCACTGCGGTACCATGCCCAGCAGCGAGCCAACCACGGGACCCGCAGCGCCGGCGCGCTTGATAGCGCCGTTGACGCGGTCGCCCGCAACGTGCTCAAGTGTCTCGAGAGCAAGATACGTCACCAACAAAAACGGCACCAGCGACAGCGTGTCCTTGCCGGCGTCGAGCAAAATATCAATCAGTAAATCCATGAAGGATGGAACCTTTCGTGTCTTTCGGCAGCATTGTAAAAGTCCTAGCGGTCAACTAGGGTATTGTAGTTGACCTAGGCGTTGTGCCAATAGTTGCCCATGGTAAACTATCATCTCGCCATAACTCAATGCCACCGAGCCGCGCGACGCGGCCCGTCCAAGGAGCAGTCTATGAACGTTTCACAAGCACTCGAATACGAGCGTCAGCCGTTTATCCCCATGTTTATCTATGGCGATCACGGCGCCATGGAGTCCGAGCGCCAGAAGGGCGAAGAGGCCCTTAAGGTGCTCGAAACCGAGTACTTTACCGCCGAGGGCGACCCCAGCTTCGACTTTGCCACCGTGCGCGACCTGGCTGACCGCAACCGCGACCTGTGCGACCAGATTGGCGAGGCACGCCTGCGCAACGTGACGCCCGCGACGCTTTCGCGCGGTCTGTCCGATGCTGACACCTGCGCCGCCATCGGCAAGATGCAAAAGCGCACCGCCGCGTCGGTCATGCGCGAAATCCGCGGCGACCGCGACGCGCTCGGCGTGGCCTACGCCCGCAAGCCCATCCAGGGCACCGTGCTCGGTATCGACATCGAGACCACCGGCCGTGCACCCGAGCGCGGCTATATCATCAACGTGGGCTGGGAGATCATGGAGCTCACCAGCGACGCCGTCCCGCACGACGCCGAGGCGCACTACTGTGGCCTGCCTGACATCTACCGCGGCGAAGATGTGCCGCTGTCGAATATCCACCACATTACCTGGGACGACATCGACGGCAAAACGCCGTTCCGCGAGAACAAGGAACTGCAGAAGCAGCTGCTCAAGCTTATGAAGAAGTACCCGTACATGGCGCATAACGCCGCCTTTGAGGACAGCTGGTTCAAGATTCACCTGGACGGTTACGCCGAGGCACGCCGCGCGGGTAAGATCATTGTCATCGACTCGCGCCAGATCTGCCGCAGCCTGGACGCCGACGTGCGCTCGCTCCCCCGCGAGTCCGCCCCCGCCGCGCTCGAGAACTGGGCACGCCGTCGCGGCACCCTCGCGCCCGACGCCAACGAGCAGCATCTGGGTCTGGACGACACCGACCTCATGCTCCGCACGGTACAGGCCGAGTTCAACCTCAAGAACCTATTCGCGAAATAGCAACGCCTGCGACAAACACTACTTGCTCACGAGCGGCCTCGCAGCGGGAAACACCGCAGCGGGGCCGCCCTACGTTCCACAGATAGATCTGCCATCACAAATACTGAACCCTCATTTTGAACGATTCGGCCAATTCCCGACACGTAAATTCGTTGTCGGATGGTGATGCATCGATATCAAATGTGCAGCAATTGAGTTTTTATATGCTATAGCTAAGCTGCGAGAACATTGATTTTAGGCGTGCCAGCCCATAATCGCGTCAAGCTTTTGGACAGCATTTGGTTAGGCCCCTAAAACGACTTTCCCACTCAGCGCCATCAACACGGCATTAGCTGACACGATATATACCATGAGTATCGTATTGTCACATACCACTGCAAAAGCGGTCTACCAGGCCGCGCATTCGGCGTCTGCGAAAGACACCGAGCCCTGTAACCCTGCCGCGATTTACGGATCATGTCCCACCGGAACGCTCCTTGACGCAGCCGCAGAATGGCTCACCAAACACGATGTTTCCCTTGACGCAAATGATTGCCTCGAAGTAATGGTGTTTGATCGCAGGAATGCGCGCTATGCAATGAACTGTCAATGCCACGTTTCGTCAAAACGATTCTCGAGCTCACGCTTTATAGAGCTCAAAGATGGCATCTTCATTGTTGGCGTTGAGCTTTGCGCACTTCAGGCCGCCACCTATCTCCCTTTTCGCGAACTGGTGGAGTACTACTTTGAATTGTGCGGCGCTTACTCCCTTGGAACCGGCTCTGCCACCTCGTATAACGAGCGTTTCGCGCTCACCTCGACCGAAAGGTTAAAACAGTTCTTTAATTCCATTACCAGATGCGACGGTCTGGCCCTTGCCCGAAAGGCGATTCAATGTGTGCGCGACGGATGCCGGTCTCCTATGGAAACGGCCTTTGTCATGATGCTAACGCTGCCTAAAAGCGAAGGAGGGCTTGGTATTAAGGGAATTGAGACCGATTGCGAGGTGCAGGTCACCGCTGCCGCAAAGAATCTCACGAGACGCAAAAAGTTCTTTATGGATGCGTATCTAAAGAAATCTCGCACAGACATTGAATACAACGGGTTTTATCATGACGCGGAAGAAGACCGCGCCATCGATGAGGAGCGCAAGAATGCGCTTGCGTCCATGGGATACGGAATCATCACCGTCAGTCGTTATTCCTTTATGCATGCCAGCGCTTTCGTTAGGGTCATGGAGGCGATCCAACGGAAAGAGGGCATACGTCCCTCGCGTCTGCCAAAAGACTTTCAAATCATGCAAGAGAACCTGAGACAGTTTGTGCTCAGAAGGTTTATAGAAGAGAAAAAACGAATTCAGAAGCAGCTTCGCCAGGATTCCGAAGATCGTCAACGAATCGACCTCGAAAAAGCAACACTCGAAGGTATCACGCTGGATGACCCGACAATAAATGGAGTTCCGGCAATCGATGACATGCAGACTGTCGAATCCGACAGCCCATCATTTGCCCAAATAAGCAGCCTCGCGCCCGAGGGCAGAATCTTCGGGGCCGGAAGCTAGACCGGCTAACAAGGTGGGTGCCCTAGCGATGTGCAAAATTGCGAGTATTCAGCAGGGTCGGCCCTCCAGCACCCACAAGTTAATCCAAATGAGAAACAAAAACGCTATCGAACGGGAACGTTAGGCAACATTTGAGGAAGACCTTGTCTGTTTACCGCCCTTGGATAACTCTTGAGCAGCTTTATTTGGCCTGGAATAGATTAACGGACCCCCTATAGTTGCAGAATACTCCAATTTTTGCACGGCGCGGGGGCACCCACCCCGGCATCGGCTATCAAAACCGCTCAGTCCGGAATCTCGTCCACTATTCCCCATCATTTTGTGCGACGAATTACCTGAACGTCATTGACATATGAACATGCGCTCATATAATCGGAAGTAAGTTATATGAGCGCATGTTCATATGAAAGGATATTGCAATGAGCAGCCACGCTGATGAAACAAAGACTGGCATCGAGGCCACCGAGCCGATCGTCCCCACCACCTGCTCGCCCGAGGACCTTCCCGACGAGGAGCTGTTGTACGACCTGGCCGACCTGTTCAAGGTCTTCAGCGACACCACACGCATCAAGATTCTCTATGCCCTCATGGGCCGCGAGCTCTGCGTGGCCGACATCGCCGAGGCGACCGCAACCTCGCAGTCGGCAGTATCGCACCAGCTGCGCACGCTTAAGCAGTCGCACCTGGTCAAGTTCCGCCGCGACGGCCGCAACATTCTCTACTCGCTCGCCGACGATCACGTCTACACCATGCTCAACCAGGGCATGAGCCATATCTGCGAATAGCAATCAACCACGGTATCAGCGCGGCCGGCACCCAGACCGCCAACACAGGGAAAGGAACCCACCATGAAAAAGCAGTTTAAGCTCGACGAGATCGATTGCGCCAACTGCGCGCGTGAACTTCAGGACGAGCTGGCTAAGCTCGATGGCGTCAAGTCCGTTTCGGTCAACTTTATGACCCAGAAGCTGACGCTCGAGGCCGACGACGCCAAGTTCGACGAGGTCCTGGACCGCGTCGTTGAGTTCACCGCCGACGCCGAGCCGGACTGCGAGATCATTCTCTAACCCGCGCACACGTTGACCTGTAAGGCCGCGCTTGCCGCGGCCTTTGCTCGCGAAATTATATGAGCAAGTGTTCATACACTCAAATGGGAGGTTTGAATCATGGCAGCCGCCGACCCCAAAAAGAAAAAGAAGAAGCGCAAGAAGAAAGAGTCCCTTGAGCACAAGCGCAACCGCATCCTGGTAGCACTGGGCATTTTTGCCGTTGTTTATGCCCTCGACGAGCTCGGCGCCCTCACTATCGCATTTGGGGAGCCCGGCAACATCTACGCCAGCTTCGCGCTGTTCCTCGTGCCGTTTTTGATTGCCGGCTACGACGTACTGCAAAAGGCATTCAATAACATCCGCCGCGGCAAGGCCTTCGACGAGAGCTTCCTCATGGCCGTCGCGACCATCGGCGCGTTTGCCATGGTGCTCTTCCCCGACACCGACCCGCACATGGCCGAAGGCGCCGCCGTCATGCTGTTCTACCAGGTCGGCGAGTTGTTCCAGGCATACGCCGTGGGCAAGAGCCGCAAGTCGATCAGTGCCATGATGGACATCGCGCCCGACTACGCTAACGTCGAGCAAGCCGACGGCACACTCGAACAGGTCTTTCCCGATGACATCGCCGTCGGCACCGTGATCGTGGTCAAGCCCGGCGAGCGCGTGCCTATCGACGGCGTCATCGTCGAGGGCGAAACCCAGCTCGACACCGCCGCGCTCACGGGCGAGTCAGTCCCCCGCCCCGCCAAGACCGGCGACGATATCATCAGCGGCTGCATCAACATGACGGGCCTCATCCACGTGCGCACCACCAAGCCCTTTGGCGAGTCAACCGTCGCGCGTGTTCTGGAGCTCGTGGAGAATGCCAGCGAAAAGAAGGCGCGCACCGAGAACTTCATCACGCGCTTTGCCCGCGTCTACACCCCCGCCGTCACTGGCGCTGCCGCGGTGCTCGCGCTTGGCGGCGGCCTGGTGACTGGCGCTTGGTCCGATTGGATCCTGCGCGGCCTGACCTTCCTGGTCGTCAGCTGCCCGTGCGCCCTCGTGATCAGCGTACCGTTGAGTTTCTTTGGCGGCATCGGCGGCGCGTCCAAGCTGGGCGTTCTCATCAAGGGCTCCAACTACCTCGAGACGCTCGCCGACGTGGACACCATCGTCTTTGACAAAACGGGCACCCTCACCAACGGCACGTTCTCAGTCGTCGCGGTGCACCCCGAGGCTGGCTATACCGAGCAGTCGCTGCTCGAAGTCGTAGCCCTTGCTGAGTCGTTCTCCGACCACCCCATCGCGCAGTCCGTGCGCGACGCCTACCAGGGCGAGGTCGACCCCAAGCGCGTGAGCGACTCCGCCAACGACGCGGGCCACGGCGTGACGGCAACCATCGACGGCAAGCACGTCGTCGTTGGCAACGCCAAGATGCTCGGCGCGGCCGGCGTTGAAGCACCGGACTGCGAGGTTGTCGGCACGATCCTCCACGTGCTCGTTGACGGCGTGTACGCCGGCCACATCGTGATTGCAGACACCGTTAAGGCCGATGCGGAGCAAACGATTCGCGACCTGCATGCCGCCGGTATCAACCGCACCGTCATGCTCACGGGCGACCGCGAGGAGGTTGCAGCGTCTGTGGCCAAGCAACTCGGTCTCGACGAGTTCCACGCGCAGCTCCTGCCGGGCGACAAGGTCGAGCGCGTTGAGGCACTACTCGCGGCCGAAAGTGGCAAGGGCAAGCTCGCCTTTGTCGGCGACGGTATCAACGACGCGCCTGTGCTTACGCGCGCCGATGTGGGCATTGCCATGGGCGCCATGGGCTCCGACGCCGCGATCGAGGCCGCCGACGTCGTGCTCATGGATGACAAGCCGTCCAACATCGCCCATGCCATCCGTGTGGCGCGCAAGACCATGTCAATTGTTTGGCAGAACATCATCTTTGCGCTGGGCATTAAGCTGCTGATCCTTGTGCTGGCAGCGCTGGGCATCGCCAATATGTGGCTTGCCGTCTTTGGCGACGTGGGCGTGGCGATCATCGCCATCCTGAACGCCATGCGCGCGATGGGTGTCAAGAACCTGTAGCGCTCGTGGTCCCTCCGGCCGGGGCCGGGCTTGGTTTTGAAAACGTCCTCGCGCATGAGGCCCGTCTTTCCTGCTCCTGCGGAACAACGGAAAGGCGGGCCTCGCGCTGCGGAGTGTTTTCAAAACCAAGCCCGGCCCCGGCCTGCATTGACACAGCTGGCGGTTCTTGGGCATCGCTTGCTGGCGGGGTTCCTTTGCTGAAATGGACTTGGCCGAAAGGGCCGCTGGTCCCGGTCGCTGGTTCGCGCTTTGCGTGAACTCCGCGCTACTGTGGGTCAGTTAGGCTTCTGTTTTTGGACCCGCTACATCTTCCCGCCTCAGCATCGACCTTAGCTTCTCGAAACTCTCCTCGCTCAGGCAGTGCTCCATGTGACAGCCCTCTTGCGAGGCAACCTCGGGCGTTACGCCTGCGTCCTCTAGCAGACCTACAAAAAAGCAGTGGCGCTCCCACATTTGACGGGCAACCTCAAGACCGCGTTCCGTCAGATGCACGTCGCGTTTGCCCATTTCGACATAGCCGTTGCTTTCCAGCGTCGCCATGGCCTTGGAAACGCTCGCCTTGGTTACGCCGAGGTACTCCGCAACGTCGATCGAGCGCACGGTGCCCTGACGTTCCGACAGAACGTAGATCGATTCGAGATAGTCTTCTCCGGATTCACGCAGGGCCATGGGCCGCCTTTCGCGATGGCTTCTAGTTAGCCTTTGGATACTTTTGCTTGATTTACTTTACCGCAAAAGTTGCCTATGTCTTACTACGTTGTCTAAAAAGTTAACCGTGTTTCACAAAACGCACGGGACGAAAACAAAGCGGGGACACGCCCCGCAAGGAGTGCCCCCGACTGCCGGCGCAAAAGGAACGTCCCCAAGTGCCGAATCCGTAGCTATAGCAGGCCAAAGTGCTCGGCGGCGTTGTAGATGCCGTCGTCGTCTACGGCGGTCGTCACGTAGGTCGCTGCGGCCTTCACGGTATCCTGCGCGTTGCCCATGGCCACACTTGTGCCCACGGCCGAGAACATCGACAGGTCGTTCTCGCCGTCGCCAAAGGCGATCGCCTCGCTCGCGTCGACACCCAGGCGCTCCAGCGTCGCTGCCACGCCCAGGTCCTTGCCGCCGTTAGCGGGAATAATGTCGCAGAACAGGTCGCACCAGCGCGTAGTGAGCGAATGCGACACCGCATCGGTCACGATATGCTCGTCGGCAGGATCCACAAAGGCGCAAAACTGGTAGACCGGCGCTTCAAAGGCGTGCTCAAACGGCTCCTCGTGGTAGACGATCCCCGCGTTGTTGCCGGCCGTCACCACGCGCTCGGACAGGCGGTTCACAAACGAGTTCTCGCCCTGCATGCACAGCGAGTCGTAGCGCCCCTCGGCCACCTGGTCCACAATCACCGCAACGTCGTCCGGATCGATCGGGCAGCTACGGTAAACGCCCTCGGCATCAAAACAGTGCTGGCCCGAAAGCGTAATGTACGCATCCCAACCAAGATCGAACAGCCAATCGGGCATCTGGTAGGTCGGGCGACCCGTGGCAATGACGCACGCAATCCCCTGCTCGTGAAAGCTGTCGAGCACCCGCTGCGCCGACGCCGGAATCCGGTGCGTCTCAAAGCTCAGCAGCGTGCCGTCGATATCAAAAAACGCGGCCTTGATCATCCTCGCCTACTCCTCGCCCTCGAGCTTCTCGCTCGCCTCAAGCCACGCCATCTCCAACTCGTCCATGGCGGCGTGGGCCTCGTCGATCTTTGCCTGCTGCTCGCCCAGCGCCGTGTAGTTGGTGGGATCGACCTGGGCCATTGCTGCCTCGGCCTCCTCAACGCGGGCGCGCTGCGTCTCCATTTTGCGCTCGAGCGAGCTCACCTCGCGGCGAAGCTTCTGGCGTTCGGCGTTGGAAAGGCCATTGGGCTGGCCGCTCGACTTGGGCTTTTCGGCCGCAGCCGCCGCGGCACCGGTGTCAAACGTGCCGGTCTTGGCGCTCGGTGCACCCACGGGCTCGCCCTCGGCGGTGGCGTTGCACAGGCGCAGGTACTGGTCGACGCCGCCAGGCATATGCGTCAGATGGCCATCGAGCAGCGCCCACTGCTGGTCAGTCACGCGCTCCATCAAAAAGCGGTCGTGCGTCACCAGAATCAGCGTGCCGGGCCAGCCGTCGAGCAGGTCCTCGACAATCGCCAGCATATCGGTATCCAGGTCGTTGCCGGGCTCGTCCAAGATGAGCACGTTGGGTTCGTCCAGGATCGTCAGCAACAGCGAAAGGCGGCGGCGCTGGCCGCCCGAAAGATCGCCGATGCGGCTCCAGAGCTGCTGCGTCGAAAAGCCCAGACGCTCGCAAAGCTTCTCGGGCGAAGTCTCCTTGCCGTCTATGACGTAGTACTTCTTATAGTTGCTGAGCACCTCGCGAATCGTGTCGCCCATGTAGGGCTCGAGTTCCTCGAGCTGCTGCGACAGCACGCCAAAGCGCACCGTCTGGCCAATCTTCACGCGACCGCGCAGGGGCGCGATCTTGCCCTGAATCACGTCGAGCAACGTGGACTTGCCGGCGCCGTTCTCGCCCAAAAGACCATAGCGATCGCCCGCACCAATGAGCCAGGTCACATCGGTGAGCACCTGTTTGGACGTGCCATCGGCATCCGCATAGCCGGCGTCCACGTCGACCACATCGATAACCTGCTTGCCCAGGCGGCTCACGGCCAGGCGCTTGAGCTCTAGCTCGTCACGTACGGGCGGCACGTCGGCGATCAGCTCGCGAGCAGCCTCAACGCGAAACTTGGGCTTGGTGGAACGAGCCTGGGCGCCGCGGCTCAGCCACGCGAGCTCCTTGCGCGCCATGTTGCGACGGCGCTCCTCGGTGACGACGGCCATGCGGTCGCGCTCTACGCGTTGAAGGATATATGCGGAGTAACCGCCCTCGAAGGGATCGACCTGGCCGTCGTGGACCTCCCACATGCTGGTGCAGACCTCGTCCAAGAACCAGCGGTCGTGCGTGACCACGAGCATCGCGCCCTGACCGCGCTGCCAGCGGGCCTTAAGATGGCGTGCAAGCCAGTTGATGGTGCGCATGTCCAGGTGGTTGGTGGGCTCATCGAGCATGAGCACGTCGTAGTCGCCGATCAGCAGGCGCGCGAGGTCCACACGACGGCGCTGGCCGCCCGAAAGCTCGCCCACCGCGCCCTCCCAGGGCACATCGCTGATGAGGCCGGCGAGGATCTGGCGCGTGCGGGGGCTCGAGGCCCACTCGTACTCGGGCGTGTCGCCCACAACGGCATGATGTACGGTATCGGTGTCGACAAGCTGGTCCTTTTGGCCGAGCAGTCCGATCGTGGTGCCGCGGCGGTGCGTCACGCGTCCGTCGTCGGGTTCCAGCGTGCCGGCGAGCACGCTCAGCAGCGTCGACTTGCCGTCGCCGTTTTTACCGACAATACCAATGCGGTCGCCCTCGCCCACGCCGAGCGTCACGCTATCGAAAATATGCTTGGTGGGAAACTCTAGGCTGATGGAATCGCATCCCAAAAGAATCGCCATATGCCCTGCTCCTTCGTAGAAATTCAACGTTGTCCATGATAGCAGCGAGCCCCACCCCAAACCACTACGAAGGCGCCTGTCCCCTTTGTGGTGGTCGTTTCGGTCGCAGAGCAAAAAGGCGGGCCATCTCGCAAAAGAGATGACCCGCCTCTCCAATCAGTCCCACGGCAACCATGGCCGCCGCGGGCCTCAAGCATGTCCCGGACTAGGAGAACATGCCGGTGAGGTAATCATTCAGCCGCTTATCCTTGGGCCGTTGGAAAATCTCATCGGTCTCGTCGTACTCGACCATATCGCCCATGTAGAAGAACGCCGTGCGGTTGGACACGCGCGACGCCTGCTCCATGTTGTGCGTCACGATGACGATGGCGCGGTCGGCCACGATCGACGACATCAGGTCCTCGATCGCCAGCGTCGAGATGGGGTCGAGCGCCGAGCAGGGCTCGTCAAACAGGATCACGTCTGGGTTGAGCGCGAGCGTGCGCGCGATGCACAGGCGCTGCTGTTGGCCGCCCGAAAGCGCGTAGGCGCTCTTGTCGAGCTTGTCCTTGACCTCGTCCCACAGCACGGCACCACGCAAGCTTTCCTCGACCATGCGATCGAGCTCGTCGCGGTCGGTGATGCCGTGGCGCTTGGGCGCAAACGTGATGTTGTCGCGAATGGACTTGCGGAACGGGTTGGGCTGCTGGAACACCATGCCGATGGAACGACGCAGCTCGTAGGTGTTCTCGGTCTTGGTGTTCACGTTGCGGCCGCGGTAGTTGATCTCGCCCTCCACGCGACAGCCGCGAATCTCGCGGTTCATCAGGTTGAGGCTACGCAAGAAGGTCGACTTGCCGCAGCCCGAAGGCCCGATGAGCGCCGTGATCTCACCCTTATGGAAGTCGAGCGACGTGTCGTGCAGCGCATGGTGGTCGCCATAGTACACGTTGACGTCCTTGGTGGAGACCACGACCTCGTCGCTCACGGCCTTGCCGCTCACGCGAACACGTTTCTCGCTCTCCCCCACGCTCGACAAAAAGTCCTGGGTGTCGGACGATGCCGCCTCGGTTGCGGGCGTCGCATTCATCTCGCTCATTCGGCCGTCATCCTCCTTGCCAGTTGCTTGCCCACGATACGGGCGACTACGTTAAACAGCAGCACGCAAATCATCAGCAGTGCCGCGGTGCCCCAGACGATCTGCTGGGCCTCGGGGCTGCCCTCGCCATAGATCTTGTAGATGTGCACGGCCAGCGACTCGCCGGGACGGAACACGTTCCAGGCGCAGGTGGGGCTCGACAGGTTAAAGCTCAAGAAGTTCAGGCGAACCGGCGAGCTCATGCCCGAGGTAAAGAGCAGCGCCGCGGCCTCGCCAAACACGCGGCCGGCCGAAAGCACGATGCCGGTCACGATGGCGGGCATGGCCTCGGGAATCAGGATGTGCAGTGTGGCCTCCCAGCGAGTGAGGCCCATGGCCAGGCACGCATCGCGCTGGGCCTGCGGCACGTCCTCGAGCGCCTGCTGAATCACGCGCACCAGGATGGGGATGTTGAACATGGTGAGCGCGACGGCGCCGGAGATGATGGAGTACTTCCAGCCCAGCTGCACCGAGAACACCAGAAAGCCGAACATGCCTACGACAATGGAGGGCAGCGAGGACAGCGTCTCGATGGCGGTCGAGGCGATGTCGCGAATAGGCCCATCGGGCGCGTACTCAACCAAAAAGACCGCGCCGCCCAGGCTGATGGGCACCGAGATGATCAGGGTGATCAGCAGCAGATAGAACGAGTCGAACAGCTGGTAGAGCACGCCGCCCTGCGTTCCGTTGGCGCGTGCGGGCTGCGTGAGAAAGCCCGGCTGGAACAGCGTCGAGATACCCTCGAACAGGATGTAGGCCACCATGGAGACGACGATGAGCATGACGATGGCGACGATCGCCGTCAGCACGCCCGTGGCGATGCGGTCCTGCCTTTGGACACGCCCGAGTCTCGCCTCGTCGATATGGATGCGCGTGCTAGCCACGAGCCTTCGCCCCCTTGCGGCCAATGAGATGGATGATCAGGATGAAGATGAGGCTCATGCCCATCAGCAGAAGACCGAGCGCCCACAGGACGTCGTCCTGGGCCGAGCCCTCGGCATAGACCGCCATGGACGTGGTGAGCGTGGTGGTGATGGTGGAGGCCGGCGACAGCAGCGACGTCGGCATGGCCTCGATACCGCCGATAACCATGCGCACGGCGAGCGTCTCGCCAAAGGCGCGGGTCATGCCAAGGATGACCGCGGTCATGAGCGAGGGCATGGCGCTCTTGAGCACCACGTGCCAGATGGTCTGCCAGCGGGTGTAGCCCAGCGCGAGCGAACCCTGACGGTAGCTGTCGGGCACGGCACGCAGGCCATCGACCGAAAGCGTGGTCATGGTCGGCAGGATCATGACGGCCAGCACGATGGCGCCGGGCAAGATGCCCAGACCCGTGCTCACATGGAAAACGCTCTTCATAAGGCCGACGACCACGTGAAAACCGATCAGGCCAAAGACGACCGAGGGAATGCCGGTCAAAAGCTCAATAAGCGGCTGAAAGACCTTGGAGCCAAACTTAGGCTGGATCTCGACCGCAAAGATGGCGGAGCCGATGGCGATGGGCAGCGCGATGAGCGTGGAGAGTACCATGACCGCAAACGAGGTGACGATCAGGGGCAGGGCGCCGGTGTAGGGCAGGCCGTCCTCGGCTGTGTTGGCCAGGTCCCACTTGGTGCCGGTGAAGAACTCGACGACCGAAACGCCGTCCTTGAGAAAAGCCGAGAGGCCCTTTTGGGCGACCATAAAGATGAGCGCGGCAACGACAAGCGTCACGAGCGCTACGCACGCGCCCGTGACGCCCAGGCCCACGTTCTCAAGGTCGCGCTTTGGCAGCTGTTTTGCCATTGCAAACCTTTCCGGGGCGATTACTTATTTAGCGGAGACCTTGCCGCTGGCGTCCTTGACGACCTTCATGGCAGAGACGGGGATAAAGCCCTGCTCCTCGACGAGCTTGCCCTGGACGTCGTCTGAAAGCATGAACTCCAGGAAGGCCGTGGTGGCCTCATCGGCGTCCTTGGAGCAGTACATGTGCTCGGTAGCCCAGATCTTGAAAGAGTCGTCGGTGACGTTCTTGCTCTTGGGCTCGACGCCCTCAACCTTGACGGCGTTGAACTTGGAGTCGTCGAAGTGCGAGAAGTCGAGGTAGGAGATGGCGTTGTCGGTGCTGCCCATCTGAGTCTGGACATCGCCGGACTTGTCGAGCTCGGCGTCGCCCTTAAAGTCGACGGCCTCGTCGCCAAAGACGGCGGCCTCGAAGGTGGCGCGGGTGCCGGAGCCGGCCTTGCGGTTGAGAACGACGATCTTGGCGTCGTCGCCGCCGACCTCCTTCCAGTTGGTGATCTGGCCGGAGAAGATACCCTTGAGCTGCTCGAGGGACAGGTCGTCGACCTTGACGTTCTTGGAGACGACGGGGCCCATGCCCACGACGGCGACCTCGTGGTCGACGAGGTTCTTGACCTGGTCGGCCTCGAGCTTGGTCTCGGCGAAGACGTCGGAGTTACCGATAGTGACGGTGCCGGCGGCGACAGCGGTCAGGCCCTTGCCCGAACCGTTACCCGAGCCAGAGACGGAGACGTCCGGGTTGGCATCCATGAACTTCTCGGCAGCAGTCTCGACGAGAGCCTGGAACGAGGAAGCGCCGTCGTAGGTCACCTCGCCCGAGACGGACTCGGCAGCAGCGGCGCTGCCCTCAGCAGCGGTGTTGGCGGCGTTGGAGCCGCCGCAACCAACGAGACCGAGACCGACGATGCTGGCAAGACCACCAGCAAGGCCGAGGAACTGACGACGAGAATAAGCCTGATCGAGCATGATCTTCCTTTCATACATGCGACTCGCGGGCACCCTGCCCGCTTTGCTGTTTGGAAAGATACGGTCTCGATCGGGCGACGACCGCCTTATCTGCGGTTTCTTACGGACATTTGATAGACCCTTACCGCAAGCTCTGCCCAGCCTTTACAAACGGATAACAAACCCGCCACCAAGCATGACCCGCCTTTTACACCAATAAAAACAAAGTTGCGGTGAAATAGTTCCTGCTTGGCCATCAAATGGCCCATTCTAGGAACTATTCCACCGCAACTTAAAAAGCCCGGACGAAAGGGGTGCTAAGTTGTTAAAACGCCGCAGCCTTAAAGCTCAAGCTCGTTCAAACGTAAGATCGCCACGATATAAATCTTGAGCGCCTGCTTGAGCTGTTCCTCGTTGGCGCACTCATTGGGGCCGTGCATCTGGCCGCCCCATGCGGGCAGCTCCAGGCCGGTCTCCTCGGGGCCAAACGAGACGGCGCGGGCAAAGTTGCGTGCGTACGTGCCGCCGCCCATGGCAAAGGGCTCAGCATGCTTGCCCGTAAACTCGTTATAGGTATCAATAAGCGCCTTCACGGCCGGATCGTCGGCAGAGACCGAGAACGGCACCTTCGCACGACCCACACGGCACGTCACGCCAAAACGGCCCACGAGCGGATCGAGCTGCTCGCGGATGGTATCGGCACTCGTGCTGTCGGGGAAGCGCACGTCGATGACCTGCTCAATATGGCCATCCGCCACGCGGGTGACGCCAGCGTTGCAGGTAAGCGGGCCAAACGCCGGACTCGTCGCATCGATACCTAGGCCGCGGCCATAGGCGTCCGCATGCACAAAAGCCAGGAACTTGACGAACTCGTGCTCGGCAGGTCTCAGCAGGCGCTCGTCGCGCGCACCAAACGCATCCTCGGCCTCGCGCAGATACGCCACGATGAGGCCGACGGCATTGATCGTTCCCTCGGGCATCGAGGCATGACCGCCAATGCCGTGGGCGAAAATCTGGGCATGTCCGTTGTCGAGTGCTGTGATCTCCAGGCGGTCGGCGTTCTCGACCGGTGCCGGCAGCTCATCGGCGTCAATCGCAAGCTCGCAGATAGACTGCGACGGAATGGCGTTGCTCGCCTCGGCACCGCTCCAGGACACAATACGACCGCCGTCGATCTTGGAGCTCACAAATGTCGCCCCAAACTGGCCCTTCTCGGCATTGCAGACCGGGAACTCGGCATCGGGCGTAAACAGAAAGTCGGGGTCTGCGTGGTTCTCCAGATAATGGTGAACGTCGGACATGCCCACTTCCTCATCGCAGCCCAGCAGCGCGCGGAAGGTATAGCGCGGCACAATGCCGTGTTTGAGCAGATAAGCGCCAGCGTAGAGCGACAGCACCGCCGGGCCCTTGTCGTCGATCACGCCGCGGCCGAGCAGCCAGCCCTCGCGACGCTCCATCGCAAATGGGTCGGTATTCCAGCCGGGGCCGGCAGGCACCACGTCCACATGGCAGATAGTCGCGAGCTGCTTATCGCCGCGACCCGGAATATCGGCGATGCCCACAAAGCCCTCGTCATCGCTCGTCTGGTAGCCGAGCTTTTGCGCAATGCCGAGCGCGCAATCGAGCGCATCACGGACCGGGCGGCCAAACGGCGCACCGGGCTCCGCATCGGCAGCAACGGCCACAGACGGATAGCTCACCAGCTGCTCGATATCGGCGACGACATCTTCCCAGACCTCGTCGACATATTCGGCAACGCTCTGCTCCACCTGATTCATGGACGACCTCCTTACCAATGAGCGGCGAGCGCGCTCGCCCCTCACATTACGTCATTAGATAGCGAAAAGTTTAGCAAGCTCGGCCACCGAGTGCACCACCGCATCGGCACCCGCCGCCTCGTGCTCGCCCGGCGCCGCCGCGCCCGAATAGATGCCGATGCACGGCACGCCCATTGCGTGCGCGCCCTCCACATCGTTAAAGCGATCGCCGATCATCACGGCATCGTCGGCCGTCGCGCCGAGCGCCGCCAGGGCATCGCGGACCGAATCGGCCTTGGTCTCGCGTCCCTGCGGCGGATTCATGCCAATCACCGCCTCAAACTGAGAGAGCCCGAGCTCACGCACCATGTCGATGCACTTGGCCTCCATGCGCGACGTCGCCACGGCCATACGTTTGCCTTGGGCGACCAACCCATCCAGCAGCTCGGGGACCCCATTGAACACGGGATACTCCTCCGGTCCCAGTTCATCAAAAAAGGCGCGGTACTCATCGGCCACCACAAGCGACTCCTCGCGGGAAAAGCCGTAAAAGTCGTGAAAACTCTTCCACAGGGGCGGCCCGATCATGCGGCGCAGATCACCCATCTGCGCTTCCGAAAACCCGCGCGCGGAAAGCGTCTTGCGCGTCGAGGTCATCACCGCCCGGCCCGTATCTGCCACCGTGCCGTCAAAATCGAACAGCACAACCGGCCGCTCGCAAAGTTGCAATGCCGCCATCGGCACCCTTCTTCCCCAGTTGATGATTTCCACACCACCGCTTCAAACTGTTGACTATTCAACAATTGAACCTAGCAATGTAGAGCAACTCCACTATACTTGTCGCACTTTGCTTTCAGAAGGCGGCGCTGCCGCGCCCCAACGAAAGGTGCAATTATGTCTTTTGCCATCATAACCGACTCCACGTCGGACATCTCCCCCGCCCGCGCCCAAGAGCTCGGCATTTACGTGATTCCGCTGCATGTGATTATCGAGGGCGAGGACCTGCTCGACCAGGTGCAGATTACCGCCGAGGAGTACGTCGCCCGCATGGCCGGCTCCGAGCAGCTGCCGCACACCTCGCAGCCGAGCGCCGGCGAGTTCAAGGCACTCTTCGACCGCGTACGCGCCGACGGCCACGATAGCGCGATCTTTATCTCGCTATGCAGCGAGTGGTCCGCCTGCTATGCCAACGCATGCCTGGTCGCCGAGACCCACGAGCTCGACGTGCGCTGCATCGATTCGCGCACCGGCTCGGGCGCCGAGGGCCTGCTGGTGGAGTACGCGCTGGCCATGCGCGAGGACGGCCGCAGCCTGGACGAGACCGAGGCGCAGATCCGCGCGACCCTGCCCGACGCCCACCTGTTGCTGATTCCGCGCACGCTCGAGAACCTCGTTAAGAACGGCCGCGCGCCCAAGCTCGCCGGCCAGTTGACGCAGATGCTCAACATTCGCCTGGCCGTTTCGCCGGAGTGGAAATCGGGCGAGATCAAGGCCGTCAAAAAGGGCCGCGGCGCCAAGCGCATCGTTGCCAACACCATGACCGATTGCCTCGCATTTTTGGCCGAGCATCCGGGCTCCAGCGTGCGCGTACTCACGACCGGCGCCGCCGAGGAGCAGGAACTTGTCAACGAGGCACTCGCGGGCCAGGATTACGTAGACGCCGGCACCGGCCCCATCGGCTGCACCATCGCCACCCATGTAGGCGTCGACGCCATCGCCATCAGCTACTGTCCTCGTTACCAGCCCATCCACTAGGGGCACCTTTACCACTTGCGGTGGAATAGGAACTGTTTTTGGCTTATCAGCCGCAAATCAATCCCTATTCCACCGCAACTTAGAAATCGGCGATCAGCCCAGCGGACCCTGAAACAGTTCCTGATGAGTGCCCATTCTCACCAGCCTAATCACTGGGTTAGTCTTATGGGGAAGATAAAGAACGACCACATCGACCAAGCCATCGGATAGGTGGAAATCGATGTGGCCGTTGTAGTTTCCGCCCGGGTTTGAGAGCTCGTGGGCGCCATACTCCGCCGGAAGTGACCCATGAGCCACAAGCTCTGCAACCGCCGCTTTAAACTCACTTTTTAGCTGCGGATGCATGCGCATCGTTCGTTTGTAGTCCACCTTAAATTGAGCCTCGACTTTAATCTCGAACATCGCTATTCCTCATCGAGGAATGACATAAGCTCATCAGCGTTATTGAATGACAGGCTATCGTCCGGCAAAATCCCCAGCTCATGAGCATCGGCGATCACCATGGCGCGCCTCGTCACCTCGTTGGGCACCTCCGCCCTTCCTACAATCTCAAAAGGAATCTTTCGCTGATTTACCAGCTGCCGAACGGCAAGATTGAGATAGGAATTGAGGCTGAGGCCGACCGAATCCAAGAACTCAGTCGCCTGCTCCTTGAGCCCCTCTTCGATTCGAACCGTCGTAGGCTTAACTGTTGCTGTAGACATTTGCGACCTCCTCGCCCTCGTCTTTTACACCAGTATACCCAATATAAATGGCAATCTGATGTTAGATAACATCAGATTGCCATGCGTATTCATGTCGCGTGGGCACGATTGATCTACATCAGCCCGCTGAGCGCAATGTCAACGGCCTCGTTGAGGTCGTCGGTAATGTGCACCAGCTCCGGATCGAGCGGACTGATCATGCCGGCGTCCATCACCGGACCGTTGAGCCAGTCGAACAGGCCCTGCCAGTACTCGCTGCCCACCAGCACGAGCGGCATGCGCTTGACCTTGTGCGTCTGCACCAGCGTGAGAACCTCGAACATCTCGTCGAGCGTGCCAAAGCCGCCGGGAAATACGATGGCGCCCGAGCTGTACTTAACGAACATGGTTTTGCGCACAAAGAAGTAGCGGAAGTCCATGCCGAGGTTCACGTATTTGTTGAGCCCGTGCTCATGCGGCAATTCAATGCCTAGGCCAACTGACTTGCCGTTGACACTCGCTGCTCCCCTGTTGGCCGCTTCCATGATGCCGGGGCCGCCACCGGTGATGACCGCCACGCCACGTTGCGCGATCTTGCGCCCGACGGTGCGCGCCGCCTTGTAGAGCGGATCGGTCTTGGGCGTGCGGGCGCTACCGAAGATAGTCACCGCAGGTCCAAGCTCGGCAAGTGCGCCAAAGCCATCGACAAACTCTGCCTGAATTCGCAGCACGCGCCAGGGGTCGGCGTGCAGCCAGTCAGTCGACTCCTCGGGCGCCAGCAGGTTGGCGTAGGTGTTGTCCTTAGGAATCATGGGGCCGCGCATGACCACGGGGCCGCGGCGGTACGTCTCGTCGTAGGCAGGCTCGCCCTCGACGTTCTCATTCTTAATCATGGGTACTCCTATCGAGAAAAAGAAAAACGGGCGGGGTCGACGCTATGCGTCAAACACCCGCCCGAGCATCAACTATTCGGTATGGTACCCACGACGCATCAAGCACTTGCAAGCTATCGGTCAGCGGTCGCGCAGCCGGTGTCAACGAATGTGACGACCGGCTGGCGCCCGACCATTGCCGTTGCCCACGCTCTGCAAGCGTGTCTGTCGCCCTTAGTAATCCACCGCGGCAGGACTATTCATCCAATCGCTCACGAATGCGCCGTAGCGGCCCTCGATAATGGCCTGGCGGGCACGCTGCATAAGGTTGAGCAGGTAGTAGATATTGTGCATCGAAAGCAAAATGCCGCCGAGCATCTCCTTCTGCGTGACCATGTGGCGAATGAGCGCGCGGCTGTAGCCGCCCGTGCACACCGGGCAGGTGCAGGTGGGGTCGATGGGGCCGTCGTCGTGCGCAAAGCGCGCGTTACGGAAGTTAAGGCGACCTTCACTGGAGAACGCCGTACCCATGCGACCGGTGCGCGTCGGCAGCACACAGTCGAACATGTCGATGCCCACGCCCACGCCGCGTACGAGCGTGGTGGGGTTGCCGACACCCATCAGGTAGCGCGGCTTATGCTTGGGCATGTACTCGCTCACGAGCGGCGCCAGGGTCTCGAACATGGTCTCGTGATCCTCGCCCACCGAATAGCCACCGATACCATAGCCCGGGAAGTCGCCGCACTCCTCCAGATGGCGCAGCGAACGCAGGCGCAGATCCAGGTGCATGCCGCCCTGAACGATGCCAAAGAGCGCCTGGTCATCGCGGGTATGCGCCTTATAGCAGCGCTCGGCCCACATGCTCGACAGCTCAACGGCGCGCTCAACGTAGGCGCGCGTGGCGGGATAGCCCGGGCACTGGTCGAGCTGCATGCAGATATCGGAGCCGAGTTTCATGGCGATTTCCATGTTGTCCTCGGGCGTCCAAAACACGTGGCGGCCGTCGTAATCGTTGACAATAAAGCGCACGCCCTCATCGGTGAGCTTGACGGCATCGTTGTGGCTGAAGACCTGGAAACCGCCCGAGTCGGTGAGGATGGGGCCGTGCCAGTTCATGAACTTGTGCAGGCCGCCCAGCTCGGCGATGGTATCCTCGCCGGGACGCATGGACAGATGATAGGTATTGGCGAGCACGATCTGGGCGCCGAGCTTCTTGACAGTCTCGGTAGGAATGCCCTTGACGTTTGCCTTGGTGCCCACGGGCATAAAGATCGGCGTCTCGATGTCGCCGTGCGGGGTGTGCAGCACGCCGGCGCGCGCGTGCGTCGTCGGATCCTCGGCAATCAGGTCGAATTTAAAAAGGTTCTGGTCCATAAACTGGAACTCCTTGGTTGCGGTTCATACGCAAACCATTATACGGGCAACCCGCAAGAAGCACCGACTCGACAGAAACTGGCGCGAGGAGGATACGGCAGGGACACGGCAAATGAGCGTGAATTTTTGGACGCTTACCGGATGAGCGTGGATAATCTCCCACTTTTGCCCAAAGCACAGCCCAAAAACGGGAGATTATCCACTTTCATTCTGCGGGCACTCATTTAAGTACGTCCCCGATGAGTGGAGCTATTTACCAGCCACGCCAACGCCGATGTTTTGGCAACGCCGATGTTTTGACAACGTCAGCGAGCGGTCACCAGGGCGAACAAATTGGCATGAAAAGAGGGCGGCATTGACCTTCTGGTCATGCCGCCCTCTTTGAATGACAAGTTGTCGCCCTGGTGACCGCGCAGCGTCGACCCGTTACGCGGTTTGGTAAAACCGCGTAACCCTACGGACGCTGGCCCATGCCACCCTCGAGGGTGACGGTCTCGCCGTTCATATACTTAAAGTCGGGACCGCAGAGCTGAACGACAACGCGGCCGATTTCCTTCTCGACGTCGCCGTAGTGGCCAGCCGGCGGCATGTGGACGTTGGCCTTGAACGCCTCAGGATAGGCATCCTGGAAGTTCTCGAGCGCAGCGGTCCAAGCAAGCGGGCAAACGATATTGACGTTGATGCCGTCCTTGCCCCACTCGTTGGCAGCGACGCGGGTCAGACCGCGGATACCCTCCTTGGCAGCGGCGTAGCTGCACTGGCCATAGTTGCCAAACAGGCCGGCGCCCGAAGCAAAGTTGACCACGGAGCCCTTGGTCTCCTTCAGGTGCGGGTAGGCCTTCTGCATGTACAGGTAGGTGGCATACAGACCGGAGTAAATGGCGAGGTTGAACTGGTCCATGGTGTGATCGGCGATCGTCACGCCCGAGGCGCTGGCCTGAGCGTTGTTGACGACGGCGTCGATGCGGCCGAACTCCTCAATGGCCTTGTCGATGACGTTCTGGACGACAGCCTCGTTGTCCTGACCAGCCGAGACATCGGCCTGAACAGGCAGAACCTTGACACCGTACTCGGCCTCGAGGGATTCCTTGGCGGCCTCGAGCTTGGCAACGTTGCGGCCGGTAATGACGAGGTTTGCGCCCTCCTTGGCAAAAGCGATATCGATACCGTAGCCGATGGAGCCAGCGGAGCCGTCCTTGAGCGTGGCCTTGCCGCCGCCGGTGACGATCACGGTCTTACCAGTGAAAAGTCCCATATAAAGTCCTTTCAAATCGCGACGGGCGCACCCGCCGACTGCGCGCATCCAAATAAACGCGACAAAAGCTGAAATGCAACTTTAACGGGTTCAAGTGAAAAGAAAAGGCCTCGGCAGGCGAACGGCATAACGTCTTTCGGCGAAGGGATTGTCAAGTACAAACTGGATAAAGTGGCCGAGTTTTTGCTATCGACGCGAGCCATCGAACACGTTTTGAAACTTTGCTGCAGCGCGCGGGATGTCGGCGCGAGACTTTATCATAGGGTGACAAACAACGATGAGGAGCACATGCCTATGACAGACGAGCTGGACCCCCAGACTCAACAGCATATTGATGATTCCGCAGACGTCACCGCAGATGCTGACGCTGTGACCTGCGATGATATTGACCTCGACGACCCCATCTTGGACGAAAGCGCTACGGCGGAAACCCCCGGCGCCGAAGATGCAGGCGAGCAAAATGACGATGTGCCCGCTCAGGACGACGCCCCTGTACAGGATGCTGCTCCGCAAGCTGCGGGCCCTATCGAGGTTTCTTCGGAAGAAGAGCTCGACGCCGTCATGGACTCCATGATGGATGCCGTCAAAGCGATGAAAGACGCCGTGGCCGACGCTGACGTTGACGCCGAGGAAGAGGAGGCCGCCGAGGCAGCCTCGACCTTCGTACCCGGCGAGACTCCGGTTGCCGACCAGGGCAGCACCATGCCCTCGTTCCTGCAACTCGAGCACCCCACGATCGGCGCCGACGCAGTCGACCCGCACGCAGCGGGCTTTTCCGTGATCGAAGGCGGCACCGGCAATATCGCCGCGCCACAAACTACCGATGTTGACGCTGCCGACACCGCTCGCCCGACTGCCCCGCACTCCCCCGCCGCGAGCCGCGATCTGGGGACCGCTGTCTCGAACACTGCGAACGCCGTGGGCACTTTTATCGCCCAGGGCGCGTCGGCCATGCGCGAGATGAACGCCGCAAAGAAGGCACTCGCCGATGCCCGCGCCCACCTGTCCGAGCTTGAGCAGCGCATCGCCGACCAGGCAGAGGAGCTCGAGACGCGCCAGGACATCGCAGGCCGCTACGATCAGATCATCGCCGACCAGCGCCAGGCAATCGCCACGGCACAAAAGACCGCTGCGGCAGCTGAAATTAACCGTGATGCCCATGCCGCCAAAGCGACGGAGCTCAAGGGCCAGCTCGAGCAAATGAAGGCAGAGGACGATGCGACCGAGCTCCGCCTGAAGGCTGCACTCGACGCCGTGGAAGCCCGCGAGGCGAGTTCGCGCGAGACCGGCAACCGCCTGGTTCGTCGCCTTGAGGATTCCAAGCGCATCCGCGACAAGGTGAAGGCCGAGCGAGACGCCGGCATTGCCGCCGCACAACAAACCGTCGACGCCACGCGCGCCCAGCTCGAGACGCTGCGTCATGAGTATGCCGAGCTGCAACGCAATCCCTCGGCAAATCCTGCCAACTATACGGTGCGCACCAGCGAGCTCTCGATGCAGATCTCCGACACGGCAGATGCCCTGCGTAAAGCCGAAGAAGATGTCCCGCGCATCACCGCCGACCTTGAGCATTCACTTGCCGCAGCCGAGCAGGCCGTCGAGCAGGCTCAAGCCTCTATCGCCGACGCAAAACGCGCGCACCAAGCCGTGACGACCGAAGCCGATGCCGCGCGCGACGAGCTGCAGACGGCGAAGACCGCCGCCGCGACTCGTCAGCGCGAACTGCGCGAGAAGATCGCCGCGGAGGACAAGGCACGCCGCGAGCAGGAGCAGACCATCGCCAACGCCCAAGCAGATGCCGCACATGCGCAGTCGATCATCGAACAGGCGACCGAGGTGCACGACCACCCAGAGATCACCGAGTCGCTTGCAGGGTCCTTGGCCCGAGACAATGCCGAACACACCGAGACCGAGCGAGAAGTCGCCCAGCTCGAGGCCACCGAGGACGCGGTGCGCGAGCGTACCCGCGACTCACGCATCAAATTCACCGGCGCCATCGTCTGCATCGTCGCCGTAGTTCTAGTGATCATCTTGATCTGGCTGTTCGCGAGCAAGTAACCACTCCCCAACGATTACAAGGACTGTCCCCAGGTGCCGGCAAAAAAGGAACGTCCCCAAGTGCCACCTAATGAGAGTGGATAATCTCCCACTTTTGACGAAGAAACACGCCTAAAACGGGAGATTATCCACTCTCATTCTGCAGGCACTCATTTAAGTACGTCCCCAATGAGTACCTGCCGATGCTTTGGCGAAGTCAGCAAAACCCCCCTAAGCGAGCAAGGTGACGTGAAAGAGGAGGGCATTGACCTTCTGGTCATGCCCGACGATTGAACGTCAGATTGCCGCTTAGAGGGGTTTGCAGCGTCGGCCGGTTACGGCGTTTGTAAAACGCCGTAACCTACTGAATGAGCATCGCGTCGCCGAAGCTGAAGAAGCGGTAGCGCTCCTCGATGGCGGCGGCATAGGCATCCATGATCTGGTCGCGGGAGGCAAGCGCGCTCACGAGCATCATGAGCGTAGAGCGCGGCACGTGAAAATTCGTGATCAGCGCATCGACCACGTGATAGGTCGAGCCGGGCATGAGGTAGAGCTGCGTCGTCGCGTTCTCGCGCACCACGATGTCACCGCGGCCGAGCGTGTCGGCGCCGTCCTCACGACCCTCAAAATAGCGCGCCGTCACAGCCGGATCGGACACCGGCGCGTCCGCGTCAAACGCGCTCTCGAGTGAGCGCACCGCGGTGGTACCAACGGCGATCACGCGATGTCCCTCGGCCTTAGCCTTATGCACGGCATCGACCACCTCCTGCGACACGTGGTAGCGCTCGGTGTGCATGACGTGCTGTGTGGGGTCGTCCTCCTCCACCAGACGGAAGGTATCGATACCGACCTCGAGCTCGACGGCGGCAAACTTGGCGCCCTTGGCCTCGATAGCGGCCATGAGCTCGGGGGTAAAGTGCAGACCCGCCGTGGGAGCAGCGGCCGAATGCTCCTCCTTCATGGCGTAGACGGTCTGGTACTTCTCGGGATCGCCCTCGTAATCGGTAATGTAGGGCGGCAGCGGCACGTGGCCGGCCGCATGGATGGCCTCGTCGAGCGTGCGCGGCTCGCCGGCGGCATTGCAACCGGCCGGCTCAAAGCGCACCAGACGGCCACCGCGGCTATCGGTGACAAAGTCGACGACCTCGGCCGTCAGCACCACGGGAGCCCCCTCGGGCGCATGGGCGCCACCGGCGCGATACTCAATCTGAGCACCGGGCTTCAGGCGCTTACCCGGCTTGACCAGGCACTCCCAGACGTGGCCCAGCGGGTCAACATCCTCACGGCGTTTGAGCAGCAGCGTCTCGACCACGCCACCCGAGCCGGCTTTGCGACCGATCAGGCGGGCCGGCATCACGCGCGTCTTGTTGATGACGAGCACATCGCCCGGCTCGATATAGTCGATGATGTCGCGGAAGATGCGGTGCTCGACGGTGCCGCCATGCTCCAGCGGCGTTCCTGCCTGGGAGCCCTTGCGATCCACCACCAGCAGGCGGCAGGAGTCACGCGGCTCGGCAGGCGCCTGGGCGATGAGCTCTTCAGGCAGGTTATAGTCAAAATCATCGGTACGCATAGACACGTCGGATACTCCTTATATAGATAAAGTCCGCTCTACATCCTAGCAGGCCGCCAGCCCAAAAGAACTACTTTTTGGCAGCTTTGCGCTCGTCGCGGATACGGGCGCGGTCCATGGCCGCCTCGACAGCCGAGAAGCGGCAACCACAGTAGTTCTGCCGATACATGCCAAGCTCGCGCGAACGGCGTGTCGCCTCGGGGTAATACGGGCGAAAATCGCGAATCACCGGGGTGAGCCCATGTGCCGCCGCCAAGCGCTCAAGCACGTCATTGCAGGTATTGAACAGCTGATACGGCGAGACGGCGAGCGTCGTGCCCACAAACTCAAACCCGCGCTCCTGGGCCACGCGGCACGCCTCGGCCAAGCGCAAGGCGTAGCACGCGCGACAGCGACGGGGTCGATCGGCGCCCAGCGGTGCCACGCCGGTCTCCCAGCGATCGCGGTCCTCCCCTGCCTCGATGAGCTCGATGTCGCCATCGGCACACCACCGGCGCAGCTCGTCCAAACGCCGCTGCCATTCATCGTGAGGTTGAATATTAGGGTTGGTCCAGCAAATCGTGGGCTCAAACCCCTCCTCGCGCAGCAGGCGAACCGGCTCAAGCGAGCATGGTGCGCAGCACGCATGCAGCAACAACGACTTCATCGACATCCCCGTCCCAGAAAACTCACCCCGACATCATGGCAGCTAAAATAGCCCCGTCCCAAAAAGACTACTTTGCGAAAAAGCGCACGCCAAAGGACGTATCCTCGCAGGCGACGATACGGCGGTCGCGCAGAATGGTCCGCACGTAATACCAATCACCCACACAGCCCGACAAGTGCAGACCAGCCGCCAGGTAGCACAGCAGCGGATAGTCCGAGAACGCAAACCCCAGGGCAAATGCTGTCGTCACAACAACCGTCGGCGCCAGGCAAACCGCCATGTACCGCCGGCGCGAATACACAACGCCCTCGGCGCAGGCATAGATCATCGCCGTCTCGCGATTCGCCCCAAAGGTCACCTGCGCGCCCGCAGGCGCCAGCAGCTTAAAAAACACCGCATGCACCAGCTCGTGCACGGCAAACGATGCCATTGAGACCGCAGCCAAGCCGACTATCCAGCCCACGACAGCCATCCAGCCGCCCGCGTCAGCCGCATCCAAGTCTGCAGGCCCGCCCAGCAGCATAAACACCGGCACCAGGCACACGGCAAACACGCCGACTACGACCATCCCCCACACAAAGCAGGCGTGCAGAAAATCCTCGTCCTCAAACGCATGTATGTTGGAAATCTCATTCATAGCATCTTAGGATAGCGCCCCTGCCACGTACCCGTCCGCATGTGCGATAATGTCGAACGATATGCACGAATTGACCACCGCGTCGCCAGGCCTTGCGCCCGGCTGCGCTCTTACAATATGCGAAGGAGTCCCATGGCATCCAAATACTCCATGAACGACCGTCCCAGCTGGCCGCGCCGCGCCATCGTTACCGCCGGCGAGCCCTACGGCAACAAGGGCCTTCACTTTGGCCACGTTGGCGGCGTCTTTGTCCCGGCCGACTTCTTCGCCCGTTTCCTGCGCGACCGCCTGGGCCGCGAGAACGTCATCTTCACCTCGGGCACCGACTGCTACGGCTCGCCCATCATGGAGAGCTACCGCAAGCTCAAGGAGAACGAGAGCTACGACAAGTCCATTAGCGAGTATGTCGAGTCCAACCACTCCCGCCAGGCCGCGACCCTCAACAACTACAACATCAGCTGCGATATCTACGGCGGCTCGGGCCTTGAGCCGGCTGCGCAGATTCACAACGAGGTGACCGCCGAGATTATCGAGCGCCTGCACGAGCAGGGCACCATCTCCAAGCGCTCCACGCTGCAGTTCTACGACGCCAAGGCCGGCACGTTCCTCAACGGCCGCCAGGTCATCGGCCGCTGCCCCATCCAGGGCTGCAAGTCCGAGAAGGCGTACGCCGACGAGTGCGACCTGGGTCACCAGTTTGAGCCCGAGGAGCTCATCGCGCCCAAGAGCCAGCTCACCGGCGAGGTGCCCGAGCTGCGCCCGGTCGACAACCTCTACTTCGACCTGCCGGCCTACCTCGACTTTATGAAGACCTATACCGCCAAGCTCGCCCAGAACCCGCAGGTTCGCTCCGTGGTCTCCAAGACCATGGAGGAGTGGCTGCTGCCGGCACAGCTCTACATCCAGAACAAGTTCCGCGAGGCCTTCGACGCCGTCGAGGACCAGCTCCCCGAGCACACCGTGCTGGAGCCCGAGGGCAACAAGAGCAGCTTTACCGTCACCTTCCCCAGCTGGAAGGAGCGCGACGACGCCCACGCGGTGCTCGCCAACGGCGGCGTGCGCTTCCGCAGCGGCAAGGCACTCGTGCCCTTCCGCATCACCGGCAACATCGACTGGGGCGTTCCGGTGCCCGAGGTCGACGGCGTGACTGACGTCACCTGCTGGTGCTGGCCCGAGAGCCTGTGGGCGCCCATCAGCTATACGCGCACCGTGCTCGCGCGCGATGCCAAGGCAGCCGGCGTGACCGAGGGTGTCGCCGCCCAGGACGCCGCCCTCATGGGCGAGCCCGCCGCCGACTCCACGCAGGTGCCCGCACCCACCTACCAGCACAGCTCGCTCGACTGGCGCGACTGGTGGTGCTCTGACGACGCTCAGATTTACCAGTTCATCGGTCAGGACAACATCTATTTCTACTGCATCGCGCAGACCGCCATGTGGGAGGCCCTGGGCTGGGACCTCACGCAGAGCACCGTCAGCGCCTGCTACCACCTGCTCTACATGGGCAAAAAGGCCAGCTCGTCCTCGCAGACGCCTCCCCCGCCGGCAGACGACCTGCTCAACCACTACACCTGCGAGCAGATGCGCGCGCACTGGCTGTCGCTCGGCCTATCCGAAAAGCCGGTGAGCTTTAGCCCCAAGGCATACGACACGCGTGTGGCCGGCAAGGACAAGGACGGCAACGAGGTACGCGCCTGCGACGACAAGCGCGTTATCGACCCGGCCCTTAAGGAGAGCGCGCTGCTGACCGGCGTGTTCAACCGTCTGGCCCGCAGCTGCTTCTACGGCGTCGCCGTCAAGGAAGGCGACGAGAGCCCCTACCGCAACGGCTGCATCCCCGCCGGTGCCGCTTCTGACACCGTGGTCGAAGCCGCCCAGCAGGCAGCCCTCGCCTTTGAGCAGGCCATGTACAAGTTCGAGACGCACCGCGCGCTTGCCGTGTGCGACGACTACCTGCGCGCCGCCAACAAGCGCTGGAGCGACGCCTCCAAGGCCGCCAACAAGCTCGAGGGTAACGAGGCAAACGCCGCAATGACGCAGGCGCTCGTCGACGCCTTTACCGAGCTGCGCGTGGCGACCGTGCTCATGCACGGCATCGTCCCTGCCGGCTGCGAGCTCATCTGCGAGTACTTCGACATCGACCCGGTCGCCTTCTTTAGCTGGGATAACATCTTCGCCTCCACGGATGAGTTTGTGGAGAGCTTGGGCGAGAAGCCCGGCGAGCACCGCGTAAAGCCGCTGCCCCCGCGCTTCGACTTCTTTAGCAAGCACGAGAGCCAGTACTAAACACTCGACATGTAATGGAATGGGAAGGAAAGACGGATGTCCAAGCCGCGTCGTCGTAAGCAGAAAAAGCAGGTCAAGGCCGAGCTCAAGCTCAGGCAGTTTGCCGCCACCGAGCTTTCCGACCAGCTTGCCGCCCTTCCTTGCGCCGCCGACCTGCCGCGCTTTATGGTCGACACGGTCGCCGGCGCCTATGCGCCCGCCGATGCCGAGCTCATGATCGAGGGCTTCGGCGCCGCGGCCACACGCCCGGTCACGCTGCGCGCCAACACGCTCAAGGCAACCGCCGAGGACATCGCTGCGGCGCTCGATGCCGCCGGCATCGCCCACAACGCTGTCGCCTGGTACCCGGACGCCCTTATCCTGCCCGAGGCCCAGGTTTCCGATCTGTGGGATCTCGACATCTACCGCGACGGCAAAATCTACCTGCAGAGCCTGTCGTCCATGATGCCGCCGCTGGTCCTGGGCGCACAGGCAGGCGAGGACATCCTGGACATGTGCGCAGCCCCCGGTGGCAAGACGACGCAGATCGCCGCCCTCACGCAGGGGCAGGCGCACCTTACCGCCTGCGAGATGAGCATTCCCCGCGCCGAGAAGCTCGAAGCCAACCTCCACCGCCAAGGCGCAAAAAACGTGCCCGTCATGCGCATCGACGCACGCGAGCTCGACGAGTTCTTCCGCTTTGACCGCATCCTGCTCGACGCCCCCTGCACCGGCACGGGCACCGTCATCAGCGGCAACGAGAAAAGCCTGCGCGGCCTGACCGAGCAGCTGCTGAGCAAGTGTGCCCGCTCGCAGCGAGCACTTCTGGACCGCGCCATGGGAGCCCTTAAACCGGGCGGCACGCTCGTCTATTCGACTTGTTCGATCTTGCCGCAGGAAAACGAGGACGCCCTGCAAGAGGCCCTCGACAAGCATATGGACTGCGAGCTCATCCCCCTCGACGGCACGCCAAGCGAAAGTGAGGCACGCCGCGCCCAGGAAGCTGGCGAGGAGCCGCGCATCGAGTCCAACGCCCTAACCGAGGCCATTGCCGCGGGTCAGGTATCGGCCATCGCCAACGGCCTGTCCGGCACGCTCACCATTCCGCCTAGCCGCGACTTTGAGGGCTTCTACATCGCCCTGATCCGAAAACGCAGCTAGCGCACGGATCCAAAACTCAACAAGCTATCTCCGTGCGCGTTTGCCCTGCTGGTCGCGATGCTGTTTAAGCGTCGCGCGCTCCTTGCGTTCGGCCCTTTTGCCCTTAATGGCCGTGACCACAAAGTAGATGACCGCGGCGGCAACGATTGCGCCCACACACAGGCCAATCGAGCCAAACATTGCTGTCAATTCCATACCGCGTCACCTCTCTTTTAAACGGGACATTCAAGATAGCACCTCAATACCCGCCACCACAGCTCCTTCACGTTCGCCGGTCCTTCGGTCTAACGGATGGCGCGGCGGGGAAAAATCAACTCGTCAAACGATTTAGCATTCGCAATTCCGGCTGCATCGCGCCGGCCGTCATCACATAGAATCGAGCTTCCATGGATACCCTCAACGATCTAAATGAGCGCGTCGACGCCTTCGTCGGCACCAGCTCCTTCGACACGCCTGCCGCGGCAAACGACCAAGCCCCCATCGATGTGCCCGCCGAGGTTCACGAGGACATCGTCGCCTCGGTCGATTTCTCCGAGGTCGAGCTCGCAGACGAGTTCACCGAGCCCCAGGTAGCCGTCACGCCCAACGGCCTGCTCCCTATGGAGCCCCTGCCCATCGACGGGCGTTTGCGCAAGGCGGCCCTCCGCATGCCCGACGAGATCGAGGAGGCCAGCGGCTTCACGCTCTTCGGCCGCCGCATCAAGTCGCTCATTTACACCACTGATGTCGCGGTTATCCGCAACTCCAACGCCGATGCCGTCTTTGCGGTCTACCCTTTCACGCCGCAGCCCGCCATTACGCAGGCGCTGCTGACCGTCGCCGAGTGCCCGGTCTTCGTAGGCGTGGGCGGTGGCACCACCACCGGCAAGCGCTCCGTTCAGATGGCAGCCGTCTCCGAGATGCAGGGCGCGGCGGGCTGTGTGGTCAACTCCCCCGCCACCGCCGAGATGGTCGAGCACATCACCAACATCGCCGACATCCCCGTCATCGCCACGGTCGTACGTTGCGACGACGATGCTCACGCAAAGGTGCGCGCCGGCGCCAAGATTCTTAACATCGCCGCTGGCAAAAACACGCCGCAGGTCCTGCATGAACTGCGCGAGCACTATCCCAACCTGCCGCTCATCGCGCCGGGCGGCAAGACGCCCGAGAGCATCCGCGAGACCATCGCCGCCGGCGCCAACGCCATCATCTGGACGCCGCCTTCGGCACAGCAGCTACAGACCGACATGATGCAGCGTTATCGCAAGATGAAGGAAGACGCCACGCCCGTTATCTCGCGCGACGATGTGCCCATTATCGACCAGGTCGCCGCCGCCGAAGTCAGCCAGGTCGAGAACATGAATCCCGACGTGCCGATTCCCGACGAGGTCATCGAGCGCGTCGCTTCGATCCACGAGCGCGTCGAGGAGCGTCGCGCCAACCGTGGGCTCAAGCCCTCACTGCACGGCTTTTTCTTCCGAGGAAAGAAACGCTAGCAAAACATCTTGGCCCGCCCCACAAACGTGAGGCGGGCCGTTTTCGTTTGGGCAATCATGCAGCGATGTGATGGGGCAAATTAATCCACGCGCTTGTCGCCCATAAAGAAGAGCGCCACCGTACCAGGTCCGGTATGCGAGCCAATCAGAGTACCGATGTTATTGATCTCAATCTTGCCTTTAAGCTGCGGAATCTGTTCCTCGATCAGCGCCGCAACTGCTTCGGCATCCTCGCGGCACGCCGAGTGCGACATGATGCACTTACCCGAATAATCCGCACCGTCCTGCACGTGTGCCATCATGGTCTTAGCCATCTCGGAAATCGCGCGCTTCTTAGTGCGAATCTTCTCACGTGGCGACAGCCCACCTTCGCAATCGACCGTCATAAGCGGGCAAATCTTAAGCGCCGTGCCGATGATCGCGCTCGCAGCCGAAATGCGACCGCCGCGCAGGTAGCTCGACAGATCGGTCGAGAAGAACCAGTGGTGCAGGTTGAGCTTGTGCTCCTCGATCCAGGCAGCCGTCTCGTCGAGTGAAGCCCCGCTATCGCGCACGTCGGCGGCACATTCCGCCAGCAGGCCAAAGCCCGAAGACGCCGCCAGCGAATCGATGACGCGCACCTTGCCGCCCTGGGGATAGCGATCGGCGAGCATCTGCGCCGCAACGCAAGCCGAGCCATACGTACCCGAAATACCCGACGACAACGTCAGGTGCAGCACGTCTTTACCCTCGGCAACAAGCGGCTCCCAAAACTCCTCGTACTCACCCACGCTCACCTGAGACGTCTTGGGCATGGCGCCCGCGGATATCTGGGCAAAAAACTCGTCCGGCGTAATCGACTGATACAGATCGTCCGTATAGACAACATCGTCGATCTCGTAATGAAAACACACGACAGGGATATTGCGCGATTCTAAGAACTCCCGAGTTCGATCGGCGGCGGATTCACAGGTCAGGACAAAATCACTCATATGAGGCTCCTTACGTATAGTTATAAAAATTATCGCACAGCAAGCATAAATACGGTACAAATGTCCACTATTTACCAAATAGAGCCAAAGGTGGTGAACATCTTTACCGTCATCATCTCTATCGATCCCGGAGGCATACGTCTGTAAAAACGACCCCATGTCTCCACTCAACCGCCATATCTACCTCCACTAAATCGATTTACCAAACCGTTCGGCTAACAATTCGGCCGCCCATCCCCAATCGAAACAAAAGCGGCGCATACTGATAAACGTTTGACGCTGTTTATCAGTTTTACCAGCCCTATCGGAAGGTGTTTCATGGTCGCATTCGATCGCAATCCGCAAGACTTCAAGTATCTGCGCCTGCTGTCGAGACAGTTTCCCACCGAGCAATCCGCGTTTACCGAGATCATCAACCTCTCGGCCATCCTCAACCTGCCCAAAGGCACTGAGCATTTTATGAGCGACGTGCATGGCGAGTACGAAGCCTTTATGCACATCCTCAACAACTGCTCGGGCGTCGTGCGCGAGCATGTCGACGAAATCTTTGGCGAAACGCTCTCCTTTGACGAGAAGGGCGAGCTGTGCACGCTCATCTACTACCCGCGCGAGAAGATCGAGCTGGTCCGCAGCCAGCGCGAGGACTCGCCCACCTGGTACAAGACGATACTTGACCAGCTCATCATGGTTGCCCGGTCGCTTTCGAGCCGCTATACGCGCTCCAAGGTGCGTAAGGCCATCCCACGCGATTACGCCTACATCATCGACGAGTTGTTGCACACGCACCCGGACGAGAACAACTATCGCGTGCGCTATCACGAGCGCATCGTGGAGTCCATCCTGGAGACCGCAAGCGCCGACGACTTTATCGAGTCGCTTGCCTCGCTCATCAAGCGCCTGGCCGTCGACCACCTGCACCTGGTGGGCGACATCTTCGACCGCGGTGGCGGCGCGGCCAAGATTATGGACCGCCTGCTCACCTACCATTCACTCGACATCCAGTGGGGCAACCACGACCTGCTGTGGATGGGCGCTGCGGCCGGTGAGCCCGCCTGCATCGCCACGGTGCTGCGCAACAACCTACGCTACGACAACTACGAGATCCTGGAGAACGACTACGGCATCTCGCTGCGTGAGCTTGTCGCCTTTGCCGATGCCACCTACACCGCCGGTGAGTCCATCACCCCGCTGATCAAGGCCATCAACGTGCTGCTCTTTAAGCTCGAGGGTCAGATTATCCAGCGCCACCCCGAGTTCGACATGACCGACCGCCTGCTACTCGACAAGATCGATCACGACACCGGCACGGTCACGCTCGCCGACGGCAGAGTATGGCCGCTCACGACCAACGACTTCCCCACCGTCGACCCGGCGGACCCCTATACGCTCACGTCTCAGGAGCAGCACATCATCGACAAGCTCGTGTCCGAGTTTGTCACCGCCGATCACCTGCATCGCCATATCGATTTCCTCTATTCCCACGGCTCGATGTACAAAGTCGCCAACGGCAACCTGCTCTTCCACGGCTGCGTGCCACTCAACGAAGACGGCACCTTTAGCAGCATGAACTGCCTGGGCACCTGGCACGCTGGCCGCGATTATCTTGATTTTTGCGACCACATCGCCCGCCGCGCCTGGCGCATGGGCGACCGCGACGCCCTTGACTGGATGTGGTACCTGTGGATCGGCTTTAACTCACCCGCCAGCGGACGCCTTGTGCGTACCTTTGAGCGCGCCTATATCGCCGATAAGAGCACCTGGGTCGAGCCGATGGACCCGTACTTTACGCTTACCAAGTCGCCCTCGGTCTGCGACGACATCATGCGCGAGTTTGGCGTCGCGCCCATGGCATGCTCACCGACCGGTCACATCATCAACGGCCACACGCCCGTTAAAACCACCAAGGGCGAGCAGCCCATCCGCGCCGAGGGCAAGCTGCTGGTCATCGATGGCGGCTTCTGCCGCGCTTACCATCCCAAGACGGGTATCGCCGGCTATACGCTCATCTCGAGCTCGCGCGGCTGCCGCCTCAAGTCGCACCGGGCCTTTACGACGGTTGCCGAGGCACTCACACGCAACGTGGACATCGAGAGCGAGACCAACCGTTTTGACCAAGCAGACCGTCGCCACATGGTGAGCGACACCGATTCCGGAGCCAAGATCCGCAGCCAGATCCAGGACCTGCGCCAGCTGCTCGATGCATATAGAAACGGTGCTATCGAGGAGCGCGCCTAGCCCCACCCGCGGGGATTGGCTAAACTGTGCCAAGTTTGTCATCCCCGCGGCGCTTCGGCGCCAGCTTAAGGCAGGTACCATGCAAAAGCTCCTTGCGCAGATCATGAAATTTGGCGTCGTCGGTGTCATTGCCACGGTTATCGACTTTGGCATTATGAATCTGCTCCACTACGGTCTGGGCCTCAACATCCTAATCGCCAACACCAGCGGCTTTATCATCTCACTCATCTTTAACTACCTCGCAAGCATGAAATACGTGTTTGCGCACAAGGAAGGCATGAGCCGCCGTCGCGAGTTCATTATCTTTGTCGTGCTGTCCGTGATCGGCCTGGCACTCAACGACGGTATCGTGTTGACACTCAACGCTGGCCTGGGACTCGAGGCCAATATCGCCAAGATCTGCGCCACCGCGCTTGTCATGGTCTACAACTTTGTGACCCGAAAGATCTTCCTGGAAGGCGATGAGACCAAGTAACTCGCAACCTTACAGCTTTACAATGCCCACGGATGACGCGCGTCGAGCGCTGTGTTGTTCGTGGGCATTGCTCGTTTACGGGCAAATTTTCAACGTTTGCGGATTAGCTCTTGAAAATTTGGCGAGTTCGTAAAGTTCTTGGCAAAGACCTTACGCTTCCCTTGCAAAAGCTCTAAAGTATCCTCTGCTCGATTCATCAACGCATTGGATGTGATTACGTGCGCAAGGCACTGGCACAACCTCATACCAAGCAGTTCCTCAAGTTCGCTGTCGTGGGTCTTATCTCCTTTGGCATCGACTGGGGTATGCTCATTGCGCTCGTCGAGCTGTTTCACCTCGACTTTTTGATGAGCACCACGGTCTCGTTTACCACGTCCGTCGTGGTCAACTACTGGCTCAGCATGAAGTATGTGTTCGACCATCGCGAGGGCATGAGCCGCAAGCGCGAGTTCACGATCTTCACCATCCTGTCGGTGATCGGCCTGGGCCTCAACGACCTGTACATGTTTGTGGGCGTCACGTTTTTGAGCATCGGCTACCAGGCCATGAAGGCCATCGCCACGTTCCTCGTCACCTGGTACAACTACTTCAGCCGCCGCTTCTTCCTCGAGGGCGCACGGTCGTAGTCGATTCGCTATTTGCTTGAATGTATAACCGGTTGGAATTCCCATTCCAACCGGTTTTTTGTTTGCCGAGAGACCCGGCGACCCAATCCCATTCGCATGAAAAACGGGCGGCCCGGATGTCTGTCCGAACCGCCCGTCTGGCGCGCTATGTCGAAGCCTCTAGCCTGTAACGTAATACCAGACCACGTTGTCGCCGTTGGAGAGAACGTAGTTGCTGCAGGCCGTCATGGGCGTTGTGCCGTTGACGGAGTACATCCAGCCGCTCGTGCCGCCGTACTGTTTCTCGGCCAAACCACCAATCGCGGAGACATACGTGCCGTACGACGAGCCATGTGCGTTGACAGAAAGGCCCAGCGCGCACAGGGCATCGTAGACGGTAGCGCCTTCGTTAAAGGTAAAGGTGCCACCAGAAGACACAGGATTGCCCACAGCGCTCGATGTGACCGAAACCGTCACTGTTATGTAGCTGGACTCCTGCGAGCCGCTCTGGCCGCCCGAGGAGGCGTTTCCACCATTAGAGGATGAGACTCCATCAGACGACTGGCCACCGCCAGACGCATTGGAAGTATCGCCGACTCCCGTATTTTGGGCAGCGGATTTATCGCCAGACTTCTTGCCGTCCTGACCATCGGACTTCTTACTATCCGAGCTTTTATCCGATTCCTTGTTTGAAGACTCGGAATCGTCCTTGGACTTGGACTCATCAGAATGCTTGGACTCATCTTTTGCGTCATTCGATGACTTGGAATCCTTGGAACTGGCCTCGCCCGAAGTCGTAGTCGAGCCAGACACCTTGGTGTCCTTGGTTACGACGCTCTCCCCCGTCACGGTCTGAATGATCCAGTCGATGGACCAGGCACCGCTCTCGGAAGGATGGACGAAACCCAGCGAGACGACGATCAGAATGGTGCACGCGGCAGTCAGGACGCCGAGGAACGTCTTGCGACGAGGGGCGGACGCCGCCGAAGCGGCGCCCTGTTGCTTTGCATCGTCGAACTGAATGAACGAGGAATCTGGTTGCTTGGGGTCAGCGTCCTTGGATTTATTGGACACAGCCCTCACCTACCGACGTTTGGTGAACACGAACACGCCGACGATGGCGAGACCGATGACGCCGGCGGCAACGCCAACAATGGCGAGCGGGTTGGTGCCAGTCTCCTGCTCGGAAGCACTAGAGGACTTCTTAGCAGTGGTCGTGGAAGCAGCACCCGTATCGGACTTGGAATCGGACTTCTTGTCGGACTTGCTGTCCTTCTTGTCAGACTTCTTCTCGTCCTTCTTATCGGACTTATCGGTGTCCTTCTTGTCGGACTTGTTGTCCTTGGTCTCGGTCTTGGTCGACACCGTCGTCTTGGTCGTCGGCTTATGACCCGGGGCGATAGCGCCGCCAGCCTGCTGGCCCTTCGTGCCGAAGCCGGAACCCGTGCCCGTGCCAGCACCGGAACCGTTGCCAGCGCCACCGTTGCCACCATTAGTGCCAGAACCGCCATTGCCGCCAGGGTTAACGGCATTCTTGGTCCACTTGGCATACAGCGTCAGATCGGCCGTCACCGGCGTACTGAAGTCATACGCCTGCGTGCAAGCCTCATCGGTGAACCAACCGCCGAAAGTGTAGCCATCGCGCGTCGGATCGGCCGGCTTGACCAGCTTGCCGTCGGCCGTAGCAACGAACTTAGTGTCGCAAGCAGACCCGCCGTTGGAATTAAAGGCAACCGTCCAAGACTCGACAGCCCCCAGCTTGAACAGAGTACCCGAATCATTGATGTAGTAGAGGTTGCCAGAAGCATCGGCAATGACCGGAGAGTCACAGTACTGGTAATGGCCAGCCGCATCATAAATCTGCGTCGCCTCTGCGTCGCCAAGCGTATAGCGATACACGCCACCGCCAGCAGAGTAGTTGACGTAATCCTTGCTATCCGCGCTGTTCACGGTGAAGTACACATAGGTCTTGCCGCCCTGAACACTCACCAGCGGAGTAGCAGCAATACCGTTGAGGCCAGCCGGCAGCGCCTTGCCGTCGGCAGCAGCGACCATCGTGGTCTTACCGGTCTTCAGATTATAGAGAACCAGAGCAGAGCCCGTAGCCGTCTGTCCGCCGACAATCAGATTGTCACCAGACACCGCTGGGGCGCTCAGATTATTCGTAAGGCCCAGATCAACCGTCTTCTGTTCACTCAGCACACCCTTCGCCGAAAGCGAAATCACATGGAGCTTTCCGTCGTGCGTCATCTGATAGAAGGTCGAGCCATTGGACGGATCGGCGACGCAGTCAGCGTTCGCAAGGGCGCCGAGCTTCATGGTCGAAACGACATCGCCCGTCGTCTTATCAATGCACTTAAGCGTGCCCGCGCTCGTAGGAACAATGGTGTACTTATCCGTCAGCGCAGCACCAGTCCAATAATAGCCCTCGGAAGGGTCAATGTTCTGCCAAGAGACTTCGCCCGTGGCAATCTTGATACGCTTCAGGGAGCCGTTGCCGTAGGTCGCGTTGTAGTTCTCGTCATACGAAATATCGACCGTACCAACATAGATGTACTCGCCATCCGAAACCACGGTGCAGGAGCTCTGCGTCAAGTCCGTCAAACCAGGCGTCAGCCACTTGCAGATCAGCTTGTCCGCAGTAATCGCCTGGACCGCACCGCCGTTGAGCGGAACGATGATAAGGCCATTGGCATAGATCGGACGAGAGGTATAGCTCACCTTGGAGGCAAGCGGCGCAGAGGCAACCTTTTTACCCGTGGACGAATCGATCTTAATGAGCTCGTTCTCGGTCGCGATGTACACAAAACCGTTAGCAATGACAGGCTCGCTGCAGTTGGCATACTGCTGGCCAGACTCGGCCTTCCAATCGAAGGCCCACTTAAGACCAGCGGCCTGCGCAGGCGTCTTGGCATCCGTTACGGTCGAACCGTTGCCACTGTTGCCGTAGCCGGCCCACTCGGCATCCCAATCAGGAGTCGTCGCACTCGGGTCCACGACAATCTTGTCAGGATCGGGCATGGGCGAATCGTCGGTGGTATAGGCAAGCGTAACCTTATCGTCGCTCTTGAGCGTAATCTGATTGGCGCAGAGTAAGGAGGGCTCTCCATTGATATACAGATGCCAATATTTATTGGTCGCAGCATCCCAGACATACGGCTTGTGATCGAACGGCGAAGTAATGGAATTCAGGAACCAGTATGCACCGCTCTGGGAGGCGTTGTAATCAACGCTCTTCGCCTTCAGAACCGTCTCAATAAGGTCCTGGGCCGTAGAGCCTTCGGGCAGAGAAACATTGCTTGCCGAGCCCCAGCGAGTATTGTTGCCGTTGACATCGGGACCGATAACATCGACGGACCCAAGAACCTGACCGGGGAGGGCATCGGCGTCAGCACCATACATAAAGGTGACGGCGTCACCCTCCTGGAGCTTGTAGGCACCGGCGCCAACGTCGGCGAACTTGCCATTTACGTAGAAGCGCCAATAGCTATTGGTCGCAGCATCCCAGCCATAGGACTTACCATCGAACGGCGAAGTAATGCCGTTGAGGAACCAGCCCCAAGACGATTCGCCAGCATCGAGAGTAAGGCCGGTCTGCTCAAGGAGATCCTTGGCAGTAGAACCCGCCTTGAGACTCGTCTGGCCCGTCGAAGCCCAAACCTGCTGCTTGCCGTCCTTGTCCTTACCGAGGACCTGAACGGAAGCATGGACGGAATCGGACGGCAACTGGTCGCCCCAGCCACCGTAGAACCACGTAACGGTATCGCCAGCATGAATGGTGACATTGTCTGCCGTGTAGTCGCTCGACTTGCCGTTAATGAACAGCTGCCAATGGGTCGAATAATCGAGCGGCGTACCCAGCTCAACGCCGTTGTACTTAAGGCTCAGAATGAAGGAGCCCGCAGCAACGGCGTCGATGTCATTCGCCTCGAGCGCGACCTTCGTAAGGTCAAGTGCGCTCGAGCCGGACGTCACCACATACTGCGCGTTATCGACCCAAGTCTGAGTCTTGCCCTGGGCATCGCGACCAATGACGGTCACATTCGCAGCAAGCTGGTCCTTAACGACAGGGGACGAGCTACCAGCCGTATAGGCAAACTCAATCTTCTGCCCCTGGGTGAGCTTGACGCTGCTCGCGCCAACCGAGGAAGACGCGCCATCAACAAAGAGCTGCCAGAAGGCACCAGTTGTCGCGTCGTAGGCAAGCGTGCGGCTATCCGTCGGGGACGTAATGCTCTTGAGGTAGAACCCGTATGCCGTGTTTGCATCGTAGTCCGCCTTGAAGCCCGTCTTCTGCTGCAGCTTAACGAAGGCGTCCGCAGCCGTCGCGCCCTCGTCGAGCTTGAGTTGCGTAGGTGCCACCCAGGTCTGAGCCTTGCCGTCGGCATCGGTGCCGACAATCGAGAACGAGACCTCGACTTGCTTCTTGGCGACATCGCCGGTTTCTGTCGGGTTCTCTGTCTGGACGGCAGTCGCGGCGGCAGATCCTGCTTGGCCAGCGGATGCCGTCGAAGACTGCACGCTCGTGGCAGGGCTCTCCCCCGTCGCCGAGCCTTCGTCGCCAGTTGCCGCCTCTGTAGTGGCGGCACTAGCTGCAGGCGCGCCCTCGGAATCCGAAACCTCGGCCTTACCCTGGTCGGCAGCACCATCCGCAGGCGCTGCACCCTCGTCCGGCGTCGTAGCCTGAGCCACAGCCTCGGCAATGCCCTCGGCGCCCTCGGCCCACAGCTGAGCCGGCGTGGTGCCAAAGGCCATCGCGAAGGCCAGGAATGCCACCAGGCCGCGCTTAGCTACACCGCGTGCAATCGCGCCACGGCGATGCGAGACGCGCTGGCGCTCGTCCACAAACATATCCATTTGTCTCCTACTGTCTGTACTTGGAGCGTTGCCTTGAGGCTGCCCCACGTCATCGCGCATGTTGCGCCCGAGTTCCCCCATCGGGGTCCCCCTTCCCTCCAGAGCCCTATGCACACCGGCGGCATACGCCGCAGCCGCATGCAAGATGGGAGGCGATCCGACTTAACCTTAACGACTCGGGCACGTCGTCCGATCTGCGACGCGAACATCCCGAGCCAAGAGGAATTACGGTTACTGGTACAGCCGGGGACTTGCACCCCAATTCTCCCAAACGCGCAGGTAAACCGCGCATTCGTGCGTCTCCGCACCACCATCTAGGCCATCGATTATTACCGTCAAAATGGTATCACGCAAAAGGGCCTCGCACGCAGGCGAAGCCCAAGGTAAAAGCTATTGTTTGCGATAGGAAAATGCGGTGACGGTCGCGGCCTCTAGTGCTTGCCGCCGTGACTGTTGAGCCAGATATTGCGGCCCAGCATAAGCGCCAGCACCAGTGCGCTGACGTAGCCCATAAAGCCAATGACCGGGATACCAAACACAACCGGCTCGATGCGCGCGTAGTACACCACCGACGAACCGATAAACAGGCCAGCAATCACAATTGCCATCGACATACGGTCGATAATTCCGCCCAGCTGTCGCAGCGCCTTATCGCTGCTCATGATCTGCGTGTTCACCTTAAGCTGGCCGCGCGTGAGCATGCGAGAAGCCAGGCCAAGATACTCGGCCGCCTCGAGCGAGCCCTTCGCCGCGCGATAGCTGCTCGCGGCAAGATCGCGCCCCATGTCGCGCACGCGCGTATAGGTGCTTTTCTCGTTTTTAATGTGCGTTTGGATGATCTGGATCATGTTGACGTTGGGCATGTACTCGGTCAGCAAACCCTCGAGCGTCACCATGCCGCGCGCGAACATCGTTACCACGCTCGGCAGCTCAACGTCGTTTTTGCGCGCCAGGTTTAACAGCGAGGTCAAAAACTCGCCGATATCCAGATCCTTCAGGTCAAGGCCTGCAAAGTCAGCCACGATAAAGTCCAAATCGGACAAAAAGGCCGAATGATCGAGCTCAGCCGAGTCGCCACGCGTCACGGCGAAGCGCATGAGCGAATCCTTGAGCTTGGGCACGTCACCCTCGGCCACGGCGAAAATCATGTCCTTGACGATACCGCGATCGTGACTCGACATGCGTCCGACCATGCCCAAGTCGATAAAGTAAACGATGCCGTCCTTGAGAATAATGTTTCCCGCATGCGGGTCGGCATGGAAAAAGCCGTCATCGAGCACCTGCGTCGAGTAATCCTCGACGATTGCGGCACCGATCTTTTCCAAGTCATAGCCCTCGGCCACCAAGCGTTCAGGATCGGCGATCGAAATGCCGTCGACGTAGTCCATAACCACCACGTGCTCGGTGCACAGGTCCAGATAGGATTTAGGGCACGTCACGCCATGAACGCTCTTATGGAACTCGTAGAAGTCGTTGAGGTTTTTGGCCTCGGCCAAAAAGTTGGTCTCCTCGCGAAACGAGGTCCACAACTCCTCGACTACGCCGTGCAGGTCAACGAATTGATCGGTGTTGACGAACTTGGAAACGATACGCACCACCGAGCGGATGATATCGATGTCCTGCGCCATAACCTGCTGCGCACCGGGGCGCTGCACCTTGACGGCCACGTCCTCGCCCGTCACCAGACGAGCGCGGTGCACCTGCGCGAGCGATGCGCTACCAAGCGGATTGGGGTCGATCGCATCGAACATCTCTCCCAGGCGCAGGCCGTATTCTTCTTCCAGACAACTGAGTACGACCTCGTACGGCACCGGCTCCACGTCGGACCGCAGACGACGCAGCTCGTCGCAAAAGCGTTGCGGCAGAATCTCGGACCGGTTGGCCAGAATCTGCCCCATCTTGACGAACATGGGGCCGAGTTCCTCGAGCAGACGGCGCAAACGAACCGGCGTGAGGTTGTCCCACACGCGGTACTTTTTGACCAGGCGAACAATCTGCCCGATGCGCTCGCGGCGACCCGCCGGCGTGAGCTGGTATTCCTCGTCCGGCGCCATCGCGTCGGGCTCCTCGGGGACCATATCGACAGCGCGCGGCTTCTTGCGAGCGCCCGAGACGGCGGCATCGACCTCATCGACAACCGCCGCCTCGTCACCCAAGGGATCTAGATTGTTGTAATCGGTGGTGGAATCTGCCATCTGCGCTGCTACTCGGCCTCTTCGGTATCCTTCGCATCGTCGGGCTCAACGGACTCGACGGGCACCGAGGTCACGTTGTCCTCGACCGAATCGACGATGTCGCGCACATGGGCCAGGAAGGCCGTACGCTCGGGCGCGGTCATAACGCGGACGCGAGCCAGAATGAGCTCGTCGAGCACGCGTTGGGCCGCGGTCTCGCCCTGCATGCCCAGGCGCTCGGTCAGATCGGAGATGGTACCGCCGGCCTGCTCGAACATGTCGGACACGCTGCGGGCGATATCGGGGGTGGCGGTGTCCTTGCGGACCTGCTCGCCTTTGGTGTTAAGGTCGTCGAGGACCTTCTTGCCGCCTTCGACAGCAACGGCGGCAGCGCCAAAGCCCACGTTGATGGCACCGTTAACAAGCTGATCGAGTTTCATAACCATGGTTGTCTCCAATCACAAACAACTGCATTGGCGTTCTTGTACCCAAGATTGAGTGAAAGCGACAAAGCGTTTTAGCGCTATTCGATCGACGGGAAATCCCTATCTCACGTTGTCGTTCATCGCGAAAGAGTTCTTCATGGCGCAGCTCGTGGTGTAGAGCACCTTGCCCAACAGGGCATCGGTCTCCACGCGCACGAGCTCGGCAAACTCCTCGTTGGCGCGTGCAAGCTCGGCAGGCACCTCGGCCTCGGGCAGAACGGCTACGGCAGCGTCGACGTCATGGATCTGCTTGTGGCCCATGCCGCCGACCTTCTCCTGATAATCCTCGACTGCGCGGCCGCACTCATGGAAGCGGACGTCGGCCAGCGCGCCGATCAGGCGGTTGGCCCAGTAGAAGTTTTCGGACGTCACGCGAGCCTGCGTGTCGGCAAAGTACTCGGGCATGGTCTCGACGTTGGCGTACAGCGGAACCAGCGCGTTAAACGAGTTGGAGCCAAAGGCCATCCACTGCACGGCGCGGTAGGCCGGATGCGCATAGGGGCGCAGCTGCAGCACAGCGAGCTGGCTGTTGCGGTTGATGCCGATGGGGCGATAGGCGCCACGTGTGGCGGGCGTGCCCTTGCTGCCGTAGCAGTCGTACTCCGTGCCCTGGTAGTGGCTCGAGAGTACGTACTTGATGTCCTCGATGGTCACCTTACGCTCGGGCACGCGGCTCCAGGGGATGTCATCGCTCTCGGGCGTGTAGTCGGCGTCGGGGCCGTCCCACACATCGCTGGGGTTAAGGCAGCGCTGCATGTACCACGCGCGCGGCGTGTTGTAGACATGGTCGCTGTCGCTGTGCGAGCCAAAGGCCTCGCGCGGGTTAAAGACCGTCGCCGGGCCGTCGCCATCGACGCCCAGCGTCAGGTCCAGATGCCACTCGGCCATCCAGGCACGCAGGTCGGCGGAGCACATGTGGTCGGCCTGGGCGCCCTCGGCGTCATCCAGGTCAAAGCTGTCGATACCCAGTTGGTTGGGCATGGTCACATAGGCGTCGTCGGGCACGCGCTTGGCGATCCAGTGGTGGCCGCCGATGGTCTCGAGCCACCAGATCTCGTCCACGTCGCTAAAGGCGATGCCGTTGTTCTCGTAGGTACCGTAGCGCTCGAGCAGGTCGCCCAGGATACGAACGCCGTCGCGGGCGGACTTGGCGTAGGGCAGGACCAGGGTCACCATATCCTCCTCACCCAGGCCACCAGGCTGCGCCGGCACATAGCCGTCCTCACCCTCGTTGCCCTTGGCGGGCACGTAGTCCACAAGCGGGTCGGCACCGCGGACGCGCTCGTTGGTGGTGAGCGTCTCGGTTGCGGACATGCCCACATTGAGCTCGTTGAAACCGGCCTCGGCCCAGATGCCGTGGCCCGGAACAACATCGGGGACGCTCGTGTAACGCATGGGGTTATCGGGCAGCTCAACGGTCAGGTGGCTCAGGACGCTCGTGTAGACGCGCGGCTGCTCGTCGGGATGCACCACGCGCATACGCTTGGGCTCAAACACCCCGTTGGACGAGTCCTCGTTGCGGGCAACCAACGTCGACCCGTCGTAGCTCGCGTTCTTACCAACCAAAATCGTTGTGCACGGCATGCGCATCCTCCTTGAGCGAAGAAATCAAACGATAACAGTGTATCGCTTCGGCGCAGAAAGGGCGAAACCGCGGCGCTGGCAACCCCTGTGGTCAAAATATGCCAAATATGAGTACTGTCACCAATTTAGTAACAGCAATTTTGCTACGCATGGGTGTCGAAAGCCTACATTTGTTCAAAAATTAGATGATGTAATTCCTCATAGGTCCAATAAAATAGGCTCTCTATCGATAATAAATATCGTTAGAGAGCCTATTTGACCTAAAATATATGTGACTATCTTGGCAACAGTACTCATATTTGGCATTTTTTGTCCACGGGGTATAGAACTAACCCCTCAAACAGCCCAAAACGCCTATTTCGATGCACGCTCGGCCGCTTCGATCACGTGTTTGGCGAGGATCGCCGTCGTCACAGCGCCCACGCCGCCCGGCACGGGCGTGATGGCGTTAACGACCGGCTCCGCAGCATCAGAATCGACGTCACCCACCAGCTTGCCAGCGGCCTCGTCCCAATTAATGCCAACATCGATGATCGTCTGGCCCTCGCGAACCGCATCCACGCCAATCGTACGCGCGCGTCCAACGGCCGCAACCACAATGTCGGCAGCACGGCACTCGGCAGCAAGGTCGCGCGTATGCGTATGGCACGTCGTCACGGTCGCATTGCGCGCCGTAAGCATGGCGGCAACAGGACGCCCGATCACCAGCGAGCGCCCGACCACAGCAACCTTAGCTCCATCCAGCTCAACGCCGTAATGATCCAGCAAAGCAAGCACGGCTTCGGCTGTGCAGGGGGCAAAACCCTCGCCGCGCCCCGAAAGCGTGGTGAGCAGCGAAGCCGGCGTCATAGAGTCAACGTCCTTGGCAGGATCGAGCGCTGCGGCAACCGCGTCCTCGTCAAGGCCGGCGGGCAGCGGGCGGAACATCAGGCAGCCATGAACAGACGAATCGGTATTGATGTCCTCGATGGCCGTCAACAGCTCGTCCTGCGAAACATCGGCAGAAAGCAAAACGCGGCGAGCTTCAATGCCAACCTTCTCGCAGCGCTTGAGCGCACCGCGCTCGTAGGATAGGTCGTCCTCGCGTTCACCCACACGCACGATAGCCAACGTCGGAACAACGCCTCGCTCGCGCAGGGCTGCGCAGCGAGCAGCAAGTTCCTCAGTCAGCGCGCGAGCAACGGGAGCACCCTTCAGCAGTTCAGCCATGGCTATCCCCTCTTCCTTGCAGCGTCGGCGGCGCGGCGCGCCAGCGCATCGGCGCGCGGCAACCACGTGTCGAGCAACTCATCACACGCCGTCTCGAGCTCCTCAGCACGAGCGCGATCCTTCATAGACGTGGTGTTCGCAAAGAGCGTCAAGCTCGCGCCCTGCATAGCGGAACGGCAGAACACGGCGCCGCACGCCACATCGGACAGCAGCTGACGCGAACCCTTGTCGGCCATGTCCTCGAGCAGCGCCAGCGCACGCCCGCAGGCATCCATAATGCGATACGGCGGCATAGCGGCCACATGCAGCGCATCCTGAATCGCGGTCGCTCGAGCCGGATCGTCACGCGGAATACCGTACGCCGCGGACACCTGCCCATAGGCACGAACGTCCTCGGCAACCAACTCGACAAGCTCCTGGGCCAGCTCATCAGCACGGACAAACGCACGCGTCAGGTCATCCGCACGATCAGCAAGCGCGGGATTGGTCGCACCGTAGCGGGCAACCATTCCGCACAGCGAGGCGCCCAGCGCGCCCACAAAGGCGCTCGCGCTGCCACCGCCGGGAACCGGCTCGCGCGCGGCCAGCGCCTCGGCAAACCCGCGGCAGGTCTTGTCCATCATCTCTTGGCTCATGCACATGCACCTTCAAGTCATATACATCGGTCGGATGGCAACCGCCGACCGACCGCATCGATCACGTAATGGTGCTAAGTCTAGCCCATAAGCACATGAGCGTCAGCGCACCTGGCCATCGCGGATTTCTATGGCACACGATAGGCGGCAGCGACACAAACATGGGACACATGGCCCACCTTTCGAGACTCCCGGGCAGCACAAGCTGGGGCATATCTATAAGTAAGGAACCCGTTGGGGCACGGCCGGGCAACGGCCACAAGCAATGAACGGAGGCATAAGCCGCACAGCACACAGAGACATCCGCCGCCAGCGCAATCAGTACCCCAACAGCATGCGGCGCCGTGATGTCATCGGCAGACAAGGAGGACGTCACCATGAAGAAAAAGACCCTATCGATCCTTTCCCTTTGCATTGCCCTCTTTGCCGCACTCGCCCTTGTCGGCTGCGGCGGAGGCGCGTCGAGCGGAGGCAGCGGCGCCACGAGCAGCAAGGAAAAGGCCCCCGTCGCCGAAAAGACGGACTTTATCTGGTTTAAGGTCGAGATGCCCGAGGATGTTGGCGTAAGCGACTCCGCCGGCAAGAACGCCGACAGGGTCCAGCTCACCTTCCCCAAAGACGAGAACGGTTCGGCCGATCGCTTTATCCCCGTTTGGAAAAAAGCGCTGACGGCCGAGGAATCCCACGCCGACCAGGCGGAAAAGAAGGGGGACACGTTCCAGTGGAAGGACGGCGGGTCCGTCGAGTATAACGGCAGGACGTGGCTCGTCGGAACATACGAGGACAACAGCGGCATCTCAACCATGCTTTTTACCGACGTTGAGCCGGGAAGCGCCTACGTCCTCATCTCGAACTTCGACCAGCACAAGAAAGAAGCCGAGACACTCCTCAACTCCATCGAATTCCCCGACGACATGAAGAAAGCAGTTGACGAGGCACGCGAAGTCGAGATTTCGAGCATCGAGATCAAGTAACGGGGCACCCGCACGTGCCTATGCGCACCCGCGCACATGCGCTCCATTAAAACAACGGGCGCCCAACCCGGGGAGGGCCGACGACATCGGCCCTCCCCTCTTTTGTGCCCGCGTATATTGCCACTTGTCGGCGCAAATCCTGCCCCCAGAATGGGACACATGGCCCACCCGAACGAGCCGCTCGCGCGTACAGTAAAGACAGGTAATCCATGGGCGGTTACAGATCGAGGAGGACACGACCATGAAAAAGAAGGCCTTTGCGATTCTCACCCTCTGCATGAGTCTTTTTGCCGCGGTTGCCCTGGTGGGTTGCAGCGGAAGCGGTGGCGCTGCTGGCAGTGGCGGTGGCGGCGGAGCAGAAAAGCCAGCCGTGGATATGAGGACCGACTTCATTTGGTTTAAGGTCGAGGTGCCCGAGGGCGTCGAAATCACGGACGTCGCAGGCGACACCGCCGATAGGGCCCAGTTTAAGTTCACCGAGAGCGAGCACGCCAGCGATCGCTTCATCCCTGTCTTCGACTCCGACAAGAACGCCGACGAGCTGTTCGACTACGAGGCCAAATGGAAGGCCAACTTTGAGTGGACCGAGAATGATCCCGTCAAGTACAACGGCAAGACTTGGCGCAACGCTTCCTATACACACTCGGGCGGCGTAACGACTGAGTACTTCACCGAAGCAGGCGGCGGCAGCGTTTACGTGAGCATCGACAATGTCGAGGAGCACAAGGACGCCGTCGAGACCATGATGAAGTCTCTGGAGTTTGCCGATGACATTGCCAAGGCCAAGACCGAGGCCATGGACGTCAAGCTCGACGATATCGAGATCAAGCGCTAAGCGACTGGCGAGCGCAACGGGAAACACGGTCGCAGAGCAAACAAGCGACGGTACCCCAGCGCTTCGTACCCAGGGAGGGCCGGTAAACCGACCCTCCTTTTCTTATGCCGATAGCCGGCGAACGCGAGGGTGCCGGGCGGCAAAACCACCCCCAGCGCGGTAGCAGCACAAATAGACAAGCGCCCCAACGCGTCCGCCCGCCGATTTATGGCGCCACGCAGACAATTAAGCCAACACGTTTAGACATCCGGGCAGTATAGTGAACAAAATGAGTGCATAACCGCACCCTGCGAACGGAGGAGTTATGACCGAACACCACGCCATCAGCCGTCGAGCATTCACGTTGGGCCTAGGACTCGCAGCATTGTCGCCATTTGTAAGCCTGCCCGAAACCGCGGGATTGGGCCTTCCCGTGCGCGCGGCATTTGCAGAAGACGCTGCCACAGCGTCAGTCAGCCTCGACAATTTCGTCATTCGCCTTCGCCCCGCGGGCTATTTTCGCACCGCGAGCGTCAACCAAGACGGCAACGTTCGCGGCAACGTCTGCCACCTGTTTAACGACGGCACGTCCAGCAAGCTCATCCTTGAGAACGTAACGACCAAGAATGACGATACAAACTGGTATGCTATCCGCACCTTGCTCAATTTCGAAGAGCATAAAAAGACGGGCTACAGCATTTGGTCGGTCGACGACGACTCGGACAAAGATGGAAAGGTCATCCACGTATGGGGCGGCGAGTATGACAACAAGCCCAGCCGCGCTTTTGCGTTCGAGCGTCAATCAAACGGAACCTATATCATCCGAGACCGCACGGTCGAGAAAGAAACCGAGAAAAAAGACATTAAGTACCTGGCAATAGAATCGAACGGCGAAGACCAGGACAACAATAAGATCTGCCATAAGAGTAAGAGCATTCCGTGGGAGCTCGAACTTATCGGTTACGACATGAAAAAGAACGACGCCACGGTTAGCAGCCTCGACTGGATCACGTACAGCAGCTACGTCGATGGGCCATGTTGGATGAAATACGCCGACGACAACAAGTTCCTCGACGAGCTGAGCATCCCGGGTACGCACGATTCGGGCACCTGCAGCGTGGACAACGACACTGAGCCCCAATCCTCGCAAGTAAAATGCCAGCAGGATTACATTCCCACGCAGTTGCTCGAAGGCATTCGCTATTTTGATATCCGGCTCGGAAAGGGCGACGACCCCGGTATCGACCACGGGGATTACTACCTGCTCAAGAAAGACGCGTACTTTATGCATCTTTCCGATGTCATAGGCTACTTCAAAACGTTTTTGAACGAAAACCCGACAGAAGCGCTCATCATGCTTGTATCACGAGGCAACGACGAGGCTACCGACGAAAGTGTTACGACGGCTTTCGCCAAGGTTTTGGACGACAACCCCAAACTGTTCTATACGTCGAGCCGAATCCCCACGCTACACGAGGTGCGCGGAAAGATCGTTCTGCTGCGTCGATTTAGGCTCGCCGGCAACAGTGTAAGCGGCCACACGTGGGGCCTCGACCTTACCGAATGGGATGACAAGATCAAGGCTCACTCCGACAGCGCCACTATGTGTCTCGTCCAAGACGCGCGGGGCTTTGAAGCCGCGGGGGAAACAGGCGACAAAGAGCCCTATTGCACCAAGGTATACGCCCAGGACAAGTACAAACTCACGGGAACCGACAAGCTCAGCTGGGTCGATAATGCGCTGAAGGAAACGACCGGGCGCACGCGCAACAAGGTGGACGTCGTGGACGATAACGGGGCCAAGGTGCAAGTCCAGGAGCGTTGCTGGTCCATCAACTACACCAGCTGCACGGGCTTGTCGCACGGAGGCAATCCTTTTACCTCGGCACGAGTAGTCAACGAGCATCTGTATAAGAGCCCGTACATCAATCCCAGCGGCACCGAGGATACAAAGTCAGATTACCTCAAGCACATTGGCATCATCGCATCCGACTTTGTTGATGCGGCGCTGGCCCGGAGCATCTACCAGCGCAATTACGATACGGAGCACAAGCAGACGGCTTCGTACTATCTCCCGTACTATCTCCCGACCCGCATGCGCATGACGTACGGCGACTCGCTGAGCGATGCCTCATTCCAGGATGGCAAGACCGTTGGCGAGGGTCATTTCCGCCTTGCTGACAGCAGCAACGCGCTCAACGCGACAGCTTCGGGCCATGCGTTTGCCATTGAATACGTGGATGTCGACGCCCTGGGCAACGAGACCGTTACGGAGCTGCGGGGCTCCGTGCCCATCGATATCGATCCACGCGCGCTGACACCCCACTTTGAGGGGCTCGAAGGCCTTAAGGCCGGCGAGGACGTGCGCGCCAAGATTGCGGCATCACTCGAGGGCAAGCTCGAAACCGATGCCTGCACGGCCCAGCTCGAGTTTGTGCACGACGCGAACGGCGCTCCGGGCACGGCAATGGCCGAGGGCGAAACATTTGCCGCAGGGACGTACTGGGTGCGCGCGAAAGGCCTTTTGGGCGACGCGGCACAGAACTACACGCTCGCCAGCGATGGAGCCGCAAGCTTTACCGTAGCGGCCTCGGGCAGTGCAGGCGGCACCGGCAGCGGCACGGGTTCCAACGCAGGCGGCGCCGACAAGAACGGCAAGGGCAACAAGAGCGACCAGGGCAAGAACTCGGCCGGAAAACTCGCCGACACGGGCGACGGCTCCGGCATTGCCGCCGGGCTCGCCGCTGCCGCCGTGGCGACAACGGTCGCTGGCGCTGCAATGCTTGCCAGTGACCGCGACAATACCGAGGACGTTAACGAATAGGCAAGCCAGTCTTTTGGGCGCATCAACTCAATCGGGGCGCAGAATACCGTTCTGCGCCCCGATTTTCACCTTGGCCCAAACGTCGCCATAGGCTACATCACCATGTTCAGCGCGTTAACAAACTCCTGGGCCTTCGCACGGCTGCTCAGGCTAAAGACGCAAGCAGTCAACAGCCTGTTACGCAGAAAAACATCGCGGCCTTTGATTCTATTGACGCCCGTAATGTCCTTAAGATAGACAATTTCGGTGTGCTTGCCACCAAAAGCGCCCTTCTTGAGCACCTCAATACGGTTGGGGTAGACCTTAACGTCTTTAAACCTACCCGAACCTTTGTCCTGGAACAGCAAAGTGTTGTTATCCATACGCGTCACTCCCGCGGGGTTCGCTAAAACTGCCTCTATGGCCACATTTTAGTCACCGCAAGGCTCCCATGCGAAGGTGCCAGACAGCACAGCAATTCGTGTCCGCGCGAGGCTTTAAACTAAATGCGATAAAGATGCATTCCACAAGAGGAAAGTGGGGCGACAGTGATGGGCGAACTGGTAAACCGTGGAGAATCGGCAATCGTGCCAGAAGTTTTTTACAAGCAGGTTTCCTCGATTCTCAACGCCGCTCGCGACAAGGCCTATACCGCCGTTAACTTTGCGATGGTTGAGGCGTATTGGGATATCGGCAAGAGCATTGTTGATGAGCAGGGCGGAGAGGAGCGCGCCAAGTATGGAGAGGCGCTGCTCAAGGCCCTCGCAATCAGACTTACCAAGGATTTTGGTAAAGGTTTTGAAGCAAGAGAGCTGCGCAAAATGCGTCAGTTCTATCTTGCATTTCCAATTCGGGACTCACTGCGTCCCGAATTGAGCTGGACACATTACCGCAGGTTAATACGCATTCCTGACCCCGAAGCTCGCACCTGGTACATGAACGAATGCGCCGACTCTCGCTGGAGCACGCGCCAGCTCGAACGCCAGATCAACACCATGTTCCGCGAGCGCCTACTTGCCAGCAAAGACAAGGAGGCTGTCACCCAAGAAATCCAAAAGAGCGCCCCAGCTCGTCGCCCCGAGGATATCATCCGCGATCCATATGTACTGGAGTTTTTAGGTTTCTCGGACGATACTGCGTTTCGCGAGAGCGATCTAGAGCAGGCGCTCATCACACATCTTCAGAAGTTCCTGCTGGAGCTTGGCCGTGGCTTCGCTTTCGAGGCGCGCCAAAAGCGCATCACCTTTGATGGGCGCCATTTCTATATTGACCTTGTTTTTTACAACTATCTGATGCGCTGCTTCGTGCTCATCGACCTTAAGACCGATGACCTTACGCATCAGGACCTGGGCCAGATGCAAATGTATGTGAACTACTACACGCGTGAGCTCATGAACGAAGGCGACAATCCGCCCATAGGCATCGTGCTCTGCGCGGACAAAAGCGATTCGATCGTCGAGTACACGCTGCCCGAAGACAACGACCAAGTGTTTGCCGCCAAATACCTGCCGTATCTTCCAAGCAAGGAAGAGCTGGCGCGCGAGCTGAGTGCCGAGTACCGCGCCATCAACGAAGCGACCAATGGCGAAACGCAAGGGTAGCAGCACGTTGCGACCGAAACGCCCGCACGCCTGTGAGCCGTCCCGCGCTGCGCTTCCCTACTTCCCAAAGATCGCAGCGAACAATCCCTTGCGCTTGGGTTTTTCTTCTCGGTAGGAACCCTCGGCAGCCGCTGCCACCTGACGTGGCTGCTCGTCGCCTCCACGGCGCACAATTTGGTACAGGAATGGCGATTTGATGTATTTGACCTCGACGGGCGTGGCGTGAACGGTGCTTTCGCCGGACAGATGCAGGCTCGGATTGAGCGGCGCCACAATATGCGTCTCGCACTTGTCGCTAAACACCACCGCCGCCGCACGGCCCGTCTGGCCGTTCACGGCAATGCGCACCTGCTCGCCATTACGTCCATCCGACGCGGGACGATCGACAAAGTAGACCGGCACCATAACCAGGCCGTCCTTGTGCTTGCGGGCCTTGCGCGCCCAGGTGCGGATGCTCTTTTTATTGAGCCCCAGGAAAGTCTCGGCATCGTTGCCGACAATGTCGAGCGCCAGCTTGTCAATGACCACCTGGTCCTTGGTGGACGCGTCGACGGAGACAACGCGGAAGTCGCCTTCCTGCATGGCCGGGTCGAACGACCCAACCTTGGCAAAGTCCCATGGCTCCAGAATGCCCATAAGGCGAACGTCCAGGTAGTTTGCCCTGGGATATGCCCAGTCGAGCACCTCGTAGTACACCAGGGTTTCCTTGCTCAGGCCCTTGCCCGGGAAGCTCGCCATCATACGCAGGTCCGCCAGCGCCATGGGGAAATAGAAAAGCATCATGTCGTTTTGGATTGCGTCTTCCACGTCGTGCCCGGCAAAAGCATCCGGGTACTGGCGCACCAGCTGCAGTGCGTTGGCACGTGCCTGCTGCGGTGAGATTTCGCAGGGAATACCCTGCTCCGGCACATACTCCGCACCCACGCCCATGGTCAGACGTTTGCTAAACGTACCGGGCTTGAGCAGGTCGGCAATGCCGATCTTGTTGCCGCAGGACGGGCACTCAAACACACGCTGCGTTGACTCGCCCTCAAAGGACGCTCCGCAGAAGGGGCAAGGAATGCTCACATGCGTGGCCTCTTGGAACTCCTGCGCCGTGCCGCGATCCTCCCACAGCAGATGTTCCAGGACCGACTGATTGCGCCAGTGCGAATTGAAGAAATACCAGTCCGGGTCCTCCGGGCGCTCGAGTTGCGACACATGCGTGAGCTTGAGCAGTCCATCCACCACCGTCAACGGCGTATGGCGAATGCCCAAAGCGCTCTTGGGCTCTCCGGCGTCCGCCTGCCACGGAATGACCGCGCCGCAATAGGCGCACTCAAAGCTGCGCTTAGCCTGGTGCGAGTACATAGGGCCGCCGCAGTTTTGACATTTAATGGCAAACATCTCGTCCATGGAAACGTCCTCCTTTGCACAGGGGCTATCGACGTTAAGTATGTCGAGCAAACAGGCACATGCCCATACCCATGTGGCCCAAAATGGACCACCCAGGCAGACGAGAAGGCTCGCTCGTTAGCACCGGCAGACCATTACTGCATTTTCTGAGCATCGGTGCACAGCGCCTCCGCGCGAGCTACACTATCCCCTTAAACATGATTGTGAGGACGACCGCTATGCTATTTGTAAATCGGCTGGTACATACGCTTGTTCCCGGCAGCGAGGGCGAGCCGGTCGATACCTCCTGCCGCACCAACGCGGGCTTCGCCGCAAGCCTCATCTGCATTGGCCTCAACATCACTCTGTGCCTGGCCAAGGGCATCGCGGGCCTGCTCGCCGGCTCTGTCTCGCTCATCGCCGACGCCTTCAACAACCTCTCCGACGCCTCGAGCAACATCGTGAGCCTGCTCGGGTTCCGCCTTGCCAGCCGCCCGGCAGACGAAGGCCACCCCTATGGCCACGGTCGCTACGAGTACCTAGCCGGTCTGTTCGTCGCCGTCCTGGTTTGCGCCGTCGGCATCAACCTGATCCTCGAGTCGGTCACTAAGATCATCAAGCCTTCCCCCACTGCATATTCGGTGCTCTCCTTAGCCGCCCTCGTCTTGTCCATGCTCGTTAAGCTCTGGATGGCCGCGTTCAACCGCACGTTGGGCGACCGCATCGACTCGGAGACGCTCATCGCCACAGCACAGGACTCCAAAAACGACGTCATCACCTCGGGCTCGGTCCTGGTGGCGGCGCTTATTTCGCAGACGACCGGCTTTGACCTCGATGGCTGGGCAGGCCTGGGTGTGGGCATCTTCATCTGCATCAGCGGCCTGGGCCTGGTGCGCGACGCCATCAGCCCGCTGTTAGGACAAGCGCCCGACCCCAAGCTCGTCCAGGAAATCCGCGACAAGATTATGTCGTACCCCCAGGTCTTGGGCACACACGACCTCATGGTGCACGACTACGGCCCCGGTCGTCAGTTTGCCAGCGCCCACGTGGAGATGCCCGGCGAGGGCGACGCATTTGAGCACCACGAGATTTTGGACACCATCGAGCACGATATCAAACGGCAGATGGGCATCGGTATCACGCTGCACTGCGACCCCATCGCCACCACCGGCGACGACCTACGCGGCTGGGTCAAGCGCGGCGTCATGCAGATCGACCCCGCGCTCTCCATCCACGACCTGCACGAGCACGACGGGTTCGTTTCGCTTGACCTGGTGCGTCCCGACGGCTTTGACATATCCGACGAGGAGCTGCTGGAGCTCGTCACGCGCATCGTGCACGAGCGCCGGCCCGACGTCTCGTGCGTCGTCACGTTTGATTCGGGCTTTAGCTCGCCCGAGCGTCCGGCCGAGCAACTGTAGCCCGCTTAACAGCTAGTTTCTCTGCGCGCCCGAGATGCCGTTTTGCAGTGCGTTCCAGGCATCCGTCGCCATATCACCCAGGTTCTGAGCGGTGTCGCCCAGGTTCTGCGCCGTGCCGCCCAGCTCTTGCGCTTTGTCTCCCAACTCCTGTGCCTTGTTTCTCAAGTCCTCCAGCGTATTGGAGCTCGAGCTGTCGGTACCGCTTTGGCCGCCGGACGAGTTGCCCGAGCTGTTCTTGAGCGTGAGTTGAATTTCGAGGTTGCCGTTGTCGTTATAGTAGGCAGAAGTAACGACCCAGTTGGCATCGACGACGGGCGTTGAGCCATCATCAGTCAGAACCACGGCATTCGAAAGATCGGCGCCGCGCGACTTGAGGATCTTCTTGGCGTTGGACCAGTACTGCCCCGGGATATCGCTCAGATCGACGGTGCTAGACGAGGCGGACTCGGTTTGCTCAACAGTGGCATCGGCCGTTGAACTCCCTCGCTTGTTAAGCATGCCCGACACGATGGCAAACACAACCGACAGCGCAAAGAAGATCGCCAGTACGATGAGGATCTTCTTGATCACGCTCGACGAACGCGACGGCTTCTTCTCCTCGTCCTCGCCATATTGCGGAATCGACTTGGGGTACTCGCGATACGGCTCGCGCGACTCGTAGCGAGGCTGCGCCGTGCGAGGCATATACGTCGTCTGCTGAGGCTGCGGAATGGGATTCTGCGGCAGGTTGTCATAGGGATTCGGCGTCGAGGCAGCATAAGAATCCTGCGGCGCGTAATCAAACGGATCCGGAGCTGCGTTGCCATAGGGGCCTTGCGAAGATGTAGCGTAAGAATCCTGCGCCGTGTCGCCATAGCCCATAACCCGGGTGGGCTCGGCAGAAGGCTGCGTCGCGGCGGGGTAGGTATAACCGAGGTTGGAAACAACGCGGGTCGCATCGGCGCTATCGCCAGCCTGCGCGGAACCGTAGCCACCCATCACGGTTGTCTTGTCCTGATCCATGCAACGATTCCTTTCCGTCGCGTGTGAGCCTCAAGTTATCCATGCATTCTACCCGCGCAAAAGCCTATGATGGGCAGAGTCCGTCGGTATCTACAAGACATGCGCGGGCCTAAGGATAAAAAAGCCCCGCCGGGCCTTGGGGGCACGGCGGGGCAGGCAGGCAGCTAGGGGCAACAGGCTTAGAACAGGCCGGTAATGTTGCCGTCGTTGTCGACGTCGATGTTCTCGGCCGCGGGGACCTTGGGCAGGCCCGGCATGGTCAGAACACTGCCAGTCAGCGCGACCACAAAGTGGGCACCGGCGGAAACCTTGAGCTCACGCACCGTGATGCGGAAGTTCTCGGGAGCGCCCAGGGCCTTGGCGTTGTCGCTAAAGCTGTACTGCGTCTTGGCCACGCACACCGGCAGGTTGCCAAAGCCGTTCTCGCGCAGCTCGGCGAGCTGGCGCTTGGCGGCCGGCGTAAAGTCAACGCCGTCGGCGCGGTAGACCTTGGTGGCAATGGCCTCAAGAGCGTCGGCCACATCGGCGCCGTCCTCATAGGCAAACTTGAGCTCGCTCGGCTGCTCAATCAGACGCATGACCTCATCGGCAAGCTCGAGCGCGCCCTCGCCGCCCTTGGCCCAGACCTCGGAAAGCTTAACGTTGACACCGAGCTTCTGACACTCGGACTCGATGAGCGCAAGCTCGGCCTCGGTGTCCGTCGGGAAGCGGTTGATGGCGACTACGCAGGGCAGACCATAAACGTTCTGGATGTTGTCGACGTGACGCAGCAGGTTGGGCATGCCGGCCTTGAGTGCCTCGAGGTTCTCCTCGTTGAGGTCGGCCTTGGCGACGCCACCGTTGTACTTCAGCGCACGAGCGGTGGCGACAATCACGACGGCGCTGGGGCGAACGCCCGTCATGCGGCACTTAATGTCGAGGAACTTCTCGGCACCCAAATCGGCACCGAAGCCGGCCTCGGTAATGGCGACATCGCCAAAGCGCATCGCCATACGCGTGGCCATGATAGAGTTGCAGCCGTGGGCAATGTTGGCGAAGGGGCCGCCGTGGACAAACGCGGGCGTGCCCTCGAGCGTTTGCACCAAGTTGGGCTTGAGCGCGTCCTTAAGCAACGCGGCCATGGCACCCTGGGCCTTAAGGTCGCGGGCGCGGACGGGCTCGCCGGCAAAGCTGTAGCCGACGACAATCTCGCCCAGGCGCTCCTTGAGGTCGTTAATGCTCGTAGACAGGCACAGGATTGCCATGACCTCGGAGGCGACGGTGATATCGAAGCCGTCCTCGCGCGGCACGCCCTGGGCCTTACCGCCAATGCCATCGATGACGTGGCGCAGCTGACGGTCGTTCATATCGACGACGCGTTTCCAAGTGATGCGCTTAACGTCAATACCGAGCTGATTGCCCTGCTGGATGTGGTTATCAAGCATGGCGGCCAGCAGGTTGTTGGCGGCGCCGATAGCATGGAAGTCACCGGTAAAGTGCAGGTTGATATCCTCCATGGGGATGACCTGAGCCCAGCCGCCGCCGGCAGCACCGCCCTTAACGCCAAAGACGGGGCCGAGCGAAGGCTCGCGCAGGGCCACGGCACTCTTGACGCCGCGACGGCGCAGGCCGTCGGCCAGACCGATGGTCGTGGTGGTCTTGCCCTCGCCCGCAGGCGTTGGGTTGATAGCGGTCACGAGGACGAGCTTGGCCTGGTGATCAGTCGGATCGTTGAGCAGTGAATAGTCGACCTTAGCCTTGTCGAAGCCGTACGGAATCAGGTGCTTAACGTCGACGCCGGCGTTCTTGGCCACCTCGGTAATAGGCAGCGGCGTGACAGAACGTGCGATTTCGATGTCAGTAGGCATGGGCGGTCCTTTCGTTACCGAATGAGAAAAAGGCCAATTCAGCATAGCACGGGCACGCAATAGTAAAACGCCCATAACCGATGAACGGCGATATGTTTACCCGATGCCCAGCGATAGCCCAACAGCCCGCCAAAACAAAGCGCCCTAAACGGTAGGTTCAATCCCCAGGTGCTCAAAGGTGCGAAGGGTTGCCTGACGGCCCTGCGGCGTACGAATCATCAACCCGCACTGCAGCAGATAGGGCTCATAGACATCCTCGAGCGTGCCCGGGTCCTCGCCCACCGCGCTGGCAAGGGTCGTAAGTCCCACGGCACGACCGGAGAACGTCTTAGCGAGCGTCTCCAAAATGCGAATATCCATCCAGTCCAGACCGAGCTCATCGATCTCGAAGAACTCGAGCGCCTGGCGACAGATATCGAGCTCGATGGGACCGTTGCCGCGCACCTGTGCGTAATCGCGCACGCGCTTGAGCAGGCGGTTGGCAAGACGTGGCGTGCCGCGCGAACGCGAGCCGATCTCGAGTGCACTGGGATGGTCGATCGTCACGCCCAGGATAGTCGCCGAGCGCGTCACAATCTGCGCGAGCTCCTCGACCGTGTAGTAATCCAGGCGATATGAAATGCCAAAGCGGTCGCGCAACGGGCCGGTCAACATGCCTGAGCGGGTCGTTGCCGCTACCAGCGTAAACTTGGGAATATCGAGGCGAATCGAGCGCGCCGCCGGACCCTTGCCAATCACGATATCGAGGGCAAAGTCCTCCATCGCGGGGTACAGGACCTCCTCGACCGAACGGTTGAGGCGGTGGATCTCGTCGATAAACAGCACATCACCCGGCTGCAAGTTAGTAAGGATGGCTGCCAGGTCGCCGGTGCGCGCGATGGCAGGGCCACTCGTGGTCTTGATCTGAGCGCCCAGCTCGTTGGCGATAACCGTAGCCAGCGTGGTCTTGCCCAGACCCGGAGGGCCCGAGAAGATCACGTGGTCGAGCGTCTCGCCACGGCTCTGCGCCGCTTCGATCAACACGCGCAGGCTCTGCTTGATATGCTCCTGGCCGCAGTAATCGTCCAGGCGCTGGGGGCGCAAAGTGCGATCGACATCGAGGTCCTCGGCCGTCAGCTCCGAGCCCACCATACGCTCGCCGTGCGCCATGGATGCCGCCGGCGAGTTGCCGGGCGTCGCCCACAGGTCCTGAGAGTCATCGGCTTCCCACATCACGCATCCATTCCGAGTCGCTTAAGCGCCGCGCCGAGCAAATCCTCGACGCGCATATTCTGCCCATCATACCCGCTCAGGGCAACATCGGTCTCCTGCGGGCTAAAGCCCATGGAAAGGAGCGCCGCACGGGCGTCATCGATGGCCGAGGGAGCGGCAGCGGTCACGGGCATCGCAACCTGGCCGGGAATCACGTCGACCGGCACAAAGCCCTTGTCCTTGGCAAAGGTGCTCTTGAGCTCCAGGATCAGACGCTGAGCTGTCTTTTTGCCCACACCGGGCACCTTGGCCATACCCTTGTCGTCCTCGGCCATCACCAGCGAATACAGCTGCCCCACGGCATAGGTGGAAAGAACGGCGAGCGCCAAGCGCGGGCCAACGCCCGAGACGGACACGAGCCGATCGAACATCGTGCGCTCATCCTTTGAGGAAAAACCGAAAAGTGTCATGGCGTCCTCGCGCACCTGCATACGCGTGTAGAGGCGGACCTCGCCGCCGGGCGTCGGCAACGTGGCCGCAGTGCTGCCCGAAATGCCGAGCTCAAAGCCAACGCCCGACACATCGACGACAGCAGAGCTCATCGTGGCCTCGACAAGCGTTCCGTGGAGCTGGGAGATCATCAGTATCCGGTTCCTCTCTGTTGATAGAACTCGCCGCCGGTAAGCGCCCGGGTACGGCTGAGGTTAACGTGGCAGATGGCGCAGGCCAGGGCATCGGCGGCATGGTCGGGATGCGGGTCGTGATCGAGCTGCGTGAGCGTGCGTACCATGTAGGCGACCTGCCGCTTATCTGCGGCACCGGTACCCACCACAGCCTGCTTAATCTGCATAGGCGTATACTCGCCGATCTCGAGCGCGCACTCCGAAAGCGCCACGAGCGCGGCGCCGCGGGCATGCGCCGTAGGGATGGCCGAGCGAACGTTGGCGCCAAAGTAGATGCTCTCGATAGCAGCAGTATCGGGTCGATAGCGCTCCACGACACCCTTAAGGTCATGGGCGATATGCGACAGGCGCACCGCGAGCGGACTTCCGGCACTGGTCTCGATGCAGCCATAGGCACGACAGCGGACCTCGCCACGCCGCTCCTCGATAATCCCCCAACCCGTATGAGCCAAACCGGGGTCGATGCCCAAAATAACCAAGCCAACCTCCCCTCGTCACAAGTACAGCGCAAGGCAAGGCCCCGCGCACTACTCACGAACGTCTGTTCTAGAATAACACAACGGGGTCAAGATGCTTAGTTGAAGTATCGGGGTTGAGAGCGAATCCCATCCCCAGTTTAGTTCTGCGAGAAGAATGGGAACTGTCGGGGATCAACCGGCGGATGCGGCATCGGGCCACCCTGGGGCCCACCCTGCGGGCCACCCTGGCCGCCCATCATCTTATCGATGGCGTCCTGAACCTCGCCCTCGAACTTTTTCATTCCCTCGTGTAAACGACGCTGACCGTCTTCAGAGCGCAACTCCTCCATTTGTTCGGGCGAAATACCCAGTAGCTCGCCCAGCACGCCCATCATCTCGTTTCGCACGCGCTCACTCGTATCCTCGTCAGCAAAACGGCGCACCTCGGCGCGCGCCAGCGAATCGACCGTCATACGCTCCTTGCCGTTAAGCCCCAGGTCGGACCACGCGAGCATGTACGGCCAGGAGCGCTCGGCAAACGAACGGGACGAAACGATCGGCGCCGTCGGCAACATGCGGCGAGCAGCCTCACCCTGTCGAACGAGCATCAGCAGCAGCGAGCAAGCCTCGGGCTTGCCGGTGGCCATTGGGATGTCGTCGAAGGGTCGGTTGCGGTCCACGTGCGCCTCGAGCGTGCCATCGACCTCGCCCGGCTCAAGCCCGCCAAGCAGCTGCGCCGCGCGGTCGAGCATGTCGACCGGACCGTCAAGCGTCGAGAGCGCTTGCGCCAGCACGCGCTCCATGCAATCCTCCACCGCGTTGAGCGTCACGAGCTCCTGCGGCACCACGGCAGACGTACGGTTGCGCACGCGCGCCACAAACTCGAGCGTCGACAGGTATACGTCGCCAAAGGGCGCGTAATCGCCCTGGTAGCCACCGCAAAGTGCCGGTGCCGCCAACGCGTACTCGGTCTTGGAAAGCGGGCTCAACGCCATCGCACCCAGCTCGAGCGCTGTGTCCTCTAGCATGAGACCCAGCGTGCGAGAGCGCAGGCGCTCGGCGTCGCCCGCCGACACATCGCGGTCGAGCACACGCGCGGCATCCGGCGCATCGCGCTCAACCGTGCGAATATGTAGGCGCTCGGCAATCGCGCGGACGGCGGCACAGCGAGCAGCCTCGGCCTCCTCCTGCGCCGGCGTAAAGATGCGGTTGCGTCCCAGCATCAGGCCGACCACATTACGCGGACCCAGGGCGTCAACGGCAAGCGCCGCCAGCAGGGACGACGGCAGATCGCCCTCGAGCGCCACCACGGCGCGCGACGTACCGCGGGCGCGGGCATTATCGCGAACGGCGAGCACCAGCGCCTGCCACAACCACTCCTCGGAACGAAACTCGGGCAGCTCGTGGTCCTCCAAGGCATCGAGCATCACACCGCGCTGAATCTCCTGAACCAGTAGGCTCTCTTCAAAACATGGTGCTTGGGCCACCACGCGACCGCAGTCGTCGAGCACAAACGAGCCACCGGTATACACCGACTCGTCGTACGCACCAACCGGCGCCATGCAGGCAAACCACACGCTGCGCTTGGAGGCGATCTTGCGGTAGGCTCCGCTGCGCACGGCGGCGATCGCGGCGGTCTCGCGGTCGGTCATATCGAATGCGTTGAACTGGAAATACGCAATGAGGTCGACGCCGGTCGGCAGCATCTCGAGCTCGCGGTCCAAGTCGAAGATCACGGCGATGCGCACGCCGTCCACGTCGAACACCGGCGGCGCCCAACGCGCGTCGTTGTTCTCGCCACGCTGCAGGGCAATGCTCAAACGGGCCGGCACCACATGGCCGTCCTTGAGCATCATGTAGTCGAGCAGGGGCTGGCCCTCAAACGAAACCGCCGCGGGCACGATGCAGATCATATCGAGCTCTTGGATACGCTCGGCGACGCCGGTCAAGCCGGCAAGCATGTCGTGCTCAAAGTCGGCAGCGCCCACCAGGCCGCCGGGCAGGGCCCCCATAAAGAGCGGAGCCGGCACGCACAGCACGCGCGCACCGCGCTCGTGGGCCAGGCGCGCCTGGTCCTCGATGCGACCGCAGATACCCTCAATATCACCCAGGCGCATATCGATCTGTGCAAGTGCGAGCTTCATGGCTCAGCCCTTTCCGTCGTAAACCGTCGCTATCGCAGTAAAAGCGCCGGCCGCATGATGCAGTCGGCGCTCGCATGTGCATATGCTAGCTATGATACCCCGAGCGGGGACGCGCTCCTAGAACGTCGCGGACCACAGCCCATGCAGGTTGCAATAGGCATAGACGGTACCGGTCTTGGAACCGCCGGCAAAAAACGTCGCAGGCTTCATGCCGGGCTGGAGGTAATGGACCTCCAGACGGCCCTCGGCCTCAAGGGCGATCCACTCGATGTAGTGCTCGGGCACCATAGGATGCTCGACCGAGCCCACGCGTGCGCGGATCACGTGGCCGTCGCGCTCGCTCTCAACGACGGGCACGTGCTTCTCGTGTGCGGCGTCCTCGGTGTTCGCGGTCAGCTCCATGCAGCCGGCAGGGGTTGCAACGTCGTTGCCAAGAGCGGCAATGAGCTTGCCGTCGGGGTCCTTAAAGAATTTCGCCATGATGTTCTCCTTTGCTGATGTGCCGATGTTCTCGATGCTTCTTATGCCCAAAGGCGCGCGAACCATCCACGGCATCGCAAATGAACACATAATGAGCGAGGCTAGCGCCCGTCGCCGCCCAGCAGCGCCAGAACATCTTCGCGGGTAAACAGCGCCGACGAGATGCCGTCGCCGCCGAGCACGCTGTTGACCAGGTCGCGCTTGGACTCCTGCATCTGCATAATGCGCTCCTCGATCGTGTCCTTGGCGATGAGCTTGTACACGGTCACGGTATGTTGCTGGCCAATACGGTGCGCGCGATCGGTCGCCTGGTCCTGCGCCGCCACGTTCCACCACGGGTCGTAGTGGATGACCACGTCGGCCGCCGTCAGGTTAAGGCCCACGCCGCCCGCCTTGAGCGAAATCAAAAAGACCGGAACCTCGCCCGCTTGGAACTGCGCGACCATCTTGGCGCGGCTCTCCTTAGACGAAGCGCCCGTGAGCTTAAGGAAGGCGATGTCCTCCTTGGCCAAGCGCTTACCGATGATATCGAGCATACCCGTAAACTGGCTGAACAACAGGATGCGATGCCCGCCGTCGAGTGCGCCGTGCACGAGCTCCATGCACGTATCGAGCTTGGCGCTCCCCGCCTTGTAATCCTCGTAGTGTAGACGCGGGTCGCAGCAGATCTGGCGCAGCTTGGTGAGCTCGGCGAGCACTTTGAGCTTGTCTTTTTTAAACTCGGATGCCTCGCGGTGCTGCACCTGCTGGGCGATGCGGTCCTGGTTGGCCAGGTAGAGCTTGCGCTGCTCGCCGGTGAGCTGTGCCATGACGGTGTCCTCGATCTTTTCGGGTAGATCGGCCACCACGTCTTCCTTTACGCGGCGTAGCACAAACGGCGACACGAGCGCCTGCAGGCGAGCGGCACTGTCACCCTCGGCGTGCTCGACCGGGCTCTCAAAGCGCTTGGCAAACGACTCGCGCGTCCCCAAAAGGCCCGGCATCAAAAAGTCAAAGATGCTCCAGAGCTCGGACAGGCGGTTTTCGATGGGCGTGCCCGTCAGGGCAAAGCGCACGCCGGCAGGCAGGCGCTTGGCGGCGCGCGCCACCTGCGTGAGCGGATTTTTAATGTACTGGGCCTCATCGAGCACCACGCGGGCAAAATCCTGCTCGACGTACTCGTCGATATCGCGGCGCATAAGGTCATACGACGTCACGACCACGTTATGCTCGGCCACGCCGGCAATCTGTACGCGACGCTGCGCCTTGGCGCCCACGATGGCGCACACATCGAGCGAGGGCGCAAAGCGCTCCAGCTCGGCAGTCCAGTTGTACACGAGTGAGGCCGGGCATACCACGAGCGTGGGCTTGGTGTCCCCCGCCTCCACACGCGCCAGGATATGCGCGATCATCTGGAGCGTTTTGCCCAGGCCCATGTCGTCGGCCAAGATGCCGCCAAGGCCCAGGTGTTCGAGCGAGCCGAGCCACTGGTATCCGTCGACCTGGTAGCCACGCAGCGTGGCCTTGAGCGATGCCGGCACCGTAAAGTCCATCTTGCCGAGCGTGTCCAGGCGCTCGACGGTGCGGCGGAACGCGGCGTCGCGATCGGCCTCGAGCGCCGGCGTGCGCGCGAGCATGCTATCGACAAAAAGGGTGCTCGACGCGGGAAGCGACACGCCGTCGAGCAGGTCGACGGCATCGACACCCAGATCTTCGGCAAGGCCAAACGCGGCGCGGGCACCCTCGTCCAGGCGTACAATGTCGCCGGACGTCAGGCGCGCAAACGTCTGGTGGCGCTTGTACGAGTCCAGATAGATGGCAAGATCTGCCGCCGAAAGACCGCTCGCGCCCAGTTCGACATCGAGCAGGTTGCTCTTGACGGTGGCACGCACCGAAAGCTTGGGCGCAGGGCGGACCGAAATCTGGCGCAGGCGGTCGCTGAGCATGACCTCGCCCAGCTCGGACAGGGCGGACAGACCCTCGGTCAGCAGGCAGAACAAGCTCTCATCATCGCGCTCCTCAAACGCCAGACCGCCCTCGTAGAAATCGAAGTACAGGGCCGCCGTATCCATAACGCGAAACTCCGCCACCTCGTCGCGGGGCGGCACGCCGGGGCGCTGCTCTTCAAAGGGACTGCCCGGAGCGCCCAGGCTAAAGAGATCCGCCGACCAGTCGCCGTAGGTAACCGTAATCTTGCAGGTCACGAGCCCATCGTCGACGCCGATTGCCATGGCAAAGCTCGGCTCGGGCGCCACGGTATCGAGCGAGGCGGGCGCGGTGAGGTCGGTATAGTCGCGCAAAATGGGCAGCGCCATACGGCAGAACTCACCCACCTGCTCGGCGGCAATATGGGCGGGCGTGCGGCACGGCAGCAAGCGCGACAAAAAAGGTGCGGCATGCTGAGCAAATGCAGCGTCGGTACGGCGCGCGCGGCGCGTGTCAACCAAGTAGGCGGCATCGCCCGACGCAAAGCAGTACATATCGGCGGGCAGGCGCAGGTCATAGCTACCACCAGCCGCCGGCGCGATTTTGGCGGCAAGAAGTGGTGGGCGCTTAGCGGACGCCTCGTCCTCCCCTTGCGGAGACAGCTCAACCGCCACGTCGTAGGTGCGACGCGTCGTCGTCCCCCGCGACCAGGCGGGCTCAAAGGAGATGGTCTGGCCGCGCAGCAGGTCCAGCACATATACGATGCTATGCTCGGACAGCGGCAACTGACGCTCGGCAACAAAACCGCTGCGGGCAAAGTCGTACGACGCCGAACGCGAGCTTGTGATGTCATCGAGATAGGCAACTGTCGTCACAACAAGGTTGAGCAGCTTTGCCGATGTTTCGTCAAAGGCCTCAGGTGAATGGACAAACGTGAGCTTCTTGCCATAGGAGAACGTGCCGCCGCGCACGTAGGCATCGGCCATGCCGTCGATGTCCTTGACCACGTAGGAGACCGATCCACAGCGAATGCGGAACTCGAGCGCCCAGCTAAAGCGGTCAGCGAACAGCGGATTGTAGTACGGCACCAACGAGGGCTCCAACGCCGCTTTGGGGGCGTCGGGATCAACGGCACCGGCAAGTTTGCGGCGCATGCTCGCCAGCTCATCCATGCGCGCGTCCGAAAGATCGGAAAGCGCCGCCACAAGGCTCGGGCTCGTGGGGACGGGCGCCGGGAAGGGAAAGTTGGGGTTGACGGCCGGCGCGGCGGACGCGGCACGCGCGGGCTGTTTCGGCTGCGCCGTAAACGTGCGAACCGGCGTGCGCAGCCCCTCAACAGGCTCAATGCCGCTGGTGTCCAGGTACGCCAGCGCTGTGGCGATGGCGTGCTTGCACATACCGGGATAGCGGTATGCGGCGGGGCAGTCGCAGTCGTAGTCGACCACCTCGTGCTCGTCCATATCGAGCGCCACGTGCGTCTTGTACAGGTCGCCGCGCGAGCCGCGCACCGAGCCCTCAACCGTCACGTTTTTGGAGAAGCGCGAGCCGCTGTCCTCAATCGACAGCACGGCGCCGTTGAGCATGAGCGAGCGGCCCTTCATAAAGGTGCCGCTCAACGCCGCCTCTTTGCGAAGCGCCTGCACAAACGTCCCCTGCGCCATCACTTCCTCCAATCTCACCCGGGGTAGCTTAGATCACCGTCACGCGACCCTGGTTACCCACAATGGCCTTGGCCTCGGCCAGCAGCGGAATCGAGCGCGCGTTGACCTTGGCCGGCACCTCGGCACGTAGCACGCGCCCGTCCACCTGCTCGATAAAGATCTCCACGCGATCGCCGCCCGGGTTGGCGGTAAGCACCGTGGCAAGACGCGCCATATTGCCCTGGCTAAAGCGGCTGTTGGGCACCATGACCTCAAACACCTTGGGCTTGTTGTTCTCCTCGTTAAGCTCGAGCGGCACGATCTCCTGCGCGATGATCTGGTCGCCGCGGTCCGAGCGCTCGAGCTTGCCCTTAATGCGCACAAAGGCATCGGACAGCTGCGCGCCGGTCTCGGGATCGACCTCGCCGTACAGGTACCCCTCGGCCTCTTTATAGGTCTTGGGGAACACGACGACGGTGGCCTCGCCTTCCATGTCCTCGAGCTGCACGATGCCCATGGGGTCACCGTTTTTGGTCACGCGCTTGGACACGCTCGAGACCATACCGGCCCACCACAGCGCCTTGCCCTCGGGAATCTCCTGGTTGATGGTGCCGCCCGTAGGATTCTGAACCTCGTAGCCGGTGTCGATCTGCGAGAACGAGAAGTCGCGCGCCTTGGCTAGTGCATACTCAAACGGGCGCAGCGGGTGGTCCGAGACATAGATGCCCAGAACTTCCTTCTCCTGGCTCAGCTTAAGGTGGCGGTCCCATTCCTGGCCATCCGGATCGGGCACGCTCACCTCAAAGCCCGAGCCCTCAACGTCGCCAAACATGTCGAAGAACGACGTCTGGCCGCTCGCGCGATCCTTCTGGCGCTTCACCGCGGCATCGATGATGTTCTCGGGGTTGTTCTTATCCACAAAGTGCATCATCTGGCGACGCGGATACCCCGTGGAGTCGAAGGCGCCTGCCTTGATGAGCGATTCGATCACGCGGCGGTTGGCCTGGCTCGAGTCCACGCGCTCGACAAAGTCGTGCAGCGTCTTAAACGGGCCGCCCGCCTCGCGCTCGGCGATAATCGCCTGCGCCACGCCGGTGCCCACGCCGCGGATGCCGGCCAGACCAAAGCGCACGCCCTCCTTGGTAGCCGTGAACTCGGTACCGGACTCGTTGACATCTGGCGACAGCACGGGGATGCCGTCGTGACGGCATGCCGAGACGTAGTGCACGATCTTGTCGGTCTTGCCCGTATAGGACGTCAGAACGGCCGCCATGTACTCGTGCGGATAGTGCGCCTTGAGCCACGCCGTCTGCATAACCAGAATGGCATAGCCGGCGGAATGCGACTTGTTGAAGGCGTAGGACGCGAACTCGAGAACATCGTCCCAAATCTTCTGGGCGACCTCGCGCGTGTAGTTATTTTTGATAGCGCCGTTCATCCAGTGGTCGTAGGTGGTCTCGTCCGAGCCATCCTCCCAGTGAAGCACCGTCGACGTAAGCAGCTTGATCTTTTTCTTAGCCACGGGCTTACGGATACGCGAGTCCGATTCGCCCTTGGAGAAGCCGCACATCTCGACGGAGATGAGCATAACCTGCTCCTGGTAGACCATGGTGCCGTAGGTTTCGCCCAGGATGTCGTCCAGGCGGTCGTCGTAGGAGACCGCCGGCTCCTTGCCGTTCATACGGTTGATGTAAGACGAGACCATGCCGGCGCCCAGCGGGCCCGGGCGGTACAGAGCGATCAATGCCACGACGTGCTTGTACTCGGTGGGCTTCATGTTCTTGATCGTGGCCGTCATGCCGGCGGACTCGACCTGGAAGACGCCGGCGGTGTGGCCGGAACCCATGAGCTTAAAGATCTCGGGGTCGTCAAAGGGAATCTCTTCCTCTTTGATGTCGATGCCGAAGTTCTTTTTGATGTTTGCCTTGGCCTTGGAGATAACAGTCAGCGTGCGCAGGCCCAAGAAGTCCATCTTGAGCAGGCCCATGTCGGCAACGGTATGGCCCTCGTACTGGGTAATCTCGACGCCGCCCTTGGTGTCGAGCTTGGTGGGCACGTGCTCGTTGACGGGGTCGCGGCAGATCAGAACGGCGCACGCGTGCACGCCCTCGCCACGGGTGAGGCCCTCGATTGAGAGCGCCGTGTCGATGATGCGGCGGGCGTCGTCGTCCTTTTTATATGCCTCGGCAAAATCGGGGTTAAACAGGTCCTCTTTGCCGGGTTGCTTTTCGAGCACCTGCTTGAGCTTGACCTTGGGGTCGCTCGAGACCATCTTGGACAGACGCTGGCCCATGTAGACCGGGTAGTCCAGGACGCGAGCGGCGTCGTTGATGGCCTGCTTGGCCTTAATGGTCGAGTAGGTGATGACGTGGGTGACCTTCTCGGGGCCGTAGAGCTGGCGAACGTGCTCCACGACCTCGAGGCGCCGCTCATCGTCGAAGTCCATATCGATATCGGGCATCTCGGTACGCTGCGGGGACAGGAACCTCTCGAACATCAGGCCGTTCTCGAGCGGATCGAACGCGGTGATGTTCATGGCGTAGGCGACGATAGCGCCGGCAGCCGAGCCACGGCCGGGGCCGACGCCGATGCCGTTGTCTTTGGCCCATTGCACGTACTCGGCAACAATCAAAAAGTAGGCGGCAAAGCCCTTGTCGCAGATGACTTTGTATTCGTACTCAAAGCGCTCTTTGATGTTGACGCCACCGATCTCGCGCGTGGCCCAGTCGTCACCGTAGTGCTGGCGCAGGCCCTTCTCGCACTCGCGGCGGAACTGACTCTCGTGCGTCTCGCCGGGGTCGAGCAACGGGAAGCGCGGCAGGATGATGGAGTCCCAGTCCAGCTCGACGTAGCACTTGTCGGCGATCTCGAGCGTGTTGTCGCAGGCCTCGGGGCAATACGGGAACATCGCCCGCATCTCCTCCTCGGTCTTCATGTAAAACTCCGAGCCAGTCATGCGCATGCGGTTGGGGTCGTCGACCTTGGCGTTCATGCCGATGCACATGATGACGTCCTGCACGGGAGCGTCCTCGCGGCGCAGGTAGTGGAAGTCGTTGGTGGCGATGACCTTGACGCCTACCTGCTTGGCGATGTCGATGAGCGTGCGGTCCATCTGCTCATCGGTCAGGCCGTTGTCGGTGGTGATGCCGTGTTCCTGGATCTCGATATAAAAGTCGCCAGGTTCGAAGGTATCACGGAAGGTCTCGGCCCACTTGATGGCGCCCTCCATGTCACCGCGGTCGATGTATTTGGGAATGATGCCCGCGATGCAGGCGCTGGTGCAGATCATGCCCTTGGCGTGGCGGCGCAGGTTGTCGAGCGTCACGCGGGGCTTGTAGTAAAAGCCCTGCACGGCTGCCTCGGAGACCGTCTGCATCAGGTTGACGTAGCCCTCCTGGTCCTTGGCCAGAAGGATCATGTGGTAGAGCTCGGGCTTATGGTCGCGAGCAAGGGTCTCGTCCGGCGTAAAGTAGACCTCGCAGCCAAAGATGGGCTTGATGACCAGAGGCGGCTTGAGCTCGTCGATGTTGCCCTTCTCGTCCCACATGGCCATGTCCTTCACATACTGGGCATGCTCGCGCGGGTTTTCCTCGGGATCGGGCTCCACCAGCTCGTCGCGGCGATCCTTTTCCAAGAAGGCCTTGTCGTGGCTCCAGGTTTTGTACTCAGGCGTGTTGTGGTTGACGGCGTCGCAGGCCAGCGCCAGGTCGGGCACGCCATACATGTAGCCGTGGTCGGTAATGGCGACGGCGGGCATGCCCAGCTCTACGGCGCGATTGACCATATCCTGGATACGGGTTGCGCCGTCGAGCATGGAGAAAACGGTGTGGTTGTGCAGATGGACGAATGCCATGTGATGAGCTCCGATGCGGGTTCGTGTTCTGACTGAACGATTTTACCGCACGGCGCGGACGGCACCCGAACCTAGCCAAACCCACACGGGTAGTCAATTTGGGACCTTCAAAAAGGGGAATGAGGGCATCCAGATATATCGAGTATTACTGGAACCCCGGCGATGCGCGGAATGATTTGTGACGAATAGTCATGTCCATCAAGAAGGCTCGACGCTTCGGATAGCTCGTCAATCGATATATCAATTCTTGGAGACCTGTATTCCAACCATTTTTAATGAAACAACGGCGGTAATTGCTATCGCGATTGCACCAATAATACCGAGCGCTATCTGAATGGGATATAACCCCAACACATGTCCAAATATGGAGAAAAACACTGCAGAAAAGAGAGCCCTTACCAGAGACGCGACGGAAAGGATCGTCGCGCGGAGATCGTCCGCTATCGCGTCTTGGATTAAGTTTTCCGAAGTGATGTACACCACTTCTAGGAGAAAACAAAGCACCACGCTAAGGCCAAACAAACACAGCGGATTTGAAGCGAACCACGGAAGAATCATGAAAAGGCCAGCCTCGATTAGCATCGAGCCGAGCATGGTATTTCTTTTCCCGAAACGCAATGAGAATAAATCTGCTGCAATGTAGGCCGTCGCATTTACTGCATAGGATGCACCGAAAAAGATTCCTATTATGGAGACGGGAGCATCAAATGCGTCGAATACCAACTGATTCAAGTTGTAATAACTCCCATAGAATCCATCGAGCATGCTTGTGCCGATTAGAAGAAGCAATACCGCAAAAGCGGATTCTCCAACACGCCAGGTTTCGCGTCTGAACATCTTGGCCGCGTCAAACCTTCCCTTTTCAGAGCTTTCAGAACGGGTCGCTTCCGTCCTCTCAATGGGATACAGAAGGAAAAGCTGCAGGAGATAGAAAACGGAGACACATACGTAGAGGGCGCTCCAAGATACTTGGGCAATGAAAGATCCGAGCACAATCGCCATTCCCGTAGCGATTGATTGCGCGGCAAGCAGCCGTGGGTTGATGGTGAGGAAACGCTCTCCTTGACCGGCATTCCGGGCAATTTCATATAAAAGTGCTTGTTCGGATCCCGATTGAAGGGAGTAGGCGAGTGCCTCAACAAGGGAAAGCACGACAAGAAAGGGGCCTGAGAGCAACAGCATGCCAGCCGTATGGAAGAAAAACAGCAGCACGCCCACTTGAATCGAAAACTTCTTTCCAAAGAAATCGCCTATCAGCCCTGTTGGCAGCTCGAGGACGACCGTTGCAATGTTAAACAGGGCTTGATAAAGCGCGATTTCCGTGACAGACATTCCTTTCTCCGCAAGGAAAAGTAGAAACACTCCCCGATTTAAAACAAATCCCGCGAGAACGAAAAAGGCGGAATAGATGTGCAGTTGCGTAGCGGCATTCTTATTCATTTGGCACTTCCATCAACTAATTTTGTCGGGCCGCTCGCTACTGACTCGAAGCCTGAAGTGTTCACGGTTTCCGATGAAGAGTCACCTTACCTTTTGCGGTATGGGCGCTTCTCGTACTTATAGCCGTTGAGCTTGTTGCGGCTGGGACGCTTGCCCGTGGCGTTCTCGATATCCTGCATGATGGACCCCGCCAGAGCGTCAAAAAGCTCCTCCGGCGTCACCTTAAGCGTTTTGGTGAGCTGCATGATGGCTCCTTATTCGTTTGAACCGTTCGAGCCATTGTACCGCCCCAGGCTCTCCCATGCGTTGCGGTGAAATGCGGACTGTTTGGCGGCTTTTTTGGCCAAAACAGTCCGTATTCCACCGCAAGTTATTGAGGGCTAGAGGCTGTAGGTGACCACCTGAGGCTCGCACGGGTTGGCGGGGTCGACTTGCTCCACGCGGACGAACTTGACGGTCACGGCCTCAAAGCCCGCCTTGTGCAGAACATCAGCGTAAACGCGCGCCTGCAGGGCGTGCTTCTCCTGCAGCTGTTCCGGCGTCTCGTCCGGTGTGCCGCCCGTCTTGTAGTCGATGACCAGCGCGCGTGACGAATCCGCCGGGTTCGTCGCCAAAGCATCGATGGCGCCCTCGGCATATGCAGCGTAGCGAGCGATGTCCTCATCCTCGCAGCCCAGCGAAAAGAACGGCACCTCGGCGCGAACGCACGGCCAGGCAAGCAGCTCGGCACGGACCGCCGACTTGAGCCAGCGATCCAGGGCAACGTCGAAGCGTTCGCGCTGTTCCGGCGTCAGGCGCCACAGGCGAGCCAGGGCGTCGGCACGCTCGGCGGGCAGCGCATCGGCACCCATCTCGATCAGCCACTGGCAGGCGGCATGGAACGCCGAGCCCAGCGCCATGGGGTTGCCGGCGGGCTCAACGGCGGCCACGCCTGCATCCGTCATCTCGGAACCATCCGACTCCGCATCATCGCCAGCCTCGTCCATGGGCACATGCGCCTCGGCGGCTCGGTCCTCGGACTCGGCATGCAGCGCCGCGGCAATTGACGAGTAGCTGTACGAATCGCGCGCCGGATACGGGCAGGTGCCCATGCGCACGCCCACCGCCTGGGGATACACGAGCTCAAACGCATCGGGCTCGGGGTCGGCTGGACCGGGAACAGCGGCGTGGGCATCCGCACCGGCACCCTCCGGCTCCGCATCGCCGCGGACAAGCCTGCCCTCGACATCCAGCGAAGCGTTGACCTCAAACGCCTGCTCGCCAAACGTAAAGTCCGCCAGCGAGATGAGCTCGTAGTCGCCCGGCTTGGAGTTGTCGAACACCAAACGGTCGCTATCGAGCTGCGGTATGTCCAGGCTGTCGGTCGGCAGGATGCGGCGCAGCACGTCGTAGGTCAGATCCGTCTCGACATCGAAGGTCGGCGCCGTCACCTTGCCGCGGCTCACGCCGACATCCATCGCCAGAATGACCAGCTCGCGCGCTCGCGTCATGGCGACATAGAGCAAGCGAGCCCGCTCCTCGAGCGAAAGCTGCAGGTCGTTGTTGCGCAGGCGAACGAATGCCTCGGCGGGAGAACCCGTCGCGCAGACATCCTCCATGAGCTCCGGCGGCAACCATAGCGACGTGCCCTTACCCTTAAACGCATGCTCAAACTGCTTTTTGACGTCATCGCCCTTTACGAACGTGCCGTCCGCGAGTTTAACGCCGTCGAAGCGTGCCGGCAGCGCCACGACCTGCGCTCCACCCTCGACACGCCCCATCTGAGCCGCACCCGAGGACTTACGCACGCCAAAGCACTCCGCAACCGCCACGACCGGATACTCCAGGCCCTTGGAGGCATGCACCGTCATGATGCGCACCGCGCCGTCGCCCTCCTCGTTGAGGGCGCCTGGGGCCTCCTTGCCCGCCAAGAAGCGGTCGAAGGCAAGCGCAATGGAACGCGGCGAGTTACCGAACTCGGCCTCCGCCTCGGCCACGGCATCGAGCGCCTTAAGCACGTTGGCGGCAATGGCCTTGCCCTCGGGACCACGCTGTGCCAGACGCACAAACCAGCCGGAAGCGTTGACAGTATCGCGCGCGATGGCGGCGAACGAATCGCGGCCCACGCGACGAAGCGCATACCGCAGCACCTCGCGGGCGCGCGTCACGAGCGGCAAGTCTTGCAAACCCGGCACATCGGAATCGCTCATGATGCCCACGTCGATGTTGCGGCGCGAGGTCTCCCCCGTCTGGTCGTCCAGCTTGGTCGCCAGCGCCAGGAACTCCTGGGCGCCGAGCGCAAACATCGGCGAGGCGAGCAGTGGCATAAGGCCCTGCGCCGTATCGACCGGATTGGCGAGCGCGCACACCAGAGCGCGCACCGTCTGCACCTCGGCAGCCTGGGCAAAGACCGAGCCGCCTGCGATCACGCAGTCGAGCCCTTGGTCGCGGAAGGCCTGCGCATAGACATCGGCGTTGGTCATGCGGCCCAGCAGCAGGACCATGCTGCCCTGGGGCTGCCCCGCTTTGACGAGCGCTTGGAACCGCTCGGCAATCGCACGAGCTTTCGCCTGCGTTCGCTCCTGCGTGCTGCCACCGGCAACGAAGACCGCCTGGCGGCGCGAAGCCTTTGCCTTGAGCTTGTCCTCGCGATCGTCACTCGGCTCAAGATCCAAGAACCCCTGCATCAAACCACCGGTGTCGCCGTCAAAGACGCGCGCCACATAGCGCAGCACCTCGTCGTGGCTGCGGAAGTTGCGCACGAGTTTGACGAGCTCGCCGGCGGGGGCATCGGATGCGGCAGCCGTCTCGGGCGCAGCAGAGGAGCCCACTTTGCGCTCCTGGCGGCGGAAGACCTCAACCTCGGCGCCGCGGAAACGATAAATCGACTGCTGCGCATCGCCCACGGTACACAGCGCACGCTCACCCGCGCCGGTCAGGTAACGGATCAGGTCAACCTGCATCTGGTCGGTATCCTGGAACTCATCGATCATGACCATCTTAAAGCGGCCCTCATAGGCTGCTCGAATAGCCGGGTAGTCGCGCAGAGCCTCGTACGCCATGCGCAGCAGGTCGTTGTTATCGAGCGCGGATTGGCCGGCCTTCAGCACGCGATACTCGGCCTCCACGGAACGGGCCAGGCCCACCAGCGCATCGAGCGCGGGGGCACCGCAGGCAAGCACGATATTGATAAATGCATCGGCGGCCTCGGCCTTGAGCAGCTCCACCTGCTCCTTAGGAAACGCCTTGCTCGCCCGAGGCATGCTGCACGACATCATGAGTCGCGCCGCATCCTCCATGGTTTTGCCGCTCGCCTCAAACGCGTCGATGGCATCGAGTGCCACCTGCGCTTTCTCGGTCGCGGCCTTGCTTGCGCCCAGCGCCGCACGATAGGCATCGGCGAGTGCCGAGGTATCGGCCTGGCCGCGCGCCACGCACACGTCGTCCATACCGCCCGGCAGCTGGCTCGAGAGCTCCAGCAGCTCACGCACCAGGCCCTTGATGGTGGTGCCGGCGCCAAAGAGGCCACCCTCGCCTGCCATGGGATACCAGGCGTAGAGGCTTTTAAGCGAAGCGGCGAGCTCGGGGGCGGCATCGGGCGCCGTCGCTCGGGCCAGCACATGCTCAACAGCCTGATCCATAAGCTCATCGGTATCGGTAAGCACCGTGAACTCGGGATCGATGCCCAGCTCCAACGCATGCGCGCGCAGGATGCGCGAACACATGCCGTGAATGGTCGAGATCCACGCATCGTCGACGGTCAGGGCCTCCTCGTCCATACCCTCTTCGATAAGCGCGCGACGCACGCGGTCGCGAATCTCGGCCGCGGCATCTTTGGTAAAGGTAATGGCGAGCACCTGATCCAGATGCTCGACAAACGGACCGGATTCGGGCGAGAGCGCATAGACGATGCGGCGCGTGAGGGTAAAGGTCTTGCCCGAGCCGGCACCTGCCGAGACAAACAGCGGGCGGTCGAGCGTTTTGACGACTTGCAGTTGTTGCGGCATCAAAGTCGAAAGATCCATGGTCTACACGTCCCTCCTTACAAACGTTCCTTCGTGGTTATACGAGCAGCGCGCATGCGCGGCCTGCGTCGACGCCGGGTCGACGGCGGCAACGTTGCCTGCCTCGAGCTCGCACAGGCGCTCGGCGATGCCGTCCTCCACGCGATCGAGCAGGGCGTCGAAGTCCATGCTGCCGCCCTCGCCGGGAAAGCCCTTCTTAAGCCCCGGGATGCGGCCGTCACCACGCTCCTCCTCGAGCAGCTCGGCACTCGCGGCGCCTCGCAGCGCCGGTTTGCCGCCCTTGGTCGAAAAATAGAGCGCCGCGCGGGTGTCCAGATCCAGCGCCCGGCGCATAGCCTGCGCATAGATAAGCGTCTGGGTATGGGGCGGCAGCCACCGCGGATCGTCGATGGGCGCCGTGCCTGATTCCTCGTCGCGCACCGTAGGGTCGGCGAGCTTAAACTCCTCAACGCCCGTGCGATGCTTGTAGTCGATTACCACGGCGCGATTCTCGGCGTCCACGTCCACGCGGTCGATGCGCCCGCCAAGCGGCCAGCCGGCATACTCGACCTGGAGCTCGTTGAACGCAAACTCCAGGTAGCGCGGCGCGAAGGGCGCGAGCGCCTCGGCTTCATAGGCAAGCACGCCCTCCAGCTGCGGCAAAATCTCGGCCACTTGGCGCTCCTCCACTGGAGAGAGCGGCACGAGCGGGCCCTCGGTACCGCGCTTGCCGGCGTGCTCGGCCAGGGTCTCGGCAAAGACCTCGTGCAGCAGCTCCTGAGCACGTGGCAGGTTCTCGGGCGTCACGCGCTCCATGCCCTCCTGGGGCAGACGGGCATGCAAGTGCTCCAGCACGTCATGGACAAAGTTGCCCTTCTCCATGTTGCCAAAGCCGGCGTCGATCGACTGGGGTTTGACGCGATACGAGACGAACCAGCACAGCGGGCAGGTCGAATAGGCCTCGATCTGCGAGGCAGACGTCAGGCGCGGCACCAGCGGCGCATCCTCGCCCTCGCCATCGCGACGGCGCAGGACCAGATACGGAATGGCTTCATCGCTCAGATGCTGAGGAGCTTCGCAGGTCACGCGCTCGCGCCTAAGACCTTCGCCTGCCGCGGGATCGAAGTCCCTTACGATATCGCCCTCACCCACGCACTTCGCCTTGTCGGCGCCAACGGCCTTAGCGTCGTCAGCGGCCTTGTCGGCGTCAGCGGCCTTAGCATCGTTAGCGGCCTCGGCATGCGCCCGCAACTCGGTCCACACGGCAGCCGGGTAGCACTCGCGCGCCTGGCGATCGTGCGTCACGCGGGCAAGCGCAACCGGACCGCGCGCGGCCTGCATCGCGCGGCCAAAGCGCACGCGCAACAAGGCGGCAGGCTCAAGCGTCACACCGCTGCGATCTAACTCTGCCGTCAGCGTTGCCAGCGGGCCCTCCTCATGTGAGAGCGGATAACTGTCCAGGTCGACGTCGGCAAACAGCACGGCATCGTAGCTGCCGGGGCGCAGAGCCGCCGCATCGGCAAGCGAAGCAAAGCGAACCTGGGCGCGTGGCGCACGGTCAACCTCGTAGGTCTCGTAATCGTAGGCGGCGCTACGCTTGTCCACCTTGGTTCGAATGTCATCGAGCACGGGCACGGTCGCGGCCTGCGACACGTCGAGCGCACGGGCGCCATTCATAAGGATGTCGATGACGTGGCGCAGCAGGGCCACCTCCGCCTGGCGACGGGCCTGACCGTCGAGACCGCCAAGTGCGCGATCGGGCAGTGCCTCGGCAACGGCAAGCATGGCCTTGAGCGCCGTCACGGGTTTGTCGCGCCACAGCGCCTGGAACACGTCCGAGATCACGCACGGCACGCTCTTAAACCAGTTCTCGTCGCTCGCCGCTTTACGCGCGCCCCTCACCTGGCCCTGCACGCTCTGCAGCAGGCTCTTGACGCCCGCAGTGGTCTTGCTGCGCGACAGTCGCATATTCTTGTCGAACGTGCGCGCGCTGGCGGCGTCGGCACCCGAAAGCGGGCTGTAAATCCAGTCGGTAAGCTCCGGAGCGGGCCACCACTCAGTCTTAGAAGCTGCCCCTTCGTCGGCGGCCTTCATACGCTCGATCAGGTTGGCGAGCGCCGTGAACTGCCTGCCCGCAATGGATTGGGAAAACGCCGTGAACTCGGCCGTCTCGGCAGCAACGTGGCGCGCCGCCAAACGAGCGGCAAGCTCGCCGAACAGCTGGGGTGCCCGGGCGGACACCACGAGTACGCGCACGGGATCGACGGGTGCGGAGGCGGCATCGTTGACCTTGGACTCCTTGCGCGCTTTCACCATCTTATCGATGACGTCCGCATAGACACGGGCACGGGCATGGGGCCCGGCGACTTCCACAAAGGCAGGACGTACGACGGACTTTGGAGCAATCGCGGGAGCGCCGGCATCCTCGTCCAGCGGCGCGATCTCAAACAGCACACCGCGGACATCAAATGCCGCGGCAAGCTCCTCGCGCATCGCCGCTTGCTCGCGGGCAAGCAGCACGACAACCTCTCCCCCGTTGTTTGCCACGGCGGACAGCAGCTCGAGCAGGCTATACGTAAATGACGTGACGCCGCGCACGCAAACGGCGCGGGCGCACCCCGGCAGGTTGTCGGCCAAAGCGCCGGCCATAATGTCAGCCGCCTCGCAGGGCTCGACCATATCTCGACGGTCCAAACCGCGCGCATAGGCGCACAAAAGTTCAAACACGCGAGCCTCGGCGTCGCTTTTGGGCTTGGGCTTGCAAACGTTGTCGCAGCAACGCTCGGTGCCTGTCCCTGCCACACCCGGCAGCACATCGCGAGCCATACGCGCGAGCATACGCACCGTGCCCTGGCTGCGCGAAAGCGGCTGCAGGTCGGCGTCGTCGAGGCGCGCTACCATGTCCGAAAACAGCATCTGGCGCTGCAGGTTGTCGACGAAACCGCGCCCGTCGCCCAAAAGCTCCCAAAGCGAGCGAAGCCACGATGTAGGCGTCTTGTAGTCAATACCCAGCGAAACGCCGGCTTCCGCCGCATCATGACGGCACAGGTCGAGCTCGGCAAACGTTGGCGCCAGCAGCACGGCACGCCCGTGGCGGGCAATAAGGTCGGCAAGCAGCGCCGCCTCGGCATCGCTCAAATCCGCGCCGGCGTTGGTGGTATAGATTCGAACAGGCATGGTCCTCCACTCAAACCGTTCGCAATATTCAATGCTTCCATCCTACCCGCCCGCGCGGACAGATTTGCCCCACGCCAACAGATTTGACCCCTTGGAGACGGAGGAAAATGGATCACCGAGGAGGTCAGTCTAACCCAGTGATCCGTTTTCCTCCGTCCCCAAAGGATCAAAAAACCGCCCCCGAAGGGACGGTTCTGCGCAATTCGTTTTTACCGCTGGCCTACTCGCCATCCTCCAGCTTGATGAGGATCTTGCGATAGCCGCCGTACTCGCCGTTGAGTGCCTTGGACACGCGGCTCACCGTAGTGGACGAAGCGCCGGTGCGGGCCTGAACCTCAACATAAGGCTCGCCCTCATCCAGATAACGCGCAACCTGCAGACGTTGCGAAAGATCGCAGATCTCGCGCGGCGTGCAGATATCGGTCAAAAACGCCTGGATATCCTTCTCGTCATCCAAAAGACTAAATGCGTGGACCAGCTGCTTGACATCAGGCTTGTCAAACATGTTCTCGATATTCATCGATCACCGCCAAACCCGCCATAAGGCATCGAAGTTGATACTGACATCGGGCATCGTTCGCCCGTTCTATGCAATAGGGCAACGCCTGTGGCTTTTGCCCGTAGCAGTGTAGCACACCACCAAACTAAAGCGACAAGACTCTCTGCCAGCGGCGCGTTTTTCAGGACGAACGCCGTTTTGAAACCGAATGCGCACGTAAGCTCCACGAATATTTGAGACAATGGGCGGCCGAACAAGGCGGCACACCCGCGCAGCCGTCCAAGCTGCCGCAGCAAACCGCTTCACTCGACACCAACGCACCCTGCGCAAGAAAGGATTCACACCATGCGCTTTATGCTTAACTGGCTCTTTACTTCGATCGCCATCGCGATCGCCACGTTCCTCGTCCCCGGCATCCAGCCCTTCGGTTTTGCCGAGGCCTGGGTCTGTTTCGCCTTCGTGGGACTGTTCCTGAACATCGTCGATTCGCTCGTCAAGCCGTTCCTGACGGTTATCTCGCTGCCGCTCACGATCATTACGCTGGGTATTTTTCAGCTCGTAGTCAACAGCTTTATGCTCGAGCTGGCCAGCTATCTGTCGGTCAATCTGCTGGGCGCGGGTATCTCCATCGCCAGCTTTGGATCGGCCTTTATGGGCAGCATCCTGGTGTCCATCATGCGCAGCATTCTCGATAGCATCGCCGAGGGCTAAAACGGCCATTCCGGCCGCGCCCGTCTCAACAGCCCAAAACGAAGGCCGCCCATCGCAAAAATGGGCGGCCTTCTTATTTGCCAAGTCTCAAAGGGCGAGAGAATCTGCCATTTCCACCCTGTCCCCACATGGCAGGTGTGGGTTAGATGACGTAATCGTAGCCTTCATTGGGAGCGACAAGTTGATCGAGCGTCACACCGTCGAGGTAGTCGTTGATGAGCTTGTCGAGGTTCTTCCACACGTCGAGCGTGGGGCACTCATCAGATCGCGAGCAACCCTTGCAGTCGCCATCCAGGCAGGCGACCGGCGCCAGGCTGCCCTCGGTCAGGCGCAAGATCTCGCCCACCGTGTACTGCTCGGGCGGGCGCGTAAGCACGTAGCCGCCGCCCTTGCCGCGCATGCCCGAGAGCATATTGGCGCGCACGAGCGTCGCCAGAATATTCTCGAGGTACTTCTCCGAAATCCCCTGGCGCGCCGCGATCTCTTTGAGCGGGATGCGACCGGCCGCCTGATGCTCGGCCAGGTCGACCATAACGCGTAGGGCATATCTGCCCTTTGTGGAAACCAACATATATATAGCTGCCTTTCGGTCTTTTAATTCGTAGAAATTCTAGCCGAAAAATTGGTTTTGAAAATACCCTTTCCCGTCAAGATGGTTAATCGACTCGTAATAATCTTCTATTTCCTATTGCGTTACTAGGATTTACTGTCTACTATGCTTGCCAACAGTAAAACGAACAACCCATAAGGTTTGTGGGTTTCGCTGCCACATACACCGTAAAACCACACGGTATCCAGCCATTTGAACACTTTGGAGGTTCACCATGAGCAATGTGTACACATCCATCGATCAGCTTATCGGCCACACTCCGCTTCTGGAGCTCACTCACTTTGAGGCCGATGAGGACCTCAAGGCCCGCGTGCTCGTCAAGCTGGAATACTTCAACCCCGCCGGCTCCGTCAAAGACCGCGTCGCCAAGAACATGATCGACGAGGCCGAGAAGGCCGGCAAGCTCGTGCGCGGCGGCGACTACACCATCATCGAGCCCACGAGCGGCAACACCGGCGTCGGCATCGCCTCGGTGGCGGCCGCCCGCGGCTACAAGGTGATCATCACCATGCCCGAGACCATGTCCGTCGAGCGTCGCAAGCTTATGCAGGCATACGGTGCGCAGCTCGTGCTCACCGACGGCTCCAAGGGCATGAAGGGCGCCATCGCCAAGGCCGAGGAGCTGCAGAAGGAAACTCCCAACAGCATCATCGCCGGCCAGTTTGTGAACCCCGCGAACCCGGCCATTCACAAGGCCACGACCGGCCCCGAGATCTGGGACGACACCGACGGCAAGGTCGACATCTTCGTCGCCGGCGTTGGCACCGGCGGCACCGTGACCGGCGTGGGCGAGTTCCTCAAGGAGCAAAACCCCGAGATTCAGGTCGTCGCCGTCGAGCCCGCCACCTCCCCGGTGCTCTCCAAGGGCCAGGCCGGCCCGCACAAGATCCAGGGTATCGGTGCCGGCTTTGTGCCCGACGTCCTCGACACCCAGGTCTACGACGAGATCATCCCCGTCGAGAACGACGACGCCTTTGCCACCGGCCGCGCCGTGGGCCACAAGGAGGGCGTGCTCGTGGGCATTTCGTCCGGCGCCGCCGTGTGGGCCGCACTGCAGCTGGCCAAGCGCCCCGAGAACGAGGGCAAGACCATCGTGGCGCTGCTCGCCGACACCGGTGAGCGCTACCTGTCCACGGCACTCTTCCAGGACTAAGGTCTGTTGCCCATAGGTTGAGCCCAGGATGAACCAGTCTCCTCTCTCTCCCGGCAGTCTGAGCCCATCCCATCAGGGCGCCCCACGAGTCGTCCGAACTTGCTACAATGTCTGCGGCGCGGAACCAGCCTCCCGCGCCGCTTTTCTTTTTTGGCCACATGCCACCAAGGAGAACCTCCCCATGCACAACAAGCGCGTGCTCGTCGCCATGAGTGGCGGCGTCGATTCCAGCGTGACCGCGTACCTGCTCAAAAGCCAGGGCTACGAATGCGTCGGCGCCACCATGCGCCTCACCTGCCCCGCACCCGACCCCGCCACGGGCATGAGCAAGGTCGACCGCGACATCGCCGATGCAAAGGCCGTCGCCGAGCGCCTGGGGATACCCCACCATGCGCTCGACCTGCAGCAGACCTTCGACAGCAACGTTATCGAGCGCTTCGTGACCGCCTACCAGAAGGGGTTGACGCCCAACCCGTGCATCATCTGCAACCGCCATATTAAGTTTGGCGCGCTGCTCGATGCGGCGCTGGATATGGGCTGCGACTACATCGCCACAGGCCACTACGCAAAGACGAGCCAGGCGTCCGACGGAACCTGGCAGCTGCACCGCGGCGAGGACCCCAAAAAGGACCAGAGTTACTTTTTGTATTCGCTCACGCAAGAGCGCCTGGCACGCACAATCTTTCCGCTGGCAGGCCTAGACAAAGAGCGCGACGTGCGCCGCATAGCCGCCGAGCAGGGCTTTACCAACGCCAAGAAGGCCGAAAGCGAGGATATCTGCTTTATTCCAGACGGTGACCACGCGGGTTATATCGAGCGCCGCTGCGGACATCCCGCTGCACCGGGCGACATTGTGTGGCGCGACGGCAGCGTGGTCGGACGCCACAACGGCGCGCTGCGCTACACCATCGGCCAGCGCAAGGGCCTGGGCGTCGCAATGGCGCATCCCGTGTATGTGACGGGCGTCGACGCCGCCAACAACACCGTGCATCTGGGCGAGGCCGAGGACCTGACGGCCGCAGCACTCACGGCCAACGACTGGATCTGGAGCGCCCCTGCTGACCGCATGGAGGCAGAGCTCGACGCCGGCGGCATTCACGTGGGCGCCAAGTACCGCTACCGTCAAAAGGACCAGGCAGCAACCCTTACACGTGGCGAAGACGGGCAAATGCTGCTAACTTTTGACGAGCCACAGCGAGCCATCGCCCCCGGCCAGGCAGTCGTCGTCTACCGCGGCGACATCGTCTTGGGCGGCGGCACCGTTACGTCAGCCATCAAATAACAGCTCCCCGCCACCGCAAGTTATAGAGGACGCCCCGGCTGGCATCGCTGCAACAACCGGGGCGGCAGGCTCGATGAGCATTGTCGATGCGTCTAGCGCTGAACGTAGGCACGAACCAGCTCGTAGGTATTGCGCACGCCGTCGATGTGGCTGCGCTCGTAGTTGTGGCTCGCATACACGCCGGGGCCGATCAGACCATGGCGAATGTCGTAGCCGGCAGAGAGCGTGGCCTCGACGTCGGAGCCGTAGTGCGGGTACACATCGATGGCGTAATCGAGCTCCAGCTCGCGCGCGATATTGGACAGCGTGGTTACCAGATCGTAGTTGTAGGGGCCACCCGAATCCTTGGCGCAAATCGACACCATGCGCTCGGTGCAGCCCAGGTCGTCGCCCACGCAGCCCATGTCAACGCTGATCATCTCGCGCGTATCGGCCGGCACGAAAGCGCCGCCGTGACCGACCTCCTCGTACACGGTAAAGAGCAGCGATACCTTGCGCGAAAGCGTCACCTCGCCGCCAGCAACGGCGCGGGCCAAACCCAGCAGAATCGACGCGGACAGCTTGTCGTCAAGGAAACGACTCTTGATGTAGCCGCTCTCCGTCACCGTGGTGCGCGGATCCATAGCGATGATGTCACCAGTCTGAATGCCCAGCTCAAGCACGTCGTCCTTGTTGTCGACATTCTCATCGAGCAGGATTTCCATGTTCTTCTCGATGGTCTTGACCGGCTCGTCGGCCACGTGCGCCGAAGGCTCGGTATTGAGGACTACACCCGTGTAGACATTGCCGTCGCGCGTGTAGACGGTGCAGTTCTCGCCATCGGCCGTAGACCACTGATGCCCGCCGAGCGTCGTGGGACGCAAGCGACCATTGTCCTTGATGGAGCGCACCATGGCGCCCAGGGTATCGACATGGCTCGCCAGTACGAGCGGCTCGCCCTCGCCGCCAAGCTCAACCAGCACGTTGCCCTTATTGGAACGCTCGGGCCCAAAGCCCATATCGCGCAACGTTTCCATCAGATAATCAGTCGCCGCACGGGTATAGCCCGTAGGAGAAGCAATAGAGGTAAGCGCCTTCAACTGGTCAGTAATATAGGAGAGCGTCTCCTCTAGAGAAGCATCAACATTAGAAGCCATATGCATCCTTCCAAGTAAAACTAAGACCGAGTCCCGATTTTAACCGTTCTGCACGTGCAATGCCCCAGGAGCCGAGCCGACTCCAGACGTCCCCGCACCGGTTTTATGCACGCGCACGGTTTACAATCCAAATCTTGCATAGAAATATCGGTATATGCATAAATATGAGGTATCAATTTCTCTCATCCTAGGGTACCCCACCTTGGACCGTGCAAAAAACGGAGTATTCAGCACCGTGGGCCCCAACGGCCCCATCACAAACGACATAACGATGTGGTTGCAGCAGTGTTGCAGGCCGGCGCAAACCAAAAACGCGGCGACAGCCATCTCCGCCCATCGATAGCCCGCCCACAAGTGCTGTCGATGGGCGCCGCGGGCCACTACGACCCATTCACAACGTTATGCATTTTTCAGAGCTTGCTGAATACTCCCAAAAATGCACGCTGGGAAGTGCACCACCTATCCGCAGCGGGCAGCATGCCTTGGTTTTGCCCATATCGGGGCATCGGCGCGGCACAAAAAGCCCCCGCCGCACGAAGTGCGCAGCGGGGGCTTCCGACATGTCCGAGGACGATTGTGGGGCTAACGGGCAGGGGCCCGCCGAACCAAGTTAGGCAGCCGGGCAGATCTTCTTGAAGAGCTCGATGACGTCGTCGAGCGTCGCCTCGCGCGGGTTGCCCGGGAAGCAGGCGTCGGCCATGGCGTCCTTGGCCAGGACCTCGATCTCGTCAGCCTTCATGGCCTCGCAGACGTGCGGGATGTTCACGTCGGCAGAGAGCTGCTTGACGGCGGCGATGGCGGCGTCGGCGGCCTCGTCGGTGCTCATGCCCGTGGTGTCAACGCCCATGGCGACGGCAACCTTGGCCAGACGCTCGGCGCAAACCGGCTTGTTGAACTCCATGGCGATCGGCAGCAGCATGGCGCAAGCGACGCCGTGCGGGGTATCGTAGTGAGCGGACAGGGTGTGGGCCATGGCGTGATCGATGCCCAAGCCGACATTGGAGAAGCCCATGCCGGCGACATACTGGCCAAGAGCCATGCCCTCGCGGCCGGAGCCGGGCTGGCCGGACTTGGCCTCGGCGACGGAGTCGCGCAGGTTCTCGCTGATCAGCTTAATAGCCTCAAAGTGGAACATGTCGGAGAGCTCCCAAGCGCCCTTGGTGGTGTAGCCCTCGATGGCGTGGGTTAGAGCGTCCATGCCGGTGGAGGCGGTCAGGCCGGCGGGCATGGAAGCCATCATGTCGGGGTCGACGACGGCGACCTCGGGGGCGTCGTTGGTGTCGACGCACACGAACTTGCGGACCTTCTCGGGGTCGGTGATGACGTAGTTGATGGTCACCTCGGCAGCGGTACCGGCGGTCGTCGGCACAGCGATGGTAAACACGGCGTGGTTCTTAGTGGGAGCAACGCCCTCGAGGCTGCGGACATCGGCAAACTCGGGGTTGTTGATGATGATGCCGATAGCCTTGGCGGTGTCCATGGAGGAGCCGCCACCGATGGTCACGATAGCGTCAGCCTCGGCGGCCTTGAAGGCCTCGACGCCGTCCTTGACGTTCTGGATGGTGGGGTTGGGCTTGATCTCGGAGTAGAGGCTCCAAGCGATGCCGGCGGCGTCGAGCTCGTCGGTCACCTTAGCGGTAACGCCAAACTTGACCAGGTCGGGGTCGGAGCAGACGAAGATCTTCTTGTAGCCGCGACGCTGGAGCTCGCCGGGGATCTCCTTGATGGCGCCGGAACCATGATAAGAGATGGTATTGAGAACGAAACGATTAGCCATTGATAGCCTCCTATCGTGTGCGGGGCACCCATTACGCCCCGCGCTATGAGTCCCATCCTAACGCTTTTGAAACAAAAAACACGCGAGAACATCAAAAGTGTTAAAGCGTTTCAACATATGATGAAAAATAATGCGGCGAAGGGACAGCCCCTTTGCCGCATTCGGTTACTTTCGGCAGCCCTCTTTCCAAGCCTCGGCCGCAACCTTCCAGCGTAAGCGCAAGTCGCGCTCGCGGTCGATGAACATGATGGCAAACGCGACAAACAGCAGCAAGCTCGCCACGACGATGGCGTGCAGGCCCATGCGCTCAATGCACCAGTTGCCCAACACGGCGCCAAACACAAAGGTAAAGATCACGCCAAAGTACAGCAGGCCGTTTTCCAAAAAGCCGCGCCTGTGGGTGATGATGTAATCATCCACGTTTTGTAGCGCGTTGCGCAAGTTGCCGATGCACATGGTCGTAGCGATGCCGTGACCGTGGATCTTGCGGAAGCTCTCGACCTGCATACCGCAGGCAAACGAGGTGAGGCAGTTGGCGAGCAGGTTGTAACCGCCGCCCGGGATAAAGCTCACGCCCAGCAAGATAACGGCTTCAAAAAACACCGTCACCTGGCGCCAGTGAATCACACTGCCAAACCGCTCGTGAACCAGGTCGGCAAGCATAATGCCCACAGCAAACGAAACCACAGGGAAGAAGTAACGCCCCGCAAGTGCCCAATTGCCCTCCGAGATGCTCACGCCCACCAGCAGTATGTTGCCCGTCTGCGCGTTAGCGAAAACATGATCGCGCCCAATGTACGAATAAACGTCCATAAAGCCACCGGCGAGCGCCAAGATGATGCCCAGCTCAATAGACTCCGATATCTGTTTGGCACGCTGCATCGTCGTGCATCCTCCTTGTTGACGACTCTCTCGTGCGTTGGCGGAAACATAGCCGCCGTTCATACTGTAACCCATTGACAACATGGCATGCGCGCGAGACGGGCTCCCCAACGCGCAGATACACAGTCTGGAAACAAACGGCACCCGCATCGATACGCCGATCCGCCAGCCCATGTACTCCACCAGTCTTTTTAGCCCCGTCCCAAAAAGACTGGTTACAATTACGTGCAGCATACAAACACCGGGAGGGATCGTGGCAAAAATGCCTCAGCACGCTCAGAACAACCAGCGCAGTCAGCAGGGCAAACAGGGCCAGCAGCAAAAGCGCGGCGGCAAGGCGCAGGCCACGGTCGCCCGCACCAAGCATTCCCAAGCGACGCCCGCCCGCCCCTGGCGACCGGGCCGCGACAAGTTCCTCCCCGTCGGCCGCGCCGACATGGATGCGCGTGGCTGGGACCAGTGCGACTTTGTCTACATCTGCGGCGATGCCTACGTGGACCATCCGAGCTTTGGCATGGCCATCATCAGCCGCGTGCTCGATGCGCATGGCTACAAGGTGGGTATCATCTGCCAGCCCGACTGGACCGACCCCGCCAGCATCACGGTGCTCGGCGAGCCTCGCCTGGGCTTTCTCGTCAGCGCCGGCAACATGGACTCCATGGTCAACCACTATTCGGTGACCAAGCACCGCCGCCACACCGATGCCTATACCCCCGGCGGCGAGGAGGGGCGCCGTCCCAACCGAGCCGTCACGGTCTACGGCAACCTCATCCGCCAGACGTTCAAGGACGCTCCCATCATCATCGGCGGCATCGAGGCAAGCCTGCGCCGCCTGGCCCACTACGACTACTGGCAGGACAAGCTCAAGCGCTCGGTACTGCTCGACTCGGGCGCCGACATCCTCATCTACGGCATGGGCGAGCATGCGATCGTCGAGATCGCCGACGCGCTCGACGCGGGACTGCCCGTCGACCAGATCACCTATATCAACGGTACCGTCTACCGCACGGGTTCGCTCGACGAGGTCTACGACTACGACCTGCTGCCCAGCTGGGACGACCTTGCCGCTGACAAGCTCAACTACGCGCGCAGCTTTAATGTGCAGCAGCAGAACATGGACCCCATCACCGGGCATCGTCTGGTAGAGCCCTACCCCAACAGCGTCTATGTGGTGCAGAACCCGCCGTCGGCGACGCTCACCACCGATGAGATGGACGAGGTGGCCGAGCTCCCCTACGCACGCGATTGGCATCCCGACTACGACGCGGCAGGCGGCGTGCCGGCCTTTGCCGAGATCAAGTTTTCCATTAGCTCCAACCGCGGCTGTTTTGGCGAGTGCTCGTTTTGCGCGCTCACCTTCCACCAGGGCCGCGTGCTACAGATGCGCAGCCACGATTCGATCATGCGCGAGGCCGAGCTGCTCACGCGCGATCCCGAGTTTAAGGGCTACATCAACGACGTGGGTGGACCGACGGCAAACTTTAGCCGTCCCGCCTGCGACAAACAGCTCAAGCACGGCGTGTGCAAGAACAAGCGCTGTCTGTGGCCGAGCGTATGCAAGAACATGGTGGTCGATGAGAGCGGCTACACGCAGCTGCTGCGCGACCTGCGCCAGCTGCCAGGCGTCAAGAAGGTCTTCGTGCGCAGCGGCATCCGTTTTGACTACACCATGGCCGATACCTCGGACGAGTTTTTGCGCGAGCTTTTGGAACACCATGTCTCGGGCCAGCTGCGCGTAGCACCCGAGCATGTGAGCGACGCCGTGCTCTCCGTAATGGGCAAGCCGAGCCGCGCCGTCTACGACGCGTTCTGTCGCAAATTTGAGCGCTTGAACCGTGAATACGGACTCAAGCAGTACGTGGTTCCGTACCTGATCTCGAGCCACCCCGGCTCGACGATGAAGGAAGCGGTGGAGCTTGCCGAGGCTGTGCGCGACATGGGCTACATGCCCGAGCAGGTACAGGACTTCTACCCCACCCCGTCCACGATGAGCACCTGCATGTACTACACCGGCGTTGACCCGCGCACCATGCAGTCGATCTATGTGGCGCGCGACCCGCACGAGAAGGCTATGCAGCGCGCGCTCATCCAATATCGCAAGCCCGAGAACTACAAGCTCGTGCGCGAGGCACTGGAAAAGGCTGGCCGTCGCGATCTGATCGGCTACACCAAACATTGCCTGATTCGCCCCGTGCCGCCACGCCCGGGCGAGACCTCTGCCGGCGGCGGGCATGGCACCGGCAAGAAGGGCGGCAAGGCCCACGGTGGCGCCGGCAAGGGCCCCAAGGGCAGCAAGGGGCACGGCGGCATGTCGCGTGCGCAGAACACCGCCGGCCGCAACCGTGCAGCTCAGGGGCGTCAGGGCGCCAACGGAGGCGGACGCCGCAATTAGGGCAGCGGTGCTGTCGCTATGCCCATCTCGCATGCGTGGCGCAGTGAGCGCATCGCCTCCACGAGGATGATGCCGGCGATGGTGACCGTGATTACCACGTCGAACGGCGTGTTCACAAACCAGAGCAACGTCATGAGATACGACCCGGCATTAAAGGCAAAGTGCAGCAGGATCGTGTAGCGGAGCTTCCCGGTCGTCACGAGCACCCAGCCAAAAATGAGGCCGGCAGCGCCCGCATAGCAGCCCTGCACCCAGTTCATGTGCATAAAACCGAAGATCGCCGCCTGCAGCACGACCGCCGCGGCGATACCCCACGTGCTCGGGGCCGCCCAGGGCACCATGGCGCCGTCCTGCGCACCCGCACGACGCCGGCGCTTCCAAAGTGGGCGGCACTGCGGATTAAACGCTCGGAGCGAAAACTCAAAAATGATACCGCGCACCAGCAGCTCCTCGCAAAACGGAGCGCCGAGCACCGTGGTCAGGACGGCCAGATAGCTCGTGTCACCCATGCCCGTCTCCTCGACAAGTTCGCTGTAGTCGGCCGCGGCCTCGGGCAACAGCGACAGCACGGCGTCGGTCACGTAGCCAACGACCACCTGCAGGGCAAGGCCAATCACGATAACGCAGACGATGCGCTTCCACGCCCCACGCGCTCCCCCGCCGAGCGGATGCGCGCTTTGCCGGCGTGCCATAAACGAACGCGGCCACAGATAACGCCACCACAGCAGCGCCATTAAAAACGATGCCATCTGCGCGGCAGCCTGAAGCAATTGAATATCGAGGTCGTCAATCGAAAAGCCCATGAACACCGATGCGACGCCCAGAGCGGAGAACAAAACCACGCTCAGGGCGATATCGGCAGCGACGACGCCAAAACAGGCAAGCGCCCAAATCATCGCATTGAGCATGCCAACCTCCTCCCGACAGCTAGTCATTTAAGAACGTCCCCAACGACTAGTCATTGGGGACGTTCTTAAATGACTAGCTGTCGGGGACAGTCTTTGCCAAAGGCCCCGTTGGGCGAGATGTCGAACGGGAAGGTGCCGCAGCGATTGAACGCGGCGATAAACATGCGGATGGCGTTGGACGGCGTGGTGCCCACGAGCTGGGTTGCCGCCGCGAAGGCCGCCTTTTCCTCGGGCAAGACCTTCGCGACAACCGGGGTCATGTGTTCTGCCATGGCGCTTCCTTTTTGAAACGACGGTGGTGCGGATAGATGCGGGCCACGCGGCTGGGCGACGGGCTGTGAAGGCAACCCGATTGGCCCGCATCCGGAGTTTGTTTCTGCGGCGTTGGTATTACTTGGTATTCCTAAGTATTACCCCGCAGATAGAATACCACACCCGACCCCATGGGGACGGAGAAAAACGGATCATTTTGTTGCTAAGTTAGTATTTAGAGCGTGATGATGTCCGAGATATTGAGGGCCCGAGCGTCAGCGGCATCGTGTGTGGCGAGTAGGAGCATGCGACCGTCGAGCAGATCGAGCACGACCTCGGCCGTCGCATCGCGCGCGACGACATCCAGGCCGGTAAAGGGCTCGTCCAGAATCACCGCGCCGCCCGGGCACAGCAGTGCTCGGGCAATCTCGACGCGACGACGCTGCCCACCCGAGAGCTCGGCCACGCGAGCATGCAAATCGACCCCCGGCACCAACAGGCGCAGCAGGGCCGCGGCACCCGAGGCGTCCACGCGCGCGTCGGCGCACACCAGCACGTTTTCCAAAGCCGAAACGTCCTCAACCAAGCGCACGTCCTGAAACACCATGGAGCACGGCGCGCACTCCCCCGCAGCCAGCGCAAGCAACGTCGACTTGCCCACACCCGAGGCGCCCATCACGCAGGCGCGCCCACCGGCGGGCACACGGAGTGTCAGTCCGTCGAGCGCCGGAGCCCAGGGCGCCCGCTCGCCCACGGCGAGCGCAAGCTCCGCCGCAGCGCCGCCCCCGGCAGCCCCCGCACGCCCGCGAGCGCCGCGCCCATGCGCCCGCACGGCCACGCGCCACGCCACGGGTCCCGAAACCCGCAGCAGCCACACCAGCACGCGCTCACACGCCCACGAGGCGGCAACGACCAGCACGGTCCACGCCAGCAGATCAGCCGTCTCGATCAAAAGCTTCGCCTGATAGATGCGCTCACCCACGGTGCCCACCGCCATGCCGATGAGCTCGGCTGCCACGCCGGCCTTCCAGCTCATGCCAATCACGGCACGCGCACACGAAAGCACAAACGGCAGGACTTCGCGCCAGGTATGGGCGCAAAACAGTCGCCAGCCGCGCACGCCATGCAGACGGAACATCTGCTCCAGCGGTTTATTCACCTGTGCCAAGCCCTCGGCCAGCGAAAAATACACGCCCGGCAGCGCCATCAAAAAGACTGCCGCGATGCTCACGCGCGCCGACCCCAGCCAGATTAGCAACAGGACCACCACGCAGGCGACCGGTGTCGCCTTTACAAACGACAGCGCCAGAGCCACCAGGTGCGCAAACGCCCGCGAACGTGACGAAATCCCGGCAAGCACACCACCACACACCGCGGCAAGCGCCAGCCCGCCCAGTATCCGCGCGCCCGAGCCCGCCAAAATCGCCCAGGTACCGCCATCGCACACCAGGCGCAGAAGCGCCAAGGCAACAGCACCCGGCCCCGGCAAGATCAGCGGCTGCGCCACCAGCGACGCCGCAAAGATCCACACGGCAAGCCAAAAGGCGGCGGCGGCACCCACTGCCGCCACCGCCTTCGCACGCTCAGTCATGTGTCGAGCAAACGCACGCACGGGCTACTCCATGTAGTAAAAATCGTCAGCCGGGAGCTTACCGCCCACAGCACTCGCGTCCGCATCGGCCAGCACCTGCAGGTACCCACCGAGCGCCGCCTTCATATCTTTCCCCGTCTGGCAGACAAGCATGCACCCGGGAATCGCCTTCTCGGCGATCTTGGCGTTGTCCACGATGCCGGCATCGACCACGGCCTGCGCCCAATCTGTCGGCGCCGCATTGACAGCCTTAACGCTCGCCGCATGGCAGCTCAAGAACTCCGCAACGGCCTCGGGATGTTCCTCGGCAAACGCGCGGCGCACCACGGTCACGCCCGTCAGCAGGCGCGAACCCGTGTCGCCCGCAGGCTCATCCCACACATCGGTCAGACTCACCGGCGCCGACAGCTTGCCTTCGCTCTTGGCGATGGCGACGGTCTTGAACGGCTCGGGCAGCACGCCCACAGCAGACGGATCGGCAAGCAGGGCCGACAGCACCTCGGTGGGCTCGCTCTTAAACTCGAGCGCCACCTGGCCGGTCAGGCCCGCGCGCTCCAGCAGGTAGTTCATGACATACTCCGGCGTGGTGCCCTTGCCCGTCATGTAGACGGTGCGACCCGCCAGATCGCCGAACGAAGTAACGCCCGCGTTACCCGTCACCACGTTCAGCACGCCCAGCGTGTTGATGTCGATGACCTGCACCGCGCCCTCGGTCTTGTTGTAGAGCACGCTCGCCACGTTCGCGGGCACCAGGGCAATGTCAACATCGCCCTGAATCACCTTGGGCACGATCTCGTCGGCTGCGGCGCTGATCGCAAAGTCGAACTCGTTGTCTGTGGCACCGTCGGCCGCCCGGTCCATAAACTGCACCAGACCGATCGACGTCGGACCCTTGAGCGAGGCGACGTGCACCTCGACAGGCTCGGCAGCGGCACCGTCAGCGGCAGACCCGGCAGCCGAGCCCGCAGCAGACCCGGCACCGGCAGCCCCGCCGCCACAGCCCGCGAGCGCAAGCGACAGCGCACCCGCGGCAAGCGCCGAGGCAAATCCCCGGCGCGACAGCTCAACATTAAACGCGCGCATCGTTAGCACTTCCCCTCGTTGGGCATCGACCAGGCGTGATGGTCTGTATGCAGCAGTTCCTCGGCCAGCGGCGAAAGCGGCGCGCCCAAAAACTCGTTGTAGCACGCCTGGACATCTGGGTTCTCGTGCGAGAAGCGAATGTCCGCAGCGGCATCCAGGCCCCACAGCACCTGGCCGCGCTCGGCTGCCAGCTCGCAGCCGTCGTGGATGGGCTGACCGCCACCACCGACGCAGCCGCCCGGGCATGCCATAACCTCAACGAAGTCATAGCCCACACGGCCGTCGCGAATCGCGTCGAGCAGACGGGCGGCGTTGCCCAGCCCGTGCGCCACGGCGACGCGCACCCTGGTGCCCTCGATATCGGCCACGGCTTCCTTCCAGCCGTCGAGTCCGCGCACATCGGTAAAGAAGTCGGCGTCGGGGTTCTTACCCGTCACCAGGTAATAGGCCGAGCGCACGGCGGCCTCCACCACGCCGCCTGTGGCGCCAAAGATTACACCCGCGCCCGTACCAAAGCCCAGCGGTGTATCGAGCGGCTCCTCGGTAAGCGTGTCAATGCTCACGTGGCTCGCGCGAATCATGCGCACCATCTCGCGCACCGTCAGCGCAACGTCCACGTCGGGCGCACCGCCCTCGCCCACCATGCTCGGCAGCGCACACTCGGCCTTCTTGGCCGTGCACGGCATAACGGACACCACGAACAGGCGCTCGGGCTCCACGCCCAGCACCTTGGCATAGTAGGTCTTGGCGATGGCGCCGAACATCTGCTGCGGCGACTTGGACGTGGACAGGCTGTCGACAAACTCCGGATAGCGCGCCTTCACAAAGCGCACCCAGCCCGGACAGCAGCTCGTGAACATGGGCCAGCCGCGGCTGTCGCCCTCGCCCTTGGCGGCCTTACCCAGGCGCTCGAGCAGCTCGGAGCCCTCCTCCATAATGGTGAGGTCGGCCGAGAAATCGGTATCGAACACGTACTCAAAGCCCACGCGGCGCAGCGCGCAAGCCAGGCGTTCGACGGTAGCCTCCTCGCGCGGAATGCCGAGCTCCTCGCCCCAGGCGCTACGCACGGCCGGCGCAATCTGCACCAGTACGATCTTGTCAGGATCGGCGAGAGCATCGAACACGGTCTCGGTATCGTCACGCTCGCGCAGGGCACCCGTCGGGCAATGCGTGATGCACTGACCGCACGCGACGCAATCGGTCTTGCCGATCGGCGCACGCCCGCGGGTGCCCACGGCGGTATGCGTGGCGCGGTTGGTCAGGTCCCAAATCCCTAAGCCCTGCACGCTCTCGCACACCTTGATGCAGCGCATGCATTTGATGCACTTGTCGTTATCGCGGATGATGGGGAAATCGAAGTCCCAGCCCTCGCGCGCCAGGTGCTGCTCGTACGGCAGATAGAAAATGCCAAGGTCGTTGGCGATGGTCTGCAGGTTGCAGTTGCCGCTGCGCACACAGCTCGTACAGCGCGAGTCGTGCTGGGACAGCAGCAGCTGCACGTTGGTGCGACGGGCCTCGCGGGCCTTGGGACTGTTGGTGTGGACCACCATGCCGTCGAGCACGTAGTTGTTGCAGGCGGCAACCAGCTGGTCGCAGCCCTCGACCTCGACCACGCACACGCGGCAACCGCCGATCTCGTTCAGATCGCGCAGGTAGCACAGGGTGGGAATCTGGATGCCGACGGACTTGGCCGCATCCAGGATCGTGGTGTGCTCGGGCACCACGACCTCGCAATTATCGATCGTGAGCTTGACCATGTTGAGTGCTCCGCTTTCGGTGTTGTCGCTGACAGTGGTTTTGTTGGGCTCTACCATTCCAGGTTCCTCCCTCCGCGGAACGCGCCAAAGCCAAAGTGGTCGCAACGCAGGCAGCGGCTTGCCTCCTGGCGTGCCTCCTCCTCGGTAAGGCCCTGCTCGACCAGATTCCAATCGTGGATGCGCTCGCCGGCTTCGCGCTCGCCCAGCTCGCAGCGGCCGCACTCGTGCTTGCCCTTAAACTGCACGGTCGGCAGCTCAACGTCGAGCTTGATCTTGTGGTCAAAGCCCAGATAGCGGTCGATATTTGCCGAAGCAACGCGGCCGGCGTTGATGGCACGGATGACGGTGGCGGGGCCGGTCTGGCAGTCACCGCCGCTAAAGAGGCCATCGAAGTTAGGCACGGCGCCATCCGAATCGGTGACGACGCGACCCCACTTGCAGGCGATGCCCATGTCCTCAAACGGCTTGGAATCAATGTCCTGGCCAATGGCCACAAACACGCGCTCGCAGGGAATGACGCGCTCGGGCGTGGCGGCGGCACGCGGGGCCGGACGCCCACGACGGGGCTCGCCGATAATCTGCGGCTGCACGCGCAGGCCACTCACGCGACCTTCCTCGCCCGTCTCGATAGCGAGCGGGGCGGTCAACTCCAGCACCTCGCAGCCCTCGGCCTGGGCGCCGGCGATCTCGGCGTCCTGGGCCGTCATGTCGCAGATGCGACGGCGGTAGACGATGCTCACCTTTTCGGCACCGCAGCGCACGGCGGAGCGCGCCACGTCCATGGCCACGTTACCGCCGCCGATGACGCACACGCGCTGGCCGCTCAGGTCGGGCAGCTCGTCATCGCCGATGGCGCGCAGCATCTTGACGGCCGACTCCACGCCGGGAGCCTCTTCGCCCGGAAGGCCGAGCTTCTTATCGCTGTGGGCGCCAATGGCCAGGTAGACGGCATCGAACTCGTCGCGCAGACGGGCAAGCTCCTCGCCGTTGACGGAGTGGTCGAGCTCCACGTCGATGCCGGCGCTCAAGATCCAGTCGATCTCGGCCTGCAGGCGCTCGCGCGGCAGACGATAGCTGGGGATGCCGTAGCGCAGCATGCCGCCCAGGTGGTGGCGCTGCTCCAAGATGGTCACCTTGTGGCCCATCACGGCCAGGTAGTAAGCGCAAGAAAGACCGGCCGGGCCGCCGCCGATCACGGCGACGCGCTTCCCGGTGTTGTCCACCACATGCGGCTTGTGGTCGTTGAGGTCGCTATGCTCAACGGCAAAACGCTTGAGGGCGAGGATGTTCATGGGGTCGTCGACCATGCCACGGCGGCAGTGCATCTCGCAGGGATGCTCGCACACCAGGCCGCAGACGAGCGGCAGCGGATTGTTCTTGCGGATGACCTTGACGGCGTCGGCATAGCGGCCGGCCTCGACCAGCGAAATGTACCCGGGAATGTCGACGTGCGCCGGGCAGCCCGAAACGCACGGGACGCGGGCCTCGCGGTCAAAGCCGCAGGAGTGCTCGCGAATGTGGTGCTCAAAATCGTCGCGGAAGCCGCGAATGGCCGTGAGTGCCATGGCGCCAGCTTCGTAGCCGATGGCGCAGTCGCTCGAAAGGTAGATGGTGCGGGCGGTGCGCTCAATCAAGTTGAGCGTGGACTCGTCGGCGCGGCCCTCGAGCACATCGGCGAGCAGGTCGCTCAGCGCGCTCAGGCCCACGCGGCAGGGCGTGCACTTGCCGCAGCTCTGGGTGGAGCACAGATTGACGAGCGCTGCCGTAAACTCAACGGGGCACGGGGCGAGCGAACTCACCGCCAGACGACGTCCGAGCGCATCGTGCAGGTCGTCCATGACGGCCTGAGCGTGGCTGCGTTCCATTACGTGCAGTCGAGCCATAAGATCCCCTCTCACATGGCAGCCCGGAGGCGAGGCCGGGCGAAGTTGCTACACGCACAACACTGACCTAAAAAGTTGTTAGGTCTCCACGCAGTTCGGCAGGCGGTATGAAATGTCACCCTCGGCGGTGAAATAGAACATTACCGCAGATAAATGCCATATTTGATAAAACGCGTTACCAAATGACAATGCCCCGCCCACGCAATCACGTGGACGGGGCATTGCTCCAGGTATGCGGCCAGCGACCCTGTTGCTTTTACTTAAGCTCGGGCCAGTAGCCCTTGTTGGCCTCGATCATGTCGTCGAGAACCTCCTTGGCGACCTTCATCGACGGCACGGTCTTGTTGAGCGTAAAGGCCTTGAGCGCCTTCTCGTAAGAACCCTCGATCGTAGCCTCGACCACGAGCTTCTCGGAGTTCAGCTGCTGCATCATGAGGCCCTGCTGGAACAGAGGAATGTTGTCGCGGCTGATGACCTCGGGGCCATTCTTGCCAATGTAGGCAGGCAGCTCGACCATAGCGTCGTAGGGCATGTTGGGGATAGCGCCCTTGTTCTCGCAAATGACCAGGAAGCGCTGCTTGGTGTCGTTCTTCAGAGCGATAGCCAGATCGGCAATCCAGTCGCCGTGGCTGCCCGCGTAGAACGTGCTCTCGTCGATCTCGCCCGTCTTCTCGTAGTGGTCGATGCCGTCGAAGAGGTTCTTCTCGCGCGTCTCCTCAACCTCGTTAGCTCGGGTGCGCTCGGGGTTGGAATGCTCGACGAACTCCTTCTGCTGCAGGTAGTAGTTCAGATACGTGTTAGGCAGGTACTCCGGGAAGCACTCCATGATCTCGTACTCGCCCTTCCAGACGTAGTACCAGCTGCCCTTGGTGTGGCGGTTCTGCTCGGGGTGCTCGTCAGTGGCCTCCTCGGGCTTCTTGGACATCAGCGAGCCCATGCCCTTGAGGTACGAATCGGGCAGCAGAATCTCGTGCTCCTTGATGTACTCGCGCAGCTGCGGGAGCACCTCCTCGCCCTTGTGGCGAATCGAGGTGAACCAGCCAAAGTGGTTGAGGCCAAAGTAATCGTACTCGACATCCTTCTTGTCGATATCGAGTGCGGCGCAAACCACGTCGATGATCGCGATCGGCATGTCGCAGATGTTGATAATGCGAGCGTTGGGACGCAGCACACGGCAGCCCTCGGAGACGATGGCAGCAGGGTTGGAGTAGTTGAGAATCCAGTAGTCCTTCTTGGCGTACTTCTCGACGTCATCGATCAGCTCGACCATGGGGAAGATGGTGCGCATGCCGTAGGCAAGGCCGCCGCAACCGCAGGTCTCCTGGCCCACGCAGCCATGGCGCAGCGGAATCTTCTCGTCCTGCTCGCGCATGGCGTAGCCGCCCACGCGCATCTGGGCAAACACGAAGCTCGCGTCGGTAAAAGCCGTCTCCTTGTCGGTGGTCACCGTGAGCTTGATGTCCAGGCCGAGGTCCTCGTGCAGAATCCAGTCCACGAGCACGCCGATCTTGCGCTGGCGCTCCTCGTTGATGTCGTACAGACGAATCTCGTCAACGTCGAGTTCGTCCTTGCGCAGAGCGATGGACTTGACGATGCCAGGGGTAAAGGTGGATCCGCCACCACACAGAGTAATGATCATTGTTTACTGCTCCTTCTCAATTGCGTTTTCGACCTTGTCGCGCATCTCGGCGACCTTCATGCCAAAGATGATCTGGATATTGTTGCCGTTGCGGTTGATGCCGCTGTTGGGCACGTGGTTGATGAGGTTCTCATCGATGAGGTCCGGGTTCTTAACGTTCACGCGAAGACGCGTAAAGCAGTTCTCGAGCTCCTCGATGTTGTCCTTGCCGCCAAGACCTGCGACCAGGTCGGCAATACCTGCATCGACGCCCTCTGCGGGAGCTGCGGCAACAGCGCCCTGCTTCACCGCGACAGACGCGGCGGCCTCGCCCTCGGCAACGGACTCGGCGAGCTCGGACTCCTCCTCGCGGCCAGGCGTGTGGAGGTTGAGCTTCTTAATAAGGAAGGTGAAGAGGAAGAAGTACAGAGCGGCGTTGACGACTCCAAGCACCAGCATCATCGGCCAGTTGGTCTTGTCGACACCGAGGACCAGGTTGGAAACCACGATGTTGATGATACCGCCTGCAGTCGAAGCGGGCACGGAGAGGACCTTGAGCAGAACCAGGAAGATGCCGGAAAGAACCGAGTGAACGACAAAGAGCACGGGAGCGGCAAAGACAAAGAGGAAGTCCATGGGCTCGGTGACACAGGAGAGCACGGCGGTGATGATCAGCGGGATGATAACGGCCTTGGTCTTATCCTTGTTCCCCTTGTAAGCGGTGAAGATAAAGGCGAGACCGATACCGATGTAGGGCCACAGGTTGTTGAAGGTGTAGCTGTTGAAATACGTGCTATCGGAGAAGGGCTGGCCCGTCATTGCCATCTCGGCAACACGGATGGGATAGGCGCCGGCGATAACCTGATCACCCAGCGTCAGGGTGCCACCCACATCGGAGAACTGGAACGGGGTGTAGATGAGGTGGTGCAGACCGGTGGGAACGAGCAGCTTGTTGAGCATGCCGTAGATAAACAGACCGATGTTGCCCGACTCCTTAATGATGCCGGCAACGGAGGAGATGGCACCCTGAACCGGAGGCCAAACGATGCAGAAGCCAGCGCCCATAATCCAGGAAATGATGATCATGATCAGGAACGGAAAGCGAACGCCCGAGAACATCGAAAGGGCAATGGGGAACTGCTTGTTCGAGTACTTGTTGAACACAGCACCGGTGATGCAGCCCAGGATGATGCCGCCAAACACGCCGGTATCGAGCACCTGGATGCCCATAACGGTGGCCTGGCCGGTTCCGGTAAGGCCGAGCATGCCGCTCGCTTCGGCAAGAGAGCCGGTGGCGTTGAGCACGATGTTATTGGCCTGCAGGAACAGGAAGAACGACATCAGGGCGATCAGCGAAGCATGGCCCTTGTTCTTCTTTGCCATGGCGCCGGCGATGCCCACGCAGAACAGAATCGAGAGGTTGTTGATGATAAACATCAGCGACTGATAGACAACGGCGCCCACAAGCTGGAACGGACCGGAGCCCAGCACAGGAATCACGGCGCAGATGGTCTTGTTGGTCAGAATAATGCCCACGATGAGCAGAATGCCGGCAACCGAGAGATACATCATCGGCTGAACGATTGACTTCGCGAACACCTCCAACGGCGCTTTGAAATTGAACTTCTTTTTTGCGGTCATAGCGGTACTCCCCTTCCTTTTCCGCAAATTAAGACAGATGTGCCCTGGGCAAGACCGTGAGCCTTGCCTTATATCAATCGATGTGTGGGCACGTTATGCCTAGAGACCAGGTTCTCCAAGCAGGTTAACAATGTGATATGCGAGATAACTCTTCTCGGCATCGGTAACGACAACGTTATAGGTAGACGCTAAGTGGTCGGCAATTGACTCCGCACACGAGAACGCCCTCGGATACGCCGTTTCATCGATACGGAACAGCGCGTCGCCATTGACCTGCCCCGCCGCGGGATCGAGCGCTCGCTGCGCAAAAAACTGCAGATGGCGAACGAAACGCTCGTACGGCAACGAGGTGACGTCAAGGGTCGTGGCATAGTGCTCGGAAACAATCGCGAGCACGTCGCGAACAAGCTGGACCGAAACAATCAGACGGTCAGAGCGCTGCGGCATAGTGGCGTTGACGATATGCAGCGTAATAAAACCCTGCTCTTCTTCGCTCATCTGGATGCCCATATACTCCTTGATAATCTGCAGCGCACGGCCCGCAAGCGCATACTCCTTGCGATAGAACTGCTGGATCTCGAGCAGCAGCGGGTTCTCGCAGGGAACGCCCTTGCGCTCGCGCTCCAAGGCAAGGCTGATATGGTCTGCGAGAGCAATGAGAATCTTATCGTTGATGTCGACATTGAGCTCTCGACGAAGCATCTGAACGATTTCCTCGGAAATCACGAGGTTGACGGTGGGGATGGACTCCAAAAGATGAGCCAAGCGGTCAATCGTACGCGAATCCTGAGAAGTTCCCTCCTGCAACGCGTAGGTCTTTTCGACTGACGCCTCGTCGATGGCATCGCCGGCATGACGGCCAAAGCAGAGGCCTCGACCGATGACGATGAGCTCGGAGCCATCGTCCGAAGTGACCATTGCGACGTTGTTGTTAAAAACTCGCTTGATAACCACGGTACCCACCACAAGAATTTACTCGGAAAGCCAGACGACAGGCTCTTTAACAGCAACAGGGCCGGAAGCATGCTCACGAAGAGTCGAGTTCTCCGAGCGCTCGCACACGATAACGAAGACCGTGGGATCGAAGCCGGCGGCGCGGACCGCGTCGAAATCGACCTCGACGAGGGGCTGGCCCGCGTCGACATGATCGCCCTGGGCAACGAGCGCATGGAAGCCCTTGCCCTCAAGCTTAACAGTATCGATTCCGATATGCAGCATCACCTGAGCAGAGCTGTCGTCGGACATGATACCCAGCGCGTGCTCGGTCGGGAACAGCGCCGCGACGGTACCGGAGACAGGAGCGCACACCGTTCCCTCTTGGGGAACCACGGCAACGCCATCGCCCACGGCACGGCTGCTAAAAGCGGGGTCATTGGTTTTTTCCAGATGAACAAGCTCGCCGGAAACGGGAGCGAGGATTTCGAACTCGGAAGTTGCAGTCTTCTGCTCATCCGAACCGCCCATCAGGCGAGAAAAGAAACCCATGGTGGCATGTCCCTTCATAAATATAGCCCAACCAAAATCAAGCGAATGCGTCCATAGAGACACATCCGTTCAAAGACTTTGGTTAGGCCCACGTCCGAGGGACTCGGTAACCTTCCGCATTTCTTTTTACGGGAGCTATTGTAGACAAGCCCAAAGCCAGAACAATCATTATGACCGGTGAGCGGTATTTTTTCTTCGATAAACGGTATTTAAGCGGCACTTGGGGACGTTCCTTTTCTGCCGGCACCCAGGGACACTCCTTGCTCTGGCCCCATTGCACCAATTTCGTATGCGCTAGATGAAGAGTTCGCATTCCTTCCGCACGACGCAAACCTTGCTCAGCATCTGGGAAACAGCGGATAGCTTGTTGGGATCAAGCTTGCGAGCGCCTCGCGGACATACGGCGATGCAGCGCATGCAGGAGATACACGCCTCGTCAGCTGCTCGCTTGGGGTCGCCCTTGTCGATAGCGCAAACGGGGCACGCCGCGGCGCATGCACCGCAGGAGACGCAATCCTCTGTTGCCTCGGGTGCCATGCGGTGACCTCCAGCTTGTTTATAAGGACGATTGCCGGGAATAGAGGGCTCGGATGCATCCTCAGCCAACAGCTTCTGCTGAATTTGCTGCGCAAACTCTGCGAGCTGCGCCGCATCCTGCGCATCCGGTCGCCCAGCAGCAAACTGACGAGCAACGGAATGCTCAGCAATAGCAGAAACCGCTGCGACCACCCTAAATCCGGCGCGCTTCGCAACGTCCTCCAACTCTACGAGCGTGTCCTCAAACGCGCGGTTTCCGTATACACAAACCAAAACAGTCCGAGCCCCGTTGCCGCGCACTATGCCCAACCGGTCAGCCACCACAGCCGGGATTCTACCGGCATACGCCGGCACAGAGATTACGGCCACGTCGTCCTCAGTCATCGAGACGGCGCTGAAATCTAGCCCGCTATCGGTCAGATCGACGGTAACGGTATTTTTGTCCAGCGCCCCGGCCACAAGGCCAGACACCTTCCGCGTTCCACCCGTCGGACTAAACACAATTTCGAATACGCTCATCGAGGCACCCTCCCCCCTACGCCTGGCGACGCGTCAAGCCGTTTTCACATCCAGCCAGAGTATACGGTACGTGGGATCCACGTTTTGGTGCACCAAACACCCCAATGCACCCACCCTACGCTGTCTGCCTCTTCGTTTTGTATTAATTACGGTACAGATTGTATATATTTACGGGATACCGCCGTGTTCTCCTGAGGTACCCCATCCTGGCCCGTGCAAAAAACGGAGTATTCTGCAACGTGACCGCGCCAGCACCGCCGCGGGTGGGCAAAACTGTAGGGCGCCGTATCATTCTAAGTCCCGACATGGCGAGAATGACGCGCCCCTGCTCCGGAAAACGGCGAAATCTGACTCGGAACGCTCGCTAGGGATATCCGAAGGCCGCCGTTGGCAATACCGAATCGTATGCAACCAACTAGAGCTGCTGAATACTCCAAAAAATGCACGACGCACCCCATGGGACCCATTGCCGCATGACAGAAAATAGGTCCTCGGCATCCCCCAGATGCATTCCCGAGAAAATCACGTTTGGATTAGCGATGGACACGGTAAACAAAAGGGCCCGAGCGTTGTTTGCTCGGGCCCTTTTGTTTGTCTCACGCTAGCGTGCGATGCGTATGTTATCTGCGCTTGCCGCCGCCGTCGCCGGGACGACGGGAGCTGCCGCCGCGATTGCCGCCACGATTGTTACCATAGCTGCCACGGTTATCGCGACCGCCGGCGCGACCGCCGCGGGAACCGGCCTGGTTGTCACCACGCCCGCCGCGGTAGCCGCCACGGCGCTCCTCGCGGGTGTCGTCGTAGTTGCGCCAATCATCGCGACGATCGCGGCTGGCACGCGGGTCGCGACGATCGCGCGACTCATTCGAACGACCGGCGCCGCTGCGGCCACCGTTGCCACGAGCACCCTCGCGACGCTCGCCGCCACGGACGCCGCGCTCGTCACGCGAACCACGGCCTTCGCCGCCACGGCCACTGCGCTCGTCATTGCGACCGGAACGACGACGGTCACCCGAGCCGCGCTTGCCGCCGCGCGAACCGCGGCCCTCGTCCTCGCGCTCAACACGACGACGGCCACCACGGTCCTCGTCCTCGCGGCGACGGCGATGCGCCTCGCCCTGGAACTGCTTGGCACGGCGCTCGGCACGGTTGCCGCGTGGGGTCTGCTCGACGGCAGCAGCACCCCCGCGCTCCTCGGCAGCTACCTCGCGGGCCACGCTCTCCACAGCCTCGTCCACGCGAGCCTGAACGCCCTCGCGCACGCGGGTCTTGCCGCCGCGCTTGGGACGGCCCGGACGCTCGCCGTCGCTGCGGCGCTCGTCGCGACCGCGGTTGGAACGACCGGCAACATCGCCGTAATCGTCGCCGTTGCGCTTGCCGTCGCGACGCGCCTGCTCAAGCTTCTTCTTGCTCTTGGACTTGCCGCGCTTGGTCTTCTTCTTCACCTTAAAGGCGGCAGGGTCGCGCTCGGGGTCAACCGCGGGCGGGTTGGGACCCACATGCAGGTCGCCGGCCCCGTAGATGTCGGCCGTCTTGTCCATGAGCTTCTCGATCTCGTAGAACTCATCGACATCCTGCTCGGTCACAAACGTGATGGCCCACCCCAGCTCGCCGGCGCGGCCCGTACGGCCAATGCGGTGGATATAGTCGGTCGGCTCGGCCGGCACATCAAAGTTCACGACGTAGCGCACGTCGCTGATGTCGATGCCGCGGGCGAGCACGTCGGTCGCCACCAGTACGTCGACGGTGCCGTCGCGGAAGGCCGAAAGCGCGCGCTCGCGCTGCGCCTGGCTGCGGTTGCCGTGAATCGCGGCGGCCTTGATGCCCTTACGCTCCAAGCGACGGCAGCAGCTGTCGGCGCGGTGCTTGGTGCGCATAAAGACGATAGTGCGCTCCGGGCCCTCCTTTTTGAGGAACTCGGGCAGCAGGTTGTTCTTGGCCTCGATGGACACCGGGAACACAAACTGGTCGACGGTGTCGGCGGTCGATGTAGCGGGCGCGATCTCCACGCGGGCCGGGTCGCTCACCAGGTCGGTGATCTCGCCCACGGCCTCCTCGTCGAGCGTAGCCGAGAACAGCAGCGTCTGGCGCTCGGCCGGCGTCTCGCGCACGATGCGGCGGACGGCGGGTAAAAAGCCCATATCGAGCATGCGATCGGCCTCGTCGAGCACCAGCACCTTGACCTCGTCCAGGTGGCAGGCGCCCTGCTCGATCAGGTCGACCAGACGGCCCGGCGTGGCGACCAGGATGTCGCAGCCGTACTTGAGCGCCGCGGTCTGGGGCTTGTAGCTCACGCCGCCCACGACGGTCACGGCAACATGGCCGGTAACGTCGGCGATCTTGCTCGCGACCTCGTCGATCTGCTGGGCAAGCTCGCGCGTGGGGGTGATGACGAGCATCAAGGGACCGCGACCGTTGCCCTCGGGCTTCTTGGCGCCGCGACGGCGGTTGCGGCCTCCGCGCTCGCGCACGGGCTTGGGCGGAGCGATGTGCTCCAGGTTGTTCATGGTCGGCAGCAAAAAGGCAGCCGTCTTGCCGGTGCCGGTCTGAGCGGCGGCAAGCAGGTCGCGGCCCTCGAGCACAACGGGAATCGAGCCAGCCTGGACAGGCGTGGGCGCCGTGTAGCCAAGGTTCTCGATGGCACGAAGCATCTCGTCCGAAAGTCCCAGCTCGTCAAAGGCGGGCAGGCTCTCGGTCGCGGACTCAACGGTCTCGGCGGCGCTGGCCTCGTCGGCAGCATCGAAGGCAGCCTGGGTCATGGCCTCGCGGGCCTCGTCCAGAATCTCGGCGTCCGTGACGTCGGATACAGAATTACGCATATGTTGTTGTTCCTTATCTGCACGCGTTATGGGCACGGCATGCGGCCGCGCGAGCGTGCTTGGTAGTGCGCTAATACATACAAAAACAGGTGCGCACAGAGAGGACGTTGCTCAGCACGCTGGCGATCGCTTTGGCAGCCCTATCACGCGCCGTCCAGACGCAGCGGCCCTAAGCGATGGAGCAGATTCGCCGCCGGTTAGTATACCCGCGCTTCGCATGCCCCCACGTAAACCACAGATGACGGGGCGGGCCCGGACCGATTGTCTCAATCTGTAACAATTACGGAGCAAAACCGGGTCTACATGTTACGGATCGAGACAAACGGTCGGCACGGTTCACAAACGTCTCAATCTGTAACAGTTACGGAGCAAAATCGGTCCCAATTGTTATAGATCAAGACAGAGGGGGATTTCCGTCCAGTCCAAACCAAATCTCTCGCTCTTCCTGCAATTTCGAACATGTGGCCTATAATGTTGCTTTGGTTACGCTACATATTGCGCAGCCATTTAATACGTCGCCCACCGGGGGCCATTAATTCCTATCGCCTTATTGGCCAGGAAGCAATCAAAGGAGGTATCCGTGGCAGCAGAGACGCCTTGCTCGGTCCTCTATAACGATATTCGCTCGTTCGGCGGTCTTAAACATCTCGAGATCGCCCGAATGCTCATCAATGGAAACTCTTATCTCGGCAGTACCCTGCTCGAGAAATGCTCTTCCAACCGCTCGTATCTCACCCGTTACATCGTCCATCGCGAGCCTGACCAGTGCGCGCCCGCCATCTACAGCGACTTTGCCGTCACCACGCTCAATCTTTCCGCGGCAATCTGCAGCAAGCTCGGCGGCGGCGAGTCCGCCTATCAGGCAATCGCCGAGCACTATCGCGGCCCGGCCGCCAACGAAATGATGTCGGCTCTCGCCAGCTACAAGTTGGACAGCCGCCTATATGCAAATGCCCTCAATCACATCGACAACTTTGACGGCAATGCCGTGCGCGAGAAGAGTACGCTTTACCTTATGCTCTTTGTGGCAACGGGGGCGCTCGCCGACCCCATCCAAGGCGTGGCTACCGTCGAGCGCTTTTGCGACAGCAAGACAGGCGGGCACTTTGGCACCACCGAAACTACCGTCGGACGTGGCTTTACTGGCAGCCTGGAGCAGCCGCGCACCGTCGCCCCCAACCTCGGTCTGCTCAGGACACATGCCGACAACTGCGTTGACATGCAGATCCACCCCCTTACGCGTGACCCGCGCGGCACGGTAATTGGGTCCTTGCCCAAAACCTCGCCCAGCATCACCGATGTAGGCGCCGACGCATCGCGCGAGCATCTCCGCATTTGGCTCGAAGGCGGACGCTGGTACGCCCAGGGCCTTGGGTCGACCAACGGCACAGTGCTCGAATCGGGTGCAGGCGACGGCGATATTGTGATTGAGCCGCCGCGCGACCAACGCGAGCCCGGCAAGATCTATCCCCCGGTGGAAATCGAAAACAGCGACAGGCTCCATCTGGGTCTCTATACGACATTCCTTGTCATTGTGGACTAGCGCGGACGGCGATCGAAAGACGGCCGCCGTCCGTCTTTTGTCTTCTACCTTCTGCGTCGTAAACGACAATACTCAGCGGTATACGTGGGCAGTGCGGTTATCATGGTACTTTACCGATATCCGCACTGCTCACGTATACGCGCGGCAACCCATGCCAGACAAAGGAACGCCATGGATACTACCGATAGCGCCTATGGCGACAAACTCATCCGTCTCGACACGTTCGATACCGCCGTGGCAGTCGACCCCAGTGCCGAGGACGACGCCAAGCGCCGGTTTATGACGCTTATTCTTCAGACGGCATACCGTGACGGCGGCAATATCGGGCACGTGCTGCGCGCGACCAACACGAGCGGCGAGGTCTTTGCCGTCAAGCTGCTCAAGGACAACGCCATCCTTTCCGACCAGACGCCCGATCGCTCTGCCGAGCAAGCGGCTGCGCACCTGGCCAGCACCGCCGCGCTGTTCGAGGAGTACCGTCATCTGTGTACCGTCTCGCACCTGCGCGGATTTCCGCGCGTCTATGGCTACGGATCGTGCGAGAACGACCCGCTCATCCTCATGGAGTGGGTCGAGGGCACCTCGCTCAAGCAGGCGCTGCCCTTGCTTCCGCACGACGCCTCGGGCGGGCTGACCACCCAGATGGTCGCCGCCGTCGGAAACGCCGTACTTCGCGCGCTCTTGATGACCCAAGGCCTCGTGAATCCGGTCATCCATCGCGACCTGTCGCCTGCCAATATCATGTTCCGCACCACCAGCCGAACGCTCGAGCAGCAGATTGCCGATTGCTCCTTTGACCCCTGCCTCATCGACATGGGCTCCGCGACCATGGCCCTCGGCGACGACACGATCACCCGGCGCGCCGACATCTGGCGCTTTGCCACGCCCGCATACGCCGCGCCCGAAATGCTCACGCAGGATATCGAAGGCATCGCGGCCCTTCGCCGCTCGCCCGCGATCGACGTCTATGCGCTTTCGAGCATTCTGTACCAGCTCTACAGCGGTCGCAAGCCGTTCGATGTTGAGTCGACGGGTGCCGCGGCGACCGGCTCGTTCTACCTCATAAAGACCAAGACCAAGCCGGCGCCGCTCGAGCCGCGCTGCGAGGGCGACAAAGCGCTTGTCCAGATCATCATGAAAGGCATTTCGGTCGAACAGGGCGATCGCCCTACCGAGCAGCAGATGCTCGAGGTGCTCTCGACATACCTCCCCGCTGCAGAATCTGAGGACCGCGAGGGTGCAGGAGACGAGGCCGCAATTGATATCGATTCTGGCACGCACCTTAAGGTCGACGTCGCCGGCGAGCGCGCGCGAGAGATCCTGGAGCAGGCCCGGCACGACGCCATGACCCGCCGTCGCTTTATTATCGGCGGCGTCGTTGCGGTCGTTGCGGGGCTCGGCGTCGTTGGCGCGGCAACCCATGGCTTTGGCATCCCCGACTACCTGGACGGCATCCGCGGTTCGCTTGACGACTACACTTGGGACCAGCTGCAGGAGATTTCGCTCAAGATTAAGGCCGCCGAGACCCGTAGCGAGGCACGCGAGATTGCCAAGCGCTACCACCTGCTCGACGCTGATGGGCATATCCCCTATCCGTGCACTAAGCGTGTGAAGCTCGCCAACGGGCTGGAGGTCGGCGCTCAGCTTGTGGGCATCCGCCACGACGAACTTCTGGACGGTACAGGCAAGGCCGGACTGACGTTTATGTTCGATGCGGGTATTGCCGAGCGCAACGCTGCGGCTGAACCGCCGAGCGCCGGCTGGGCAGATTGCGAGCTGCGGGAATGGCTCAACGGCGACGGCCTTAAGCTGCTGCCCAACGAGTTGCGCGCACTCATCAAATCCGTCAAAAAGATCTCAAATAACGTTGGCGCCGCCAACAGTGCATCGTGTCTGAGCGAGTTGCCCGCAACCCTTTGGCTGCCCACCATGGTCGAGCTGTGCGGTACGCAACCGCCCGATTCGTTTGCCGAGGACTATCACTACCTGGCAGACATCTACAACGGCGAGGGCAAGGAGTACCAACTCTTCCGCGAGCTCAAGGTGAGCCCGTATTCCACGAACGAGACGATGGTCCGCCAGTGGAAGGGCAAGGACACTTGTTGGTGGGAGCGCACGGTGAGCCCCGACACATCGGAGAGCGAAGGCACGCTCTATATGAACCGCGTGGGGCACGACGGCGACGTCTTTACGTACGCAACGCCTGCGGAAAAGCCAAGCAAGCGAACCTGCGTGATCCCCGGGTTCTGCATCTAGGGAGCGGGCGTCTTGCCGTGACGGGACCCCTCCCCGGCAATTGTCTCGTTCTGTAACACTAGCTCGGCAGATACAGATCTAGATGTTACAGAACGAGACAAAACCCAACCCCGCGAGACAACATCTCAATCTGTAACAGTAAGGGGTCAAAAAACTCTCTAGATGTTACAGATCAAGACATTTGAGTTGACCGCGGACGCTCTGTCTCGATCTGTAACAGTTAGAGGTCATATTTGCTGCTAGATGTTACAGATTGAGACATTAAGTTTCCCGTCAACTGTTTGTCTAAATCTGTAACAGTTACGGCTCAAAAACCGGTTCAGACGTTACAGATTGAGATGTTTGGCAGAGACGGCCACCGATTGAGCAGCCGCCCTCATCTGTAATGAAAAGTCATACATTCCAACTATTACTGGACACCCCCAGGGGGTATGGGTGTATAGTATCGGCAGGTTAACAATTCCAATACCGAGCCACAGAAAGGAGAAGCCATGGCTCAAGATAAATTCGATGTGGGTGGCATGACATGCGCCGCCTGTCAGGCGCACGTGGACCGTGCCGTGAGCAAGCTCGACGGCGTCGAGAGCGTCGCGGTCAATCTGCTCGCCGGCTCTATGCTGGTGGACTACGACCCCGCGCAGGTCTCCCCCGACGATATCTGCACCGCCGTCGACCGCGCGGGCTACTCGGCCTCGCCCGTCGATGTGAGCACCGGTGCCGCCGGCTCAAACGGCAGCACGCAAGCCAGGTCCGGCGCCGCCCATATGGAGTCGCCCACCAAAAAACTGGAGGCCGCCGCCTCTGCCATGCGCACTCGTCTCATCGTCTCAATCGTATTCCTCATCCCGCTGTTCTACATAGGCATGGGGCACATGCTTGGCTGGCCGCTGCCCGGCGTCTTCACCGACCATACCCACAGCATGACGCTCGCCCTCACCGAGCTCGTCCTGCTCATCCCCATCGTCTATGTCAACGACGCGTACTTTATCAACGGGTTTAAATCGCTCGCGCACGGCGCGCCCACCATGGACGCCCTCATCGCCGTGGGCGCCACCGCCTCCATCGCCTGGTCGCTCTACGCCATGTTCATCATGGCCGACCAGTTAGCCGCGGGTCAGGTCCACGAGGCCATGATGACGGGCATGGACAATCTGTATTTTGAGAGCGCAGGCACGATCCTGTCGCTCGTCACCGTGGGCAAATACCTCGAGACGCGCAGCAAGTCCAAAACCGGCGGCGCTATCGAGGCGCTGATCGACCTGGCGCCCAAGACCGCGACCGTCGTGGCAGAGGACGGCAGCGAGACCACCGTCGACGTCGACAGCATCCTTCCCGGCCAGATCCTGCGCGTACGCCCCGGCGAGTCCATCCCCGTCGATGGCGTGGTGCTCGAGGGCAGCTCGGCCGTGGACGAGAGCGCGCTGACCGGCGAGTCCATCCCCGTGGAAAAGACCGCCGGTGACACCGTCAACGCCGCCACCGTCAACCGCACCGGCTCGTTTACCTTCCGCGCCACGCGTGTGGGTGCCGAGACATCGCTCGCCAAGATCATCAAGCTTGTCGAGGACGCCAACGCCACCAAGGCGCCCATCGCCCGCATGGCCGACAAGGTCGCCGGCGTGTTCGTGCCCGTGGTGTTCGTGATCTCGGCCGTGACCTTCTTGGCGTGGATGACACTGACCGGAAGCGTCAACGAAGCGCTCACCTCCGCCGTCGCTGTGCTGGTGATCAGCTGTCCGTGTGCACTCGGCCTAGCCACGCCCGTCGCCATTATGGTGGGCACCGGCAAGGGCGCCGAGATGGGCATTCTGTTTAAGAGCGCCGAAGCGCTGGAGAATCTGCGCAGCGTGGGCACGGTGGTGCTCGATAAGACGGGCACGGTCACCCGCGGCAAGCCTGCCGTGACCGATATCGTGGTAGCCACGCGTGCTGACGGCTCGCGCGCCATGAGCGAAAAGGCGCTGCTCAAGCTGGCCGCCGCGTTGGAGCGCTCAAGCGAGCACCCGCTGGCCGAGGCGATTATGGCCGAGTGCGAGGCGCGCGGAATTGTCGCGCGCATGGTCGAGGACTTTGCCGCCGTGCCCGGTCGTGGCGTTACGGCGCGCGAGGGACAAAATGTCATCGCAGCCGGCAACGTGCGTCTGATGGACGAGCTGGGCGTTACCGTGCCCGCGGGCCTTGCCGAACAGCTCGCCGCCGAAGGCAAGACACCGCTGTTCTTTGCCAAGAACAGCGAGCTTGTCGGTACCATCGCCGTGGCTGACGAGGTCAAAGAGACGAGCGCCGAGGCCATCGCCGCGCTGCGTTCGCTCGGCGTCGACGTGCGCATGCTCACCGGCGATAACCGTGTGACGGCCGAAGCAATCGCCCGCCGCGTGGGACTGAACAGCAAGCAGGTCATCGCCGACGTCCTCCCCGCCGACAAGGAGCGCCACGTCCGCGAGCTGCAGGATGCGGGCGGCAAGGTCGCCATGGTGGGCGACGGCATCAACGACTCCCCCGCCCTGGCGCGCGCCGACGTGGGCCTTGCCATCGGCACCGGCGCCGACATCGCCAAAGAAGGGGCAGATGTGGTGCTCATGCGCAGCGACCTCATGGACGTCGCCCGCGCCATTGAGCTGTCGCGCGCCACGATTCGCAACATCAAGCAGGACCTATTCTGGGCGCTGTTCTACAACGGCATCGGTATTCCGCTCGCCGCGGGCGTGTTCTTCCCCCTCACCGGTTGGCAACTCTCACCGATGTTTGGCGCCGCGGCGATGAGCCTGTCGAGCGTCTGCGTCGTAAGCAATGCACTGCGCCTGCGAACCTTTAAGCCTAAAGTGGCAAAATAGGCTCACTATTACGTCCATTTAGAACGGGTTTTCCAGGTGCCAGAGATTGACCTGAAAGAGGAGCGACGCGTACTTTGGTACGCGAGCGACGGCTTGAAGGTCAAGGTCGGGTGCCTGGGAAAGCCGACACAACAGAGAGGAATATCCATGCGTTTCACAATTAAGACTTCCGGCCTTATGTGCGGCCACTGCGACGCCACCGTCGAGACGGCGTTGCTCAACGTGGCCGGCGTGACCGACGCCGACGCCGATCACGAGACCCAGACCGTACAGGTGGAGTGTGCCGACACCGTGACCGCCGAGCAGCTCGCCGCCGCCGTCGAGGGCGCCGGCGAGAAGTTCCACGCCCTGTCCGTGACCGCCGCGTAACAACCCGCAC
>CABRZS010000002.1:0-150618 GCA_902475525.1 uncultured Collinsella sp.
CTGCTCTACAGTCCTGCGCAAGACGGAAAGCACATTAAGTGCTTTCCTTTGCGTGCGGAACTCGCGACGAACTAAACAGCCAGGCACGCTGTGCGCGTTCGTCATCATCCCGGGGGTTATCTGATAAAAGAAGGTGCGCCGACTTTCGCCGGCGCTTAATAAGGGATCTAGTTGGTGCTCATTCGTTTTGCTGCGGACTCGACGTAGCTTGCCATCTCATCGACATCGCAGACGTCTTCGAAGCGGACGGGCTTGGACTCGAGTTCGGCGAGCTGGGTCGGCGCGACCGTGTTGGTGGCCTGCTCGAGCACACGCATAGCCTCAAAGTCGTCCTCGGGAACGTCGAGCCCCAGGGCGTCGCAGCAGGCGCGCGGGAACTTGTAGGGGCTGGCGGTCGAAAGCAGCACGCGGGCCTTGGCGCCCTCGGCGGGGGCGACCTGCTCAAAGACGTGATAGCCGCAAGCGGTGTGCGGGTCGATCATGTAGCCGTTCGCGTTCCAGCAGCTCTTGATGGCAGCGCGGACTTCGTCCTCGCTGGCCCAACCGCAGCCAAAGACGCTCTGAATCTTTGCCAGCAGGTCGGCGGGAACCTCGTAGCGACCAGTCTGTGCCAGCTGCTCCATAAGGCCGGCAACGAGTTCGCAGTCGCCATCGGACAGGAAGTACAGCATGCGCTCCAGGTTGGAGCTGATGAGGATGTCCATCGACGGCGAGATGGTCGTGAAGAACGGGCGGTTACGGTCGTAAACGCCGGTGGTCAGGAAGTCGGCAAGCACGTTGTTCTTGTCGCTCGCCACGACGAGCTTGGCGACGGGCAGACCCATGCGCTTGGCGTAGTAGCCGGCCAAGATATCGCCAAAGTTGCCGGTGGGCACACAGAACTCAACAGCGTCGCCAGCCTCGATAGCGCCGGCGCGCAGCAGCTGCGCATAGGCGGCAAAGTAGTAGACGACCTGCGGCACCAGACGGCCGACGTTGATGGAGTTGGCGCTCGAAAGCACCGTGCCAGCGGCCTCCAGGCGCTCGGCAAGCTCCTTATCGGCAAAGATGCGCTTGACGGCGCTCTGGGCGTCGTCAAAGTTGCCGCGGATGCCGCAGACAGCGACGTTGTCGCCCTCCTGCGTGGACATCTGCAGGTTCTGGACGCGGCTGACCTTGCCCTCGGGATAAAAGACGGTGATGCCCGTGCCCGGAGCGTCGGCAAAGCCGGCGAGTGCTGCCTTGCCCGTGTCGCCCGACGTGGCGGTGACGATCATGATGCGCTCGGCACCGCCGTCCTTGGCGGAGGTGCGGGCCATAAGGCGGGGGAGCATCTGCAGGGCGACGTCTTTGAACGCGCTCGTGGGGCCGCCAAAGAGCTCCATTACATAGGTTTGCGGGGCGTCGACGCCCGGTGCGGCGTCGAGTTTGACGAGCGGCGTAACCTCTTCGCTCGCGAACGTGCCGCGGTATGCCTCGTCGACACACGCCGAAATTTCTTCGGCCGTGTAATCATTCAGTAACATTCCCAACACATCTTGAGCGATTTCAAAGTAGGATTTATCGGCAAGCGCGTTGATATCGAGCTGCTGGGTGCCAAGCTCGTCCGAGACGAACAAACCCCCGTCGGGAGCGATGCCGGTACGGATTGCCACCTTACTTGAGCACGATAAAGTGCGTCCTCGTGTACTATGATAAGTTCCCATATAACACTGCTCCTCGGATGCCTTGGTCCCAATCGGTGAACCCATGGTATCAGAGCGCGCAAAACAGGTTTGCAGAGGCTTTTAGAAAGGTAACCTCCACGCCATGATAAAAATTGCCAAGTTTGGCGGCTCGTCGGTCGCCGACGCCGAACACTTTAAGAAGATCAAGGCCATTGTCGATGCCGACCCGGCCCGCCGTTTTGTGGTGGTTTCCGCCTGCGGTCGCCGCTTTAAGGGCGACACCAAGGTGACCGACCTGCTCTATCTGGTTAACGCACACGTTAAGTATCACGTGTCGTGCGAGGAACTGCTCGAGGACATCGGCCAGCGCTATTTTGATATCGCTGACGAGCTGGAGCTCACCTATCCCATCCGCGAGGAGTTTGCGGCCTTTGCCGAGCGCGCCCGCTCGGGCGGCTACTCCACCGAGGAGCTCGTGAGCCGCGGCGAGTACTTTACCGCCCGCCTGATGGCCGAGTACCTGGGCCTGCCGTTCCTGGACGCCGCGACGGTCGTGGCGTTCCATCACGACGGTACGCTCAGCATGAACCGCACTTCCGAGCTGGTGCAGGAGTATGGCCAGCAGGGCGGCTTTGTCATGCCCGGTTTCTACGGCGCGACGCGCGAGGGGCAGATCAAGCTGCTCGACCGCGGCGGTGGCGATATCTCGGGCTCGATCCTGGCCAAGTGCCTGGGTGCCGACCTGTACGAGAATTGGACTGACGTCTCGGGCTTCTATTCTGCCGATCCGCGTATTGTTCCCGAGGCTCAGCCCATCGCGCGCGTTACCTACGAGGAGCTGCGCGAGCTTTCGTACATGGGCGCGAGCGTTCTGCACGAGGAGGCCGTGTTCCCCGTGCGCGAGGCGGGCATTCCGCTGGTCATCAAGAACACCAACGCCCCGCAGGATCCCGGCACCATCATTAGCGAGACGGCTGACGAGGGCGAGGCGGAGCCCATCATTACCGGCGTGACCGGCAAGCGCGGCTTTGTCGCCATCAACGTGGCCCGCGACCGTACCAAGCCCCGCGTCGGCTTTATGCGCCGCGCGCTTTCGGTTTTCGAGCGCTATGACGTTTCCGTCGAGCATATGCCCACCGGCGTCGATCGCTTTGGCGCTGTGGTGCAGGAGCAGGATGTGCGCGATTCGCTGTACTCGCTCGTGGGCGACATTCAGCAGGAGGTCGAGCCGCTCGAGATCGAGGTTGTTGAGGGCCTGGCGCTCATCGCGACCGTCGGCCGCAACCTGCGCGGCCGCGCCGGTATTTCCGGCCACCTGTTTGGCATGCTCGGCCAGGCCGGCGTGAGCGTGCGTATGATTTCGCAGAGCTGCGACGAGATCAACATCATTATCGGCGTCGAGGAGAAGGACTTCGACCTGGCGATTCGGACCATTTACCGCGCCTTCTCCGACGAGAACGGCATTGTGAAGGTCTCCGACCTGGAGGCTCCCGCGCCGGTCGATCCCGCCCTGGCCGCGCTCCACAAGTAGCGGCCATCCCGGTAGATTTTTGGGACATGCCTAAAAATCTACCTTTTGGCGCACGAGTAGATTTTGGGTCATGTCTCAAAAATCTACGGCGGGGCGTTTCGTTTCGGTTTCGTTTCGACGGGGCGGGTTTCGTGCCCGCCCCGTTCTTGTATACACTGGCAACAATAATCGGCCTGCTCGGCGTGCGGGCAAAAGCCACAACCTTTAAAGGGGGAAGCATGAAACAGTACACGGTTGCTATTTTGGGCGCGACGGGAGCCGTGGGCACCCAGATGCTCGAGTGCCTCGACGAGCAGGAGTTCCCGGTTGGCAAGCTCAAGCTGCTGGCGAGCGCGCGCTCTGCGGGCAAGACCGTCGAGTTCCGCGGCGAGCAGATCGTGATTGAGGAAGCTTGCCCCGAGGCCTTTGAGGGCTGCGACATCGTGCTCGGCGCCGCCGGCGACGATATTGCGAAGGAGCTACTGCCCGAGGCCGTCAAGCGCGGCGCCGTCGTGGTCGACAACAGCCACGCCTTCCGCATGGATCCCGAGGTGCCGCTGGTTGTGCCTGAGATCAATGCCGACGACATCAAGTGGCATCACGGCCTTATCGCCAATCCCAACTGCGCGACCATCATCGGCCTGGTTCCTACGTGGCCGCTGCATCAGCTCGCCGGCGTGAAGCGCATGATCGTCTCGACGTATCAGGCGGCTTCGGGTGCCGGCGCTCCCGGTATGGCCGAGCTCGAGGCTCAGCTGGCCGCCCTGGGTCGCGGCGAGGAGATTCCCGAGCCGCGTGCATTTGCCGCCCAGCTGGCGAGCAACCTGATTCCGCAGATTGGCGGCGTCAAGGAGGAGGGCTTTACCTCCGAGGAGATGAAGCTGCAAAACGAGGGCCGTAAGATCATGCATCTGCCCGAGCTGCGCGTGAACTGCACCTGCGTGCGCGTGCCCGTGCTGCGTTCGCACTCCGAGAGCATTACGCTCGAGTTTGAGCGCGATATTACGGTCGAGGAGGCCCGTGCTGCGCTGGCTGCCGCTCCCGGCGTCAAGCTGGTTGACGATCTGGGTGCCGAGGGTGCACACGACCGCTTCCCCATGCCGATGGATACGTCCGACCAGGACCTGATCTGGGTCGGTCGTGTGCGTCGCGACATCTCGAACCCCGAGGCCGCGCGTGGCATCACCTTCTGGTGCTGCGGCGACCAAATCCGTAAGGGCGCGGCAACCAACGCCGTCCAGATCGCTAAGCTGCTCTGCGAGTAGTTTGACCTGTCCGGCGGGGGCCGGGCTTGGTTTTCAGAACGTCCTCGACCATGTGTGGCGCCTTGTCCTGCTCCTTCGGAGCCGCGGACAAGGCGCCACACTGGTCTGCGGAATGTTCTGAAAACCAAGCCCGGCCCCCGCCTGCGGTGACGCTGTTGCGAGCGCTCTGCGATGGGGACGTTGTTGGTTGGGGCCGCTGGGCTGATGTGGGGGCGCGTGGTTGTTGCGGGCTCTGGTCCCGGCGGCGGCCTCGGCGCTTCGCGCCTGCCGCCTGGGTCTACTGCGGGGCCGTGGCGGCAGCGGCGGCGCTTCGCGCCTGCTGCCTGGGGTGACTTTGGGCTTGGTGCGAATTGAGGTCTAATACTTTTCCCGTGAAGTGAACGACCTTATTTGGACCCCCGAAGCATTGGCATATTTTGACCGCTATTTCCTGCGGTTTTGCAGCGCGAATCCTGCGGTTTTTTGGTCTAAAGGTGTGGATGCTCCGGGGCTTCGTTTTTACTCGTTCACTTCTCGGGAAAGTATTAGAGCTCAGCTGGCGGGGGTACCGCCCTGGCGTCGAAGCCCCGCGTCTTCTTCGCTTGATTGGGAAAAACAGCCTCGCTGAAGTAATTGCGAGCCCGCCCGGACGTATCTGCGGGGGTTGTCTGCACAATTCGCGGTATTATGTTGCGGTGTTTTGAAAGGAGCCGCTGGTGGTCACGACGACGTTTGCTTCGCCTTTGGGCGAAATCTTGCTTGCCGCTGATGGCCGCGGTTTGACGGGGCTTTGGTTTGAGGGACAGGAGCACTTTGGCTCTACGCTGCTCAAAGAGGATGCGGAGTATGTCGTAGGTGCCGATGCGGTTTCTGGTGCCGGTGGGATGTCTTCGGTAAGTCCGGCAAATGGCGCGGCTTCTTCGGTGCTTGAGCGTTCTTGGGCTTGGCTGAATGCTTATTTTGCGGGACAGGAGCCTCGGTTTACGCCGCCGTTGCATATGATCGGCACGGCGTTCCAGCGTGAGGTTTGGTTTGAGCTGCTTTCAATTCCGCGTGGCGAGGTCGTTACGTATGGCGAGATCGCTCAGCGTGTTGCGGCTCGACATCGTGTGCCGGGAAATGAGGCGCCCGTTGTGTCCCCACGTGCTGTGGGGGCTGCGGTCGCGCGTAATCCCATTTCGATTATCGTGCCGTGTCATCGCGTGGTTGCCGCTGACGGGTCGCTCAACGGATATGCCGGTGGCCTCGACCGCAAGGAGTGGCTGCTTCGGCTTGAGGGCGCGTACGAGGAATAGTGCCCGAACAATTTGCATAGCCAAGACGCCGCGAAAGGACGGGACACGCTTTCCGAATGGCGTCCCAAGTGGAAACCGTGTCCCGGAATACAGCCTCAGAGTGGGACGCCGTTTCCGGTTGAGATCACCTGCTTGGACATCTTTCTACGCACGCTCTTGCAAGGCATAGATCGACTTATCCATGTTGAACAGATAAGCCACGACGCAGACAATAAAGAACATCGGCAAGTTGCCAAAGCCAAAGACCTCACAGCCAATAAGGATGGGTGCGAGCAGCGTATTGGTGGCGCTGCCAAAGACGGCGGCGTATCCCAGCGCGGCGCAGAGCTCGACGGGCATGCCGAGAATCCCGGCGAGTACGACACCCAGGCTGGCTCCGATGGAGAACAGCGGCGTGACCTCGCCACCTTGATAACCCGCGGCAAGCGTGGCGATGGTGAGTGTGAATTTGAGCGCCCAGTCCCAAGGCATGATGGCGAGCTTGCCGTCACCGTCGAGCGCCGCCGATATCAGGTTGGTGCCAAGGCCGCAGTATCGCCCCTGCCACAGCACGAACAGAATCGCTGACAGTGCAAGGCCCATAACGGCAACGCGTGTGTAAGGGCTGGGGAGCAGCCGCGCTGCAAGGGTCTTAGCATGGGCAAGGCACCAGGCAAAAGCTCCACCGACCATACCGAACGCGATACCCAACAGCGCCAGCCGTCCAAGACCGGGGAGGTCGAGCGCATACGAGGCGGTAACGGCGACCTCGAACTTTTCGAGCCCCAGGGCACCCGAGGTCATGCTTGCGACAATCGAAGCCGTAAGCGCGGGAAACAACGCGCGGTATTCCATGCGTCCGGCGACCAGCACCTCGACAGCAAAGACCGTAGCGGCGAGCGGCGTTCGAAAGAGTCCGGCAAAGCCAGCGGCCATACCAATGAGCAAAAACGTGTTGCCGGGGTCTCGGAAGGGTAGACGTCGGCCGATCCAATGCGAGACGGTGGCGCCGATCTGCACGGCCACGCCTTCGCGTCCCGCGCTGCCGCCAAAGAGGTGCGTCCCCCACGTGCTCAGCATAATGAGCGGCACCAAACGCGGGGAGATGGCGTCCTCGCGTCCGTGGCCTACGTCGAATACTAAGCTCATGCCCCGATCGGTGCCTTTGCCCCAGGTGCGGTAGACAAATACGATGGCCAGACCCGCGAGGGCAAGGAAGGGAAGGAGCAGGGTGATGTGCGCGTCCCGGAAGGCGCCGATTGCCAGGAGCACACGACCAAAAAGGGCACAGATGGCGCCAACGATAACGCCGATAGGGATTCCGACGGCGCCCATGAGCACGAGACCGCTATAGGTGTTGACCAGGCGTTTAATTCTGCTCAATGCGCTGTTTTCCGGCACTTCTCCTCCAAAACAAAAAAGACTCCTGCCGCGGCGTGATACCCAAGGGGCATCACGTAACAGCAGAAGTCATCAGCAACAAGGCGGTTTAGGGCGACGCGACAGCTTAGCTAGCGCACCCAGCGGAGACATTCATTCCGCAGCGGCATCATAGCGGTGGGTGCGGTCTGGGTCAAATGGTTGACTTGGGTAGCCTCAATGCCTCGCCTACACCCGCCATTCCCCCATATAAAACCTGCCAAAATAAACCTGTCCCTTTTTGGCCGGTGCGAAATGGGTAATACTAAAGAGTTATCCGACCAGATGGGAATTAATCGATGGCCTATATCGAATTCAAAGACGTCATCAAGGCATACGGCGAGGGCGACGCCCGCATCCACGCGCTCGACGGCGCGAGCTTTACGGTCGAGCGCGGCGAGCTCGCCATCATTTTGGGCGCTTCGGGCGCCGGTAAAACCACGGCGCTCAATATCTTGGGCGGCATGGACACGGCGACCTCCGGCACTGTGACGGTGGACGGGCGCGACGTGAGCTCCGCCAACGAGGCGCAGCTCGTGGAGTATCGCCGCGCCGACGTCGGCTTTGTCTTCCAGTTCTACAATCTGGTTCCTAACCTGACGGCGCTTGAGAACGTCGAACTCGCGGCACAGATCTGCCCCGATTCGCTCGATGCCGAACAGACGCTTCGCCAGGTCGGCCTGGGTGAGCGCCTCGCCAACTTTCCGGCGCAGCTTTCGGGCGGCGAGCAGCAGCGCGTGTCCATCGCCCGCGCACTGGCAAAGAACCCCAAGCTGCTCCTGTGCGACGAGCCCACGGGCGCGCTCGACTATAAAACCGGCAAGCAGATCTTGCAGCTGCTGCAGGACACCTGTCGCAAGCAGGGCATCACGGTCATCATCATCACGCACAACTCCGCACTCGCGCCCATGGCCGATCGCCTGATCCGCTTTAAGAGTGGTCGCGTGGAGAGCGAGACGGTCCAGCAAAATCCTGTGCCGGTCGAGACGATCGAGTGGTAGCGCCCATGGATCAGGACCGCCAAAACAGCCAACGCCGCGACGCGCAGAACACGGAGCGCGAGCAGGATTTTACGACCTACCGCACTGCCCAAAGTTCAAACGACATGGTGCCGACGGTGTTTCGCCGCGGTGTCTACCGCACGATTCGCGGCAGTCTTAAGCGCTTCTTATCCATCGTGGTCATCACCGCGCTCGGTGTGAGCGTGATGTGCGGCCTTAAGGCGGGCTGCGAGGACCTGTGTGATTCGGTCGACGCCTATTTTGACCAGCAGAATGTTTATGACATCAACGTGCAGTCGACCTATGGTCTGACCGATGACGATCTTGCTGCGATCCAAGAGGTCGATGGCGTCGAGACGGCCGAGGGCATCTATACCGAGACCGCCTATACCGCCGTGGGTACGACGCGCGAGCGTGTCGTCGTACAGAGCCTCTCCAAAGAGAATATTGATCAACCGGTGCTAGTGCGCGGCGAGCTGCCCGAGACTTCGGGCGAAGTGGCAGTGACCTCACGTTTTTTGAAGGCTTCGGGCAAGAAAATCGGCGATACGGTGAGCTTTGCCGCCAACGATGCGAGCTCATCGAACCAAAGCGCCAAGGACCAGTTTGCCGATGGGGACTACACCATCACGGCCGAGGCTCTCGATCCCACCGATGTGAGCTCCGACTCGACGGTCAACGCCTTCCGTGCCGCCTCGGCCGCGGACTACAAGTTCTACGTGAGCGAGGATGACGCGACATCTTCTTCCTACTCCGCTGCCCACGTGGTCGTCGAGGGAGCCAAGAGCCTCAACTCCTATTCGGATGCCTACTCGGCAAAGATCAATGAGGTCAAGGGCAATATCGAGAAGATCCGCGAGGAGCGTGAGAAGGCGCGCGCTCAGGAGCTGACGGTCGACACACCGGCGAGCTTGGACGCGGCTGAGCGTCAGGCGAATATGGTCTTTGGGATCGAGCAGGACAACATCAATCGCATGGCCGAGGGCAGCGACGAGCGTGTGCAGGCGCAAGCCGACCTGGACCAGCGCCGCGCCGCCGCCGACCAACAGTTTGCCGATGCCCGCGCCGAGCTCTCTGACCTGGGCGAATGCACCTGGTACATCCAGGACCGCGGCAATATCGCAAGCTACTCGAGCGTCGAGAGCGATAGTTCCTCAATCGAGGCCATCGCCACCGTATTCCCGTTTATCTTCTTTATCGTCGCCGTGCTTATCAGCCTCACTACCGCCACGCGCATGGTCGAGGAGGAGCGCACGCTTATTGGCCTGTACAAGGCGCTTGGCTATTCACGCGGGCGTATCCTGTCCAAATATGTGGACTACGCACTGTGGGCGTGTCTGATCGGCGGCGTGCTCGGCAACATCATCGGATTTGTGGGCCTGCCGCTGTTCCTGTTTACGGTGTTTGACGACATGTACTCGCTGCCCCAGATGCTGCTTTCGTACGACATCGTGTCCTCGATCGTTTCGGTGGCGCTGTTTGCCGTGGGCGTGGTGGGCGCCACGATTATCGCCTGCCGCCACGAGATGGCCGAGACTCCAGCCTCGCTCATGCGTCCCAAGGCCCCGCGCGCCGGTTCGCGCATTCTGCTCGAGCGTATCGGATTTATCTGGCGCCGCATGGGCTTCTTAAACAAGGTGGCGGCGCGTAACCTGTTCCGCTATAAAAAGCGTGCCTTTATGACCATCTTTGGCATTGCGGGATGCACGGCGCTTGTGATTTGCGGCATGGGCATCCGTGATACGTCGGTCGCGCTGTCGCCCAAGCAGTACGGCCACATCACACGCTATGACCTGCTGGCGGTCGCCAATCCCGACGATTTTTCGCAGACGTGCGCGGCGTTGGATGAGCGCAGCGCGGCCAAGGATTCCAACGTCACCGTGACTTCGACGCTGCCGATTATGACCGACAACGTCACCTTTACCTTTGGCGGCAAGAGCGAGACCGTGCAGCTCATCGTGGTGCCCGATGGCCGCACGAACGATCTGGACGACTACGTTCGCCTTGAGGACGAGTCCAAAGAACCGCTGTCTTTGCGTGACGGAGACGTGTATCTGAGCAAAAGTTCACAGCTGGTGCTTGGGATTCAGCCGGGCGATACGGCTCACGTCCAGGATTCGTCGCTCAATGTTGCCAAGGTCAAAGTCAGCGACATTTCGCTCAACTATCTGGGCAACACGCTTTACATGACGCAGGGCACCTATGAGCGCGCGTTCGGTCGAAGTGCACGCCTTAACGGCGTCTTTGTGCTGCTTAAGGGTTCGTCGGCCGACCAGATTGCGTTTAGCAAGAAGCTTAAGAGTGACGGTTGGCTTACGATTTCGAGTACGGCCGAGCATTGGGAAAACTATGAGGCGAACTTTACGATTATCAATTCGGTCGTGGTGCTCGTGACCTTTATGGCGGCGTGCCTGTCGTTTGTGGTGGTGTTTACGCTGTCCAACACGAATATCTCCGAGCGCGAACGCGAGCTGGCGACCATCAAGGTGCTGGGCTTCCGCCGTGGCGAGGTGCACCACTACGTCAACAAGGAGACGTTGATCCTCACGGCGATCGGCGCTGCGCTGGGCGTGCCGCTGGGCGGCTTGCTGGCCGAGAGTTTTACGTATATTTTGCAGATGCCGTCGCTGTACTTTGACGTCGAGGTCGAGCCGCTAAGCTACGTGCTCGCCGTGGTGCTTTCCTTTGGCTTTACGTTTATCGTCAACCTTGCCACCAACCGTACCCTCAACAAGATTGACATGGTCGGTGCCCTCAAGAGCGCCGAGTAACCTGCCAAAAAGGGACAGGTTTATTTTGGCAGGTTTTATCTGGGCAAACGCCGGACAACCATTATGTGGCCCGGCGTTTGCCCCGTCAAACGGGCTTTCCATTTGCCTTTCATTCTATTTGGTTTTCGCTCGCAGGCGTGGATGAGAGGCTCTCTTTGGCCTTCGAGATTGGGCTTGTATGGGTCGTATGCCACAAAATGGGCCTATCTACTACGTTTGCTACCACACCCTCGACCGTGACAAAGATTATGAAATTAAAACCGCAGGTAGAGGGCTTGCCAGTTTTCGGAAAAGGCGGGTATGGTCGGCTCCCTCGAGTTAAACGTAGTAAATAGGCCCTTTTCTTGGCGCGCGGTCAGCTCAATGCTAATCTCCGTGCCGGAACTGACCCAGTTGTTTGTAAGTTGCGGTGATATACGGACTGTTTGGCGCTTTGGAGCTTCAAAACAGTCCCTATCTCACCGCAACTTGGAAGGGGCGGGCGGTGTCGGATGAGTGGCGCTGGCTGGTTGGGGTGGTTTAGGCCTGTTTGCGGTGCTTCCATTGTTTGCGGCACCAGCGCATGAGCGCCTTTATGACGGGAATCGTGATGAGGATGATCCATGCAGGATGGGGCTGTCCCAAACAGAGCCACATGTAGAGGAACCAAGCGATGGCGGCTGCCGGGTAGATGGCCTCGATCAGCTTAGACAGGTGGCGCCGATCGATGAAGTCACCAATCGCGTAGTAGACGGGAACCAGAAAGACGAGGAAAAGCCCCATGCCCCATGTGCCGTAGACAATGCCGAGCACCAGATAGGCGAGAGTGACAAGTGCGGGGAAGGGGAATTTGTTCCATGCACGTCCGACCTTGGTGTGGAAATGCTTGCCATGATGGTCGAGCTTGTCGTGTGCTTCCTTCCAGCTGGAAAACGTCTCGCCGTCGATGGTGACGGTGCCATCGTCATTGGTGCGCACGCTATGTCCATCGTCCTCAAGCGTATCGATATGCACGCCGCCCGGCCCCACATGCACCTCTTCGCCCTTGCGCTCGTTGGTCACATGGATGCCGCTCCAACCAACATGGACTTCCTCGCCCTTATTGGGATCAATGACGTGGATACCGCGCGCGAGGGAAATGTCGACAAGTGGTTTGTCGCCGCAATCGGCGTGCTCGGCAGAATCCTCAGCCTCGTCAGCCACATCCGCCGTCTCGGTGTCGGCGCTACCGTCCTCCAGGTCGTCGGCATCGTTGGCCGCCTCCCCATACAGCAGCTCATCCAGCGACACGCCATACAGCGCGGCGAGCGCAATAAGGTTATCGGTATCGGGCGAGGATTCGCTGCGCTCCCATTTACTGACAGCCTGGCGGCTTACGCCCAGTTGGGCAGCAAGCGCCTCCTGAGAAAGGCCGGCAGCTTTACGGCGATCGACGAGGCGCTGTGCCATCGCAAGATCCATGGTGGTTCCTTTCGTTTGATGGTCGAATCGAATGAGCCGAGTATGCCGAGAACAACCGGTAGCGACCACCATTTCTAGTTAGAATCTGCCCCAACCCTACCGCAACTACCGGTAGCAACCCCTAACGACCAGCCATTTCAGGACAAATGTCAGTGCAAGTAGCAGCCAAGAGCCCCCACTCAGTAAGTTGCGGTGGAATAGTTTTTGGATTCAGCCATTTGCGGACTAAGCAGGAACTATTTCACCGCAACTGAATTTCAGACCAGGCACCCGCAGCAAGAAGATGAATAGCCTCGGCGAGTATGTAAACGCAGGGCCCTCCGACCCCGCCCGACGATTTCGATTGGCGACCTTTGACGGAGTCAAGGGAGGAGCCAAATCGAAATACGTCGGGCGGGGTCGGAGGGCCCGATGGGGTGGATTCCAGCCGAGGTTATTCGTCGCCGAAGCTGATGCCCAACGCCTTGGCCTCGCGCACCAGATCGCTCTGGGGGTCGACATACTTGAGCTTGCCGGCGACCTCCTCGAGCGGCATGTGGCACATCTTGCCGTCGCGTAGGGCAATCATGTAGCCAAACTCGCCGCGCAGACAGCCGAGTGCCGCCTCGACGCCGCACTGGGTCGCAAAGATGCGGTCCTGGGCGTCGGGCTGACCGCCGCGCTGCGTGTGACCGGGGATCGCGACGCGGGTCTCGCGACCGGTCTTGGCCTCGATCTCCTTGGCGATGTCGTAGACGATCGACGGGCTCGTGCGCTCGGCGAGCTTCTTCTTGTACTCCTTCTTGGACAGCGCCGCGTCCTCCTTGGAGATAGCGCCCTCGGCGACGGCTACGATGGTAAAGCGGCTGCCGGTCTCCATGCGATGCTCGATGGTCTTGATGACGTTGTCCATGTCGTAGGGGATCTCGGGAATCAGGATGACGTCCGCGCCGCCCGCGACGCCGGCGTACAGCGGGATCCAACCGACCTTGTGGCCCATGATCTCGATGACAAACACGCGGCCGTGACTCGAGGCAGTGGTGTGGATGTCGTCGATGCACTTGGTGGCGACGTCGATGGCGCTCGTAAAGCCAAACGTCAACTCGGTGCCCCAGGTGTCGTTATCGATGGTCTTGGGCAGGGCGATAACGTTGAGGCCCTCTTCGCGCAGACGGTTGGCGGTCTTGGTGGATCCGTTGCCGCCCAGCATAAACAGGCAGTCGAGCTGCAGCTTATGATAGGTGTGGACCATTGCGGGCACCTTCTCGACGCCATCGGCCTCGGGAACATCCAGGCGCTTGAACGGCGTACGGCTCGTGCCCAGGATGGTGCCGCCGCGGGTGAGGATGCCGCTAAAATCGGCGGGCGTCATAACACGGAATCTGCTGTAGATAAGGCCCTGGTAGCCGTCCTCAAAACCATAGATCTCGATAGGCTCTTCGCTATTGGTCATAAGCGTTTTGACAATGCCGCGCATGGTGGCGTTGAGCGCCTGGCAGTCGCCGCCACTGGTAAGAAGACCGATCCTAAGCATGATGAATCCTTCCGGGCAAGTTATAACATGCGCATAAGTTTACCCCCGCACACTGTTGATACGGGGGTAAAACGTGTTAGCTCAAGCGTATAGAAATGTAAGCAACGTCAGGCGAGCGTAAGGTCGATGGGCCTGGCTCCTTACAGCGCGAAGGCGTCGACGTCGCCCCAGTGGCGGCGCAGCGTGATGGCGGCAGCGGGCTCGGTGTTGCCAAAGACGACCGACCACTGCGTGTTGCTGGTGATGTCTTCCGGATTGGGCTCTTGCGCTGCAGCGCGTAGGGCCTTCCAAGCGACTGCCTCATCTTGGGCGCCGGCATGGGCGTCAAGGACATCGGCGATTGCGACGGCGCGCTCTTTACCATGGCCCAGCTCGCCGTTCTTTTGGTTGGGGAGCACCTCGTCACCATAGCAGGCGTAGAAGTTCGTAACCTGGCGTACAGGAGTCGCCTTGCATGCACGGTCGGGGTCGCGCGGATCCCACTCCACCACCCGCGCGTCACCGGCGGCGTCGTTGATAAAGAAGTGGTAATCGCGTCCGGCCATGGCGTGCATGTCGTAGGCAGAAAGCAGGTCGACGGCCTCCTGCGTGGTGGCCGCGCGGTCGAGCACCAGACGGATGGCGAGCGAAGTGTTGATGACGGGGCGCTGTGTGTCCTGGTCACAGGGCTTGGAATCCAGGGTGAGCACGGCAATGGACACGCCGCATTCGTTGACACCGTCGAGCTGGGCAAACGGGCCCATCAACGCCGCGGCGCGTCCGGCGACGGAGTCAAGTGGAGTGTTGGCGCCCAGGTTATTGAGGGCCGCAAAGCCGATGGAGGCATAGCCGTCGCGCGGGTGATTGCGCACCAGCAGCGCCGAGGTGTCGTCCTTAAAGTCGTAATTGCGACCGGTGCGCACGCGGCCTTCGGCATCTACGGCGACAAAAGCGCTGCAGGCAAACTGGGGTGCCTGGACATGTGCCGGCACGCCGGGGAGCACCTGCGCCACCACGGCATCGATGTAGGCCTGGTCGTCGCGCACGCCAGCGGCGATGATGCGGTCAAGGTCGTAGTCGTAAGCAATGTCGATTGCGTACAGGTCATAGCCATCCGCATAGTCGGTCAAGCGTTTGAGTGACGCGACGGACTTGATTTGCTTGCGGTAAACGATGCCGGTGGCAGCGGCAAGGCCGACGGCAGCTCCCGCGACACCGCAGGCGATGGCAATGTTACGTGGCTTCATGACGACTCCTCTCGTCCTGTTAGTGCAATTGTCGCAAAAGGAGCGCGGGCATGATGACTCAACTTGGTGAGCGGCGCGGAATTAAGCACGGAATGAAGAGTGCGGCGCTGGCGCGGCGGGGTATGCTGGAGGGGACCATCAACCCAGCGAAAGGGGAGAGCATGACGGATCAGGAAACGCCCGAGCGCGCGCATGTGACGGCCGACGATATCGAGGCCGCCAGCGACCTTATCGACTTTATCGAGGCATGCCCCAGCATGTTCCATACGGCGGCGACCATTATGGCCGAGCTCGACGAAGCGGGCTTTACCTATCTGCCCGAGAATGCGGCGTGGGACATCGAGCCGGGCGGGCGTTATTACACGCAGCGCAATACCTCGAGCGTCATCGCTTTTAAGGTGGGCGAAGACCTGGCCGCTACGTGGGGCGAGGACGGCGTTGCCGGCGACTATCATTTTCAACTCACGGCGTCACACAGCGATTCGCCGACGTTTAAGGTCAAGGCCGTGCCCGAGCTCGACGGCGCGGGCGAGACGCTGCGCCTGAACACCGAGGCCTACGGCGGCATGATCGACTACACCTGGTTCGATCGCCCGCTGGCGCTCGCGGGTCGCGTACTGGTGCGCGAGGGCGATCGTATTGAGAGCCGCCTGCTTGCCACCGAGCGCGAGGTCGCTATTATCCCGAGCCTTGCCATCCATATGAACCGTGGCGTCAACGAGGGCTTTGCTCCCAACCGAGCCGTCGATCTGTGCCCGCTCATCAGCGCCGGTGACCTTAAGCAGGGAGATTTTGATGCCCTGATCGCTGATGAACTGGACGTTGAGCCCGAGCAGATCCTGGGCCGCGATCTGTTCCTGGTCAATCGCCAGGATGCGCGCATTTGGGGCTGGGCCGATGAGTTTATCTCGACGCCCAAGCTCGACGACCTGGCCTGCGCCTACACTTCGTTGCAAGCATTTTTGGGTGCCGAGAACGCGCACGACGTTTCGGTCTTCTGCTGCTTCGATAACGAGGAGGTTGGCTCCGAGACCAAGCAGGGCGCCATGTCGACGTTCTTGGCCGACGCGCTGCGCCGCATTAACGGATCGCTGGGCTTTGACGACGAGTCGTACCATCGCGCACTTGCCGCCTCGATGCTCGTGAGCTGCGACAATGCACATGCCGTGCACCCCAACCACGCCGAGAAGTGCGATGCCCGCAATCAGGTGGTGCTCAACGGCGGCATCGTCATCAAGGAGGCAGCCAACCAGCACTATTGCACCGATGCCTTTAGCCGCGCGGTGTTCCAGGCCATCTGCGATGACGCCGACGTGCCCACGCAGGCCTTTGCCAACAAGAGCGATATGGCCGGCGGCTCTACGCTCGGCAATCTGTCCAATATGCAGGCGAGCATGCATGCCGTGGACGTGGGTCTGCCGCAGCTTGCCATGCACTCGAGCTACGAGACCGGCGGCGTACGCGACGTGATGTACGCCATCCGCGCCCTCACTGCTTTCTACGAGCGCAACCTAACCATCAACGGCGCCGAAAGCGTGGAGCTCTAAAACCTACCAAAAAGGGATGTTAATTTTGGCAGGTTTTATCTGGGCAAATGCAAAGGGTGAAACCGAACTAGATCGGTGATGCGTAGCCGCCGAGGTGCAGTGTGCCTCGGCGGCTTTTTGTGTACAGAGTACGGCTAATGCTTATAAATGCTATACATGCTTTACGCATCTACCATAGAGTTTTATGATAGTTTTGAAGTATTAAGGAGGGGTCATGACCACAACAGCCGCTCAGATCAACGTACGTCTCGATGCCGATCTTAAAAGGAGTGGGGACGCCGCTCTCTCCAAGGCCGGTATGACGCCGAGCCAAGCGGTGCGAGCGCTCTGGCAGCTTGCAGCGTCGCTGGCCGATCGCCCCGGTGCGCTCGAGGATATCCTGCTGCCCAGTCGTGCCCGGGCGGAACAGCGCGAGCGCGAAAAGGCCGCCAAACGTAAGCTCGAGCTTATGGATCAGGGGTCGAAGCTGTTCGCTGCCGCTTGCCGTGATTCGGGAATCGATATGGTCAAGGCTCAGCCATCGGACGACGAAGAGCTCAAACGGAATGCCTATGCGGAGCGCTATGGCGAAGAGATGAGCTGGCTCTATGAGTGAGGCCCCAAAGCGCATCTTGGTTGACACCAACGTGTGGCTCGATTACTTCATTCCCTCACGACGTGGTCGTTCGGTGACGATTGAGTTTTTACGCGATGCATGCACGGCGCAGGTGGATTTGCTGTATGCGGCGACATCGTCCAAAGACCTGTTCTATTTGATTTCAAGCGAACATAAGGCATGGTATCGGCGAGAGCATGGTTCTCTTTCCCAAGATGCCGCTGCGGCAGCGACATCGCTTGCATGGGATTGTCTTAGCGTGCTGTCGCAGCTTGCCACGCCAGTGCCCTGTGACCTGAGCGATATATGGATGGCGAGCAGGCAGCGTGAGCTCCATAGCGATTACGAAGACGATTTAATCATTGCGGCAGCGATACGCGCTCAAGCAGATCTACTGGTCACCAACGATGTCAAACTCTGTTCACACGCACCCGTCGCAGCAATGAACGTCGAAAACGCAAGAAACTATCTAACAACGCTTAAATAGCTCTAAACCTCACTGGCCGAATTAATAGTCAGCGAGAGTTCCCGGGCTGAGCCAGCACTGGTTAGACCCCGCAGGTTGAACAAAAGTCAGCGAGAGCCCGTCTGGTCGAGCAAGGTGCCTTGAAAGAGGAGGGCATTGGCCTTCTGGCCATGCCCGACGATTGAAAGGCAGATTGCCGTCCAGACGGGCTCGCAGCGTCGAGTGGTCCGCCGTTCGTTAGAACGGCGGAACCCTAATGTTCGATCCAGCAGCGCAGGGTCTCGCCGGCCTGCAGGTGACGCAGATTCTCCGCGGCGATGTCGACCACGTTGTTGAGCGTGGCGGCCAAGTGGAACCAGCCGGAGATGTGCGGCGTGATGAGCATGTTGGGCGTATCCCACAACGGGCTTGTCTCAGGCAGCGGCTCGGGGTCGGTGACGTCGACCGCGGCGCCGGCGAGATGTCCTGATTCCAGGGCGGCAACTAGGTCGTCGGCAACCACAAGATCGCCGCGGCCGCCGTTGGCAAAGAAGGCGCCCGGTTTCATCGCGGCGAAGAACTCGGCGTTCGCCAGACCGCGGGTCTCGGGCGTGCTGGGCATAAAGGATGCGACGATGTCTGCCTCGGCCAGGCGCTCGGGCAGGGCATCCATGCCGTCCATGTCCTCAAACACAATGGGGTAGACGAGTGGATGGCGCTTGATGCCGCGGGCGTGTGCACCCATGCTGCGGCAGAGCGTGGCAAAGTGGCCGCCGATATCGCCCGCGCCCAGCACCAGCACGTTGGCATTTTTGAGCGAGGTGACCGGCCCCAGGTCTTCCCAGCGATGTTCGCGCTGTAAATCTTGGTAGCCAGGCAGGCGCTTCATCATGGAAAGGACCATGGCAAACATGTGCTCGCTTACGGCCTGACCGTAGGCGCCGATCGAGCAAGACAGCTTGGCGTCAGCCGGCACGGTGCCAGCAGCAAGGTAGTCGTCATAGCCGGCGGTCTGCAATTGCAACAGCTGGAGATGCTCGCATGCCGTGAGCATGTCAGGGTCGATGTTGCCCAAGATCACGTCCGCACCGGCGACCTGCTCGCGCGTGGCGGCGTCGGCGCTCGTGTAGATAAAGTCCTCGCCCGGAGCGCTCGACTCAAGAATTGCGCGATGGCGATTGTTGACGGGCAACAAAACCAGGATGTTCACAAGCAGTCCTCTCCGCTCAACCTACCAAAAAGGGACAGGTTTATTTTTGGCAGGTTTTATCAGGTAAAACGTTCAAACAAAAACGCCGGATGCAAGACGAGCGCGCCCGTCAGCATCCGGCGCATCCGCGGCTACCAGCTCAGCAGCTCGTAGCCGTCCTCGGTCACCACGAGCTGTACCTCGCACTGGGCCGAATCGCTGCCGTCCTTGGTGCGCACGCACCAGCCGTCACCCTTGCTGATCTTGATGTCGGGCGCTCCGGCGTTGACCATGGGCTCGATGGTAAAGACCATGCCTGGCACCATGATGGTGTCTACGTCGGGCGCCTCGGTGGTAAAGCCCACAAACGGGTCCTCGTGGAACTCCTTACCGATGCCGTGTCCGCCGTACTCACGCACCACGCTAAAGCCGGCGTCCTCGACGGTCTTTTGCACAGCCTCGGCCATAACGGAGAGCGGTAGCCATGGCTTGACGGCTGCCAGACCCGCCTCCACGCTGGCACGGGTGACGTCGACCAGGCGCTGGCGCTCGGCCGAGACCTCGCCGATGCAGAACATGCGGCTCGAATCACTAAAGTAACCGTCCAAGATCGTGGAGCAGTCTACGTTGATGATGTCGCCCTCGTGCAGCACATCCGCATCGCAGGGGATGCCGTGGCAGACGACGTCGTTGATCGAGGTGCACACGCTCTTGGGATAGCCCTCGTAGTTAAGGTCGGCCGGCGTGCCACCGTGCTCGACGGTGTAGTCGTAGATCATCTGGTCGATCTGGTTGGTGGTCATGCCTGCGGCGATATGCTCGCCCACATAATCGAGCACGCCCACGTTGATGGCTGCCGAGCGCTTGATGCCCTCGATATCGGCGGGAGTCTTGTAGAGCGTACGGGGCAGAACCTCCCAGCCCTCCTCCCACAGGCGCTCGAGGCGCTCGTCGAAGGCGCTATGGCATTTCTTATATTTTTTGCCGCTGCCGCACCAGCAAGCGTCGTTGCGGCCGGGTACGGGTCCTTTGTCATACATGGCTAACTTCCTTTCGTTCGCAGCTAGTATAGCCCACCCACGTGTCCATAAAAGTTGCGGTGATATAGTTCCGATTTAAGCGGTTTAACAGCACAAATAGGAACTATATCACCGCAACTGATGGGGCGGGATGGCGGCACTAGCTGCTACGTGGTTTTGCTAGTAGCTCACCTGGCAGGGAATGCCGAGGGCTTGGACGCGCGCGGCGATGGCGTCGAGCACCTCGGGCGCTGCTTTGGCAAGGCCGGCGACCGGCGTCTCGCGTGCCACCGTGTAGATGGTCGTCTCCTGCGGACGAATGCGCTCGAGCGCCGCGAGCCAGGGGGCAACGTACTCCTCGCCGGTGTTATCGAGAGACTTGCTCCGGTACTCACCGCTCAAAAACATCGTCTGGATAATGACGTGACCGTCAAAGCTTGCGAACGTCTCGATCTGGTGCTCGACGTCATAGGGGCCAACGGGCTGGTCGAGCAGCTGGATAAACGCCGGGTCGACCGTATCGAGCTTAAGAATGTTGTCGTCGACCATCATGAGCGCGTCGTGCACCTCGGGGCGGTCGGCGCGCGTGCCGTTGGAGAGCACGGCGATCTTGGAGTTTGGGGCAAGCTCGTCGCGCAGCGCGACGGCGCCGGCAATGGCCTGCGGAAACTCCGGTGCGGCGGTGGGCTCGCCGTTGCCTGCGAAGGTGATCACATCGGGGAGCTCGCCCTCGGCTGCCATCTCGCGCAGCTTTGCCTCGAGTGCATCGAGCACCACGGCAGCCGTGTTATACGGCTCGTGGCAGGGGCGCTCGGCGTTGAGGCCGTTTTCGCAGTAAATGCAGTCGAACGTGCAGATTTTGCCGCTGGCCGGCATCATGTTGACGCCGAGCGAGAGACCAAGGCGACGGCTGCGAACGGGTCCAAAGATGGGGCTGGCATTCAAAAATGTAGACATAGGCATATGCTCCTCAAGACTATTGCGCCTAAGCATAGCATCGGCTCCAAAGCGAGGTGCGGGCTCTTGCTTTACGAGTTTCGTTTTTTCACGTCGCTCATGATGCCGTGCCATGAAAAGCCTCGGGTCGGGTACAGTTAATCTGTTAACAAGGCGTAAAGCAATGCGGGTCCATCCAACCGTGCTGACGTGCAACTGGATGAGCATTGATGATGGGGGCACAACATGGATTTTACGGTCGAGAATGCGGGCACCACGATTGCCTGTCGCGAATATGCCGACCCGGATGTGTCGCCTGATGCTCCTGCCTTGGTGTGCGTGCACGGCGCTTGTGTCGACGGCACATTTTTCGACGGCATCGCTTGTGAGCTCAGTCGCAACTACCGCGTAATTGCCTACGACCGCCGCGGCTGTGGTGGCAGCAGCGATGCGGCAGACGGCAGCTATGATCTTGCCGCTCAGGCCGCCGATCTGCAAGCCGTGATCGAACACGTTGGCGCTCCGACAAATGTGCTTGCGCACAGCGCCGGTACGTTGGTGGCGCTGGAGCTTCTTCGTACCGAACCCCATCTCGTCGACCGTGCGATTCTGCATGAGCCGGCTGTGTCGGCCGAAGGCGTCGGCATGGGCGCAGCTCCGGTTTTGCTCGATATGATTGCGGCTGGAAAGGTTTCAAGGGCGCTCCGGCTTTTCTTGGGAGCCCTCGGCGACTTGGACCCCGAGGCTCCTGGAACGACCGAAGCGGAAGCCAAGCATGCCCTGCGCAACGGCCGCAGTTTCATGGCAAACGAATACGGGATTACTATGACCTGCGTTCCTGATTGGGATAGCGTTCGCGCGTCAAAAACGGTGGCCGCCGTGCTCCTGGGCGAGCTCTCGATTGGCACGCCCCGCGAGGCGGGCACGAGGATGGCGGCTGAGCTTTTGGACTGTCCACTCGTAATGGTTCCCGGCGCGCATAACGGTCTGCGCGATCGCCCGGCAGCGGCTGCCCGGGCTGTCCGTGGCATCCTGGGGCTCTAACACCCGCAATGGCCAAAGCAGGCTTCACCCGCAAACGTTTCGGCCGTGTTAACAAATGTGCTCAAAACCTCACGTCTGCGACTTCAATCGCGCCGCCTGCCAACTCATAAAAATGCAACAGCATTCACGTACTTACCTGCATCGACAAGGTGTTACCCTTGTAGCATTTGGAACCCACCGCTACCATGCGAAACTATCGAAAGGGCCCCATATGCTCAATAATCACGAGGTCAATCTAACCGATGAGGAGGCTGCCGCCGAGGTCGCCCGCGTCGCGAAGACCTACCCCGTGGTGCGTTTGCTGTCGGCCGATCAGATTAAGAGCGAGCCTAACTGCCTGCTCGCCGGCGATCGGTGTCCTTGTTTGCGCCAGTCGAGTCTTGAGGCTTTGGCAGACTCCGATGAGGTGTCGGAGCAACTGCTCAATGATGGCACTGAGTACCGCGCCCGTCTACGCCCTCTGAAGGTCGAGGGCGAGCCTCACGTCTTGCTGATGGTGCGTCCGATTGATGAGCAAGAGGCCGCGGAAGAGGACCTTGTCTACACCGACGTGCTGACGAGCGTGCGCAATCGCCGATATTACGAGGAAAAGCTTCGCAGCGCCCGCATGAATGCCGGCGTTGCGATGATCGACGTTGATGATTTTAGGGCCTTCAACGATACGTGTGGCCGTCATGCCGGCGACCTTGCGCTCGGTGCTGTGGCGACAGCCATACGCAGCGGAATTCGTTCGACTGACGAGCTTGTGCGCTATGGCTGCGACAAGTTTGTGGTTGTCATGCCCAATATTCCCTCCGATGACTTCACCCGTCGCCTGCATCAGGTGTCCGATGCCGTTCATTCCACGATTATTCCGGGCCATGAGTACGTGAGCTTGACGGCATGTGTTGGTGGCGTTCGCATTCATGGCGAGACGGTCGATGAGGGCGTTGGCCGCGCTGCTCAGTTACTGAGCCGCGCTAAGGCAAAAGCCGGTACGGTCGTGACCGATGCCGATTCCATCGAGGCCTTCCAAAGCGAAAAGCCTTTGGTGCTTATCGCCGATGACTCCGAGATGAACCGAGCCATTCTCAGCGAGATGCTCAAGGACGAGCATTGCATCCTCGAGGCCGATAACGGTCGTGCGGCGCTCGACATGGTCGACCGCTATGGCGATGAGTTGTCGCTCGTGCTGCTGGACATTGTGATGCCGGGCATAAGCGGCTTTGAGGTGCTGGCCGATCTGTCGCGCCGATCGGGTATCGATAATCTGCCTGTCATCATGATTTCGAGCGAAGATTCCGATGATGCGGTTCTGCGCGCGTACGAGCTGGGCGCCTCGGACTATATCAACCGCCCGTTTGACTCCCGTGTCGTGCGCCGCCGCGTAAGCAACACCATCCGCCTGTACGCCAAACAGCGCCGCTTGACGAACCTGCTGTCCCAACAGTACAACGAGCGCGTCAAGAACAGTCGCATGCTCATCGACATCATGGCCGGCGTCATGGAGCTTCGCAACGGCGAGAGCGGCAGGCACGTTACGAACATCGAGAAGCTGACCGAGCTGCTGCTTGGCTGCCTGGTCCACCGTAGCGACAACATCTCCCTCGACAACGAGGAGCGCTCCACGATTGCCCTGGCTTCGGCGCTGCACGATATCGGCAAGATGTCGATTGACGATGCGATTCTCAACAAGCCCGGGCGCCTCACGCCCGAGGAGTTCGAGATTATGAAGACGCATACCACGATCGGCGCCGACATGCTGCATGAGCTGGGCCGCCATCACGCCGGCAATGCGCTTACGGAATATGCGTACCAGATTGCACGTTGGCACCACGAGCGCTGGGACGGCAAGGGTTATCCCGACGGCCTTAAGGGCGACGATATCCCCATCGCCGCGCAGGTAGTTTCGGTGGCCGACGTGTACGATGCGCTGACGAGCGTCCGCGTGTACAAGGATGCCATCCCGCACGAGGAGGCGATTCAGATGATCCTGGACGGTAAGTGCGGCACCTTTAACCCGCTGCTGCTCGACTGTCTGCTCGAGGTGCAAGACCGTATTGCCGAAACATTGGCGCGCCCTGCCGAGGTCGTTGCGCTTCCTACGATTTAGTTTGACCAAAGGAGTTTGAATCCATGATTTCCATGCGTGAAGCGTATGAGAAGATCGGCGCCAATTATGATGACGCTTGCACTCGGCTGATGGGCGAGGAGATGCTTGCCCGTTTTGCCCTCAAGTTTTTGGATGACGAGAGTATGGACAAGCTGGAGGCTGCCATGGCGGCAGGAGACGCCAAGGAAGCGTTTATGGCGGCGCACACGCTCAAGGGCGTGAGCCAGAACCTGGGATTCGATAATCTGTACGAGCCGGCGGTCGTGGTGACCGAAGCGCTGCGCGGTGCCGATGCCGTTGACGGCGCTCGTGAGGGAATGCATGCGCTGCAGCAGCAATATGCGGCCACGATGTCGGCCTTACGCGAGGCGGCCGAGTAAGAGGCTGTGAGCCTTGATGACTATGAGCGTGGATAATCTCCCGTTTTAGGCCCGGTGGCGGCCTCAAAGTGGGAGATTATCCACTCTCGTTCGATACGTGTCCAAAAATCCACTCTCACCCCTTCTGATTAGTGAATGGCCTATGCGCACTGGCGGGGCTTTCCGCATGCAATCCATATCGTTGTTCGATAAACTGTTCGAATAACGATAGAGTCGATGAGGGTGAGTGTATGTCCAACAGCGTTCAGCGTATGGCCAAGGCGGGCGAAAATATCAGGAAGCTTGGTTTTTGCATGACAGCCGTTTTTGCAGGGATGCTCGTCGCTTTTGCCGCGTTGGTTGTTTACGTGATCTGGTATGCGGTTGCAAACGTTGTTTCTGTCGATTCTTTCGGTGTCGTGACGCTTCTCGATGGCGGGAGCATCGTTATCCCAAGCGGGCTGTGCCTGGCACTCGTCGTGAGTGTTTCGCTTGTCGTTTTGTGCGGAATCAGCCGTGACATTTCGCGGGGCGTATCGCCCTTTACCAGGGCGCATGTGCGGCTTATCCGTGTTCTCGCGCTTGCCTTTGCTGTTAACGCCGCGGTTTCGCTTGTTGGTGCCTATGGATCGGTCAATCTTACCATTGGTGGGCTGGAGCTTTGCGTCGTGCCTCATTCCTTCGTTATCGCGATTTGCCAGGGCGTTGCCTTTGACGCGGGGTCGCTTATCGGCGCGGCCGTCTGTTTGTTTGTCTCGGTGATCTGGAGCTATGCCTCGCTGCTCCAGGAGCAGTCTGACGAGCTTGTGTAGGAGGAAACATGAGCTATCTCATCATCGAGCTTGAGACGCAGCTGCTTAAGACCGGAAAGACCAGCTCTGATCTGATTCGTGCCACGGGGCATACTCCGGCTAATATTTCTAAGCTAAGAAACGGAAAAATTAAAGCTATTCGTCTTAAGACGCTTCTTGAAATCTGTGATGAGCTTGATTGTCAACCGGGAGATATTATTCAGCGCGTGAGTGAGAAAGAGCTTGAGGAGCTTATTGTTGAGCGTGCAAAAAACGTTGTGAGGCAGATGCGGGACGGCGGAGGCAATGAGGCGTCGCTTCCGACATCAGTCTTTGCTGTCGATTTGAGCGACGAGTAGCTTAAGGCGAACAACTAAAACGAAATATCAGCGTGAAGGGACCCGTGCCTAACACGGGTTCTTTCTTTTAGATTATCTTGACAAATATGAGTTATCGAAAAACAATAACAACTATGAAAAACGATAAAGTAAAGAAGGAACGATATGAGCGGTTTTGCTATCAAGCGGAACGGGAGGCCAATGAACGCATCAACGATAAGGCTATCAAGGGTGTCAAAGCGCTACGGGAAACGGCGCGTTTTGCATGACGTTTCCTTCGAGGTACATCAGTCTGAGCTCTGCGCCCTTGTTGGTGCAAACGGGGCGGGCAAAAGCACGCTTATTAAAATAGTGCTGGGCCTCTGTGAGCCATCGTCGGGGAGCGTGGAGCTCTTTGGAGGCAAGTCGAAAAAAGAGCTGAGCCTGATGCGGACGCGTGTCGGCTATGTGCCAGATTCCTGCGGAGCATACCAATCCCTCAGTGCGGCTGAGAATCTTCGGATCCGATGTGCGGAATGGGGGCTCGATGAGAAACGTGAGGTTCCTCGCGTCTTGGGCCTAGTCGGGCTGGACGTCGATGAGAAAAAGAGCGTGAGCAGTTTTTCTCTGGGAATGAAACGGCGACTGGATATAGCTACGGCTTTATTGGGCGACACCGACGTACTAATTTTCGATGAGCCGGCAAATGGATTGGATCCGTTGGGCATCGAGAGTATATGGGCCCTTATCGGTCGATTGAATCGAGAGCAGGGTAAGACCATGCTCATCTCTAGTCATGATTTGGATGAGTTGGCATCGGTTGCAACAAGTTGCGTGTTTATTCATGACGGTGAACTGCTGAAAAAGGAATCGATGGATGTCATAAGGGATGAGGCGTCGTCCCTAAAAGAGTATTACAGGCGCTTGATGAAGGCGGTCTCGCTATGAAGCGGGCGATCCATCCCATAAAGGCAGATATGATGCGTTTGCACAGGATATTTCCGGCGCAGTTTGGTCTTACGCTTATGTTGGCGTGCGGTCTTCTCTTCGGTGTTTTTCTAAATAACGGAGCAACGTTGCTAGGCTTTGGCTATGGCGTTTGTGGAGAGGATATTGGTTTCCTCTGGAATGCAATCGATCCTTCTGCGCCTGATGAGTCCCTTGCGCGCAGCGCTTTTGCCGGTACATCCCTGTTCGTTCCACTCATCGTTTGTTTGGTGCTTTTACAGGAGCATGGCTATAAAGAGGGATACCGAATTTCTTCAGCAAGAGGTCTCGCCCGCTTTAATGGGGCTCTGGCACATGTGCTTTCGTCTGCTTTAATAGTCGGTGCAGCTTATAGCGCACTTTGCCTTCTTTTGTTTGCAATAGCCATAATGCGTGGGGGGCAAAACTACACGCACGGCATGCTGGCTGCATTTTTGCCTGCGATGATAATCAACGCCGTATTGGTGATATCGGTTGCGTTGGAGACGATGACCATCTATCGGATTACAGGCAGCGCTGTATTGAGCGGGGCTGTAATAATAATTGGATTTGTCATGAGCTTGACGCTCTACGGAACCTACCTTCAGGCACCTATACCATCCTTGCGATGGATCTTCCTCCTTCCGGGGCCGTACCTTGGAGCCGGATGTGCCCTTGGGTATAGCGATATGGGGCAGCTGACGCTTCTGGGATATGGCGTGGCAGCTGGCTGTCTATCGGTATTGATTTACGCTCTCGTGACCTGTCGTGTCGGAGGTGTGCTCAATGGCTCGTCAGATTAAAAGGTTCCTCCATTCAGAATTGAAGCATGTGAGCGAATGGACGTACGTCTTAATCCTGGCAATTTATGCGTGTATGGTGATATTGCAGCTTAATTCTTTCCCGATGTGGTTCTGTAGCCTCCGCGAGGGCAGTTTCTTGGGCTTTTTCCCAGACCCGACGCTTAAACTGTCGGCAGAGGACGCCCTTCTATTTGGTAATGCAGAGGTTTTTCGCGGCTTGCTGTTCAATGTGGCCCCGTTGGCTCATGCATTGTTCTTTCCGCTTGTCGCGCCTTGCGTTGTCCCACGCTTTGTCAGTTCGAGCTTTGTCGAGGAACCGTGGGGGTTGTCGGAGGCTCGGGGAGGGAAGCGTGTGTGCGCTATCGTTGCGCGAGTGGTGCTATCTTCTTTTGCCCTTTTGGGCGCGTTTGTCCTGTCGAGTGTCGTTTTGTACTGTCTTAACTGCGCAATCGTTTCGGATGCTCAGCAGTATTTCAACCTGCATGTATTTTGCTATCGACTTCTTCTGGCGAGTGCCGTCTGTCTTGCATATGTGGTCTCTTGCGTGATCGCTGTTTCCTATTTTGGGGCCGGCTTCGGTCCGATTGGCATGCTGCTGCTTGTCAACGTCGTAGCGATCTACATACAGATCGGGGCCAATTCCATGCTTCCGCTTCCAGCCTCGATGCTCATGTGGATTTGCGGCGTGACCCCGTTGGGGAATGGTCAATGCATTTCGATTTTAATTGACTGTCTCATAAACGTAGCAAGCGTTGTTGCCATTTGCTTTACTGTCGACCGATTGCGGTCGAGATTTCTCTGATTGTTTGTGAGGGATAATCATACCGAGCATATCAAATACAGGGGGGCGGGCACCGTAGCTGGTGTCCGCCCCCCCCTGGCTTAGGAGGCTTTAACCTGAGTGGTTCGCGAGCTAGCGGGCCTGCTTTACCTTGGCCGCTGCTTCGACAAACGACTTCCACAGGTTAAAGTCGGTCTCGAGCGTCTTCCACGTGTACTCAGGGTGCCATTGCACGCCCAAGCAGAATGGCTGGCCTTCGACCTCGATGCACTCGGGAACGCCGTCGGTTGCCTTGGCGACCAAACGCGTGCTCTTACCCAGACGATCGACGCAGCAGTGGTGTGCGGAGTTGGTCTGGATCAGCCTGTGCCCGCCAAGCGCGCGCTCCAACAGCGAGCCCGGCACGACCTCGACGGGATGCACGGGGTCGTTGAGCACGTGGGTATGGCGCCACTGCGTGCGGCCCTCGCGAGCGCCCAGGCTCGGCACGTCCATGCACAGGGTGCCGCCAGTGGCGACATTGAGCAACTGCGTGCCGCGGCAGGTGGTAAAGAGCGGCTTTTTGGCGCGGAGTACCTCGCCGACCAGCTTAAACTCAAAGCTATCGCGGATCTCGCAGCAGAGGGTGGGGTCGTAGGGTCGATCATCGCCCCAACGTTTGGGGTTGACATCGGGGCCGCCGGGAATGGCGATGCCGTCGGCGATATCGACGTAATGACGGATGACCTCAATGTCCTCGGTGATGGACATCTGCAGCGGCAGGCCGCCGGCGGCAAGGATGGCATCGACAAAGACACTTGCGATTTCCTCGTTGGGGGAGAGCGTTTCGCTTAAAAACGGCTTCGCCTCTTCCCAGCGCGGCGCCACCAGGATGAGCGGACGGTCGGCGGGGTCGACGTTGACGTGCGGGGTGTATGACGATGAAGTGCGAGTTCCGATCATGGGTGTGGCTTTCGAATCTGAAGGTGACAGGGCGCATGAGAGACGTAGGACAACACTTTCAATGGGTTCGTCCCACGGGGTGGCTGGTTAGTGGCCCTTGATGGAGTTGAGGAAGTCCTGGGCGCGCTTGGTCTGGGGGCGGTCGAAGAACTCGTCGGGCGTACCGACTTCCACGATCTGGCCGTCTGCCATAAAGACGACGCGATCAGCTACGCGGCGGGCGAAGTTCATCTCGTGCGTGATGACGATCATCGTCATGCCCTGCTGGGCCAGACGGACCATGACCTCGAGCACCTCGTTGATCATCTCGGGGTCAAGGGCACTCGTGGGCTCGTCAAAAAGCATGGCCTTGGGCTGCATGGCGAGCGAACGGGCGATGGCCACGCGCTGCTGTTGGCCGCCCGAAAGCTGTGCGGGCACCTTGTCGGCCTGCTCGGCCACGCCCACGCGGCTCAACAGGTCCATGGCGCGCTCACGAGCTTCCTCCTTGGACACGCCCAGCACGTCGACCGGTCCCAGCATGACGTTCTGCAGCACCGTCATATGTGCAAACAGGTTGAACTGTTGGAACACCATGCCCAACTCGGCGCGCATGCGGGCAAGATCCTTGCCTTCCTGCGGCAGGGGCTCGCCCTCGATGAGGATCTCGCCCGAGTCGATGGTTTCCAGGCGGTTGATGGTTCGGCACATGGTCGACTTGCCCGAGCCCGAGGGGCCAATCACAACGACGACCTCGCCGCGGTCGACCGAGAGATTGATGTCGTTGAGGACGTGCAGATCGCCGTAGTGCTTATCGACGTGCCTGAGCTCGATCAGCGGCTGATTGCCGGTAGAAGAAGTGCCCTGTGTCATGGTGCTCGGCTCCTTATGACTCGAAATGGTAAATCGTTAGCGGATGATGGTCGCGCCGGTCTTGTGCGAAACGTAGACAGCGGCCTTGTTGATCGCGACATTGATGAGGATATAGATGACCGCGATCACCAGATAGACCGACACGAGCGCGTCGTAGTTGGTAATGAGCACGCGGGCATTTTGCATCAGGTCGGGGTAGCTCACCACATAGGCGACGGTGGTGTCTTTGACTACGACCACAAGCTGCGAAATCAACGACGGAATGATAAATCGGATAGCCTGCGGCAGCACGATTTTAAAGGTGATTTTAGCTTTGGAGAGACCGAGCGCCTGGGCCGCCTCGACCTGGCCACGCGGTACGGCGTTGACGCCGGCACGGAAGATCTCGGCCAGTACGCCGGCCGCAGCGAGCGCGACGGGAAGCGTGAGCATCCAAAACGACGGCAGTGCGATCTTGTACTGGGGCAGCACCAAAAAGAAGAAGTAGATGAACAGCAGGCTCGGCACGCCGCGGAAGAAATCGGTGAGCACGCGGCAGACCAGCTGCAGCGGCTTAATGTCGCTGGTGCGGCCGAGCATAAGGGCCAAGCCCAGCACCAGCGCGATGGCGCCGGCGGTGAGCGCGACCTTAACGGTACCCTCAAAGCCGGCAAGTAAGAACTTCCAGGTGGAGAGGTGCGTAAAGAAATACCAATAGTGGACTGAAAGCTGACCGGTCACATAAAAGCGCTGTAGTACGAGGACGACGAGCGCGGCGACGGCGACAAGCGAGATGGCGGTGCCGATGCGAATCTTGGCGCGCATCTTGGGGCCGGGAGCCTCGTAGAGCGCATCGCGCATGGTGAGCGCGGGGGAGGAATGTTTGCTCATCGGAGGATCCTCACCTTCTTATCGATGTAGTTGCCAATGTGGCTCACCACAAAGGCCGTGCCCAGGTAGCCGAGTGCCGAGATAAAGAACGCGGCGACGCCTCCGAGCGAGCGCGTGTTGATGTAGCTCACCACGCCGGTGAGCTCCTGCGGTTTAAGCGGCACCTGACTGCCGAGCGCGGTGGTGAGCATGACGGCGATAAAGAGGTTGGTCATGGGCAGCACGCTCGAGCGCAGCGCCTGCGGAATCACGATCTTGGCGAGGACACGGCTGAAGCTCATGCCCAGCGAGCGGGCGGCTTCCACCTGGCCGACACCGACGGTGTTGATGCCGCTCATAAAGTTCTCGGAGCCAAAGGCAGAACCCAAGAGCACCGTGGCGACGATGACGCAGGTGCGGTAGGGCAGGACGACCTTGAGCGGCGGCAGCGCATAGACGACGATAATGAGCAGCGCGATGCCGGGGATGTTACGGAAGACCTGGACATACAGGTCGCCAAAGACGCGCAGCGGCTTGAGCGGCGACACGCGCATCACGGTGACGGCGACGGCCAGCACCATGGCGATGGCAAACGACTCAAGCGTCATGCCCCAGGTTGCTAGCAGCGCGTCGATATAGTTCTGGCCATAGAGCGACCAGAGCTCGGAGAGACTCATGCGGACCTCCCGCCGGTAAGGAAAGGGGCTCCCGTGTGTACGGAAGCCCCGACAACTCAGTGAGGAAACAGTTTAGCGCAATAAAGCGCATCGTGCGTTTCCGTATGGTTTCGTAGCGGCCGTTACTAGGCTCGCTGCCTAGGCGCCGATCTCGGGCAGCTCGGGAACATTGGTGTCGCCCGTACGGTCGCCAATGCAGATCTGCCACAGCTCGGTCCAGGTGCCGTCATCCTCGATCTTCTTAAGGAAGTCGTTGACGAAGGCGACGCCGTCGGAATCGAGCGGCAGACCGATACCATAGGGCTCCTTGCTGCCGAAGGGCTTGCCGGCGATCTTGTACTTACCGGGCTCGCGGACCAGGGCGCTCTGCTGCATGTTGTTGTCGATGACGTAGGCATCAACGCGGCCCTGCTGGAGTGCCTGGCGGGCCTCCTCGTCGGTCTTGAACTCCTGCTGGCTGGCCTTGGGGGCAAACTCCTCCAGGATAGCGGGGCCGTTGGAGCCGGACTGGACGGCGACGTTCTTGTCGGCCAGGTCGTCGACGCTCTTGATGTCGTCGTTATCGGCGAGCACCAGGATAGCCTGCTGGGTGTAATAGTAGGGACCGGCAAAGGAGACGAGCTTCTTGCGCTCGTCAGTGATGGTGTAGGTGGCAAAGACGGCGTCGACCTGGCCGTTCTGCAGGACGGACTCGCGCGTGTCCGAGGTCACCTGGGTGATCTCGACCTTGTTCTCGCCCAGAATGTAGTTGGACAGGAGCTGTGCGATACCGGCGTCGAAGCCGCGGGTCTGACCGTCTTTCTCGTTGAGGAGGGAGAAGAGCGTGGAGGTCTGGACGCCACCGATCTTAAAGACGCCGGCGTCCTTGACGGCCGTGGCCCAGGTGCTGGCGGCGATGGCATCGTCATCGGCCTTGGGGCCGTTGTCGACGAGCTTGTCGAATGCCTTGGCGTCGAGCGTGGTGGAAGCCTCGGTATCTTCGGAGCTCTTGGAGGAGCCGGCGGCGGAACCCTTGTCAGCCTCGGCGCTGGTGTCAGAGCAGCCGGCAAGACCAAGGCCGGCGACGGTTGCGAAGGTGGCGGCAACGAAGCCGCGGCGGTCGAGAACGACCTGCTGGGAGAGGTTCTTGCTCATGGTAGAACACCTTTCTCAATAAAATCCCTAGCGGTTGAGTAGAGTTATACCCTATCGCGCTCAAATGGGTCAACACGAAATGACTCAGAAACATACTTACCTTATGGGTTATTGTACCTACCAAAAGGGGACAGACACCTTTGTGGTGGTTCTGGCCGATGCAGCGGCATGCCTTGCTGTTTTGTCTCGATCTGTAACATCTGCAGCCATTTTTGCCGAGTAACTGTTACAGATTGAGATTTTCTCTTCAGGGGAATTCGAATGTCTCGATCTATAACAGTTAAACGAGGATTTGTACGCTAGATGTTATAGATCGAGATAATTGAGTTGGGGAAATAAAAACCTCCGCAGGGGTGCTTCCCTTGCGGAGGTTTTTTACTCGTTGAGTAGCCTTACGGCCTCGGCGGCCATGTTCTCGACCGTCATGCCGTTCTGAGCGAGCAGCTCGTTGGGGTCGTAGCGGTCGGGGAAGCCCTTGGCGATGCCGAAGGTGCGCGTGCGCACGGGCGTGCAGGCCAAGTAGCACGCGACGCGTTCGCCCCAACCGCCGTCCAAGATGCCGTCCTCGAGGGTGACGACAACGCGATGCTCGGCGGCAAGGCTGTCGAGGAACTCGCGGTCAAGCTCGGTTGCAAAGCGAGGGTTGACGAGCGTGGCCTCGATACCGTATTCGGCTGCCAAGCGGTTTGCCACACGCTCGCCCAGCTCAAAGAAATCGCCGAGCGCGAGCACGGCCACGTCGCGGCCCTGGCGCACCACGTTGTAGCGAATGGCGCTGTAGTCGGTGTCTTCGGCAGGCGCCAGGTCGGGGCGGCTTACCAGGCCAATGCCCGGTACACGGATCGCTACGGGATGCTCGCGGTGGTCGAGCGACCAGCTCAGCATGGACAGATATTCCTCCATGCAGGCTGGTGCCAAGTAGTGCATGTTGGGAAGACCGCCCAGCATGGAAATATCAAAGAACGAAAGGTGCGTCTCGGACGTAGTGCCAAAGATTGATGCGCCAAACACTAGGATCGTCGCCGGGGCATCGTTGAGACACAGGTCGTGCCACAGCTCGTCGTAGGCGCGCTGCAAAAACGTGCCGTACACACCAAAGACTGGCTTGGCGCCCGAGCGCGCCAGCGCGGTGGCAAAGGTCACGGCGTGCTCCTCGGCAATGCCCACGTCAACAAACTGCTTGCCTGCCGCGGCGCGAAGCTCGGGTGTAAAGCCCATGATGTAGGGCGTGGCGGCCGTGATGCCCACGACCTGCGGATCGCGCTCTATGGCGGCGCTGAGCGCCTCGCCCGTAATGTCGGCATAGGTGCGCGGCGCAGGCTCGCTCGGATGACCCGGGCAGAGCTTGCGCCCAGTCGCCATGTCAAACGGACCCACGTGGTGCCAGCGCTCGGGGTCGCTCTGGGCCGGCTCAAAGCCCTTACCCTTGGCGGTGGAGACGTGCAGCACGATGGGATGATCGATATTGCGCAGTTCCTGCAGCGCGTCGACCAGGGCCAACACATCGTTACCGGCGTCCAGATAGCGGTAGTCGAGCCCCATCGCGCGGAAAACGTTGCGCTCACAGGTGCCGTTGCTGGCGCGCAGCTCGGCCAGATTGCGATACAGGCCGCCATGGTTCTCGGCAATGGACTGGTCGTTATCGTTGACGATGATGATCAGGTTGCTGTCGAGCTCGGCGGCATTGTTAAAGCCCTCAAACGCCAGACCGCCCGAAAGCGAACCGTCGCCAATGATGGTGATGACGTTGTACGCATCGCCCGCCAGGTCACGAGCGTGCGCCAAGCCGCAGCCCAAGCTCACCGATGTGGAGGTGTGCCCCATGGCGAACAGATCGTGCTCGGACTCGTCGGGATTGGCAAAGCCAGAGGCCTCGCCGTAGCGTGCCGGGTCGATATAGGTGTACGCGCGCCCGGTCAGCGCCTTGTGGGCGTAGGTCTGGTGCGACACGTCAAAGACAATTTTGTCGGTGGGGGAGTTAAACACGCGATGGAGCGCGACCGTAAGCTCAACGACGCCCAGGTTGGGGGCAACGTGCCCGCCGACGGCGGCGGAGCTTTCGAGGATGGCGTGGCGGATCTCGCCGCAGAGCAGCGGAAGCTCGGCGCGATCGAGAGCCTTGACGTCCTCGGGCGTTGTCGTTTGCGTAAGCAGCATCGTTGTGGGTTACTCCATGCGAATCGTGCGCCGGCACTCCCTCGGCCGGCACAATTGCACAAGACAGTCTCGCACATTTTGGCGTTTGATATGTGACGGCGGCGCGGTAATTCGCCAACTGGTGGGGCAAAACGTTTTGTCCGATGCCATACTGATAAGTTCCATGATGATTTTATTCATTGCGTGCAGGCTGTGGCTTGCCGCCGAGCGCCGCCGGAAGGAGGCCGCATGTCCGATACCGTTCGTGCCGAGAAAATCGCGTGCGAAGTAGACCATGCTGCCCGTCAACTGGCACAAGCGGGCCGTCTGGACCTGACGCGCGAGTTTATCCAGCATGGCGATGTGACGGTGTATACGCATGTGACCTCGGTGGCGCGGGCAAGTCTGTCCTTTGCCGAGCGCCTGGGCCGCGTCGGTGTTTCGGTCGACCGCGCCTCGTTGCTGCGCGGAGCCTTGTTACACGATTACTTTCTCTACGATTGGCACGACCCCGACCCAAGCCATCGACTGCACGGATTCCGGCATCCATTTTTTGCTCTGGCGCGTGCCGAGGAAGATTTTGAGCTGACGCCGCGCGAGCGGAATATTATCGTGCGGCATATGTTTCCGCTGGTGCCGGTGCCGCCGACGTGTCGTGAGGCATGGATTGTGTGCCTGGCGGATAAATGGTGCGCGCTGCGCGAGACGATTGCCGGCCGTCTGCCGCGCAAAGGCGGCGCGAACGATTTGAACGAGGGCCCGAGTGACGGCTCGAGCAAAGAATCGAACGAAAAGAGGAGTGAGTAGACGGTGGGAACCGCGATCGACATGGCATTTGACGGCGCGACGCTTGCCGCCTGTCCGCTCTCGGCGCTGGTACTCTCGTTTGCCTTCTACGGTTTTTGCGGCTGGGTATGGGAGTCGACAGTCTGCGCCATGCTCAACCACGGACGCTTTGCCAACAGCGGCTTTTTGCTAGGGCCGTGTTGTCCCATCTACGGTGCGGGCGGCATCGCGTGCTGGCTGCTGCTGCGTGGAATCCCAGACGCCTCGAGCCAGTTTGTCGCTGCCGCGCTCGTATGCAGCGTAATCGAGTACAGCGTGGGCGTGCTGTTGGAAAAAACGACGGGTGCCCGGTTTTGGGATTACTCGCATCTGCCGTTTAACCTGCACGGACGCATCTGCCTGTACTGGGCCTGCGCGTTTGGCTTGGGTGCGTTGTGTATTTGCCGTTTAGTGGAGCCGGCATTGCTGGGGCTGCTTGGCCATCTGCCGGTGCTGATTGTGCGGCTGTCCGCCTTTATCGTCGCGGTCGCGATGATGGTCGACGCGGCGTGCTCGTTGGCGAGCTGGCGGCGTCTGTCAGATCAGCTGGAGCGTGTGCGCGCCGACCTTGCCGACCGCATCAATGAGTCGCTTGCCGATGCCTCCGACTCTATGCTCGAACGTATTCCCGATTCGGCGATCGACTCGGTGGCGCAGACGCATATCCGCGGTCGCGCCGTTAACGCGTGGCTGGCGGAGCTGGGCGACGCGGCACTCGATGCCCTGCGTGAGAAGGCTTCGATGCCGACGTTTATCTCGGATGGTGCTCGCGGCCTGGCGCTTGCTGCCCGCCGCGTTGCCGATGCCGCGCCGAGCATGCCGCGTCCGTCGCTCAGTCGTCGCCTTGCCGGCAAGCACATGAGCCGTCCGGTGCCGAGCGTGTCGCTCAGCCGTCGTGACCTGCGCTTCTTCAATGCTTTCCCGCGCTTGCGCATCAACCGCTACGAGGGTGTCATCCGAGCCACCAACCTCCGCGACCGAGCCCGTGAGCTGTTCCGGCGCTAGCCGGGACGGGCGCGCTCACGGCTCCCTTGCCCTCGCATTTCCCGTTCGTTTCGCGCCCGTTGCCGCGCCGTTTCCAAGATTGCGGCACCGTTTCCATTCGACAACGCAGCGTTTAACAACGCCGTATCTGGTCTACACCAGTTGCCCCTCGGCCGCACTATGGGCGCCGACAACGTTCATGCGACCAAGGGGGAGCGAATGTACGATACGGGGTCGACAACGTTTATGCTCATCTGCACCATGCTCGTGTTTTTAATGACACCGGGCCTGGCGTTTTTCTATGGCGGCCTGTCCAGGCGCAAAAATGTCATCAACACCATGCTTATGTGCTTTGGCGCCATTGGCCTAGTTGGTGTGCTGTGGATTGTTGCCGGCTGGTCGCTGGCCTACGGCGGCGACGGCTCCAGTCCGTTTATTGGAGGCCTTGACCAGCTGCTGTGCCTGCCGGTGCTCAACCAGGTGCTGCAGGCGGCCGAGGGCAATGCTGCGGACGGTGCCGTCTACCCTCAGATCATCAACATCGCCTTCCAGATGGCGTTTGCCATGATCACCGCCGCTATCATTACGGGCAGCCTGGCCGGTCGCGTTAAGTTTGGTGCCATGACGGCCTTCCTAGGCATTTGGCTGCTTGTGGTCTATGCGCCGCTCGCCCACATGGTTTGGGGCGGCGATGGCTCCTTTATCGGCGACATCATCGGCGCGCTCGACTTTGCCGGTGGCGACGTGGTGCACATTTCGTCCGGTCTTACCGGCCTGGTCCTCTGCTTAATGCTCGGCCGTCGTCGCGGCTTTGGCATGGTGAGCTACCGTCCGCATAACGTACCGTTTGTGGCGCTGGGCGCCGGCCTACTTTGGTTTGGCTGGTTTGGCTTTAACGGCGGCAGCGAGTTTAAGGCCGACGCCGTGGCGGCGCTCGCCATCCTCAACACCGTGACGGCCAGCGCGGCAGGTATGGTCTCGTGGCTTGCCGTCGAGCGCGTGCACACTGGTCGTCCCACGCTGGTGGGTGCCAGCACCGGTCTGGTCGCGGGCCTCGTGGTGGTCACGCCGGGCGCGGGCTTTGTCGGGCCGTGGGCGGCGCTGGTCATGGGCCTGATCGTATCGCCCGTCTGCTACCTGGCCATCAGCCATCTTAAGACCAAGTTCGGCTACGACGATGCGCTCGACGCGTTCGGTTGCCACGGCATCGGCGGCATCTTGGGCGGCGTGCTCACGGGTCTGTTTTGTGTGCCGGAGCTCTCGTGGACCGGTAAGGGCGGCCTGTTCTACACGGGCGACGTGTCGCTGCTCATCTCGCAGATCCTGGGCATTGTGGTGACGGTCGCCATCGTGCTGGTGCTCGACTTGGTGATTGTCGCGGTGGTCAAGGCGCTGTTCCGCGGCAGCCTGCGCGTGGACGAGGCCGACGAGGCCCTGGGTCTGGATGCGAGTCAGCACGGCGAGAGCGCGTATCCTTCGTTTAGTGGTCTGGACTAACAGTTTCAAACGTTCTGTCAGACCAACTCTTAAAGAGAGGAATTCACTATGAAGAAGATCACGGCAATCGTTCGTGCCGAGAAGCTCGAGGTTCTTAAAGACGCGCTGTTTGCTGCTGATGTTCGCGGCATGACTATCAACCAGGTGCAGGGCTGCGGCGCACAGCATGGCTGGAAGGAATACGTGCGCGGCAACGAGTTGCTTGTCAACACGATCCCTAAGGTGCAGTTCACCCTTATCTGCGCTGATGAACATGTCGATGGCATTGTCGACATCATCTGCAACGCCGCCCGCACCGGTGCCGTTGGAGACGGCAAGATTTGGGTCGAGCCGGTCGAGGATGTTATCCGCATCCGTACCGGCGAACACGGCCCCGCCGCGGTGTAGAATCGACCGTCTGCCATCCGCAACGTTAAAATGCTGCAATGAGGCACAAGGCTTGCGTTGCGGATGGGCGGATTATGGGTCGCAATAAATATCCCGAGGAGACGGTCGCGAAGATTCTCGACGCGGCACTGGAGCTATTCTGCGCACAGGGTTATGAGGGGACGAGCATTCAAGATATCGTTGACCGTCTCGATGGCATGACCAAGGGCGCTGTCTATCATCACTTCAAGAGCAAAGAGGAGATTTTCAACGCCGCATTTGATCGGGCAATGGCTCCGATTGTTGAGCACCGTCGCTCGATGCTTGGCGTCGGTAATATGACCGGCGCCCAAAAGCTAAAAAGGCTTTACGCTTCCGAGTCCGTTGTTCCGCAAATTGAGCTATGGGCACGTATGCGTCCTGCAGCAGATCCGGTAAAAAGCTCGCGTCTACTGGCGATGCAGTACCAGGGCTCGTTTGACGAGTCAGCCGATGGCTGTCTCTTGCCAGTGATCGAGGAGGGCATCGCCGACGGATCCATTGCGTGCGAATGCCCGCGCGAAGCGGCGGAGGCCGTATCGTTGCTGGCGAATCTCTGGTTGCTGCCACTGTTTCGTCCGCTTGAGCCCAAGGATCGAATGCTCGCTCGCGCTCAATGTTTGGCGCAGATGGCCGCCGCGGTGGGACTCGATTTGGGTGAGGAAGTGCTCCAGACAACGGCACGGATTTGGGACGTATGGGACCGTGCCGGGTGGTAATATAGATACCAACGGTATGTAATTGATTTGTGAGGGCAGCTCAGGCTGCCCTTTTCAAGTCGATAAATACATACTAACGGTATGTATGGGGGCGGACTTATGGCTGGGCTGAGAGACGTCAGCGTCTCGTTGAAATCAAAAACAGTGCGGTCAATCAGGCTCGCGGAACTTCTGGTTGCGCAGCTGTGCACGTATTCGATGCTGTCGGCGCTGTGCTTTGCGTATCCACTTTACTTGTTCGATTGCAGTGGATCGTCAACGTTATATGGCGTCGTCGTGGCGATAGCGTTCATACCCGGCGTACTCGCAGCTCCGGTTGGCGGAATCTTGGCGGATCGGGGAAGACATCGCGAGGTCCTCGTGGCCCTCGGCATTGCTCTGATGACTGCATCGCTGCTGTCTATCCCCATGAAGCGCTCGTTGCCTCTTGCGGTCGTCGTAGTAGCGATACTTTGTGTTCAATATGGTGTTCAATCGCTGCTAAAGCCAATGCTCCAAATTGAGACGGTGCGCATGGCGGGTGAAAAGAAGGTTGAGCGGGCCACTGCATTGGTTTCGCAGGTGACCATGGTGAGCAATATCTTGGGTCCTGTGGTCGGGACGGCAGTCTATGGGTGCTTTGGCATCGATGCTCTTTGCACAACCGCGTCGGTGGCGTTTGCGATTTCAGCTCTCTTGTTTGGGGTCGCACTCAAGCAAAATGCCTCATCTGAAACGATGGGAGACGGCGCGACTCGCACGACATGCCGAAACGATTTTCGGGAGTCGATTCGGTATCTGTTGCAAAATGCATCATTGGTCGCTGTGATTTTGCTTGCGGCCGTTTTGAACCTTGCGTTGGTTGGGCTAACGATTGGCGCTCCCATTATTGTTACAAAGCATCTCGGCATGCAATCGTCCTGCGTTGGGATAGTTGAGGTTGCTCTGGGCTTGGGTGGTCTTACTGGCAGTGGCTTGGTCGGCATTTGGCCGCATCGTTTTTCTTTCAATGGCATATGTCGATATGTTGCGATGATCTGTTTTGGAGTCGCACCGATCATTGTCACGCTACTGTTCGGCGCAGATACATACATGTTCACCGTGTTTGCAGTTGGTTCGGCATGGGTCATGGTGTGGGCAAGCATTGCGTCGGTTGAAATCATCGCGTTTGTTCAGCGGGCAGCGCCGACTGAGCTCTGCGGAAAAGTGCTTTCGGTCGTTTACATGGTCCTTTCCTGCGCAACACCTATCGGCCAATTGACGTACGGGGTTGCATATGATCGATGGACACCGGCGATTGTATTCGCAGGCATGCTGGCGGTGCTGACGTTGACGACGGCGCTGTTTTATCGGCTGAAAAGTTGCTTGTGGCGATTGTCTTAACGCGCTGGGGCACCGTGAATTTGCGGAGGCAGTGGCCCGCCACGCCAGGACGGCATTGTTTGGGCATGCCTCTCTTTCGTCTACAATATCGTGCAGACGAAAGAGAGGCATGCCCATGATCAAGATGTTCGCGAGTGACTTAGACGGTACGTTGCTTAACGCCCTGCACGAGGCGGATGGGACCATCCGCCGTGCCATTCGCGAGCTGACCGAGGCTGGCCTGCATGTGGTTCCCGCGACCGGACGCTCGACGCTGCCGATCGGCGAGCATGGCTTTACGGGTCTGGCGATCGACGCCTGCTGCTCCAACGGATCCATCGTGCGCGACAGTCATGGCGAGGTGCTCAAGATCTGGACCATCGACCCACAGATCACCGAGGAGCTGCTCAAGGCGTTCCCGGACATTTGCTTTGACTGCTCCACGCCCGATGGCATGTTCTCAAGCGGATCGTTCGAGATGCATCAGGCGGGCTTTAAAAAGGACAGCCCTATCAAGCGCATCGTGATGCGCGGTATGCGAGCGCGTGGCGGGTATCACGAGGAACAGTATTTCGACCAGTCGATCGGCGATATCTTGCGCCACGATGTGTGCAAGATCAACTGTCGCGTGACCTCGCCCGAGCTGGAGCGTGACCTTAAGGCGTATCTTGCCGAGCGCTCGGACCGTGTGGTCAACGCGCCGTTCGATCCGGTGATGTTCGAGATCACGGACGTGGCGTGTAACAAGGGCGAGAGTGTGGCCTGGCTGGCGGGCTACTACGGCATTGCCGAGGACGAGGTCGCGGTTTATGGCGACGGCGGAAACGACATCGCCATGCTCAAGCGTTTCCGCCACAGCTACGCGACCAAAAACGCTAGCGATGCAGCCAAGGTCGCCGCGAGCGCAACTATCGGCAGCTGCATGGTCCACGCCGTCCCCAAACACATGCTCGCCACCATGCATAAGCAGAGCTCCCGCACCATCATCGAATAATGTGACAAAGGGACTGCCCCCTCGTCACATTCTAAATATTGCCTTTACGTGTTGATACACACGGTGTGCAATAATACTCGCACTGTGCAATAGCGCACAGGCTGAGTAACAAGGAGGACGCTTGTCCCAGCTCGAGAAATGCGATCGCCGGTCCCTTCGCTCGCAGCGTGCCCTTCGCCAGGCACTTGCCAGCGAGCTTGCCGAAAGCGGCGACCTTTCGCGCATTAATGTCGCGTCGCTCACCGAGCGTGCTGGCCTTACGCGCCGCACGTTCTATTCGCACTATCGCGATATTCCCGACTTTATCAATCAAATCGAGGACGGCTTGCTGGCCGAGATCCGTGAGCGCATTGAGCTCATCACCGCAGCTCAGCTGCCTGATCTCTATCACAACATCGATGAGCTCGAGCCGGCGCCCGGTTCGGTTGAGCTGCTGCGTTATCTTGCGGCCAACCGCGACTTAATCGGTGCGCTGCTGGGTCCGGGCGGCGACCAGGCCTTCATTAAAAGAATCATTGACACCGCGCGTGAGGCTGTGGTGCCGCGTGCGCAGACGGGCATTTTGGGCCTGGCGCTGGGCACGTTCTTTGACTACTACGTCACCTACGTCGTGAGCGCCGAGGTTGGCATGATTCAGCGCTGGTTTGAGCGTGGGCTCACCGAATCGCCCGAGGCCATGGCGCGCATTATGACGGTGCTCGCTTTTGTGCGCCCCGGCGACCTGTATGGCCAACCCATCGATATCAACGTGCCGGAATACGGCATGAAGCTATTGAACTTGCAGCTCGAGGACGCGGCCGACACCGCTGCAACCGTCGAGTCCAACAACTAAGAGGAGAGACAATGAGCAAACTCGTCGAGGGCATCAAGGACCGCATGGTTGCTGCCGCACGCGAGGCCGCGCCCGCCGTGGTGGACGCCGCGCAGAAGGCCGCGGCCGCGGCAGCCGAGAAAGTTGCCGAGGCAGTTGCCGATGCCAAGAACGCGGCAGGGGAGGCGTCCGTCACTGGCGAGCCCGCTACCGCCGCTGAGCCCGTAGCCGCTGCCCACGCCCCCGAAGGTGCAATCTTCAACCCCGAGAACGCTCGTGGCAACCTGCACCTGGGCATCGACGTGGGCTCCACCACCGTCAAGCTCGCCGTGCTCAACGACGACAACCAGATCGTCTATGCCAAGTACCAGCGCCATCACACCGATGTCCGTGCCTGCGCCCGCGACCTGTTCGAGGGTGCTGCGACCGTGCTGCCGACGGCCCAGATGACCTGCGCCATTACCGGCTCGGGCGGCCTGCTGCTGTCCCAGTGGCTCGACCTGGAGTTTGTCCAGGAGGTCATCGCCAGCAAACGCGCCGTCGAGACCCTCATCCCTGCCACCGACGTCGCCATCGAGCTGGGCGGCGAGGACGCCAAGATCATCTACTTCGATAACGGCATCGAGCAGCGCATGAACGGCACCTGCGCCGGCGGCACGGGCGCCTTCATCGATCAGATGGCCACCCTGCTGCACACCGATGCCAGCGGCCTCAACGAGCTCGCGGCCAACGCCACCACCATCTATCCCATCGCCAGTCGCTGCGGCGTATTTGCCAAGACCGACGTGCAGCCGCTGCTCAACGAGGGCGCCCGTCCCGAGGACGTGGCCGCCTCCATCTTCCAGGCCGTCGTGACCCAGACCATCTCGGGCCTGGCGTGCGGTCGTCCCATCCGCGGCAACGTCGCCTTCCTGGGCGGCCCGCTGCAGTACCTCTCCGAGCTGCGCCACCGCTTCTACCTCACGCTCAACCTGGACGAGGAACACCGTATCGTGCCCCAAAACGCTCACCTGTTTGTGGCGAGCGGCGCCGCCATGGCGCACGAGTCCAACAAGCTCAGCACGTTCCCGCAGCTCATCGAGGCCATCGATGCCCTGGGTGACACGCAGGGTGCCGAGGTCGAGCGTCTGGATCCGCTCTTTGCCACCGACGAGGACTTTGCCGAGTTCAAGGGTCGCCACGACCAGGAAGTCGTCCCCAAGGGCAAGCTCGACGGCTACACCGGCCGCGTGTTCATCGGTATCGACGCCGGCTCCACCACCATGAAGGCCGCGCTCGTGGGCGAGGACGGCCAGCTGTTGCACACCTGGTACGGCAACAACAACGGCGACATCCTGGGCACGGCCAAGGTCATCATGGCCGATTTCTACAACCACATCCCCGCCGGCTGTACCATCGGCCACGTGACCACCACGGGCTACGGCGAGGCGCTGCTCATCGAGGCCCTCAAGGCCGACTCCGGCGAGATCGAGACCGTTGCGCACCTGCGTGGCGCCAAGGCATTCCTGCCCGGCGTCGAGTTCATCCTGGACATCGGCGGCCAGGACATGAAGTGTCTGCGCGTTAAGGACGGCGTGATTGAGCACATCATGCTCAATGAGGCCTGCTCATCGGGCTGCGGCAGCTTTATCGAGAGCTTCGCCGTGTCTATGAACATGGACGTGCGCGCGTTTGCCGATGCCGCCATCCATGCCAAGGCCCCCGTCGACCTGGGCAGTCGCTGCACGGTCTTTATGAACTCGCGCGTCAAGCAGGCGCAAAAGGAAGGTGCCACGGTGGGCGACATCGCGGCCGGCCTGTCCTATTCCGTCATCAAGAATGCCCTGTTCAAGGTCATTAAGCTGCGCGACCCCAAGGAGATCGGCAGCCAGGTGATCGTTCAGGGCGGCACCTTTATGTCCGACGCCACGTTGCGCGCGTTTGAGCAGCTCACCGGCGTTCATGCCGTGCGTCCCGACATCGCCGGCTGCATGGGCGCCTATGGTGCGGCCCTGCTCGCCCGCGATCGCGCCGGCGCCGACGGCACCTCGACCATTCTTTCGGCCGAGGACATCGCGCACCTCACCGTGACGCAAAAGCATGTCCGCTGCGGCCGCTGCTCCAACAACTGCCAGCTCACCGTCAACGACTTTGGCGGCGGCAGGCGCTTCATTACCGGTAACCGCTGCGAGAAGGGTGCCGGCCACAAAAAGCAAAAGACCGAGGCGCCCAACCTCTTCAAAAAGAAGAACGATCTGCTCTTTAACCGCGAGGTGCTGAGCCCCGACGAGGCCCCGCGCGGCACCGTCGGCATCCCGCGCGCGCTCAACATGTACGAGAACTACCCCTTCTGGCACGCGTTCTTTACGCGCTTGGGCTTTAGCGTGCAGCTGTCCGACCAGTCGAGCAAGAAGACCTACCAGGCGGGCATCGAGTCCATGCCGTCCGAGAGCGTGTGCTATCCGGCCAAGATGAGCCACGGCCACGTTATGAACCTCATCGACCGTGACGTCGACTTTATCTGGATGCCGTGCGTGCGCTGGGAGCGCAAGGAGGACCCGACCGCCGGTAACTGTTACAACTGCCCCATCGTCATGAGCTACCCCACGGCGTTGGCACTCAACATCGACGAGATCCGCGAGCAGAATATCGAGTTCCTGTACCCGTTTGTGCCGTATCACGATAAGACCGAGCTCAAGCGCCGCCTGTATCAGGTGCTCGCCGTCGACCGCGTGGCCGATGCGCAAGCCGGTCGCGGTCGCGTGCGTGGACCCAAGATCACGCGCTCCGAGGTCGACGCTGCCGTCAACGCTGCCTTTGAGGCCGATGCGCGTTTCCACGAGGACATCCAGACCATGGGCGAGGAGGCCCTTAAGTGGGTCGAGGACCACGGCGGCCACGGCATTGTGCTCGCCGGCCGCCCCTACCATAACGACCCCGAGATCAACCATGCCCTGCCCGAGCTTATCTCGAGCTTTGGCTTTGCGGTCTTTACCGAGGATTCGCTCGCGCATCTGGTAAAGCCCGAGCGCCCCATCCGCGTGGTCGACCAGTGGATGTACCACAGCCGCCTGTACGCCGTCGCCCGTTTTGTGACGATGCGCAACGACCTGGACCTGATTCAGCTCAACTCCTTCGGCTGCGGCTTGGACGCCCTGACCACCGATCAGGTGCAGGAAATCCTTGAGGCCAGCGGCAAGATTTACACCGTGCTCAAGATCGACGAGGTGTCCAACCTGGGCGCCGCGCGCATCCGCATCCGCTCGCTCATGGCTGCCCTCAAGGACCAGGAGGCCGAACGTCTGGCCGAGGCAACCGCCGCGGGCGAGGCTTACGAGCAGGGCGATGCCGCGCCGGTGGCGCCTTCCACGGATGCTCCCGCGTTTGCGAGCCGCAAGTACACGTTCGAGGCGCAGCGTGAGAGCACCTCGACCGCATGGGCCAAGGTGCCCTTTACCGAGCAGATGCGCGACGAGGGGTACACCATTCTGTGCCCGCAGATGGCACCGATCCACTTTGACCTGGTCAAAGAGGTGTTCCGTGGTGCCGGTTACAACCTGGAGCTGCTTCCCTCGACCGATCACGACGCCGTCGAGGCAGGCCTGCGCTACGTGAACAACGACATCTGCTACCCGTCGATTTTGGTAACGGGCCAGATTATGGAGGCTATCGAGAGCGGCCGCTATGACCTGTCCAAGACGGCCGTGGTCATCAGCCAGACCGGTGGCGGCTGCCGTGCCACCAACTACATCGCCCTCATTCGCAAGGCCCTGCGCGAGAGCGGTCACCCCGAGATCCCCGTGATCTCGCTTTCGGCCGTGGCGCTTGGCGAGGACAACCCCGGCTTTAAGCTGACGCCGGCGCTGCTTAAGCAGGCGGTCTACGCGGTGCTCTTTGGCGACGTGATGATGCAGATGCTCTACCGCTGCCGCCCGTATGAGGCCACGCCCGGTGCCGCCAACGCGCTCTACGAGGAGTACATGGCGCGCGCTCGCAAGCTGGCACCCAAGTTCAACAGGCATAACTACACCAAGCTGTGCCGCGAGGCCATCCGCGCGTTCGACACCATGCCGCTTGTGGGCGAGGGCACCAAGCCGCGCGTGGGCGTGGTCGGTGAGATCCTGGTCAAGTTCCACCCCACGGCCAACAACCACGTGGTCGACGTGATCGAGCGCGAGGGCTGCGAGGCCGTGGTGCCGGGTCTGCTCGACTTCTTCCTGTACTCCATGAGCAACGCCGAGCTGCAAAAGGACGAGCTGGGTAGCTCTGCAACGACGCGTGCGGGCATGCAGGCGCTCATCAAGCTTGTGGACTGGATGCGTGCGCCGGTGGAAGAGGTGCTCGAGAAGTCCCGCCGCTTCGAGGCGCCCGAGCGCATCGGCACCATGGCCGACAAGGCCCGCACGGTGCTTTCGGTGTGCAACAACATGGGCGAGGGCTGGCTGCTCACGGCCGAGATGCTCGACCTGATTGACCATGGCGCACCCAACATCATCTGCACGCAGCCCTTCGCGTGCCTGCCCAACCACGTGGTGGGTAAGGCCGTGATCAAGGAGCTGCGCCGGCAGCACCCTGAGAGCAACATTGTCGCGGTGGACTACGACCCCGGTGCATCCGAGGTCAACCAGCTCAACCGTATTAAGCTCATGATCAGCGTGGCCAAGGAGAACATGCGCGCCGGTAAGGGCTTTAAGCTCGAGAAGGTGGCGCCGCTCGCGATGGACGAGGTCACCGGCCAGATGCGCGCCCACGATGGCTGCGTGAGCTGCGGACCGGCCAACGAGGAGGCCGTTGCATCGGTCGCCGAGCGTCTGGGACGCGGCATTAAGAAGTAACTGGCCTGCTATGGGCTAGATATGGGACAAACGGGTGGTAGCCGTACCGGCTACCACCCGTTTTTGCTGGACATATGTTGCGCAAATGACCTTGCTACAGCCTTCCGTGGGCTTGCCCGATTTTTGGGCCGGTTCGGGCTTTGAGGACAAGTTGCTGCAGGCTCAAGGCGATTATTCGCTCAACGCGGGCCAGCACAGTTTGACCTATCTGCCAAACGACGAGATGATCGCTGAGGACTGCCCATCGCCACCTACGAGATGGAAGCCGAGAAGTACATCTATCGCGTGTACAAGTACAAGTTGTAGCGCTGCGCTTAGGTTTGACCAATAGAGTATGAAAACACGCCGTTCGCCGATGCCCCCTCCGTGAGTGGCAGCCATATGGTTTGATGTTGGAAACATATGATTGCCGGCAGGCCATAGGTGACGTTCCCCCTGATATCGGAGGTTCCAGGTATGTTTCGCGCTCCGTTAAATAACTATCGGTTGGGCTAACATGGGTCGCCGTGCTATTTCGATAACCCTTGCAGTGGTCTGCCTGGCTGCGCTCTTGGGCGCTACGGGGCTGTTTGCTATAAGTCGAGAAACATCCTATATGCAGGAATGTGCTTCCGAAGGCTTTGCCATTGATGGTTACTATCGGGATGACAAAACGAGTCGGGAAACCCTGGCTTTTCTTGAGGAGGACAACTGTCGATGGCAGCTGGTCGACCAAGACGGAATCTGCACAGACGGGCAGTTTAAGCGTACGGATGACCCCAACATCCTGATATTAAAGAAGGAAAACGGTGAAGAATTCGGTACGGTCCACGTGGCGTACTTGTCACGCCGACGCGATCAGGGCTTGCTCTACCTTTTTAGAGATACCAGGATGACCCGTTTTTATCTGGTGAGTACCGGTCCGGCGTTTACGGTGGAGTCTGGCGATGTCGATGCGGACAGTTGATTCACGGCAATAAAACAGCGAGCGGGGCACGGACATGAATCGCGCCCCGCTTTTTTGCTCGCGGCCTGCGTCGCGTCTGCGCCTCGTTCCGACTCGCGCCTGTGCGCGCATCCATCTCACATCCCGCATCACTTCACATCGAACTCCACGCGATCGAGTTCGGGTACGTTGAGGTCGATGAGCTTGCGGGCAACGCGGCGGTCGTGTGCCCCAAGCGCCTCGCCTGTCGTCACATGGGCGACAATCTCGCGCTCGACGATGCCCTCCTCGTCCCCTTCGGTGGCCGAGGTCTCGACGGCGACGGTGTAATCCTTAAAGCCCGGCAGCACCGCGGCAAGCTCGCGTGTGGTCTCGGTGACGCCGTAGCCGTCCTGCACGCCGACCTGCGCCGAGCCAATAGACCCCGCGGTCATAACGATGCAGGGGATGGCAAAGATCACCGTGCTCACAATAATGCGGCGGCGCACCTTGCGTGACAGCTCGTCGACCTCGGCATTTTCCTCAGCAGTCACAATACCGTCGCCGTTGAGGTCGCGCTTGAGCGGCACACGCAATAGAAGTAGTACGGCTTCGGCAGCCAGTGCGATAAAGACCACGTTGATGCCAAACTCGTAAAGCGCCGAGAGAAACAGCGACCCGCTTGCGATGGCGATGCCATAGCCCGCCGCGCACAGGGGCGGCATGAGCGCGGTCGCCACGGCCACGCCGGCGATGAGCGTTGCGGGCTCCTGGTCGCGCGAGTTGCCCAGGCCACCCGCAAAGCCGCCCGCGAGCGCGACGGCAAGGTCCCACACGGTGGGCGTCGAGTTGTCGATAATGGCGGCTGTGGTGGTGCCAAGGGGCGAGAGCTTAAAGTACAACGTGGATGTGACCAGGCAAAAGGCCATTTGCAGCGCAAGGCCGGCGACGGCTTCGACGGTAATCTCGCGGTCGAGCGTGGCGATGCCATATGCCATGGCAAGGACCGATCCCATAAGCGGGCAGATGAGCATGGCGCCCACGATGGCGATGTCCGAATCGATATCGAGGCCAATACTTGCGATTAACATCGCGATGATGAGGATGCACAGGTGAGTGCCAGTCAGACGCGCCCCGTTTACAAAGCGCTTGCGGATCACGTGATAGGGTGCGCGTCCCTCGCGAATGTTGAACGCGCGCTTGAGGAAGCGGGTGACGTTTTCCATGGCTTCGCTATGAGCAGGGCGGATGCCGTGACGCCGATGATGACGCTCACGCAGTCGTTCGATCTGTTGCTTGTCGAGTTCCATGTCCACCTCGTTCTGACACGGGCCGCGCAACGCGCCCGTTGTCCTAACTCTACACCGTGGCGGACGAGGTGTCTGTTGGATGAGGAATCCGATAGGGCGGATGACGCGGGAGCAAATGCAAATCACAGGTTCAATTTGATCCCGCAATAATATGATGCACCAGCTCCTACATATGTGACGAAATTGTGAAGCACGAGAGTGCGAGTTTCAAAAAATCCGCTGGTGACCAATGTTGCGCAACAGAATTCAAAAATCGGCACCTACAGTTTGAAGCGTATGGATAAATCCGTGTCAAAGGGAGAAAGCCATGGCAAACTACAGTCCACAACACTTTGAGCCTCGGGCTAAGGCCGTCAACGTCAAGGGCGTTGCCAACCGCGCCGTCGCAACCGTTTTGACGGCGGGCCTCATCGCTCAGCCGCTCATGTCGCCGCTGGCGGCAATCGCCGCACCGTCAACCGGTAACGGCGATTCTGTTCAGGGGGGGGGTAGTTCTGTAGAGAATACCGTTGCCGCCGGTAACCAAGCGGTCGTAAAGACGGCTGCCCAGCTGGCCGAGGAGTCGGCAAAGCAGCTCAAGGACGCTCAGGCCGCCTACGATGCCGCCCAGAAGAAGGCCGACGCGGCGGGCCAGTCTCAAAAGCAGGCGCAGCAGCAAAAGAATCAGGCCTCGCAGGCCGTGACCGATAACGCCGCCGAGCAGAACGCAGCAGAAGTCGCCGCGCTCCAGGAGAAGATTGACGAGCTCAAAGCCGCCGTCGAAAAGACCGAGCAGCAGCAGAAGAAGCTGGGCGACCTGAACGATCAGCTCGATCAGGCCAACAAGAGTGTCGAGGATAAGACCCAGGCGCTCAAGGACGCCAAGGCAAAGCAGGATGAGGCCAAGAAGGCCCTCGACGATGCGCAGGCCAAGCTCGAGGCCATGGGTATGGACGAGTACGAGGCCGCCAAGAAGGCCGTCGAGGACGCGCAGGCAAAGCTCGATGACGCCAATAAGGCCGTTACTACTGCACAGGACAATCTGGACCAGGCCAAGGCTGCCGAGGCCAGCGCCCAGCAGGAAAAGCAGAATACCGAGGCAGCTTTGACGACTGCCCAGGCCAAGAAGCAGGAGACTGCCGCTGCTCTCGCAGCTGCAACCACCGCGCGCGATAACGCCCAGCAGAAGTTCAACCAGGCGCAGGCCGCGCTCGATGCTGCCGTCTCGGGTACGGGTGTTGACCTGAGTGCGCTTGAGGCCGCCAAGAAAGCTGCTGCTGGTGAGCTCAAGACCGCGCAGGCGGAGCTCAATGCCGCGACGGATGCCGACGCCACCGCACAGACAAATCTGCAGGCCGCCCAGGCTGCCGTCGCTGCCGCGCAGGAGAAGGCCAACGCCGCCAACGCTGCTGTGACATCTGCCCAGTCTGCATACGATGCGGCAAACAAGGAGTACAACGCCGCCGCCAGCGAGCGCGACGCCGCCAAGGCCGCATACGAGAAGGCGCAGCAGACCGAAGCAGACAAGAAGGCGGAGTACGATCGACTCGTCGAGGTTCGTCAGCAGAAGAGCAACGAGTTCGATCAGGCTCGTGCTGAAGTAACCGACGCGCACAATGCATACGACGCCGCAAACGCCGAGGTCGAGAAGCTTAACCAGCAGATTGCCGACCTCAAGTCGAACATGACCGTAGACCAGAATGTCATCAGTCAGGGTATGTTCGGCTTCATGAACTACATCATCGGCGGCAGCCAGTTCACAGCCACGCAGAAGTCGAATGCAAGTACTGCCGCGTCGATGCTCATGGGGACGACGGATAAACAGGACTGGTATGACAAGTACGTCGATCAGGACATGTCTCGCGACACAAATCCGCTTTCCTTGGAGCAGATGCGCAACGCCCTGACTTACCTCGATACCCAGAACAACCTCCGCAAGGCGAACGGTCAGTCGGAACTCAGTGTCAGCCTCCGCATGACTGCGGCAGCCGCACTTAATACATCATATTCATCGAACATCTGGGGACACTCGAACTGCTATTTCGATCAAGGTGAGAACCTTGCAGGCGGCGGCGGAGCATACACCGGAGGCGAAACCGAGGATACCCTCGGTTGGCCCTACACCGGCCTCTACACACAGGAGAAGGAGGCATTCGATAAGTACGTCGCGCAGTATGGCGATGCACTTGGAAGCCATCGATATGATTCCTACTATATCTACCAGCACTACAACAGCATCTACCATGAGTGCGGACACTATCTCAACATCATCGATGCCGGCGCGAAGGCTATCGGCATCGCAACCGGTAGCGGTAAGAACACCGATTCCGAGGTAACCATTTTCGACTATAGTGGAAGCACGGGGCAGAAGGACTTCACTGTCTCCGAGTTCAAGAAGCTCGTCACCGACTACATCGATTCCGCCTACAATGCAGGCGGCACTCAGGAGCAGAAGGAGCAGCTGAAGCAGCTTCAGAATAAGTTGGCAGAAGCACAGAAGAACTTCGGGACTGCTGGAACGGCTTATTCTAACGCATTGGATAAGCAAGAAAGCGCTCGCGATGCCTATACCGCGGCCGACACGAACATGAACACCGCCAAGGGCGAGTACGAGAAGGCCAAGTCCGGCACCGCCGCCGCGAAGACGGCATACGACGCCGCCGAAGCCAAACTCAAGGGTATCGACGTCAAGACGCCCAAGACCAAGCTCGACGCCGCCAAGAGCGAGGCCGCTACTGCCCAGGCAGCTCTCGATAAGGCAAACGCCACGCTTGCTGACAGCAAGACGAAGGCAGCCGATGCCGCTGCTCACAAGGCGAAGGCTCGCAGCGCCCGCGACGCCGCCAAGGTAAAGTCCGATCAGGCCAACGAGGCGTATGACAACGCTACCGCTTCGGTCAAGGACCTTGCCGCCAAGTGCGATGCCGCCAAGACGGATCTTGCGAACAAGCAGGGCACGCTTAACGATGCCAAGAAGGCCGACGACACTGCCCAGGCTGGCGTTGACAAGGCTCAGGCCGCAGATGTGCACGCCGCGACCGCTCTTTCGGGCGCCAAGCAGGCAGTTGCCGCCAAGACGCAGACCCTGTCCGACGCACAGGCGAAGGCCAAGGCCGCCGAGGACGAGCTTGCCACCGCAAACAAGGCCTTCGAGCGCTTCGCCGGTGCCCAGAAGGCGGTCGACGACGCCAAGGCCGCCTATGACGCTGCCGTCGCCGGTGTCGCCGATGCCCAGAAGCAGCTCGAGGCCGCCAACGAAGCCGTCGTCGATGCGAACTTCGAGATCGTCAAGGCCAAGGCCGAGCTTGCCAGCGATGAGGCACTCAAGGCCGATCTTGAGGCTGTCGACCATAAGGCATCCCTTGCCGCGGGCACGACGGGCAACGAGAAGCTGGTCAAGCTGAACGCTGCCTACGCTCGCTATAAGGCTGCCGTCGATGCCGCCGCTGGTCTCAAGGCTGCTCTGAGCGATGCCGATGCCAAGCTGTCCGATGCCAACGACGCCTATGCCGCCGCGCTTGCCGAGCTTGGCGATGCCAAGGATGCCCTGGCTGCCGCGCAGGCCGAGTACGACAAGTATCATCCCAAGGCTGAGCCGCAGGCCAAGCCTCAGGTTGCGCAGACTGCCGCAAAGGCTCCTGTCGCCAAGAAGAAGGCCACGGACGGTGCACTTGCTCAGACGGGCGATACCTCCGCGCTTGCAGGTGAGGTCTTCGTCATCGGCGGCATTACGCTCGTTGCCGCGGGCGTGACGCTGGGCGATCGTCGTCGCAAGCAGATGTAGCGTTTCGAGCGTAGTTTCTGCAACGAACTTCGGTTCACAGCAGGAACGCTTCGATAGCTTAACCGATAAGGCCGGCGCGCTGTTAAACGCAGTACGCCGGCCTTTCTTTGTGTTGGTATCAAAAAGCCCGGTCGGCAGCCGCGAAAGCTACCGACCGGGCAAATCGTAGGCAATATGGTCGCTGTCGAGCAGCTGCTCAGCTTATCCCAGCAGGCTTAAGCCCACGGAGACAAACGCCAGGATAACGCCGACGATGGACTCGCCGCCCAGCAGGCCGCTGGCGACAACCAGGCCCTGTTCCTGGAAGGCGGCGTCCTTGGCAGCCCTCTCCTCGTCAGAAAGACCAGCGGTGGCGTCGCGGTGGGCGGACCACTTGTCGTAGGCGAGCTTGACGCAGGAGCCCAGGAATGCCGTGAGTGACATGTAGAACGGCAGATACACGCCCAGGCCGATCATCATGGCCGGAATGCCGAGCCAGTACATGACGATGCCGGCGATAAAGCCGCCTGCGAACCACGGCACGCTCGGGATGCCCGAGACCATGGTGGCGACGACGCTTGCCTGCGCGGCCACAAAGCTCTTGTCGGGGCCGAAAGCATCCGGACCATAGGCGGTGACAAGCGCGACCATGACGGCAGCGGCGACCAGGGCGCCCACGATGCCGCCGATGGCCTGGCCGATCCACTGCGCACGCGGATTGGTGCCCAGCACGGCGCCGGCCTTAAAGTCGTTCATGACGTCGCCCGCAAGGCCGCATGCCACGGCCACGATGCCGGCGATAAAGAACAGCTTGACCTGGGCGATCTGTGCGAAGGCAGCCACGATGAGCATGACGATGAGGCCGAAGATCTCCATGGGGTCGATGCCCGTCTGGCCGCAGCTCTGCGCGCTCATGATGGTGGTGACAAAGGTGAACAGCGTGACGATGACGGCCGGGACGGGGCCAAGGTCGAGCGCGATGGCGACGATCACGGCGATGGCGGCAGTACCCAGGCCGATGATGCCGGCGTCGAGCTTAAGCGAGCCCGAGATGAGCGACTGCTCGTCGGTGTCGCTGGAGCTGTCGGCGGCGAGGCCGCGGGCGATGCCGGCGACCTGCGGCAGGATGTCCTTGAGGACGACGGCGACGCCAAAGCCCATCATGAGGCCCATGCCGAGCGATTTGACGATGCCCTGCGCAGTCACAACGTCGAATAGACCGGCAGCGGTGCCGCCCACGATGATGCCAAAGTTACCTAGCAGCGCGCCGGCAAACCAGAAGGCAACCGGGGCGAAGCCAACCAAAAAGCCGATGGAGAGCAGCATGGGCGAGTTATAGATGGCAAAGGTCACGCCGGGGATATTGAGCGTGCACAGCATGCTGGGCACCACGCCCAGAGCGTCGCGAAGCACGCTGTAGATGCCGGCGACGGCCATGGAGCCAAAGAGCTGCTTGCCGGTCTTGCCGCCGGCCTCGGTGGCGCGCAGTGTCTGAGCTGCGGCATTGCCGGTGGGGAACTCGAGCGCGGCGTCCACGATAAAGTGGCGGTGGATGAGCGCCGTTGCCAGCAGGCCCAAGATGGTGCCGGCGAGTGCCACGATAAACATGTCGAGCCAGCTGATCTGGTCGGCATAGCCCAGCATCCAGGCGCCCGGGATGGTAAACGCCAGGCCGCCGGCGACCATGGCGCCCGCGGACATGATGGTGTGGGTGACGTTGGCCTCGTTGAGGCTGGCGTCACCCATGAGCTTCAGGAAGAACAGCGAGATGACGGCAGCGAAAATAATCGGCCAGGGGAGTGCACCCATCTTGAGGGCCGTGTAGGCCGAGCTTGCCGTGATGATCACGCAGCCAAGGACGCCGATGACGACGCCGCGCAGCGTGAGTTGCCCGCGCATCGAAGCGCGGTTCGAGGGATTGCTCATATAAAACTCCTTTGCGTATATCCGCTTCCCCCGGGAGCGCCGTTACGGATACGGCGCGGGAAGTCGGGTTACCAAGGGCCGCCGCGTGAGCTCGCAAACGACCGCGCACCAGTATAGCGGCACGGCAGTTAATTTGGGACTGGGCTTTTTTAGCTATCCCAAACGAAGCCGAAGGATGATTATTCTGGGACGGGGATTTAAAAATCATCAGGTACGCAATGATTTTTAAATCCCCGTCCCAGAATAATCATCGGGATATACTGCTGGGCAGACGAAAGGAGCGCCGACGATGCTTAATGGGTGCGCATATATATTGACGGTCGACGTGGGCAACACGTTCATTCGCTTTGGCCTGTTTGCAGAGGATTCGGCCGCGGCGCAGGAATGTCCGCTTGCGACATGCGAGATCACGACGCCGTCGAGCATTACGGCCGACGAAGCGCGCATGCGACTTATGCAGGTCATGGGCGCGCTCGCCGCCGATGCAGGTGTGCCCGGGGTGCTTGCACCCGCCGCGGCCGTGCTGAGCTGTGTAGTCCCGGCGCTCGAGCGCCCGTGGAAGGCGGCACTTTCCCGCACCTGCACGGGGCGCGTGCTCACCGTGGGGCCGGGACTTAAGACCGGCATACCCGTGCACTACGACGATCCGGCCGAGATCGGCCCCGACCGCATCGCCGATGCCGTGGCGGCCCGCGCCGTCTACGGCTCGCCGTGCATCGTGATTGACCTGGGCACGACGACCAATATCGAGGTCATCGACGTGCACGGTACCTTTGTGGGCGGCGTTATCGCGCCAGGCCTGGCCCTCGGCGCCCGTTCGCTTTCGGCGGCAGCAGCGCGCCTACCCCAGGTTGAGCCCTCGGCGCCAACGCACGTCATCGGACGCAACACGCGCGAGGCCATGCGCTCGGGTGTGGTTTTGGGCGAGGTAGCCCGCATCGACGGAATGCTCGACATGGTGCTTGCCGAGATGCGCGCGACCAAGGCCGCGGGGGAGGGCGATGTGCCCATCGTCATTACCGGCGACGATGCCGAGGCACTTGCGGCGCTGGTCGGCCATAGCCTGACGGTAGACGACGCGCTGACGTTGCGGGGTCTCGCCGAGCTCTACCGCATCAACCAAAAGCCCCGCTGCGCGTAGGGCGAGGGGCTGGTGGGATAAGCGCCCCTACCTTTCACCTGCTACAATGGGCCAAACTATTGCGATTGCGGAGGTGTCTGCCATGTCGGACGATCTTCATCAAACCGCGTCGGGCAAGCGCCTGGACGTCATTAGCTGGGACGAGTTCTTTATGAGCGTGGCCATCGCCGCGCAGCGCCGCAGCAAGGACCCCAACACGCAGGTGGGAGCGTGCATCGCCAGCACCAACCACCGCATCCTTTCGGTGGGTTACAACGGCACGCCCTCGGCGCTCAACGACGACTTTTTCCCGTGGGGTACGAGCGATGACCCGCTGCAGGACAAGCACAACTACGTGGTCCATGCCGAGGCCAACGCCGTGCTCAACTACCGTGGCTCGCTCAAGGACCTCGAGGGTTCCACGGTCTACGTCACGCTGTTCCCGTGCCACGACTGCGCCAAGATCCTGGCGCAGGTGGGCGTGGGTGAGGTTGTCTACCTGGACAACAAGTACGCCGACACCGATGATGGGCGCATCAGCCGTCGCATCCTCGACTCCTGTGGCATCAGCTACCGCCAGGTTATCGTCGATGTTCACATCGGCACCGAGGGACAGGCTCGGCAGTAGCGCGTGGCAACGCCAGCTGGCAACAAAAAACAGCCAAAAGAGACCCGTCCCAAATTGACCGCTCGTGAAAGTCGTGTCCGCACGCATGGCTGGCGCCTAAGCGGGTACATGGCTGTAGTAACATAGCCCCTGTCCGCGGGCGCGCCCGCGTAATTGTGAGAAAGGAGCCCCTGTGGCTGTTAACGAAGAGCTGCTTAAGAAGGTTCTTGAAGAGATTCGCCCCAACCTGCAGGCCGACGGCGGCGATATGGAGTATGTGGGCGTTGACGACGAGGGCGTCGTCAAACTGGAGCTGCAGGGCGCTTGCGCCGGCTGCCCCATGAGCTCGCTGACCCTGTCCATGGGTATTGAGCGCATCCTGAAGGAGCATGTGCCCGGCGTTACCCGTGTCGAGCAGGTCAATGCCTCCGGCGAGACCGACGACCTGTACGACGAGTACGCGCCGTTCTAAGATGCGAAAGCTGCGGACGGCATACTCCGCATAGACGTTACGCCCAAATATGCGGCTGCGAGCGTAAGGCCCGCGGCCGCATTTGTATGTAGGGAGTAGGAGGGTCGACATGCTCAACGACTTCTACCATATGCTTGATCCCGTCGCGATTTCGGCGGGGCCCATCACGATTTACTGGTATGGTCTGGCCTATGTGGTCGGTGCCCTGCTCACGGCGGTCGTCATGTACCGCACGCAGCGTCGCTGGGGCTTTAGCATCACGATTGACGACCTGACGAGTGTCGTGGTCGGCGTGGTCTTTGGCCTTATCATTGGCGCCCGTCTGTTCTACGTCATCTTTTACGGCGACGGCTACTACTGGGCGCACCCGCTCGAGATCTTTGCCACCAACGAGGGCGGCATGAGCTTCCACGGTGGCCTGGTCGGCGGCATCTTGGGCGGCATCATCGTGTGCCGCATGTATAAGCTCGATGCATGGACGTTGGCCGATCTTGCCGTCATTGGCGCTCCGCTGGCCCTGTGCCTGGGCCGTTGTGCCAACTTTGTCAACGGTGAGCTGTGGGGCAAGCCGACCGATCTGCCCTGGGGCGTGGTCTTCGGTGGCACCGCGGGCGATATGCCGCGTCACCCCTCCCAGCTCTACGAGGCATTTCTTGAGGGCATTGTGCTCTTTTGCATTCTGCAGGTGCTCAGCCGCAAAAAGCCGCTGCTGCCCCAGGGCACGTTTATGGGCGTGTTTGTGATGGGTTACGGCATCGTCCGCTTCCTCGTCGAGTTCGTGCGCGTGCCCGACGCCCAGCTTGGCTATCTGCTGGGCGGCGTCATCACGATGGGTCAGCTGCTGAGCCTTCCGCTCGTTATTGCGGGCCTGGCGCTCGTCATCTTTGCCCGACACCGCAATCGCCCCCAGCGCATCTACCTCGACGCTTAACCACCACATACGACCACAAAGGGGGCAGGCACCTTTGTGGTGGTTTGCTGGGCAATGATGACAGAACCGTAACGTTTCCCCAGATAAAACCTGCTAAAATAAACCTGTCCCTTTTTGGTAGGTTTCTAGAAAGGCTCTTTGGACTGTGAAGGATTCCGATCTCTCCACAACGGCTGCGCGCGACGCTGCCCGCATCGTCTGGTTTAAGCGCTACCCCGCCAAGCAGACGCTCATCGCATTTCTGCTCGCGCTGTTGGCGACCACGGCGTTTTCCATCGATCCCGCCCCGGTGTCGAGCAACGCAGTCTTGGCGATTGACCCCAAAGCCTCGGGCATGCTGTACGTGTGCTACGAGGTGCTCCTCTCGTTTGCCGGCCATACCGACGCGGTCATGCTGCTTGCGCTTGCCTGCCTGCTCACGCTGCCGTTTCGCTACGTGTTCTTTGGCCGTGGCGACACCTGGCGCCCATCGATTATTCTGCCGTCGCTGTTTTTCGCCATCTGCATGGTGTTCGGCCGCAGCTACGACCTTATCGACTCGGCCGAGATTGTTCTTGGCGACAAGGCCCGCATCATCTGCGCCTGGATTGGCGGCGCGGGCTGGATGCTCCTAGCGATCGTGGCCTTCTATCTGGCTTTTGAGTGCCTGGATTGGCTGAGCTCTCGGCGCATTCCGTTTTCCGAAGCGCACTTTGGCCGCGTATGGCGTGTGGCTCACGCCGTGCTCTCGGTCCATCCCTTTGCCGGGCCCTTCCTGGTGCTTATGATCGCCTGGGCGCCCACGCTCATCGCTTCGCTGCCCGGCCTTTTTATGGGAGATACGGGTGCGCAGATTCGCCAGTGGTTCAACTATCCCAATGGCACGAGCGACTACCTGCGCCTGCTCAACCCCAACGTGCTGCTCAACGGGCACCATCCCGTAGTGCACACGGCCATTATCGGCTCGTGCGTTCAACTGGGGCTTTCGCTGTTCAACAGCGCTAACGCGGGCCTCATCATCTATACCTGCGCTCAATTTGTCATCACGGCTGCCTGCATGGCCTATTCCATTTCGTCGCTGCGCAAACTGGGCGTGAGCCTGCCGGTTCGCGGTACGATCCTGCTGTTCTTTGCGTTTATGCCGATGTTCTCCAACTACGCGGCGTTGCTCACCAAAGACGTGCTCTTTGCCGACGCGTTTTTGGTGCTGCTGGTACAGACCGTCAAGCTCGTGGCATGTGGCTTGCCCCGTCGTGATGCCAATGCCGAGCGTGCGGGCGAACAGAGGCCCGTGCTCTTTGCGCGCCACGACTGGCTGTTGCTTGCGCTGGCTGCCATGGGTTCCACGTTTTTGCGCAATGGCGGTCTGGTCTTTCCGTTGGCGGCCTGCGTGATTGCGGCGGCGTTTTGCGCATGGGATGTACATGTCGCCCGTCGTGCGGCTAAGCAGACGGGCACCGCGGTCTCATGCGCCACGCCGCGCTTCCGCTGGGTTGGCGTCCTCGCGGTGCTCGCACTCTGCCTTGCCTCTAATATGTACTTCACCAAGGTCTTTATGCCGGCGCACGACATCACGCCTGGTTCCAAGCGCGAAATCCTCTCGATTCCGTTCCAACAGACGGCTCGTTTCGTCCAAAAGCACGACGGCCTCAACTCGGGCGTCAACCCCACGGTAAAGGAGGACGGCACCATCGTGGAGGCTCCTTGCGACGGCTTGGTGACCGACGAGGAGCGCGCCGTGATCGACCGGGTGCTCAAGTACGAGAATCTGGGCCGCCGTTACAACCCGGATAAGTCGGATGCCGTCAAAAACTGCTTCAATGAGTACGCCTCGCAGGAGGACATCAAGGCCTATTTTGAGGTGTGGGCCCAGATGTTCAAAAAGGATCCCGAGTGCTATATCTCGGCGCTCATCAATAACTACTATGGGTACTTCTATCCGAGCGCTCGCGATGCCTGGGTCTACAGCACGGCGCGCAGTGCCGAGATTATGGCGAAGCCCGATAACCTCAAGTACTTCGACTTCCATCCGGTCGATAGCAAGGTCGTGCGCTGGTGTGACCACCTGATCAACCTGTATCGCGTGGCAGTACAACGCATCCCGTTTATCTCGCTCACCATGAGCTCGGCCACCTACGTGTGGATCATGATCGCCGTGGTGGTCTATCTGCTACGTCGTCATTCGTGGCGCGGGCTGGCCATTTGGGTGCCGCTTTTGGGCGTGCTCGCCGTGTGCCTGATCGGCCCCTGCAACGGCTCGACCTACATGCGCTACCTGTATCCGGTCATCGCCTGCATGCCCTTTGCCATCGGCGCCACCATCACCCGCAGCGACCTCCTCTGGTCCTAACTTGGTGCAAAGGGGGCAGGTTACTTTGCACCAACCCCTTGCACCAAGGGGCTGTATCATCACGACGCCTTCATTTTGGGGTTTATCTCGCAGGCCAGTAGGTATATCATAACGACGTTTGTTTATATTGCCCGAGCATCTGCGCTGGGCTTTAGGTCGAAACCGATAGGAGACACGTATGTCCGGACACTCTAAGTGGGCCACAACCAAGCATCGTAAGGGCGCGCAGGACGCTAAGCGTTCCGCCCTCTTCTCCAAGCTCAGCCGCAACATCACCGTTGCTGCCCGTCTCGGCGGTGACCCGCTGCCCGAGAACAACGCCAGCCTCGCCGCTGCCGTTGCCAAGGCCAAGGCTCAGTCCATGCCTAAGGACAAGATCAAGTCCGCTATCGACAAGGCTTTTGGTTCGGGTGCCGACGCCGCCGTCTACGAGAACATCGTGTACGAGGGCTACGGTCCCGCCGGTGTCGCCGTCTACGTCGACTGCCTGACCGACAACCGCAATCGTACCGCCGCTGATGTCCGTTCCGCCTTCTCCCACGCTGGTGGCAACCTGGGCACCTCCGGCTCCGTCGCCTTCCAGTTTGAGCGCAAGGGCCAGATTGTCGTCGCCAAGGAGATCCTGGACGAGAACGCCAAGAAGGAGACCATGATCGCCAACGGTGCTGCCGGTGACGAGGATGAGTTTATGATGGCCATCGCCGAGGCCGGTGGCGAGGACTACGAGGATGCCGGCGAGGAGTGGATCGTCTGGACTGCTGCCAACGAGGTCATGGCTGTCTCCAAGGCGCTCGAGGAGCAGGGTGTCCAGGTCAAGGGCTCCGAGACCACCATGGTCCCGACCACCCCGACCGAGGTTTCCGGCGCCGACGCCAAGAAGGTCCAGCGCCTCATCGACCGTCTTGAGGAGCTCGACGACGTCCAGGACGTCTACAGCACCATGGACATGACCGACGAGGTCATCGCTGCCCTCGAGGAGGAGTAGCGCCAGCACGGATTGAGCCGTGCATATCTGGGCATAATGAAGCGAGCATGCAAGCCTCGTGGAATAGATGAGCCGGATCCGCGTGCGTAGAGCACCGGACCCGGCTCTTTTATAATGATGCGAATCGTTTTGCATTCTGTGGACCGAGACCCGAAAGGAGCGCCGCATGCGCGTGCTCAAACGAGCCCTAGCAATCGTGTACCTTGCCGCCGCCATCGTGGCGCTGGGCACGCTTGTCTGCCAGTTTTGGGGGCCGTATACGTATCGCTTTATGCTGCTGATGCGCGACCCCATGCCGCGCATCGTCGTCACGGCGTGCGCCGGTGTCGTGGCGCTTGGCGTACTGCTGAGCTTTTTCCGTCTGATGTTCGCGCGTCGCGAGCCGTCCTGCGTGCATCCGGCGGGGGAGCGCAATATCGAGGTCACGCTCGCAGCGCTTTCCTCGTGCGCCCGTGCCGCGGCGGAGTGCGATGATCGCGTGATGGTTGAGCATATCGAGGCGCGCGTTCAAGGCTCCGACGAATCGCACGTTCGTTTTAAGGTCGAGGCCATCGCGCTCGATGATAAGGACGTTGCCGCTCTTGCCACCTCGATGCAGCAGCGCATCGAGAAGGCCTGTGACACCATGCTCGGTACGCCGGGCACGACCGCGCGCGTCCGTTTTTTGCCGTCCAAGACTACCGTCCAGACCGTGGAGGTTTCCGGTGAGTGATACCAACCAAGACAAGACCGCCCGCACGCCGCGCCTGACGATCGATCAGAACGCTATGCCGGCGAGCGAACCTGTTGACTCCAAAGCGGAGGCAACCGAGTTACAAGACGCGGCAGCCGCGGATTTTGACGAGGCTATGGGTCTCATCAAGGGTACGGGCGCTGCCATCTGGAGCTATGCTGTGCGTCATCCCAACACCACGCTCGGCGCCGTCGCCGGCTTTATCCTCGCCGTGTTGGTGCTCACGTTGGGTCTGTGGGACACGCTCGTCATTGCATTCTTCGTGCTGATCGGCGCTGTGATCGGCCAAATTCGCGACGGCGAGAACGGGATCGTCAACTTCTTCGGCCGTCTGTTTAGCGGCCGCTAATATGTATTCGACTGTCGCATCCGCGGCAGGCATAAGGAGGAACCATGGCTTTTAATACGAAGGTCGATGTAGCCGATATCGAGCTCGAGGAGAACGAGGCAGTCGTCGCCGAAGCTGAGGATGTGACGCTCGAGGACGAGGCTCTCGTCGAGGCCGAGTCCGATACGGATGAGGACGACGAGGAAGCAGACGAGTCCGAGGACTCGCTGACCTATTCCAACGGCGTGATCGAGAAGATCGTTGCCATGGCCACTCGCGAGGTTCCGCACGTTCTGGGCATGAAGGGTAACCTCATGCACTTTGTGCAGGAGCAGTTTGGTGCCGAGAATCTGACCAAGGGCGTGACGGTCGAGGTTACCGATGACAATCGCGTGGTCGTCAACATCTCCGTCATCATCGAGTACGGCGCCTATGCGCCCGCGATCTTCGACGATGTCAAGGCACGTGTCACCGAGCGCCTTGCCGCGATGACCGGCCTTGAGGTGGCGGGCGTCAACCTGCGCATCGAGGATGTCATCACCCCCGAGGAGTACGAGCACCGCACCAGCCAGCACGAATAACCTTCCAAAAAGGGACAGGTTTGTTTTGGCAGGTTTTATCTGCGAAAACATTAAACGGCCGACCGCGCAAGCAAAAGCGTGGCCGGCCGTTTCTGTACACTCCCGATGTAGTCATACCGCTCGTCTAACTAAGGGTTGCAATCCCCACGTTCCGCGTTACTCTAATGGGCGCAATGTTTCCAAATTGTTAACGAGGGGTTGCCGTAATGGCCGACGAGCACGAAACAGAAAGCAAGGCATGGGCAATTGAGGCCGCTGCGGCAGAGGCGGCGTCGCGTGCTGCCGAGGAGGTGCATCGTCCTCCCGTAGTGCCGATGGAACGCGTGGTCGATCGCGATGTTATCGAGCGGGGCGAGCGCGCTGGTCGCAAGCGCAGCCAGGAGCCGGGCTTTCCGCGCTTTTTTGCCGAGCTCAATTTGGGCCTGATCCTCACGGCCTTTGCCATCGTCGCGTTTAAAACCCCTAATCACTTTGCTTTTGGCGGCACCTCGGGCGTGTCGGTCATTCTGTCCACGCTGTTCCCGACCCTGCCCGTCGGCGTCTTTATGTGGATTATCAATGCGGTCCTGGTCGTTCTGGGCTTTATCTTTTTGGAGCGCAAGGCAATCCTGTGGAGTGTCTTTGCCTCGTTTGCGCTGTCCGCCTATGTTTCGCTGTTTGAGCTCTTTATTCCGACCGATGTCTCGATGACGGGCGATATGTGGCTCGACCTGTGCTTTGCCGTGATTCTGCCGGCGCTCGGCAGCGCCATCGTCTTTGATATTGGTGCCTCGACGGGCGGCACGGACATCCTCGCCATGATTCTCAAACGCCGCACGACGCTTGAGATCGGCCGTGCGCTGCTGCTGGTCGATATCGGCATCGTGACCATCGCGGCCTTCTTGTACGGCCCGCGCGTCGGTCTGTATTGCGTGCTCGGCCTGTTTGCCAAGACGCTTGTGGTCGACAAAGCCATCGAGAGCATCCACCTGCGTAAAGTCTGCACGGTCATTTGCTCCGAGCCCCTTAAGGTCGAGGAGTTTATCGTCAAGCATCTCAACCGTACGGCGACTATCAGCCGCGGCTACGGTGCCTTTTCGGGCAAGTGCGTGACGGTGATCATGAGCGTGCTAAGCCGTCGCGAGGCCGTGCAACTGCGCCGCTATGCGCGCGAAGTCGATCCGGGTGCCTTTATCACGATTGTCGACAGCTCCGAGATCGTCGGCAAGGGTTTCCGCGGAACGAACTAACGCGGTCGAGCTCATCAAACAATCGAATAGCGCCCTGCGCATTGCAAATGCGTCATGTTGGAGTATTTGTCCCCACATTGGGTGATAATGATGCCAAAGACATCGTTTGCGATCCAGATGATTCGTTCAAGATACGAAGGGATGATTCTATGTTCTGCTCGCAGTGTGGCGCCCCCATGGGCGATAACGACAAGTTCTGCGGCACGTGTGGTGCCCCCAATGCCGGTGCCGCAGCCTCTGCCCCTCAGGGTCAGCCCCAGCAGTTTGTTCCGCAACCGCCCGTGGCGAATGCGTCCAAGGGCTGTGTGGCTCAGGCGTTTGAGGATATGACCAAGACTCCGGGCGTGCTGCAGCGCGTGTGCCAGATTGCCTTTTTACCGGCGCTGATTTGTGTTGTGTCGGTACTCGTGCTGTTTATTCCCGTTATTGGCGGCATTGCGGCTGCCATCGGCTTTTTGGCAGCTTGCATTGCGAGCGTGTGTGGTTCCGGCTTTGGTATTGAGTGGGGTCGCGATCTGTCGCTCAAGGTTGATGGCGGTATGGATCGTCCACTCATGCGTTCCACGTCGTTTGGCCTCGGAGTCTTTTCGAGCGTTATCTCGGTCGTGCTCGAGGTTATCGCTGCCATTCCCGTTATCGGTGTAGTGCTTTCGCTGGTGGAGAGCGTGGTAATTGGCGCCGCGGGCTCGTATTCGTATTACGGCTCTTATGCACTCGAGGCAGCGCTGTTCGGCTCGCTTGGCCTGCTTGTCCTGGCTATGATTGCCACGGCGGTCTTGGGGGTCTTCTTTAAGATGTTCGCCGACATTGCCGTGATGCACTTTGCGGTGACCGGTCGTGTCGAGAGCGCGTTTTCGCTCGATAAGGTCTGGGCGGCCTTTAAGCACAACAAGACCAAACTGTTCTGCGCTTCGTTCCTTCCCGAGTTTTTGACGGGCCTGGTCGCCAACGTTGTCACCTGGATCCTGACGTTCGTCTTTGGCACCATTGCCTCTGTCGGTATGTATAGCTACTACTACCGTCCTACGGCTATTGAGGCGCTTGTTACCGGCGGTGGCATCACGCTCGTATTGTTCTTGGTGCTGACGGCGTTTGTCACGGTATTCCTCACGGTCTTTGGCAAGATGCTCAAGCACCGTGCCGTTGGCTATTGGGTTGCGCGCTACGCAAGCGAGTGGGCCGACGAGGACAAGGACGACGTCCTGACTTTTGTGCTGCCGTTTGAGAAGAAGTCTGCTCCTTCGGGCTATAGCGCCCCGGATGCTGCGGCCGCGCCCGAGCCGGAGCCTGAGCCGACGCCCGAGCCCGAGCCTGAGCCTGAACCCGCACCTGAGCCTGAGCCCGAGTCTGCATCCGAGCCCATGCCGAAACCGGAACCCGGTTCCGAGCCAAGCTCCGACGAGGACTCTCAGGACGAGTAGTCCTGCCACCTGCCATTTGAGGACGGGGCGGAAATGGAAGAAATAGAGCCTGACAAATGAGCGGGGGCGGACGTGTCGAAACGTCCGCCCCCGCTTTGTTATCGCGATGTGGCTATGACTGCGAGACGGTCGCGAATCGGCTACTCGTCGTGCTTCTCCTCGCGGCGCGCGGCGGCGCGTGCATCGTGGATGCCCTTGATCGCGGCGTGGCGAGCCGTGCGGGCGTCGTGCATGGCGTCGCGTGCTTCGGCGGCTGTGGCCTTAGCAGAACGCAACTTGGCGGCGAGGTCGGGGTTGGTCTCGGCGACCGCGGCGATAGCGGGTCCGTCGAGCTCCTCTTGCGTGGGCTCGGCCAAAAAGTCGATGGCATACTGGGCGGCCACCATGGAGCCTTTTGCCAGCACAGTCTCGTCGATCTTGTAAAAGCAGGAATGCTGAGCGTACGTGGCGCCAATCTTGGGGTTGCGCGCACCTACAAAGGCGAGCACGCCCGGCACGCGGCGCAGGTACTCCGAAAAGTCCTCGCCCGAAAGCGTGCCGCGGTAATGTCCCTCGCCGGCGGGGCCCAGGCATTTGAGTACGGCCTGGCGGCAGCGCTCGCTCGATGCGGCATCGTTTTCGACTTTGTAGTTGGCGATGGTGTAGTCGGTGAGCTCTGCCTCGGCGCCTAGTGCTGCTGCGGTGTGCTCCACGATGCGGCGCATAAGCTCGGGCATTTCCTCATGCGTCTTGTCGCCATAGGTGCGCACCGTGCCGGCGAGGTACGCCGTGCCGGCGATAACGTTGCGCGCGGTGCCGCCGTGCAGTTCGCCGACGGTGATGACGGCGGGTTCGTAGGGGCTAATCTCGCGCGAGACGATGGTCTGCAGGGCGTTGACGATTTCGGCGGCAACCATAACGGCGTCGTGGCCGCGCTGGGGCATGGCGCCATGGCACGAGGTGCCGCGGACGTCGATGCGGAACCAGTCGGTATTGGCCATGCGCGGACCGGGCTCGCAGCTCACGGTGCCGGCGTCGACCTCACTCCAGATGTGCGCGGCGTAGGCGCCGTCGACGCCATCGAGCACGCCCGTGCCGATCATGAGTTTGGCGCCCTGGCCGTTTTCCTCACTGGGCTGGAAGACGATGCGGACTTCGCCGTGGATGTCGTCGGTCATATGGCGCAGGATTTGCAGCGTGCCGAGCATCATGGCGATATGGCAGTCGTGGCCGCAGGCGTGCATGCAGCCCTCGTTGACGCTGGCGAACTCCTCGCCGGTCTGCTCGGTGACGGGCAGGGCGTCGATGTCGGCGCGCAGCAGGATACGGCGGCGTGGCGTGCCGTCCTCGCGGTAGGCATCGGGCGCGGTACCGCGAAGGGTCGCCACCAGGCCTGTCTTAAGGGGGCGCTCGTAGGGGATATTCATGGCGTCGAGCTGGTTGGCGATGTCGGAAGTCGTGCGCTCCTCGGCAAGGCTCAGCTCCGGGTGCTTATGGAAGTGCCGGCGCTGCTTGATGATGTAGGGTTCAAACTCGGCGGCGATATCCTGGATGGCCGCGGTGACGTCGTCTGCCGCGCGAACCTCGGTTGCCGCCATAATTTGCTGTGCCTTGGTCTTCGTCATGGTCGATTTGCTCCTTGCTGGTTTTATCGCAAAATCGTACAAGCTCTTTCCAGTATGCCACCTGCCACTTGGCCTGGCAAAGTTGCCGTTTGCCGCTTGGCATTTTGTAACGGGGGCGGGGGAGTACACTCGGGGGTGTTGAATTTCCTGCCAGAGATGGGGATGCCCATGCAACATATCGATTGGATAATCCGCTCCAAGAACGTCTTTACCGCACAAGACGGCATCGATGATGCCCGTGAGCTGGCGATTGCCATCACAGGCGACCGTATCGTCGCAGTCGGTGCGCCCGATGACGTGATTGCCGCCGCGCCTGCCGCCACGCCGGTTATCGACTACGGCGAGCAGTTTGTCTGCCCCGGTTTCCACGATGCGCACCTGCATTTCTTCCATACTTCGGTTGGCTCTTCGCCGTACATGCTCATGGATATGGGCACGTCCGAGGCAGCACTGGTGCAACATGCGCTCGAGTTTTCCCAGGACTTGCCCGACGACGCTTGGGTTGTGACGCAGGGCTGGCGCGATTACCGTTGGGACCCGCCCGAGCATCCTAGCAAGGCGTCGCTCGATGCGGCATTCCCCGATCGTCCCTGCGTTATGTATTCGGGCGACGGGCACACGCTTTGGCTCAACAGCCGTGCACTCGAGGCGCTCGGCGTCACGCGCGACAGTGAGCCGCCGGCGGGCGGCAGCTACGACAAGGACGCAAACGGCGAGCTCACGGGCATTGCTCACGAGGCAGCTGCTATGCAGCTGCTACCGCGCTGCCTTGAGTGGCTGGGCGAGAATCGCATCGCAAGCGCTTACGCCGATCAAATGAGGCGGATGGCCGAGCAGGGCATCACCTCGATATGCGATATGTCGCTCATGCCCATGCCGGGCTGCGATTTTATCCGCGATGACGTCTACGACAAACTGCAGGCAGCTGGCAAACTGGGCATCCGTGCCCATCTGTTCCCCACGTTGCTGGATGACCAATCGCGCTTAGAAGAACTGCAGACCCGCTACGCGAACAACGCGCTGCTCTCGGCGCCTGGTTTTAAGCAGTTCTTCGACGGCGTCTCGAGCGAACACACGGCCTATCTCACCGATCCCTATACCAACCCGCGCTTCCCGGGCGATCAAGGTCGCCTGACGGTTCCCGTCGAGCGCATGCGCAAGCTGGTCCTGGCGGCAGCCGAGCGCGGCCACACCGTGCGCATCCACGTTATCGGCGACGGCGCCATCCATGCCGCACTCGATATCTTTGAGGAGGCGGCAGAGCTCTACGGCTTGCCCCAGCACGGCCATAATACGCTTGAGCATTTGGAGAATCTGCTGCCCGAGGACATCGATCGTCTGCGCAAACTCAACGTCATTGCCTCGAGCCAGCCCTGTCATATCACACTCGACCCGGGTGGTCCGGAGCGCGACCTGGGCTTGGAGCGTAGCCGCATCATGTGGCCGTTTGCGACCTATAAGCAGCGCGGCATCCGCCAAGCCTTCGGCACCGATAGCCCCATCACAGCCGTTACCAGCATGAACGTGCTCTACACGGCTGTCACCCGCCAAGACCCCCGCAGCCACTGGCCCGAGGGCGGTTGGCTGCCGAGCGAGCGTATCGATGCGGCAACGGCTCTGCGCAACTACACCCTGGGCAGCGCCTATGCAGCGGGCGACGAGCAAAACCTCGGCAGCCTAGAACCCGGCAAATACGCCGACCTGGTAGTCCTGGACCAAAACCCGCTCACCATCGACCCCCAGGATCTCCAAGCCGCCAAGGTCCAAGCCACCTACCTGGCAGGCAACTTGATTTACGAGCGCTAGCCCCATACCCCACCTATAAGGGGCACGTTTCAGCAACGTGCCCCTTTCTTGTTCGCACCATCTGCATCGCCATTTTGCTGCACTGACTTTTCTGAATACCGGGCCCGAGATTGGTCAACCCTAGGCTCCTGGAGCTGCGTTGGGGTCGGTTTCGTTGGCGGCCGCCTGCTTATGGGTGGCAAAGACCGAGCCTTCGTGGTCGAAGAGCTTACGATATTGCATGCGGTCCAGGCGATCGCGCGCATTAGCGGTCTTGGCGGGAACGTACTTGGCCTCGGCTGTATACCAAACGCCGTGCGCATCCTGCGCCCCCACCACGTTTATCGCCGGCATGTGCGCTCGGTTTTGCAAGCGTGCGCGTTGGTAGGCGGTGAGCGGGGCACCGATGGCATTGAGTGCGAGTGCGCCGATGTTATTGATGCTTGTGTTGAGTTCCCCACTCGTTTGTGCGTTGCCGGCGACATCGTAGTTCGCCCAGACCACATAGCGTGTCTGCCAGATGCGCTCGGTATGGGCGGCATCGTCCTCATCGGTAAAGTAGAGGTCGTTGTAGCGGTCGGTGAAGAACGGCTGGTGGTCGCCGTACATCACCACGACGACGGGGCGGTCGAGATCACGCAGCTTTTCCAGGAAGGCGGCGAAGGCGGCATCGGACGCTTCCATGAGCGAGCAGTATTCATTGGTCCAGGTGATAACTTTGTCGGACACACCTTCGACGGCAAGGTGCAGTTGCTGGTCGGTGGGCACCAAGCCCGTGTCATAGGCGGAGTGGTTTTGCATCGTCACGTCGTGGATGAAGATCGGCTGGTCGCTCTGCTTTAGTACCTCGAGGCACTTGTCGTAGGTGGCGGCGTCGGTGACCTTGCGGCAGAGCTCGGGTGCGCCGGCGAAGTCCTCGATCGAGAGGAACTCGTCGAATCCCATGTCCGCGAAGACGTTCTCGCGATTCCAGTTGGTGGCGTGGTTGGGGTGCATGGCCACGGTGCGATAGCCGAGTCTCTTGAACTGACGGGCGAGGTTCTCGCTCGGGGCCAGGTTGTAGCTCATGAACGGGTAGACGCCAGCGCCCAGGAATGCCATGGAGTGTCCGGTTAAGAACTCGAACTCGCTGTTACAGGTGCCGGCACCGAAGGCGCTCGTGTAGCTCACTCCCTGCAGAAGCGCGTTATCGATGGCTTTGAAGCGCTCGGGCCCCTTATAGCCACAGCCCAGTTCGTTAAAGATTGAAAGGTCGGCGAAGGACTCGTTCATGATGCAGATGACTGAGGGCTTGAGCTGGTCAAACTGTTCGACGGCAGCGGCACGGGAAGGGTCGGCGATGCCGTTCGTGCCCGCGTTCCAGCGCGCGGCAAGGCGTTTGATGATCGCCGAGGCCTCACCGCTCTTGTAGTGCTTGGGTTTAGGCGGCACCATTTTTTGCGCGCTCGAAATAAAGGTGAGGAGAAACCCCTGACTGTAATAGCTTTCGAGGGGCTTCCAGGTATGAAGCTTGATGCCCAAGGTGTCGTAATAGCTGATGAAGGCCTGCGCCCCCAGCACGGCTCCGGCAACAAGTGCGGTACGACGGTCGACGGAGAGGGGGAGTTTGGATTTGGTTGCGACTGGATGCTCCCTCGGCGCTGTCGATGTCCCCTCGGTTGCCGGAGACGCCTTTGGGTCCTTCGATTTCAAGGACGCAGACATCGCATGGTCGATGGGCTCGGGGGACGTTTCCGATGCGCGGCGCGGCGGTCGCCCACATGCATCACGCGGAATGAGGACGATAAGCGCGATTCCCAAGGCCGCGGCGGCAAGCCCCATGAAGCAGAAAGTGCTGAGCTCATAGGTGTAGCTGCCGGCGACCGTCGCAGCGGTCGAGAGGGCGAACAGGTCTCCGGGTTGGATGGGCATCGATTTGAACGTGATTACGAAGTACTCGGCGATACCGATGCTGGCAAGCGCAGCGATGCCCACGATTGCGGGGGTCTTACGGCGGTGCGGCAGATAGAACAACAGGCACAAGAAGCAGAAGATGAGCAAAAGCTCCAAAAGTGCCGGTCCGGGCCGCATCTTCCATAGTTCATGGTTGGAGGGCAGCTCGAGGGCGAGCATCGAGCATATCGATGCGCCGCCGATCGTTGCCAGCGTACGGGGGTAGGGATGGTCGGTCATAGATTGCTCCTGAATTGAAAACGGTTGCGCCGGGGTGCCGACGGCCGAAGGCGATGCCGCTGTGGCACGCGGTAGCTATTTGATTCGATTGGGAGCCGTTAATCGTCCAGACGGACCCTGAGGGATAATAGGGTGACCGGGGCATATGAAGATCGCTCGGTGCCGATGACGGCTAGGGCGGAGATCAGCAAGAGGGTGATGAACGATGTCGCGCCCACGGGGACGGTGTCGCCGCCACGGGCGATCGACAGATTGCCGGCGAGCTCGGCGCAGATGGCGCAGCCCGCGCCGGTGCAGTCATGATGCAACTCATGGGCGGCTGCGATGGGGGAGAGGATGGTTACCGCGAGAAGGGCGAAGACGAGAGCCAGGGCGAGCAGGCGAGTGCGAACGGGCGGCATGGAGTCGCGTGCATCGCGATTCTGTGCTATATCGCGCCATGCCGAGGTGCTCAGCTCATCAGTCATCTGCCCTCCCTTCCTCTCATCTGGGCATATTTCATCTGGAGGATTGTAGTCTTGAGAAGCTGATTCACAAAGTTGCCGCGCTAAAACTTCATGCCCTCCGGTCCGCCCCGGGAGCCACTGCTAAGTTATCCCCCGGCATTCAGAAAATCTAAGTGCCAAAAAATAAGATTTTTTGACTCCGTGTTGTATAACCCGCCATTCGTGGGTACCATTCAACGCGTACGCAAACGAAGTAGGGAAACCCGCACGGCTCAACCGTGCGGCCCAAAAAGGAGGAAACAAGCATGTCGTCTTTGAAGCCGCTTGCAGATCGCGTCCTGGTCAAGCCCGACGAGGCCGAGCAGAAGACCGCCTCTGGTCTGTACATCGCCAGCAACGCTCAGGAGAAGCCGCAGCGCGGCACCATCGTTGCCGTTGGCGCCGGTAAGGTCAACGACAAGGGCGATCGCATCCCCATGGACGTCAAGGTTGGCGACGTTGTCATCTACGGTAAGTTCGGTGGCAACGAGGTCAAGGTCGACGGCGAGAAGTATCTGCTGATGCGCGCCGACGACATCTACGCCGTCGTCGAGGCCTAAGCCTCAGCCGGAATCGCACGATTCGTCCTTTGAACGCGCTCGCCGCAAATGACTCGGTGCGGCGACGCGAGTCACATTTCTTTTGGAGGATTACCTACCATGGCAAAGAACATTACGTTCAACACCGATGCCCGCGCTAAGCTCGCCAAGGGCGTCAACACTCTGGCCGACGCCGTTACCGTCACCATGGGCCCCAAGGGTCGCTACGTTGCTCTGCAGCGCACGTTTGGTGCCCCGACCATCACCAACGACGGCGTTTCCGTCGCCAAGGAGATTGAGCTCGAGGACAACATCGAGAACATGGGTGCCCAGCTGGTGAAGGAGGTCGCCACCAAGACCAACGACACCGTGGGTGACGGCACCACCACCGCAACCCTGCTCGCTCAGGCTATCGTCAACGACGGCCTGCGCAACGTCGCCGCTGGCGCCAACCCGCTGGCCATCCGTCGCGGCATCGACAAGGCCGTCAACGCCGCCGTCGCCGAGATGAAGAAGCAGGCCAAGCCGGTCGAGACCAAGGAGCAGATTGCTTCCGTCGGTACCATCTCCGCCGGTGACCCCGAGGTCGGCGAGAAGATCGCCGAGGCCATGGAGGTCGTGGGCAAGGACGGCGTCATCACCGTCGAGGATTCCCAGACGTTCGACATCACCATCGACACCGTCGAGGGCATGCAGTTCGACAAGGGCTACGTCTCCGCTTACTTCGTCACGGACAACGACCGCATGGAGGCCGTGATGAAGGATCCGTACATCCTCATCACCGACCAGAAGATCTCCAGCGTCCAGGACATCATGCCTGTTCTCGAGGCTGTCCAGCGCGCTGGCCGTGGCCTGCTCATCATCGCTGAGGACATCGATGGCGAGGCTCTGCCTACCCTGGTCCTCAACAAGATCCGTGGCGCCCTCAACGTCTGCGCCGTCAAGGCCCCGGGCTACGGCGATCGCCGCAAGCGCATCCTCGAGGACATCGCCGTCCTCACCGGCGGCCAGGCTGCCCTGGACGAGCTGGGCGTGAAGGTCGCTGACATCACCGCCGATATGCTCGGTACCGCTAAGTCCGTCACCATCTCCAAGGACAACACCGTCGTCGTCGGCGGCGCTGGCTCCAAGGAGGCCATCGACGCTCGTATCGCTCAGATCAAGGGTGAGATGGAGAACACCACCTCTGACTTCGACCGTGAGAAGCTCCAGGAGCGCCTGGCCAAGCTCTCCGGTGGCGTTGCCGTCATCAAGGTCGGCGCTGCTACCGAGTCCGAGCTCAAGGAGATCAAGCACCGCGTCGAGGACGCCCTGCAGGCAACCCGCGCTGCTGTCGAGGAGGGCATTGTCGCCGGTGGCGGCGTCGCCTTCATGGACGCTGCTCCTGCGCTCGACGCTGTTGAGCTCGACGACCCCGAGGAGAAGATCGGTGTCGACATCGTCAAGAAGGCTCTGACTGCTCCGGTCGCTACCATCGCCAAGAACGCTGGTTTTGAGGGCGCTGTCGTGGTCGACAAGGTTGCCGAGCTGCCCGCCGGCCAGGGTCTCAACTCTGCCAACGGCGAGTGGGGCGACATGATCGAGATGGGCGTCCTCGACCCCGTCAAGGTCAGCCGCGTCACCCTGCAGAACGCTGCTTCTGTCGCCAGCCTGATTCTCATCACCGAGGCTACCGTCTCCGATGTGCCCAAGAACACTCAGCTTGAGGATGCTATCGCTGCTGCTACCGCTGGTCAGCAGGGCGGCGGTATGTACTAAGGCCGACAAGGTCTAGAACTCCCACCGGGAATCCGGGGGCGTGACGGGGGCTTCTCTCCGGAACGTCCTCGGACATGCAAAGAGGCTCCGCATCGCGCTTCGCGCTGCGGAGCCTCTTTGCGTCCTGCGGAATGTTCCGGAGAGAAGCCCCCGTCACGCCCCCGGATTCCCTGCGTTTGCGGCCTTGAGGTCGGCTCGCGGAGAACGTGGTTGATGGGGATACGTATCCCGGTCGCTGTTTCGCGCTTTGCGCGAAAGGCGCGCTACTTTGGGATGGGTGGGGTGCGTGGTTGGCGTGCTGCTCTGTCCCGGCTGCATTTCTAGAGCGTTTCCTTCGCCATAAATTACCCTCGGCATACTTGCGCGAAAACCTGCTCGTGCTACACTTGCAATTGCTGTTTCAGGGCGGGGTGGAATTCCCCACTGGCGGTAAATTGGGCGGTGCCAAAGGGGTGCCGCGGCGCAGGCGAGGCGTCTGCGACCGAGCCGATGAGTCCGCGACCCGTGTGTGCGTTGGTTCGCATGCCGGCTGAACTGGTGAGATCCCAGTACCAACGGTTAGAGTCCGGATGAAAGAGGCAGGTGATCTTATGTCTGAACAGTCGCAGCATATCCATTTTGAGAACACGAATAGGTGGAGCACCAAACAGCTCGTTACCATGGCGCTGATGTGCGCCTTGGGCGCCCTGTTTATGTATGTGCAGCTGCCCATCCTTCCTTCGGCGCCGTTTTTGACGTATGACCCGTCGCTGGTACCGGCGATGGTGTGCGGTTTTGCGTATGGCCCCGGCGCCGGCACTGCTGTTGCCGCCATGGCGATCGTTATCCATGCGCTCACCACGGGTGACTGGGTCGGTGCGCTTATGAACCTGGTGGCTACGCTGGGTTATATTCTGCCCGCGGCTATCGTCTACCAGAAGATGCATACCTATAAGGGTGCCGTGATTGGCCTAGCGCTCGGCGTCATTGCCGCTACGGCGTTGTCTATGGTCGCAAACCTTACCATTGGTGTTTGGTTCTGGTATGGCTCGGTCGATGTGATCGCACCGCTCATGATTCCTGCCGTGCTGCCGTTCAACCTTATCAAGACCGTGCTTAACTCGGTGTTGACACTGGCGGTGTATAAAGTGGTCTCCAACCTCATCACGCCTAAAAAGGACCAGGTCAAAGGCCGCGCATGATTGAGTGTCGGGGCGTTTCCTTTAGCTATGACGGTGCCGTGCCGGCACTCGACGGCGTCGATCTAAACATCGAGGATGGCGAGTTTTTCTGCATCCTCGGTGGTAATGGGTCGGGCAAGTCGACGTTTGCCAAGCACCTGAATGCGCTGCTACAGCCCGATGCGGGAACGGTGTGCGTCAACGGCATGGACGCGTCCGATCCCGAGCTGGTCTACGACATCCGCTCGACTGCTGGCATGGTGTTCCAGAATCCCGACGACCAGCTTGTGGCGACGCTTGTCGAGGACGACGTTGCGTTTGGTCCCGAGAACTTAGGGGTCGAATCGGCCCAGATCGCGCAGCGCGTGCGCGAGGCGCTGAAGGCCGTGGGTCTGGTGGGCTTTGAGCGCCACGAGACCCATGCACTCTCGGGTGGCCAAAAGCAGCGCGTGGCGCTTGCCGGCGTGCTCGCCATGGAGCCGCGCGTGCTCATCTTGGATGAGGCGTCCTCGATGCTCGATCCGCGTGGACGCAAGGGCCTCATGAAGGCTTGCCGCGCGTTGCATGATCGTGGCATGACCATCGTGATGATTACGCACTTTATGGAAGAGGCCGCCGAGGCCGATCGTGTCGCGGTGTTTCGGGCGGGGCGCGTTGCCATGCTCGGTACGCCCGAGGAAATCTTGACGCGAGCGGACGAACTTGCGCAGCTCAACTTGGATATGCCGGCGTCGTGCTGTCTAGGTAGGGCACTTCGTGAGAAGGGCGTATCCGTTTGCGCACAGGTGCGTGAGGCGGATATGGTTGCCGAGGTTGCGCAGGCTTATGCCGAGCGAAGTGGGGCAGGCACCGCGGGACAGTCTTCCGCATCCCAGTTGGAAATCGCTGACGGCACTGTTCCGGTAGACAACGAGGGCAACGCGTCGGAGCCCGTCATCGAGCTATCCCATGTTTCGTACAGTTATTCGCTCAGTCCGCGCGAGCGCCGCCGCTGGCATAAGCGCTCGGTCACTGCGGGCAAATCGAACAAACAGACCCTCTGGGGCAACGACCCTAGCAGCCCGTGGGCGCTGCGCGATGTATCGCTGACGGTGCGTCGCGGCGAGTTCCTGGGCTTAGCAGGTCATACCGGTTCGGGTAAGTCGACGCTGGTCCAGCATCTCAACGGTTTGATTCGCCCCCAGGAGGGATTCGTTCGCGCGCTGGGGCTCGACCTGGCAAACAAGAAAGATGCCGCTGCGGTTAAGGCCAAGGTCGGCGTGGTGTTTCAATATCCCGAGCGTCAGCTGTTTGCCGAAACCGTGACGCAGGACGTGGCGTTTGGCCCGCACAACCTTGGCTTGCCGCAAGATGAAGTCGACCGTCGCGTCGAGTCGTCGCTCTCGCGCGTGGGCCTCGACCTTTCCACGGTCGGCGACAAGAGTCCCTTTGAGCTTTCGGGCGGTCAGCAACGGCGTGTGGCATTCGCCGGTGTGCTCGCCATGGAGCCCGAAGTCCTGGTGCTCGATGAACCCATGGCGGGGCTCGATCCGGCTGCGCGCAGGGATTTCCTTGAGCTTATCGATCGACTTCACCGCGATGGCCTGACCGTTGTCATGGTTTCGCATAGTATGGATGACCTGGCCAACTGCTGCGACCGCATCGTCGTGATGAACGAAGGTGCGGTGTTTGCCGAGGGAACCCCCGCGCAGGTGTTTGCACATGCCGATGAGCTCAAGTCGATCGGCTTGGGCGTTCCCGCCGCCCAGCGCATGGCGTTGGCGCTCGCGGAGGCGGGCGTGCCGCTGCGTTGCAGCGGGCTCTATACGGTTGAGTCGCTGGCCGACGAGCTGGCAGATTTGCTGATCGGTCGCTCAGACGGTCCTTCTAACGTCGCGGACATTGCTAAATCCAAGACGGTCGCGCGAGAGGAGGGCTGCTAATGGAGGCGTTTTCGTTTGGCAGCTACTATCCGAGCGATAGTGCGATCCATCGCCTGGATCCGCGCACCAAGCTGCTCCTGGGCTTTGTGTTTTTAATCACGACGCTGACCGTCGGCGGCTTCCGCGGACTGGCTCCTGTCGCAATTTTCGTCGTGCTGATCTATGCCGTGTCCCGGGTGCCGGCTCGTCGCGTTCTGTCGTCGATGGCGCCGCTGCTGGCAATCGTCGTCGTGGTCGCGGTGCTCAACTTGTTTACCGATCAGAGTGGGCGCATCCTGTGGCAGCTCGGCTTTCTGCAGATAAGCGAGGGCTCACTGCGTTCTGCCGCCTTTATGGCGTGTCGCCTGACCCTGATGATGGCCGGCATGAGCGCCATTACGCTCACCACGCCTACGCTCGACCTCACCGCGGGCTTTGAGCGTCTGCTCGCACCGTTTGCGCGCGTGGGGCTCCCTGCGCATGAGCTCGGCATGATCATGGGCATCGCGTTGCGCTTTATGCCGCAGTTTGCCACCGAGATGAAGCAGACGGCGGACGCGCAGGCGAGCCGCGGTGCACGCGTAACGGGTGGCCCGCTCGGCGGCGTGCGTATGCTCGGCAGTGTGGCGATTCCACTGTTCACGGGCGTGTTCCGTCATGCCGAGACGTTGTCTGCCGCCATGGATGCACGCTGCTATCACGGCGAGCAGGGCCGCACGCGTCTGCATGCGCTTGCATTTCGCCGCGGGGATGCGCTGGCTGCGGTTGTGACGATGCTGCTGTTTGCGTGTGTCATCGTCGTCAACCTTCAACTTGTTTAGGCGCGATTCGAGCGCAAGAAAGGGGTCCCTATGACCGACAACGACCGCACGGCTCAGCTTGAGCGCGCCTGTTCGTATCTCAGGCGCATTCCGGCGTGGTATCTGGCCACGACCGATGTGACCGACGGGCATCAGCCTCGCGTGAGGCCGTTTTCGTTTGCCATGGTCGATGACGGTAAGCTGTGGTTTTGCACGTCGCGCGACAAGGATGTGTGGGCGGAGCTGAGTGCGAATCCCAAGTTTGAGCTCTCGGGCTGGAAGCCGGGGGAATGTTGGATCGTGTTGACCGGCGAGGCCGCACTTGAGGACGACGCGGTTGCGAGCGACAAGGTGCGTCAAGCGGGTTTTAAGCACATGGTGGGCATCGGCGAGGAACACGAGAGTGCCAACGACGGCCGCCTTGCTTTCTTTTCGGTCCGCAACATTGCCGCGCGCTTCTGTGATATCGACGGCAGCGAGGAGCGCCTGGAGCTCTAGAGCGTCTCAAATTAACTACCCGTTCCGAATTAGCTAGCGCCAGGAGGACACATGGACGGATTGAATACGGTGTTGGAGTATCTGACGTCGGTGCCGGCATGGTATTTGGCGACGAGCGTTGACGGACAGCCTCATGTGCGTCCGTTTTCGTTTGCGCAGATCCAGGATGGCAAGCTGTGGTTTATAACAGCGCGCACCAAAGATGTGTGGCAAGAGCTGCTGCAAAACCAGCGCTTTGAGGCCACGAGTTGGTGGCCGGGCCATGGCTGGCTCATCTTGCGCGGGCGTGCCGGCTTGGATGACCGGGCTTTAGGCGAAATGCGCGAAGCCGGGTGGAAGCATCTAGAGCGCCTGGGCGAGCACTATGAGGGGCCTAACGACCCCACGCTCGTCTTCTTTAGCGTCGAGGATCCCGAGGCTTTTATCTGCAATCACGACGAATGGGTGCCGGTCGAGCTCTAGCCAGCTGGCTCATCCTAACAACTTGGTTTTCGCATGGGCGGGCCCCGTATTGCCCGGCGCCGTTAGGAGCGCCGGTCAATACGGGGCCCGCTCCATTTGTCAATTCCTTCAAGCGAATGTGTCGGGAATGTTTCAATGCATGAATATGCAAGCCATTTACGTATTCATGCATCTTTTGGTGCTAAAGTTTCAACCCACTTCATAACGACCGCTGCGAAATGCGCATCGGTGCATAAATCGCAGACAAGGAGTCTGATATGTCTTTGAAGGTTGGAATCGTCGGCGCGGCTGGATATGCCGGAGCCGAGCTCATTCGCCTCGTCCTCGGTCATCCCGAGTTTGAACTTGCTGCCATTACGTCCAACGCCGATGCCGGCCAGCCGTTGTCTGCGGTGTACCCGAGCTTCACCGGCGTAAGCGATCTTGTCTTTACGACGCATGATGCCCCCGAGCTCAAGAACTGCGACGCGGTCTTTTTGGCCGTGCCGCACACGGCTGCCATGGCACAGGTGCCCGCGCTGCTTGCATCGGGCGTCTCCTGCTTTGATCTTTCGGCCGACTACCGTCTGAACGACGCGTCCGTTTTTGAGGCTTGGTATGCCGCCGAGCATACGAGCCCCGAGCTGCTCAAGACCCGTGCCTTCGGTCTGCCCGAGCTGTTCTGCCAGGACTTGGAGACCGCCGCATCCGACCATGCCGACGGCAAACCCGTGCTGGTCGCCTGCGCCGGTTGCTATCCCACCGCAACGAGCCTTGCCGCCGCGCCCGCCGTGCGCGCGGGCTGGGTGGCCGAGAACGGTCCCGTGATTGTCGATGCCATTAGCGGCGTGACGGGCGCCGGTAAGTCCTGCAACGCCCGCACCCATTTTTGCAGCGCCGACGAGAACTTGGAGGCCTACGGCGTGGGCAAGCATCGCCACACGCCCGAGATTGAGCAAATCCTTGGCCTGACCGATCGCGTCGTCTTTACCCCGCACCTGGCACCGCTCAAGCGTGGTCTGCTCTCCACGGTGACGCTGCCGCTTACGCCGCAGGCTATCGATACCTTGACCCTTGAGGACGTTGTCGACCATTACAAGCAGTTCTACGCCGGTCGCACCTTCGTACGCGTACTCGATGCCGGTCAGCAGCCCAAGACGGCTTCGGTCGTCGGCACCAACGCCGCCCAGATCGGCCTCGCGCTCAACAAGCGCGCGGGCATGCTGGTGGCGACGGGCGCCATCGACAATCTGTGCAAGGGCGCTGCGGGCCAAGCAGTCCAGTGCGCCAATATCGTCTTTGGCTTTGACGAGCGACGAGGCTTGCCTACAGTGGCGTGCCCGGTGTAGCACATTCGATTGTTAACGATTTGGTAGTCGGGCATCGAATGGGGCGCCACTCTTAAGCTGGTCTCATGATCACGACTGGCATGGCGCACCAACCGATGTCCGTTTTTTTGTTTGACATAAGGAGTCATAAAGACGATGGATACCGAGCTGTTTGATATCAAGATTCGCGCCGTCGAGGGTGGCGTTACGGCTGCGGCTGGTTTTAAAGCTGCAGGCATCCACGCTGGGTTCCGCAAGAACCCCGAGCGTCTGGATTACGCGCTCGTCGTGCCCGATAAACCCTGTCCCGGTGCCGGCGTGTTTACCACCAATCGCTTTTGCGCGGCGCCCGTGCAGGTGAGCCGTGCCAACCTGGGCGGTGCCGACAAGGGCTACGGTATCATCGCCGGTGTTTCGGTCAACTCTGGCAATGCCAACGCCGCCACAGGTGAGACCGGCCTTGCCTGCGCGCGCGAGACGTGCAGCATCGCATCGCAGGTCATCGGCTGCGAGCCCCAGCAGATTCTGGTTGCCTCCACGGGTGTGATTGGCCAGATTCTGCCGATCGACACGTTTGAGACCGCCATTCCTGCTGCCTACGAGGCGCTCTCCGCCCACGGTGGCGCCGATGCCGCTCGCGCCATCATGACGACCGACACGCACTCCAAGGAGTACGCCGTATCCTACGTCAGTGAGGCTGCGGGTCATGCGGGCAATGTCTATACGGTAGGCGGAATGTGCAAGGGCTCGGGCATGATCATGCCCAATATGGCCACCATGATCGCAGTTATCACCACCGATGCCCCCGTCGAGCCTGCGGCACTTCATGCCCTGCTGCTCTCGACCGTCAAGCAGACCTTTAACAAGGTAACGGTCGATTCCGACACCTCGACCAACGACACCTGCATCATGCTTGCCTCCGGTGCCGCTGCCGCAGATGCCGAGCTCATCGTCGAGGGCTCCGATGCCTTTGACGAGTTGGCATTTGCCGTGCACGAGGTGTGCGAGAGCCTGGCGCGCAATATCGCCGCCGATGGTGAGGGCGCATCTAAGCTTGTTACGGTCAACGTTACCGGCGCCGCCAACGACGAGGAGGCCGATATCGCCGCCCGTGCCGTTGCCAACTCGCCGCTCGTTAAGACCTGCATCGCCGGCCACGACTGCAACTGGGGCCGCGTTGCCATGGCGCTCGGCAAGTGCGGCGTGAAGTTTAATCAGGAAGACGTTTCCATCGACATGATGGGCATGCCCGTCTGCCGTGACGGCCTGACCGTTCCCTTTGACGAGGACGAGGCTCTGCGACGTTTTGAGGCGCCCGAGATCGTGATCTCGGCCGACCTGGGCGCGGGCGACGCGGCGACCACCGTGTGGACTTGCGACCTCACGCACGAGTACATCTCCATTAACGGCGACTACCGTTCCTAGATTCCAGGCACGCTGCGCATCTTGCCGCGATTGCGGACAGCGGAGCACGGCGCGATAACGATACGAAAGACGAGGCAGATTATGAAATTCGCACGCGATTGTCGTTCGAGCGAATCCAACGAAGCAACCGCGCAGCTGCTGTTCGAAGCGCTGCCGTGGATTAAGAACCTGACCGGCAAGACGGTTGTTATCAAATATGGCGGAGCCGCCATGGTTGATGAGCAGCTGCGCCGCGACGTGATGAGCGACATCGTCCTGCTCAAGATCATCGGCATGCGCCCTGTTATCGTGCACGGTGGCGGCAAGGCCATCAACGAGGCGCTTAGCCACTACGACATCCCCGTCGAGTTTATGAACGGCCAGCGCGTGACCACGCCGGCGACCATGGATATCGTGCGCGAGGTGCTGGGCGGCAAGGTCAACCAGGAGCTGGTCGCGGCGCTCAACCATCACGGCAACCTGGCCGTGGGCGTTTCGGGCAGCGATGCCGGTACGCTCATCGCCGAGCCGCTCGACCCCGAACTCGGCCGCGTAGGCAAGGTCACGCACGTCAACACCGACTATATCGAGCGCTTACTCGATAGCGAGTACATCCCCGTCATCGCTACCGTCGCGGCGGGGGAGGACGGCGGTTTCTTCAACATCAACGCCGACATCGCCGCCGGTGCCGTTGCCGCGGCGCTCCACGCGCATAAGGCGATCTTTTTGACCGATGTCGATGGCCTGTTCAAGGACTTTAGCGACAAGGACTCGCTTATCTCCAACCTAACGCTCGACGAGGTTAACGAAATGCTCTACGGCGGCGAGGTCGATAAGGGCATGATTCCCAAGCTGCGCGCGGCCGTCGATGCGCTTGCCGGCGGCGTATTTCGCGCTCACATCATCAACGGCACCACGCCGCATTCGCTGCTGCTGGAGCTGCTGACCGATGCCGGCGTCGGCACCGTGATCCATTCCACCGAGACGGCTTACGAGTTCGATACGCATCCGCATCCGCTTTCGACCTTTGCGGCGCGTCTGACCGAGAACCTCGACGAGGTCGAGAAGCTTCAGACGGTCTAACTGACTCGCAGCCGCCCCATTCCTGCACCCATAGGCCTGCGCCGTCTGGCTCCCAACGAAAGGCATCCCATGTCACTTGCAGCTCAGCAATCGCTTGAATCCCATTACGTTATGCATACCTTTGGCCGCTCTCCGGTCGAGTTTGTCGAGGGTCACGGCATGAAGCTCACCGGCGACGATGGCCGTGAGTACCTCGACTTTCTTGCCGGCATCGGCGTGTGCAGCCTAGGTCATGGCGACCCGGCTGTGCTCTCGGCACTTGAGGCACAGACCAAAAAGCTCATGCATGTCTCCAATTACTTCTACATTGAGCAGCGCGGACAGGTCGCGGCGCTGCTGTCCAAGCTTGCTAACGACGACGCAGATGGTGCGCGCGTGCTTGCCGATGCCATTGCCGCCGGCGATGAGACCACGGCAGCTGCTCTTGGTGCCCCGGCTGCGGACGAGCAGGTGTGGGAGACCTTCTTTGCCAACTCCGGCGCCGAGGCCAACGAGGGCTCGATGAAGCTCGCGCGCCTGTACGCCAAGCGTGCCGGTAATGGCGGCAACACCATCGTGTGCATGCGCGGCGGCTTCCACGGCCGTACGCTCGAGACCATTGCCGCCACCATGCAGGATTGGCTGCAGGACAGTTTCCGCCCGCTGCCGGGTGGCTTTGTGGCCTGCACGCCCAACGATGTCGATGAACTGCGTGCAATCTTTAAGCAGCTGGGGAGCGAAATTTGTGCCGTGATGCTCGAACCGATCCAGGGTGAGAGTGGCGTGCACCCCATGACCGAGGAGTTTATGGCGGCAGCGCGCGACCTGGCACACGAAGTGGGCGCCGTGCTTATCGCCGACGAGGTCCAGTGCGGCATCTTCCGCTCCGGCAAGCCGTTTGCGTTCCAGACCTATGGCGTGGAGCCCGACATCATGAGCCTTGCCAAGGGCATTGCCGACGGCGTGCCCATGGGTGCCGTCGTGGCAAAGAAGGAGATTGCCGACGTGTTTAAGCCGGGCGACCACGGCTCGACCTTTGGCGGTAGCTGCTTGGCCATCGCGGCATGTGCCGCGACGCTCTCCGCGCTTGTGCGTGGCGATTATGCCGAGCATGCTGCCAAGGTGGGCGCCTATATGGAGCAGGCGCTGGCTAAGCTTCCGCATGTGGTAGAGGTTCGTGGCCGTGGCCTGATGCTCGGCTGCGATCTTGACGATACTGCGGGTGATGCTCACGACGTTGTGGCCCGTGCATTGGGGGCTGGTGCCGTGATCAACGCTACGGGTGCCCATACGCTGCGTTTCTTGCCGCCTCTCGTCTGCGAGGAAGCCGACGTGGACGGCCTGATCGAGATCCTGTCGGGTGTCTTGGGCTAACGCGGTGCAATAACTCAATTTGGACCGGGTTCCGGACTGTGGACGTGCTTTATGCGGCATGATTCAGCGGTCTGGAGCCCGTTTTGCCTTAGATTTGCTAAGGCAGGGAGTCCTGCTGGTCAAAAAACATCAAATATGAGTACTGCTACCGATTTGATAGCAGCAATTTTGGACTAATAAGGCCAGATAACAAGTCGAAATGGCGATGAAAGCATGATTTTGATCCAACTGTTAGTCCTTATAATGGACATATGTTGCGTAACTTAAGCAAATACTGTCTATTTATATGTTGCAAACAAAGTAGCAGTACTCATTTTTGCCATTTTTTGACCACGGCCTTTGTGACAGACGTGCTGGCGGGTTCGAATCCCTCTGCGATGGGTCCAAAAAAGAAAGGCCCCCATTGCTGGGAGCCTATCAAATCAGTGGTGGGCGATGAGGGATGTCGCGTGCGGCTGACGCCGCCCGCTTTCGCTTCGGGCCTACGGCCCTCGCGTGCTGCGCTGGAAAACGCTTCGCGTTTCCTCAGCTCCGCACCCTGGCGGGTTCGAATCCCATGCGCTGGGACCAAACAAAAACGGTCCCCTTGCGAGGACCGTTTCCAATTCGGTGGTGGGCGATGAGGGATTCGAACCCCCAGCCTTGTGCGTGTAAAGCACCTGCGCTAACCGTTGCGCCAATCGCCCGTGCGGAGAGAGTATAGCAAAACAATCGCCTCATTCACCTCATATCCATTAAAGGTAACTCGCGCGTGTCACAGCGGAGCTGATTCAGTTGAGATTGCCTGAACATTCCGCCCCTCTTTACGCCCTCGGGTATACTCAAAAGCTACTGATTCGATTTGATGCCCAGCAACAGCAGAGGGGATAGTATATGTGCGGTTTTGTCGGTTTTGTCGGTGGGACGGATAACCAATCCGAGGTGCTCACCAAGATGATGGACCGCATCGTCCATCGCGGTCCCGACATGGGCGGTCAGTTTATCGACGGCCGCGTTGCCCTCGGCTTCCGCCGCCTGTCGATCCTCGACCTGACCGAGGCTGGCGCCCAACCCATGGCCAACGAGGACGGTAGCGTCGTCATTGTCTTCAACGGCGAGATCTACAACTTCCAAGAACTCCGTTCCGAGCTCGAGGCCAAGGGCTACAAGTTCCACTGCGGCGCCGACACCGAGAGCCTCCTGCACGGCTACGAGGAGTGGGGCGAGGCCGTTCTCGATCGCCTGCGCGGTATGTACGCCTTCGTCATCTGGGACAAAAAGAAGAACAAGCTTTTTGGTGCCCGCGACATCTTTGGCATCAAGCCGCTCTACTACTATCCCATGGCCGATGCAGGCGACGGCGCTCCGGGCGTGCTCTTTGGTTCCGAGATCAAGAGCTTCCTGGACTACCCGCACTTCCACAAGGCGGTCAACAAAAAGGCTCTGCGTCCGTACATGACGCTGCAGTATTCGGCAACCGAGGAGACCTTCTTCGAGGGTGTCTACAAGCTGCCGCCGGCGCACTACTTTACCGTCGATATCCCGACCGGCAAGATGAACATCGAGCGCTACTGGGATTGCGATTACTCTGCCGTCGAGAAGCCGTTCGAAGAGTATGTCGATGAGCTGGACGAGGTCGTGCACGAGAGTGTCGAGGCCCATCGCATCGCCGACGTCAAGGTCGCGTCGTTCCTCTCCGGCGGCGTCGACTCCAGCTATATTGCCGCTTGCCTCATGCCCGACAAGACCTTCTCGGTGGGCTTTGACTACAAGAACTTCAACGAGACCAACTACGCCAAGGAGCTTTCCGATAAGCTCGGCGTCGAGAACGTCCGCAAGATGATTACCGCCGACGAGTTCTTCGGTGCGCTCGAGGACATCCAGTATCACATGGACGAGCCGCAGTCCAACCTGTCTTCTGTGCCGCTGTGGTTCTTGGCCGAGATGGCCCGCAAGGACGTCACCGTCGTGCTTTCGGGCGAAGGCGCCGACGAACTCTTTGGCGGCTACGCCTACTACGAGGACACGGTCCCGGTCCGCAAGTACAAAAAGATGGTGCCGCTGCCCATCCGTCGCGCGCTCGGTAACCTGGCGCTGCATATGCCGTACTTCAAGGGACATAACTTCCTGGTCAAGGGTGCCGAGATCCCTGAGAAGTCGTTCCTGGGACAGGCTCTGGTATGGCCGGAGCGCGAGGTCGACGGCGTGCTCAAGCCCGAGTACAACACCGGCGATGGCGCCTTTGAGCTCGCAGCACCCATTTACGCACGCGTGAAGGATCAGCCCGAGCTGGTCAAGAAGCAGTACCTGGACATGAACATGTGGCTCCCGGGCGACATTCTGCTCAAGGCCGACAAGATGTGCATGGCACACTCGCTGGAGCTGCGCGTGCCCTTCCTGGACCGCAAAGTCATGGAGTTCGCCGAGCACATTCCCGACCGCTACCGCATCAACGAGAACGGCAACAAACAGGTACTCCGCCACGCTGCCAACAAGTCGCTGCCCGATGAGTGGGCCACCCGTCCCAAGGTGGGCTTCCCGGTGCCGATTGTCTACTGGCTGCGCGAGCAAAAGTGGTACGACTATGTCAAGGAGTACTTCACCGCGCCGTGGGCAAGCGAGTTCTTCGATACCGACGAGCTCATGCACCTGCTCGATCTGCACTTTGCGGGCAAGGGCGATTTCCAGCGCAAGATCTATACGCCGCTCGTGTTCCTAGTGTGGTACAAGCGCTTCTTTATCGACGAGGGCCAGCCTTCTGTTCAGGCTGCCTAGCCTCGGCTTACGAACGCCTGCGCGTAACGGCTCCTCCGGGAGCCGTTTTTGCGTGGGTGCGTTTCAGTTACTATAAAAACCGTCCCTGCCATATGGCTGAGAAAGGTGAAAGATGCACCATTCGGATTCCGCGACCGTGACCACGGTCGATACGCTTGCCAAGCTTCTCGATGTGTGCGGCGAGCTGCGCGCATCAGAGCAGGTTGACGAGCGTGCCGTGACCGGCTGCTCGTTTGATTCGCGCGCGGTCTCGGCAGGTGACGTGTTCTTCTGCAAAGGTGCTGCCTTTAAGCCCGCGTTTTTGAGCATGGCGCTCGATGCGGGCGCCGTCGCATTTGTGTGCGAGGAGTCGCTGGTCGAGTCTCTGGAGCCGCTGGCGCAGGAGAGCGGTGCTGCGATGCTGGTTGTTGATAGCGTTCGCACGGCCATGGCCCTGTTGCCGCCAGAGGTCTACGACCGTCCCGACCACGACGTCAAGATCGTGGGCATCACCGGTACCAAGGGAAAGACCACGGCCGCTTTTATGCTTCAGTCCATCATCAAGGCAGCGGGCGAGTCCTGCGGCATGATCGGCTCGGTGAGTACCGACGATGGCATCGAGTGCTACGAGAGCACCAATACTACGCCCGAGGCCCCCGAGGTCTGGCGCCATATTGCCAACTGCCGCACGTCAGGTCGCCAGTCCATGGTCATGGAGGTCTCGAGCCAGGCGCTCAAGTACCAACGCGTCGAGAATCTGCCGTTTGACGTGGCGTGCTTCCTCAACATCGGCCGTGACCACATCTCGCCGATCGAACACCCCACGTTTGAGGATTATTTTGAGAGCAAACTCAGGATCTTTGACCAGGCGAAGACCGCCGTGGTGAATCTGGGCACCGAAGAGGTTGACCGTGTGTTGGAGGCAGCGTCGACGGCCGAGCGCTTGGTGACCGTTGGCGTCGAGCACCCCGAGGCAAGCCTGTGGGCGAGCGATGTGCGCATGGTCGGCTTTAACATCGAGTTTAACCTGCATGGCCTGTGTGCCGACGAGTCCGAGGCGGGGGAGAAGGTCCTGCTGGGCATCGCGGGCGACTTTAACGTGGAAAACGCGCTGGTCGCTATCGCCGCTGCGCGCGAGATCGGCATCGGTATCGAGGCTATCAAGAAGGGCCTCTCCAAACTGCGTGTACCGGGCCGTATGGAGGTCGTGGAGTCGAAGGACGGCCGCGTGATCTGCGTCGTTGACTATGCGCACAACCAGCTTTCGTTCCGTTCGCTTTTCTCGTCGGTTAAACGTGCGTTTCCCGCCAGCCCCGTCATTGCGGTGTTTGGTGCTGCCGGCGGCAAGGCGCAGGAGCGCCGCGAGCAGCTTCCGCGTGAGGCCGCACCATATTCCGACCTGATGATCTTTGCCAACGAGGACCCGGCGCACGAGGACCCGATGAAGGTCTGTCGCGAGCTTGCCGAGCATGTTCCCGACGATACGCCGAACAAGATCATCCTCGACCGCGATGCCGCTGTGCATGCGGCGTTCAAGGCGGCGCGCGAGGAGTACGTCAACCCCGATGCTCCCACCATTGTCTTGCTGCTGGCAAAGGGTGACGAGGAGCTCATGCACGTGGGCGACGAGTTCGTGCCCATCGAGAGCGACCTTTCGCTGGCCAATCGCCTGATCGATGTTACCCAGTTTGACTAATGAACCATGATGGCGGCGGCGCCCTGAGTGCGCTGTCGCCATAAGCGTGTTCCCTCAATCAAAACATGCCGTCCAAGTCCAAACCCTTCTACGTAAACGGAGTAACCATGTCCCACAACACCCTGCCGACCGTTGCCGAGCTTTCGGGCGAGATGCGCGAGCGCTTGGCCAAGGTCAAGTACGTCTTTACCGACCTGGATGCCACGATGCTCGCGCCCGGCTCGTGCGTGCTGCGCGACAACGACGGTAACCCCTCGACCAAACTCGTCAAGGCCGTCGTGGCACTTGCCCGCGCTGGTATTCAGGTGGTTCCCACCTCGGGCCGCAACCGCACTATGATCCACGAGGATGCGCGCGTGCTCGGCCTCAACTCCTACATCGGTGAGATGGGCGGCCTGGTCATGTACGACCTCAAAGCCAACGATTGGGAGTATCTGACCGGCGACATGCCCTACGACCCCTCTTGCGGTCTCACGCCGCACCAGGTGATCGAGCAGACCGGCGTGTGCGAGAAGATCCTCGCCCGCTGGCCGCACAAGATCGAGTATCACAACGACATGTCGACCGGCTACAAGTACCGCGAGGTCACCGTCGGCATGCGCGGCGACATCCCCGATGACGAGGCGCAGGCCATCCTCGACGAGGCCGGCTGCGGCCTGGTGTGGGCCTGTAACGGTCACCTGACGCATCTGTCCAAGCCGACGACGCTCGAGCTCGATCGCGTCGAGGACGGTCGCGCGTTCAACATCAACCCCGCGGGTCTCAACAAAGGCGTCGCCATTGCGCGCTTCTGCGAGCACCTGGGGATCGAGCGCGAGGAGACGCTCGCGCTCGGCGACTCCGAGTCCGACTTCTACATGGCCGATCACGTGGGCACGTTCTGCCTGGTCGAGAATGGCCTGACGAGCGCCGGCGCGCCCGAGTTCCTGGCTGCTTGCGAGAACGCTTTCGTTACGCGCGGCAAAATTGTCGACGGTTGGGCGGCGACGGCAGAGCTGCTGGTCGCGGCGCGTTCGTAGCGCGGCGTCGCCGCACTTGGACATGTCTTTTCGAGAGAGACTGGTGAGGTAATGTCCGATATCGAGAATCCGGCAGGCGACACGCGCCCGATTGGCGTGTTCGATTCTGGTTTGGGCGGTCTGACGGTTGCGCGCGCCATCGCGACGGCGCTGCCGCATGAGTCCGTCTACTACTTCGGCGACACCAAACGCTGCCCCTACGGCACGCGCACCGAGGATGAGGTGCGCTCCTTTGCGTTGCAGGCGGGCCGTTGGCTGTCGAAGCACGACGTCAAGATTATGGTCATCGCCTGCAACACGGCGACAGCTGCGGCCTTGCGTCTGGCCCAGCAGGTGCTCGACGTTCCCGTGATCGGCGTGATCGCGCCGGGTGCCCGTGCGGCAATCAATAGCACCCGCACGCGTCGCGTGGGCGTGCTCGCCACCAACCTCACCATTCGCTCGGGCGCCTACACGCGCGCCATTCAGGACCTAGATGCCGGCGTCGACGTATACGGCTGCCCCGCCTCGAGCTTTGTCGAGGTTGTCGAACACGAGCTCGCCTCGGGTGCGCATCTGCAAGAGCAGTGGCTTGAGAACGAGGACATCTTCGATACGCCTGCCGTGCGTGCGCTGGTGGGTGCCACGGTTGAGCCACTGCGCGACCACGGTATCGATACCGTGGTGCTCGGCTGTACGCATTTTCCGCTGTTGGTGGGACCTATCCGCCATGCGCTGGGGCCTGGGGTACGCGTCGTGAGTTCCGCCGAGGAGACCACGCGCGAGCTGACCGATATCCTCACGCGCCGCGAGCAGCTGGCGGGCGTCGCCGCCGAGCCGCAGCATCGTTTTGCCACGACGGCCGATAACATTGCCGAGTTTGCGGTGGCGGGCAGCTTTATCTTTGGTCAGCCGCTCAAGAGCATTGAGCATATCGATATCGATGAGCTGAAATAGATGTAAGGCCGCCGTCAGAGCCTTCGCCACACCTTTTGCCGAAAGGATTTTTCTATGGAGTACATGCAGGTCAACCGCGCCAACGGTCGCGCCGCCAACGAGTTGCGCCCCGTTAAGCTCACCCGTGGCGTCATGAAGCACGCCCACGGCTCGTGTTTTGCCGAGTTCGGTGACACGCGCGTGTTGTGCGCCGCCACAATCGAGGAGGGCGTGCCGGGCTGGCGAAAGGGAGCTAAGGCCGGCTGGGTGACCGCGGAATACGCCATGCTGCCGACGTCGACCGGCAAGCGCTGCAAGCGCGAACACGCCAACCGCAAGGGCCGCTCCATGGAGATCGAGCGCCTCATTGGCCGCAGCCTGCGTACCGTCGTCAACATGAAGGCGCTCGGCGAGTACACCGTCACCGTCGACTGCGATGTGATTCAGGCCGATGGCGGCACGCGTACGGCGAGCATCACCGGCGCCTGGGTGGCGCTGCGCGACGCCCTCGCCATGTGGGTCGAGGCGGGTAAGATCGAGCGCATCCCGCTTACCGGCCAGGTGGCTGCAATCTCCATGGGCGTTGTCGACGGCAATACGCTGCTTGACCTCGATTATTCCGAGGACAGCCACGCCGAGGTCGACATGAACCTCGTCGCCACCGACACCGGCGAGATGATCGAGCTCCAGGGCACTGGCGAGCAGGCGCCCTTTGACCGTAAGCGCCTCAACGCCCTGCTCGACTTGGGCGACAAAGGTATCGCCGAGCTCATCGAGCTTCAGCGCCAAGCCATCGCCTAACCTGCCAAAAAGGGACAGGTTTATTTTGGCAGGTTTTATCTGGGAAAACGTCGAAGTATAAGACTGCCGTTGATTGAGAGGGGAGAGGCGGAGGCCCTCGTCGCCCTCGGCGCGGCATTGCTATAGAGACAAGGAGACCACTCATGGCACTTGAGAAGATCGACATCGACGCCCTCGACCCGGCGGCGACCATCGTCGTGGCAACCGGAAACGCTCATAAGCTCACCGAGATCGAGGCCATTTTGGGCAAGGTCATGCCCGAGGTGCGCTTTGTGGCGCTCGGCCAGCTGGGCGATTTTGAGGACCCCGAGGAAAACGGCACGACGTTTTTGGAGAACGCCATCATCAAGGCGCAGGCCGCGGTAGAGGAGACGGGGCTTATGGCCATCGCCGACGATTCGGGCCTGGTCGTTGATGCCCTGGACGGTGAGCCGGGCGTGTACAGCGCACGCTATGCGGGCGTGCACGGCGACGATGCCGCCAACAACGCCAAGCTCCTCGTGAATCTGGAGGGCGTGGCCGACGAGGACCGCACCGCGCGTTTTATGAGCGTCGTCGCGCTCATCGACACGGACGGCTTGGTCACTTATGGCGAGGGCGCCTGCGAGGGCGCTATCGCACACGAGGGCCGCGGCGATCATGGCTTTGGCTACGACCCACTGTTCCTGCCGGTCGACACGCCGGGCAAGACCATGGCCGAGCTGACGGCGGACGAGAAGAACGCCATCAGCCATCGATTCCATGCGCTCGAGCATCTGTCCGCCAAACTGACGGGCGAGGAGTAAGCCGTGCGTGCGGTGGTGCAGCGCGTACTCAACGCCGGCGTGACGGTCGACGGCGAGTGCGTGGGTAAAATTGGGCGCGGCTATCTGGTGCTGCTGGGCGTGGGCCACGGCGACACGCGCGCCGAGGCCGATAAGCTGTGGGGCAAGCTCCGCGGCTTGCGCATTAACGAGGACGAGAACGGCAAGACCAACCTGGCACTTGCCGATGTCGACGGCGAGGTTCTCGTAGTGTCGCAGTTCACGCTGTTCGCCGATTGCCGTCACGGCCGCCGCCCATCGTTTACGGATGCCGGCGCCCCCGATGTCGCCAACGAGCTCTACGAGTACTTCCTGACGCTCGTTCGTCAAGATGTCGAACACGTGGCGCATGGCATCTTTGGCGCCGATATGAAAGTCGACCTCGTCAACGACGGCCCATTCACCATCGTCCTCGATACCGACAATCTGTAAGTAGCCAAATTAGCTACTTGCGCGTGGTCGCAACAGGGTGCTATAGTATTAGAGTTTTGTCTATCTTAGGGGTATTATCCCCTTTTTGAATTGCACCTTCTGGAGGCCCTGTTCATGGAAGAGATGGAAGTCAATCACGTCGACGACATCCACGAGAAGCTGACCGATATGGTGGGCGATCGCGTCAAGGTGAAGGCCAACATGGGCCGCACCCGCGTCGTCGAGCGCATGGGCACCATCAAGAGCGTCCACCCCGCCGTCTTTATCGTCGAGGTTGACGAACGTCGCGGCCGCAAGTCGCGTCAGTCCTACCAGTATATCGATGTCCTCACCGGGCAGGTCGAGCTGTTCGACCCCGAGAGCGGTGAGCACATTTTTACCCCGCTCGGCAATCAGCTCGAGGAGCACTAACGGTGACCGATCGGTCCCTGACTCTTTCCGCGCCGGCAAAGATTAACCTCTACCTGGGGGTTCATACCGAGCGCGATGACCGCGGCTACCACAGGGTCGATTCCCTGATGGCAGCCGTCGGTCTTTCCGATTCCGTGACGGTCGCGCCGGCGCAGGCGCTGACCGTCCAGACGGTTCCGGCATCAGATTTTCCCATGCAAAAGAATACGGCGTATCGGGCTGCGGTTGCTATGGCCGAGCATTATGGTTGCGAGGCAAACATCTGCGTGACGATTGAGAAGCGCATTCCATTGTGCGCCGGCTTGGGCGGCCCCTCGACGGACGCGGCCGCGGTCATTGTCGCCTTGGCGGAGCTCAGGGGAATTGATCGCACCGACCCCGCGCTCGACGACATTGCGCGGGGTATTGGTGCTGACGTCCCGTTCTTTTTGCACGCGAGCCTTGCGTTCTACGTAGGTGGGGGAGACGTGCTGGCAACTGAGTATCCCGCGCTGCCCGCAACGCCCGTCGTGTTGGTCAAGCCGCGCGAGGCAAGCGTTTCAACAATTGAAGCCTATCGACGTTTTGACGAGGCTCCGGTGCCTGCAGACAAGCCCGGCGCGATAGCTTCTGCCTTGCATGCTGGTGATGCCGAGACGGCATATGCGCTCATCCATAACAACCTAGGTGTCATTTCCGCACAGATGGAGCCGCAGATTCAAACGGTTCTCGATTGGCTGCGTAAACAGGACGGCACCGTTGCTGTAGATGTGTGCGGATCGGGTGCCTGCTCATTTGCCATTTGCGACACCGCCGCCACGGCCGAAAGGCTTGCCGACGCTGCCCTGCAAAACGGCTGGTGGTCCTGCGCGACGGAGCTCATTCCCAACACGGTTCAAATCGACGCGCCAAAGAAATAAAAATTTCTCTAGCACACGACGGAAATCTTTGTTACTATAGTCGAGCTAACGGGTTGTGGCTCAGTTTGGTAGAGCACTGCGTTCGGGACGCAGGGGTCGCTGGTTCAAATCCAGTCAACCCGACCAGAGCATGAGGAGGGACCGCTTCTTGCGGTCCCTTTTTTTAGCTATTGTTGTGATACCGCGATACCCGCGGTATACTCATTCGAGCTTGTCTCGCTGTATTGTGGAGGTCTACATGTTTGGACTGAGGGCTCCTGAGCTCATCATTATTCTCGTCGTTGTCCTGATTATCTTCGGGCCCAAGAACCTGCCGAAGCTCGGCAAGTCCCTCGGCTCTACCGTCAAGAATATCCGCGAGGGTATGGAGGGCGACGATAAGGCCGAGACCAAGCAGGCCGAGGAGGTCGTGGTCGAGCAGTCCGAGGAGGACAAGGAGATCGCTGAGCTCGAGGCCAAGCTCGCTGCTGCCAAGAAGAAGCAGGCAGAGGACAGCGACGCGGACGCAGAGTAGTCCCATCCCTTTGGGGTGAGCACCTGACCGGCTTGCCCGCAGGCTAGCCGGTCTTTTTCGTTTTGTTGACAGTTGATTGTTTGATCAGAGTTGGGGAGATATCCGTATGGACGCAAGCCAGATCGTACTGACCGCTGAGGGCCGCCAGAAGCTCGTCGAGGAGCTCGCTTGGCGTGAGGGCGATTACGCCAAGGAGATCGTCGAGGACATCAAGGAAGCCCGCGCGTTCGGCGACCTTTCGGAGAACTCCGAGTACGATGCCGCCAAGGACAAGCAGGCCCAGAACGCCGCTCGTATCGCCGAGATCCAGGCCATCCTTGCCAACGCTCAGGTTGCTGCCACCACAGGTGATCTGACCGTCTCCATCGGTTCCACCGTTTCTCTGATTGATCCCAACGGTGAGGTCATGGAAGTCACGCTCGTCGGTACCACCGAGACCAACTCGCTCGAGCACAAGATTTCCAACGAGTCTCCGGTCGGCCACGCCATCATCGGTCACGGCGAGGGCGACTCCGTCGAGGTCGTTACGCCTTCCGGCAAGACTCGCGTCTACACCATCGCCAAGATCGCACGCTAGACCACGGTCCCGCGTAAAGGTATGTTTTCGCTCCCTGGGACCGAATCCTGGGGAGCGTTTTAGTTTGAGGAGCTAACTTATGGCAGAGAACCAGAACGCCGCAGATCAGGCATCGACGCTCAACGACGAGCGCGCCACCCGCCTGGCCAAGCGCGCCGCCCTGTTCGAGGCGGGCCAGAACCCCTATCCCGAGCACTCTGAGCTTGAGGACTACGTTGCCGATATCGAGGCTAAGTACGCCGAGCTTGCCGATGGCGAGGACACCGAGGACGTCGTGAAGATCGCCGGCCGCGTGGTCGCCAAGCGCGGTCAGGGCAAGATCATGTTCATCGTCGTGCGCGATGCGACTGCCGAGATTCAGCTGTTCTGCCGCATCAACGACATGGACGAGGCTGCCTGGAATACGCTCAAGTCCCTCGACCTGGGCGACATCTTGGGCGTGACCGGCGTGGTTGTGCGCACCCAGCGCGGCCAGCTTTCCGTTGCCCCTAAGAGCGCGACCCTGCTTTCCAAGGCCGTTCGTCCGCTGCCCGAGAAGTTCCACGGTCTTTCCGACAAGGAGACCCGCTATCGCCAGCGCTATGTCGACCTGATCGCCAACGACGACGTTCGCGAGACCTTCCGTAAGCGTTCGCAGATTCTCTCCACCTTCCGTCGCTTTATGGAGTCCGACGGCTACATGGAGGTCGAGACCCCCATCCTGCAGACCATCCAGGGTGGTGCCACGGCCAAGCCGTTCATTACCCACTTCAACGCGCTCGATCAGGAGTGCTACCTGCGTATTGCCACCGAGCTGCACCTCAAGCGCTGCATCGTCGGTGGTTTTGAGCGCGTGTTCGAGATCGGCCGCATCTTCCGTAACGAGGGCATGGACCTTACCCACAACCCCGAGTTCACCACGATGGAGGCCTACCGTGCCTTCTCCGACCTCGAGGGCATGAAGGCGCTCGCCCAGGGTGTCATTAAGGCGGCTAACAAGGCCATCGGCAACCCCGAGGTCATCGAGTACCAGGGCCAGACCATCGACCTTTCTGGTGAGTGGGCCAGCCGTCCCATGACCGACATCGTCTCCGACGTGCTCGGCAAGCAGGTCACCATCGACACGCCGGTCGAGGAGCTTGCTGCCGCCGCGCGCGAGAAGGGCCTGGAGATCAAGCCCGAGTGGACTGCCGGCAAGATCATCGCCGAGATTTACGATGAGCTGGGCGAGGACACCATCGTCAACCCGACCTTCGTGTGCGATTACCCCATCGAGGTCAGCCCGCTCGCTAAGCGTTTTGAGGACGACCCGCGTTTGACTCACCGCTTTGAGCTGGTCATCGCCGGCCACGAGTACGCCAACGCATTCTCCGAGCTCAACGACCCGGTCGACCAGGCTGAGCGCTTTGCTGCCCAGATGGCCGAGAAGGCCGGCGGCGACGATGAGGCTATGGAGTATGACGAGGACTACGTGCGCGCCCTCGAGTACGGTATGCCTCCCGCGGGCGGCATTGGCATTGGTATCGACCGCGTGGTCATGCTGCTTACTAACCAGGCTTCTATCCGCGACGTCCTGCTGTTCCCGCACATGAAGCCTGAGAAGGGTTTCCAGTCCGGTGCCGCTGCCGCCAAGGCTGCAGAGGCCGGCAACGCCGCGAGCCCATTCGTTAAGTCGCTTAAGCCCACGCTCGATTACTCCAAGATCGCCGTTGAGCCGCTGTTTGAGGAGTTCGTCGACTTTGATACCTTCTCCAAGAGCGATTTCCGCGCTGTGAAGGTCAAGGCATGCGAGGCCGTCAAGAAGTCCAAGAAGCTGCTGAACTTTACGCTCGACGACGGTACCGGTACCGACCGCACCATCCTCTCCGGTATTCACGCTTATTACGAGCCCGAGGACCTGGTCGGCAAGACCTTGCTCGCCATCACCAACCTGCCTCCGCGCAAGATGATGGGCATCCCCAGCTGCGGCATGCTCATCAGTGCCATCCACGAGGAGGATGGTGAGGAGCGCCTCAACCTGATCCAGCTCGACGCCTCCATCCCCGCCGGCGCAAAGATGTATTAAGAGTTACGCGGTTCTACGAACCGCGTAACGGCTCGACGCTGCGCGGGCCGCATTTGGACAATCTGACGTTCAACTTCAAGGGCGCGACCTAGGTGGTTACGCGGGTTTACCAACCCGCGTAACCAGTTGACGCTGCGCGCCGCCCAGGGCGACAATTTGTCATTCAAAAGGTAAGGCATGACCAGAAGGTCTATGCCTTGCCTTTTTCATGCCAACTTGTTCGCCCTGGACGTCGCTTGCTGTCCGTCCTCTACCTGCGGCGTTGACTTGGTTGACACTTAGAACATCGATGTAGTCATTGGGGACGTTCTTAAACGACTGCCCAACGGCTGTTGAGCACATGGCTCGCATGACAGCCGTCTCTTTTATGTTTCCTTTAGCCGTTGCTGCCTAGGATGGGGGTTAGTCGGTAGGAAGGGAGCGTCTATATGGACGACGCGAGCGAGCGTGCAATCGAAGAGGACATGCTCGATCAGTTCAATTACTTTGATGATGAGGATGAGGAGCTAATCGATCGTCGCGAGCCGGCATCGCTTGACTCATTTGATCTGGTCGATGAAGAGCCCGACGAGGACGAGGGCGAATTAACGGAGCCCCCACAGCCTTCGCGCCTTGACTCGCTGCTTTCGAGAGCCCCCATGCACCACGGCGTTCGTGCCGGCGCGCTCCATATGAAAACTGACTGGCACCAGATCGTGACGGCAGGCGATGAGCTTGCCGTCGATGCGCCACTCACCGATAAGTCATCCATCATCTGCCGCACTGGCATGCTTATGCTGGCAAGCGGAACAGGTGCCTGGCGCGTGCGCGATACCATGAATCGTGTTGCTGCCGTACTCGGCGTCACGATTCACGTCGACCTGAGTCTTCTGTCGTTTGAGTGCACTTGCATCGAAGATGGCCACTGCTTTAACGAGGTTGTCAGCCTGCCCACAACGGGAGTCAATACCCATCGCATTTGGATGATGGAGAGTTTCCTCAAGGAAATCGAGACCTATGGTCGTCGCTTCACGGTACACGAGTATCACGAGATGCTCAAGACCGTTGAGAGTTCAAAACCCGATTACTCTCCCTGGCAACAGGGCCTTGCGGCAGCTTGTGCTTGCGGCGCCTTCGTCTTTTTGCTCGGCGGCGGCCCTATCGAGATGGCCTGCGCATTCGTAGGCGCTGGTGTTGGCAACTTTGCTCGCTCTCATATTCTCAAGCAGGGTCTTGGCCAGTTTAGCGCGCTGACGATTGGCGTTGCGCTCGCTTGCGTTTCGTATCTGCTGGCATTGCTCGGCCTTGGCCAGGTCGTACCGGGGGCAATGTCGCACCAAGAAGGCTATATCGGCGCCATGCTCTTTGTGATTCCCGGCTTTCCCCTCATTACGGCAGGCCTCGACATCGCTAAGCTCGATATGCGAAGCGGCATTGAGCGTCTTTCGTATGCCGTGTCGATTATTGTGATGGCGACCCTTGTGGGCTGGATGGTTGCCGAGTGTGTGGGGCTGGCACCGGATGATTTTGCTCCGCTCGGCCTTTCGCCGCTTGCCCTTACGCTCCTGCGCGTGGTGATGAGCTTCGTTGGCGTATTCGGCTTCTCGGTGATGTTCAACAGCCCGGTAAAGATGGCCGCGGCAGCTGGGCTGATCGGCGCCGTGTCCAATACCTTGCGCCTTACGCTCGTCGATGCGCCGGCGCTGTTTCCCTTCCTGGGCCTGAGCGTAGGTATGCCTCCCGAGGCGGCAGCGTTTATTGGCGCGCTGGTATCGGGGCTGCTCGCGAGCTTAGCCGAAATCAAGCTCACCTACCCACGTATCGCCCTCACGGTGCCATCGATTGTCATTATGGTGCCGGGCTTGTATCTGTATCGCTCGATGTATTACATGTGCACATTCGACACGGTCAATATGCTCGGCTGGTTTGTGCGTGCAGTGCTCATCGTGGCGTTTTTGCCCGTTGGCCTGGGTGTGGCGCGTACGCTCACCGACCCTCGCTGGCGCCACACCAGCTAATTGGTGCAAGGGGGACAGGTTACTTTGCACCAAATGAGTTGCGGTGAAATAGGGACTGAATTGTTGCTTAAAGGGTCAAAACAGTCCGTATTCCACCGCAACTTATGGGGTCGGGGGTTTTGGTACCCTGCATCTCCACAAACTCAACGCTTACGAAGCGCGCGCCGTTCGTGTTAGGGTAGTTCCACCACATAAGTAGTCGCAGACGCGCGTAACACGGGCGGGCGAGATGAAGTCCCAACAGCTCCATCTTGCCCGCCCGTTTTTGTTGCGTGGTGCCGCGGCGTAACACAGAAAGGAATCTGCCCTTCATGCCTATCAACAAACGAGAGAGCCTGCTGTTCACCTTTATCATGTGCTTTTGCATGGTGCTCTGGATGAGCATCTACAACGTTGCCCTGCAGCACGGGGCCATCAACGGCGAGGTCGTTGCCGCTGCGTGGCTCGGCTTCCCCGTTGCCTACATTTTTGCCATGTGCTGCGACTGGTTCGTCGCCAGCCCGCTCGCCAAGGGTTTCGCCTTTAAGTACTTGGTCACGCCGGGCAAGAGCTCGCCGCTTGCCATGACGCTCGCCGTCAGCTCCTGCATGGTCGTTCCCATGGTTATCATCATGTCGCTGTACGGTGCCTGCGAGGGTCTGACGCACATGCCCGGCGGCATCCTTGCGAACCTGTATTCCGTGCCCGCGATCTGGATGATCAACATCCCGCATAATTTTGTGATGGCGCTGCCGTGGAACCTTTTGGTAGCCGGTCCGATTTCCCACTTCGTCTTCCGTCGCGCCTTCCCTGTGGGGACGGTTTTCGAGGAGGAGCATGCCGAGCTCTTGGAGCAGGCTATGGCTCCTGAGTGCGAGTAGCTCGCTTAGGGATCTGCTGAGCGCGGGCGACTTGCTTGGTTGGAGCCCTAAGCGTGGATAGCTCTCTCGGCGACATCGCGGGCGTGAGCGGTGCGCATGACCGGAGGGCCCGTGCTGCTCCATTGCCCGACGTGCTAGCGCGCAGAACAATCTGTTGGTGCATTCGGCGGCTGCTGAAGCGTTTCGGCAGCCGCTTTTTATACGGAGTTTAAATACAACAGTCTGTTGTATTACGTAGAGTGGTATATCTCTAGCGGGAAAAATGCGAGAGACGGAGCATTATGGCGTTGCTAGTAGGACTGGACGTAGGGTCGACGACGACCAAAGTTTACGCGATGCACGAGGATATGACCGAGGCGTGGTGGGGATATCGCCGCCACGGGGCGTGTCAGACAGCGAGCGTGCGCGCCATGCTCGGCGAGCTCGCCGAGCGCTTTCCCCATGAGTCACTGCGCGTTGCGGTGACCGGCTCGGGTGCGCGCGATATCGCGACCGCGCTGGGCGCCTCGTACGTTCAGGAGGTGGTCGCCAACGCGCTCGCGATCAGCAGGTTCTATCCGCAGACGCGCTGCGCCATCGAGCTGGGCGGCCAAGACGCCAAGATGATCTTCTTCCGCACCAACGATAAGGGAGACATCGAGGTTGCCGACATGCGCATGAACGGCTCGTGCGCAGGCGGTACCGGTGCATTTATCGACGAGATGGCAAAGCTCATGGGGGTCGGCACCGAATCGGGCGAGTTCGAGCAGCTCGCAAGCCGGGGAACGACCGTCCACGAGGTCTCGGGCCGCTGCGGCGTGTACGCAAAGACCGATATCCAGCCGCTGCTCAACGAGGGCATTCCTACCACCGACCTGGCGCTTTCGGCGCTTCACGCGGTCGCCCGCCAAACGATCGGCGGTCTGGCCCAGGGTATCGACATCGAGCCGCCGGTAATCTTCGAGGGCGGTACGCTCGCCTACAACCCCACACTGGTCCGCGTGTTCCGGGAGCAACTGAATCTATCGGACGATCAGGTTATCGTCCCGCGCGATCCGCAGATCATGGTCGCGCGCGGTGCCGCCCTGTCGCTGACCGACATGTTCGCATCGTCCCAACCGATCGACCTTCCCGACGCTTTTGTCCGGCTGGATAAGCTCGAGACGGTCGCGCCCGCAAGCGGGGAGGGACGTCTTGCCCAGCCCTTTTTTGCCACACCTGCCGAGCAGGCGGATTTTACGGCACGCCATGGCAAAGAGACGCCGGCAAAGGGTCCGGATGCGTATGCGCCCGGAGAGACGGTGCGTGTGGCGCTCGGTATCGATTCGGGGAGCACGACGACCAAGTTCGCCCTGGTCGATGAGGCGGGTGAGCTTGTCGATTCGTTCTACGCGTCTAATAACGGCAGACCGCTCGACGTCGCCCAACAGGGTCTTGTCAGCTTGAAGAACCGCTGGGAGACAGCGGGAGTCACGCTTGCGATCGATGCCGTGGGCACCACGGGATACGGCGAGGAGCTTTTCGCGCGCGCGTTCCACGCCGACTACCATACGGTCGAGACGGTCGCGCACGCCCGCGCCGCGTGCGCATGCGTTCCCGATGCGACCTTCGTGCTCGACATCGGCGGACAGGATATGAAGGCCATCTGGCTCAACCACGGCGTGCTGACCGATATCGTCGTCAACGAGGCGTGCTCTGCGGGCTGCGGCTCGTTCCTCGAGGGTTTTGCCAAAAACCTCGGAATAGCCGTTGAGGATATCGCGACCGAGGCATTTTCGTCCAAAGCCCCCGCCGTTCTCGGCAGCCGCTGCACGGTGTTCATGAACAGCAGCGTCGTTTCCGAGCAGCGGCGCGGTAAGGGTCCGGGCGACATCATGGCCGGTCTCTGCCGTTCGATTATCGAGAACGTGTTCACCAAGGTCATTCGCGTTTCAAATCTCAACCGTCTGGGCGACAAAGTCGTCGTCCAGGGCGGCACGTTCCGAAACGACGCGGTGCTGCGCGCATTCGAGCAGTATCTGGGCAAACCCGTCACGCGTGCGCCCCACCCGGGGCTGATGGGCGCTATCGGTATCGCCCTGCTCGCGCGCGAGGAATGCCGCAAGGGCGACGCCGGCACGTCGTTTATCGGGCTCGATGCCGTGGAGCGCTTCGAGCATCGCGAGTTCGGCGGCGTTACCTGCCGTCGGTGCAATAACCGCTGCCAGCGCGCGGTCGTGGCATTTGGCGACGGCTCGCTTTACGTCACGGGCAATCGCTGCCCGCGCGGCGGCGCCATCTCATGGGATGAGCTCGTGCGCGAGGTTCCCGCGGCGGAGGAGCTGCGTCCGCAGGGTGCTTGCGAGGCACAGGCACCCGGCACGGGGCGCGACCGGACCGCGGCTGCCCCCAATCTCTTTGTCGACCGCGAGAAGCTGCTGTTCGAGTCGTACCCCACGGTTCCCGTCAGCGGGGGGCGCGATGTCACGATCGGCATTCCCCGTGTGCTCGAGTTCTGGGACACCATGCCGTTCTGGTCGACGTTCTTCAGCACGCTCGGCTTTAAGGTGCGCGTCTCGGGACGCAGCACCAAGGCGATGTACGAGCGCGGTCTGGCGCACGTCACATCCGACACCGTGTGCTTCCCGGCCAAGCTCGTCCACGGGCACATCCGCAATCTCGTCGACGCCGGCGTCGACCGCATCTTCATGCCCATCATCACGACGGTGCCCACCGAAAACACCGCCTCTACCAGCGAGTGGATGTGCGCCGTCGTAAAGGGATACCCCTACGTGATGCGCAATTCCGATAACCCGGAGGAGCGTTTCGGCGTTCCGTTCGATACGCCGCTGTTCCACTGGTACGACGAGGGCGACCGAAACCGCCAGCTCAAGGCGTGGTGCAAGGAGACCTTCGATATCGATGCCGACCTGGTTGCCAAGGCGACCGAGCAGGCGGACCGCGCGCAGGAGACGTTTGAGAACCAGCTGCAGCTGCGCGGCAGGCAGGTGCTCGAGAACGTGCGCGAGGACGGCGGCTACGCGGTGGTGATCGCTTCGCGCCCGTACCACAACGACCCGCTGGTCAACCACGGGCTGCCCAAGCTCTTCTCTGAGCGCGGCATCCCCGTGCTGACGCCCGATGCGGTGCCGGGGGTCTGCAACGTCGATCTTTCCAACAGCCGCATCGACATCGTGAACAACTACCATGCGCGCATGCTGTCGTGCGCGGTCATCGTCGCATCGACGCCCGAGCTCGAGCTCGTGCAGATGGGCAGCTTCGGCTGCGGCCACGATGCGTATCTCACCGACGAGATCGCGCGCATGATGGGCGAGATGGGCTCCAAGGTTCCGCTGATGATCAAGCTCGATGAGAGCGACGTCGCCGGTCCCATGGGCATTCGCGTGCGTTCGTTTATCGAGTCGGTCAACCGTCGTCGCGCGGAGGAGCGTGCCGAGGGCGCCCGGGTGCACGCGGTCCATCCGCTCGACGACCCGTATAAGGTCAAGTACACCAAGCGCGACCGGCACGACAAGATCGCGCTGGTCCCCAACACCTCCCATGCGTTCTGCAGGCTCATGACCGCGGCGATGCGCAATCAGGGCGTGCGCGCCGAGGCCCTTGATATCGGGCGCGAGGATGCCATCCGCCTGGGCAAACGCTATGTGCACAACGACATCTGCTTCCCCGCGCAAATCGTGATCGGCGAGGCGCTCGCGGCACTCGAGAGCGGTAAGTACGACCCGCACGACGTCGCCGTGGTGACTGGCAAGTATATCGGCGACTGCCGCCTGACGCACTACATGCCCCTGCTGCGCCGCGCGCTCGACGACGCGGGATACGACTATGTCCCGGTGCTCACCAACGACGACGTCGATGCCCACAATGCGCATCCGGGCTTCAAGCTCGGCCTTGGCCCGAGCATCCAGATCGCCTACGGTCTTCCCATGATCGATGCCCTCGAGGCCATGCTTAGGCGCATCCGTCCCTACGAGCTCGAGAAGGGCGCGGCGGACGCTGCGTTCGACCGCGCGCTCGATGAGGTTATCGAGGGCATGGAGCGCTCCGGGCTGAGAGGCCAGGCGACGGGCTTCAAACGCGCGCTTGCGATCATGGACGCCGTTCCGTACGACCGCTCGAACCCGCATCCGACCGTTCTCATCGTGGGCGAGTACCTGCTCAATTTCCATCTCGGCGCCAACCACGAGATCGAGCGCTACCTCGAGGACAACGGGCTCGAGGTCATCGAGGCGCGCATGACCGACGTGATCCGCAAGACCTATTTCTACAAGCATGCGCAGTCGCGCGAGTTCCACGTCGACCTGTCGCTGCCCGAAAAGGCCTGGTACGCCACGGCGGACAACCTGTTCGAGCTCGCGCACGACCGTTGCGACCGCCTGGGCGCGGCGAGCCCGCTCTACGAGCCGCCGACGCGCATGCCCGAGCTCGTGCGCGCGAGCGATAAGATCCTGCACCATACGTTCGATGCGGGCGAGGGCGTGCTGATTCCGGCGGAGATTCTCGAGCACGCCAAGCGCGGCTGCCGCAACTTCGTGATCCTGCAGCCGTTCGGGTGTCTGCCCAACCATGTCGTGGGGCGCGGGCTCATCCATGCGCTCAAGGAGCAGTATCCCACGGCGCAGTTCCTGCCGCTCGACTACGATCCCGACGTGAGCTTCGCCAACGTGGAGAACCGTCTTCAGATGCTCATCATGAACGCCAAGGCGCAGGGGTGCGGTGAGGCGCATGGCGAGACCGCGTAAGGACGCCGATGCGCCCGATGCACGCACCCGTATCATCGAGGCGTTTTGGGAGCTCATCGAGAACAACAGCATCTTCGAGCTGTCGGTTGGCGAGGTGACCCGCGCCGCCCAGTGCAATCGCGGAACGTTTTACTACTATTTTCACGATTTCGATGAACTCGTCGCCATCGCCATAGCCCAGCTGCTGCAGGATAACGAGCTCATCACCGATGCCCTCTGGCATTTTTCGAGCGAGGGCGACCTTTCGGCGTTCGACCGGCGCGACGTCCGCTGCCTGCTGCGGCGCATCGTCATCACCATGAGGGCGGGTGCCGCCGAGCAGGTCGTGCAGGGCATCCATACGATCATCATCGACCGCGTGAGAGAGATCGTCCACCCCGACGGAGAAGAGCTCAAGGCAGATTCGAGCTTTGCGGTGGGCTTTCTGGTCTCGGGCATCATGGGCTTTGTGATGGCGGTCGGCTTTGCCCGGGAGGGCGGCGAGGAGATAGACCTCGAGCAGCCGGGGGACAGCGCGTGCGCGTACCTGAGGGCGGTCGCCATGCAGACGGTGGAAACGGTCGCGCAAGTCGAGGGCGTCGATACATCCGAGCTGCTCGAACGCGTCTCCAAGGAGGCCGATGCCTATCGCGCATCGCGTGCGACGAGTCCCGACGTGGTGAAAGACGCCTAGGGTTTCTCTTGCGGGGCGCCTGTCGCGCATCGCGCGGTGAGTCCCGCGATGCGGTCATAACCTGCATTCATGTGAGCCGGGTTTATAGATGTTCCTCCAGCTGTTAACATAGACGACCTGTGGGTAAAGAGACAAAAGCGCCGCCGACGGGCGGGCGTTTTGATTTCGATGAACTCATGTAAGGAAACGAGCATGTTAGATAGATTTACCGATCGAGCGCGCAAGGTCATGTCGATGGCCAAACAGGAGGCGCTCGATCTGCACTCAAATAAGGTGGGCACCGAGCACCTGCTGCTCGCACTCGCCAAGGAGGACGAGGGCATCGCTGCCGAGGCGCTGCGCTCGCTTGATATCTCCTACGACGACATCATGGACACCCTCAAGGAGGTCCAGACCACGGTTCCCGAGCCCAGCGAGGAGACCGAGGCTGCCAAGCTTGCCTTTACGCCGCTCGTCATTAGCGTGATGGAGCGCTCCTTCCGCGTGGCACGTGAGAACAACCAGACCTACGTGTCGACCGAGCACTTGCTGATTGGCATCGTCGAAGAGGGTAACGGCATGGCCATGGACATCCTCATGCGCCTGGGTGTGTCGTCCGCCTCCATCAAAAAGGCTATCGAGAAACTTACCGCCAAGGACCAGGACAAGAAGCGTCCGCTCGCCGGCGCCGGTGCCGGGCGTCCCGGTGCGGGCCTGCCGTTCTTTAGCGGCTCGGACGCGTCGCAGCAAAAGGGGAGCGGCACCGATACGCTTAAGCAGTTCGCCACCAACCTTACGCAGAAGGCGCGCGACGGCGAGCTCGACCCTGTAATTGGTCGCGAAAAGGAAGTCCAGCGTATGATGGAGATCCTTTCGCGTCGCACCAAGAACAATCCGCTTATCTTGGGCGACCCCGGCGTGGGCAAGACGGCCATCGTCGAGGGTCTGGCTCAGCAGATTGCAGCTGGCAACGTGCCCGAGAACCTTATGAACCAGAACATCTGGACGCTCGACCTGCCGGGCCTCGTTGCGGGCGCCAAGTATCGCGGTGAGTTTGAGGAGCGCCTCAAGAACGTGATCCAGGAGGCCACCGAAGCTGACGACGTCATCCTGTTTATTGACGAGATGCACACCATCATCGGTGCCGGCTCTGCCGAGGGCTCCATCGACGCGAGTTCCATGCTCAAGCCCGTGCTCGCGCGCGGTGCCTTCCAGATTATCGGCGCCACCACGGCCGAGGAATTCCGCAAGTACCTCACCAAGGACCCGGCCTTCGAGCGTCGCTTCCAGACCATCGATGTCGAGGAGCCGAGCGTCGAGGACACGGTCAAGATCCTGACCGCGCTCAAGCCGCGCTACGAGGAGCACCACCATGTGCGCTATACGCAGGGTGCTATCGAGGCCGCCGCGAACCTCTCCGACCGCTACATCCAGGATCGCTTCCTGCCCGATAAGGCCATCGACCTCATCGACGAGGCCGGTGCCCGCGCCCGCATCGCCGCCAACCGCGCGCCCGAGCCGGTGCGCGAGGCCGAGCATCGCGTGGAGGAGCTTAAGGCCGCCGCGCAGGAGGCCACCGAGAGCGACGACATGAACAAGGCCGCCGAGATCACCGAGCAGCAAAAGGCTGCCGAGATTGAGCTCGCCGAGGCCAAGGCTGCCTGGACGGCCGAGCTCGACGCCAGCCCGCTCACCATCGATGTCTCCCAGATTGCCGACATCGTGTCCGTGACCTCGGGCGTGCCGGTGTCCTCGCTCACCGAGAGCGAGAGCCGCCGCCTGCTGCAGGCCGAAAGCGTGCTCAAGACGCGCATCATCGGTCAGGACGAGGCCGTCGAGGCCGTTGCCAAGGCCGTGCGCCGCAGCCGCTCGCCGCTCAAGGACCCGCGTCGCCCCGGCGGCAGCTTTATCTTCCTGGGCCCCACCGGCACGGGCAAAACCGAGCTCGCCAAGACGCTCGCCGAGTATCTCTTTGGCAGCAAGGACGCGCTCATCAGCTTCGATATGTCGGAGTTTGGCAGTGAGTTCGAGGTCTCCAAGCTCATCGGTAGCCCCCCGGGCTATGTGGGCCACGACGAGGGCGGCCAGCTCACCAAGGCTGTTCGCCGTCACCCGTACTCGGTCGTGCTGTTCGACGAGATCGAGAAGGCGCACCCCGACATCTTCAATATCCTGCTGCAGGTGTTGGAGGAGGGCCGTCTGACCGATAGCCAGGGCAAGACGGTCGACTTCCGCAATACGGTGATCATCATGACGTCAAACGTGGGCGCCCGCGAGATCGCGCAGGATGCGAGCGTTGGCTTTGGCACCACCGGCGAGCAGGGCCTCACCTCGAGTGAGATCCGCGGCCGCGCGATGGGCGAGCTCAAGCGCCTGTTCCGCCCCGAGCTGCTCAACCGTATCGACGACATCGTGGTGTTCCAGAAGCTCTCGGGCGAGAACCTGACCAAGATTGCGCACCTGCTGGTGGACGATCTGCGCCAGCGCCTGATCGCAAACGGCATGAACATCAAGCTTACCGATGCGGCCTACGACAAGATTGTGGCGGAGGGTACCGACCTCACCAACGGCGCGCGTCCGCTGCGTCGTGCCATCCAAAAGCTCATCGAGGATCCGCTGTCCGAGGAGCTGCTGGCCGGTGAGTGGGGCGAGGGCGATACCGTCCTGTGCGACGTGGTCGACGGCAAGTTTGTCTTTAGCCACGGCACGGGTGAGATTCCGGCGCCGCGTCCGGCGGGTGCACTCGGGGGCGATACCGCTCCGGCGGCGCCGCACACCGGAAACGCCGCGCCTGTGAGCAGTGGCGTGAGCTCGGGCCCCGGCGGCATGATGCAAGCCGGTTCCGGCGCGCTGTAGGGCGTAACAAAACCTTGTGTCCACGAGGGCGTTCCAAAGGAGCGTCCTTTTTCTGTTGAAAAAGGACCCTTCGTTCAAAGTAGATCTCATTAAACATATCAATGGCGTATGCATAAACGTTGATCAAGCGTTGAGGTTGGTTGAAGGGTCCAACGTCCCTTTGGCGCGGCCCGTCTAACCTACTTTATTCTAATAAAGTAGCGTTTCCCCGCCGTTAGCCGATGATGCAAGGGCGCTCGGCGTTTTCGACTGGTTTATGCACGCAAAGTCTGGGAATATACAAGGCGCATGTCTTACTGTCTAATCAGTTGCGCCAAGGAGGCACCATGGATTACAAGATCACCGGCTACGAGCCCGCCCAGCTGTTCCATTTCTTTGAGGAGGTCAGCGCGATCCCCCGTGGGTCTGGCAACGAGAAGGGCATCAGCGATTTCCTGGTTGCGTTTGCCAAGGAGCGCGGCCTCGATGTGTACCAGGACGAGGTCTACAACGTCATCATTCGCAAGCCCGCTTCTGCCGGCGCTGAGAATGCCCCGACCGTGATGCTGCAGGGCCACATCGATATGGTGTGCGACAAGTTGGGCTCTGTTGAGCACGACTTTACGACCGACGGTATCGACCTGGTCGTCAAGGACGGCGTCCTCACCGCTAACGGCACCACCCTGGGCGCCGACAACGGTATTGCTGTTGCTCTGATGCTTACTGTGCTCAACGACGATTCGATTGCTCACCCCGCCCTCGAGTGCGTATTCACCACCGACGAGGAGACTGGCCTGGTCGGCGCCGAGACGCTCGACAAGTCCCAGATTAGCGCCCGCACCATGATTAACCTTGACTCCGAGGAAGAGGGCGTTGCCACCGTCAGCTGCGCCGGCGGCGTCGTTGTTACCTACACCTGCCCCATCGTGCGCGAGCACAAGACCGGCAGCACCCTCACGCTCGACATCTCCGGCCTACTGGGTGGTCATTCCGGCAACGATATCAACCTGGAGCGCGGCAACGGCAACCTCATCATGGCCCGCATCATCGACCGCCTGATGGTCGCCGGCGAGCCCGCCATCGTTAGCTTTAACGGCGGCACTAAGGACAACGCCATCAACCGTGAGTGCAAGGCCGAGCTGGTTTACGCCGACCACGCTGCCGCCGAGGCCGCGGCCCAGATCGCAAAGGACATCATCGCCGACGTCACTGCCGAGCTCGAGGTCTTCGACCCCGGCTTTACCTGCACCGTCGAGATTGCCGACGACGCCGAGGTCGAGGCCATGGATCAGAAGTCCGCGCTTGCCCTCATCCGCGCCCTGCGTCTTGCCCCTAACGGCGTGATTCGCCGCAACGTTGCCACCGACGGCTCCGTCGAGGTTTCCTCCAACATCGGCGTGGTCGCCACTTCCGACGACCAGGTCAAGATCATGCTGTCCCCGCGCTCCTCGATCACCTCGCTGCAGAACGAGTTCAAGGACCGCCTGCAGACGCTGGCCGATGTCTTGGGCTTCGACGCCAAGTTCGAGTTCGAGTATCCCGGCTGGAGCTATGCCGAGCATTCGCCGGTCCGCGACGTTTTTGTCGAGAGCTATCGCGAGCTCTTTGGCTCCGAGCTGCGCATCGAGTCCATTCACGCCGGCCTTGAGTGCGGCCTGTTTGCTGAGGCCCTGCACGGCCTGGACGCCATCGCCGTGGGCCCGACGCTCTCCGATGTCCACACCCCGGACGAGAGCATGGAGCTCGCTTCTGCCGAGCGTTTCTACGAGCTGCTCATCGACGTCCTCAAGCGCCTCGCTGCGTAAAGGTCGCGCTAGCAGCAGTTCGAGTCACGTGCTAGCGGATTGCAAATGACATTACGAGAGGGGGCATCTGAGCTTTTGCGACAGGTGCCCCCCCTCTTTTGTTTGATAATTGCGAAATTACGGCCACCTAGTCCATTTCTGCCCTGATGAGGTCGAGGGTGCGCTGGCAGTTTTCGCGGACGGGGCCGAGCATATGCTCGCGCAGGTCCGCCATGCCGGGCAGGTCGGCGTATTCGTCCATGACCTCTTCCATGCAAATGGGCACCTCGTAGGCGAGGTCCATCATGGTTGCAAAGCAAAACTTCTCGGATAGCCCGGCATCGGTGAGCGTCGCCTCTAGCGCGGGGTCTCCCATACCGTGGTATCGGCGGATAGCGCCTGGACCGATGCGCCCCACACGATTTTCGCCGCCAACGCTCATGGCAAGGCGCGCCCGGCGGCGCATGCGCTCATACGCCAAACCCGACGCGACATCGTACATTCGAGCCATCATGGCTGCGCCGTCGTTTCCAAGGAGCAGGGAATAGTTTTTCGCGTGCGCATCCGGTGCGCCGATGATGGCGTTAAAGAAAAGTATCTGCGTAAACAGATACAGGTTAAGTTGATGGTGGCTCGTATTTACGAGGAGCTCTTGAATGTCGCGTGTGGTCGGGCCGCCGTCTGCCGTGTACTTTTGGGCGGGCATCACCCCAAGTGCCTGACAGAGGTCTTCTTGATGTAGGCGCCTGATCGTTCCGTCTTTGACTTTCACGCGGTCATAGCGCTCAACAATGAGGGCAGGTTCGTCCTCAAACATACGATATTCGACGTTTGCCGTTGCGATGCCGGCGCGCTGGGCGCTTTTCATGCAGACAAACTCATTGAGAGCCTCGAGTTTAAATCCGATAACGCCATTTTTGAAAATATGCGTCGTGGGCGAGGAGCCCATGCATTCGCACCAGCGGTCGTTTATGAACGCGAGCGCGAACTTGCCCTGGTTGCCTCCAAGTGACCAACTTTCATCTAGACCCATCCACGATGCATCGCGGTCATCTCTGATCGACTTGAGACGAAGAGCAATTTCGTGGTCGTCTATAGGGCGGTATTCGCCAGCGCGATGCAGGACGGCGTCGGCATCTTCTTCGGCACAAAACTGCACTCCGCCCGGACAGTCGAGTCCGATATGGCTGAGCAACGCAACGGGATTGTTGGGCCTAACGTCGAATTCGGCGGCAATCGCTTTTCGTTGGTCCTCGCTGTCGGGTAGAAGGCCAAACAGGTACGGATTCATGACCTGTTGTCCGTATGTGCGATTCGATACGGGTATGTTGGTCGATAGGGCTGGCCCGTCATAGTCATGATCGTAGATAAAGCTGATAAGACCGTTCTCATCTTGCGCGAGCGTTCCAGCAGGCACGCCGCAAATAATGGTCCGAAGTGATGTTCTGGCCATTGGCTATTTCCCTTCGGGCATGGTTTGGCTAGATGCGTTTGCGGCAATCGAGACTCCGAGATTGGACATGGCGAAATCGGCGAAGGCCCTGTCGTAGAGCTCGGACGTAAGGGGGGTATCTGCAAGAGCCGGAATGGTTGTGCTGCGACGGTTGCGATGATGAAGACGTTGAGCGTGATGGCGTCTGGAGGTGCTGCAAGGTTGATCAGCATGCGGGGCGTCGACTGGGTGCTCATTTTTCGTTTCGCTTATATCCCCTTGTGCTGCGAGCGCCAGTTCAAGAGCGTCGAAAATCGCCAGCAGCTTGTCGAGTCGAATGCCGGTGGCGTCTCCTAGCTCGAGCGATGCAAGCAGGCGCTCCGAAACACCGGTCTTTTTGGCGAGGGTGGCACGGGTGAGACCCTGAGTCTCGCGTGCCTGGCGCACGTAGATGCCAGCTTGGCGTGGTGTGGTGATGGGAAGGGTATCCACGGCTATCTCCTAACGTGCAGGCTTTTGCATCCTAGTATGACATGCAAAAGTCTGCATGAAAAGGCCTCATGCAAAACTCTGCATGAGGCCTTATACGGACGTTTAGTTTTGAAGGGTGTTTTACAGCACTAAAATCCCTAGGTGCTCCAGCAAAATCTTGAGGCCGATGAGGATGAGCACGACGCCACCCACGATGGTGGCAGGCTTTTCGTAGCGCGCGCCAAAGGTGTGGCCGATCGCTACGCCGGCGACGGAGAAGATAAACGTTGTGACGCCGATAAGCGATACAGCGGGAACGATGTCAACCGAGAGCGCCGCAAATGAGATGCCTACGGCTAGGGCGTCGATTGAGGTGGCGATGGCGAGGATCAGGTACTCGCCCAGGTCAATCTTTTCGGCATCCTTGCCGTCGCCTTCATTCTCGTCCTCGGTAAAGGCTTCCCACAGCATTTTGCCGCCGATAAAGGCCAAAAGGATAAAGGCGATCCAATGGTCGATGGGTCCGATGATGCCCATGAATTGACTGCCAAGCGCCCATCCGATTACGGGCATGCCGGCCTGAAAGCCGCCAAAGAACAGGCCGAGCACCACGGCGACTTTAAGGTTGATCTTCTTCATGCCAAGGCCCTTGCAGATGGATACGGCAAAGGCATCCATCGAAAGGCCAACGGCGAGCAGCACGAGCTCTGCGAGTCCCATAGTCTGGCTCCCTCTCTGCGGGCGGGCCCGCGTGTACCTCTTGGGGGAGTAACAAAAAAGACCCGTGGCGTACGCGTTGCGCGCACGGCCACGAGTCTCGTTCATTAAGGCAAGCCAGGCCGCATCGGCCAGTGTGTTGACTTGCCGCGCCACCGGAGGCGAACCCGATCACGCGACTACTCCCTCATTTATGCGAATCCCGATGCTACCACATAAGCAGCTCATTTGGATTGGGGCTCTCAGCTGTGTTCGCTCATTCTGTAAGCATCGGATTTTGCGGGCGTCACAGAGGCAAACCGTGAGAAACTTATTGACGTTTATGGAGCGTATACGATGGGAGCGATGCCTTGGATAAGAACGAGCTGCAAAAGCGTATGGAACAGGCCATCCGCCTGACGGCACCTGGCCAGCCGATCCGCACCGCCCTCGACATGATCATTGCTGGTCACCTGGGCGCCCTTATCTGCGTCGGCGACACCGAAAACGTGCTCGCTGCCGGTAACGACGGCTTCCCGCTCAACATTTCGTTTACCTCGAACCGCCTGTTCGAGCTTTCCAAGATGGACGGCGCCATCGTCATCGATGGCGACCTCACCCAGATCCTGCGCGCCAACTTCCACCTCAATCCCGATCCCTCGCTCGCCACGAGTGAGACGGGCATGCGTCACCGCACCGCCGCCCGCATGTCGGTGCTCACGGATGCCATCGTGATCTCGGTCTCGGCCCGTCGTGCCGTCGTCAACGTGTACGTTCACGGCAAGAGCTACGAGATCCAGCCCGTCACCACCATCATGAGCTCGGTCAACCAGCTCGTCGCCACGCTCCAGACTACCCGTCAGTCGCTCGACCGCTCCCTGCTGCGCCTGACGGCCCTCGAGCTCGACGACTACGTTACGCTCGCCGACATCACCGGCATTTTCTCGAGTTTCGAGATCATGCAGCAGGCAAAGACTGAGCTTAAGGATTGCATCGTCAAGCTGGGCAACCAGGGCAAGCTCGTGCAGATGCAGCTCGAGCAGCTCGCGGGCTCCAGCATGGATACCGAATACGACCTGATGATCCGCGACTACGCAAGTGATTCTTCCGAGGCTAATGCCGAGAAGATTCGCGCCAACCTGAGCCGTATGACACCTAAGGACCTGTCCGACCCACAGCATGTGGCGGCGGTTCTGGGTTACGACGACCTGGACGAGGACTCCGTCATGACGCCGCTGGGCCTGCGCACGCTTTCGCGCGTGTCCGTCGTGCGCGACGGCGTGGCCGAGAAGATCGTCGACGAGTATGGCTCGTTGCAGGAGCTCATGGACGACATCAGCGAGGATCCGGAGCGCCTAGGCGACTTTGGCGTCAACAACCCTGCCATTCTTGCGGACTCGCTGTACCGCATGAAGGGCACCAAACAGGGGAACGCATAATGGCGCCCGTATGCGCCGTGGTCGTTGCCGGCGGCAGCGGCCAGCGCTTTGGAAATCCCGGCGGCAAGCAGCTCGTTAACGTGGCGGGCCGTCCGCTCATGAGCTGGTCTATCCGCGCGTTCGATCGGAGCGACAAGGTCGGCCACATCGTGGTGGTGTGTCCTGCCGAGCGCCGCGCCGAGATGCGCCGCCTGGCCATCGATCCGTTTGACTATGACACGCCCATCAGCTTCGCCGATGCCGGCGATACCCGTCAGGATTCCACCCGTGCCGGCATGCATGCGGTACCGACGGGTTTCGAATATGTCGCCATCCACGACGGCGCCCGTCCGCTTATCACGACCGAGGCCATCGATCATGCGATTGACGTGCTTGTGGGTGACCGCTCGCTCGACGGTATCGTGTGCGGTCAGCCCGCGATCGATACGCTCAAGATCGTCGATGGCGACAACATCGTCGAGACGCCGCCGCGCGAGCTCTATTGGGCCGCGCAGACGCCGCAGATCTTTAGCGTCGACGCCATGAAGCGCGCCCATGCCGCGGCGATTGCCGAGGGCTTTATCGGCACGGACGATTCGTCACTGGTCGAGCGCATGGGTGGGCGCGTCCGCTGCGTCCAGAGCCCGCGCGATAACCTTAAGGTGACGGTACCCGAGGACCTGCGTCCCGTAACCGCGATTCTGCTTGGCCGCATGGCCGAGGGAGAGGACCTTCCCCATGTTCAGTAACCTGCGCATTGGCCATGGCTACGACGTTCACCGTCTGGTGGAGGGGCGTCGATGTATCATCGGCGGTGTCGACATTCCCTACGAGCGCGGCCTGCTGGGCCACTCGGATGCCGATGTGCTCGCGCACGCCTTGGCCGACGCCATTCTGGGCGCCTGCCGCGGGGGAGATATCGGCAAGCTATTCCCCGACACCGATCCCGCCTACGAGGGTGCCGATTCGATGGTGCTGCTCGCCCGCGTGATGGACTATGCGCGCGAGCTGGGCTTTGAGTTTGTCGATGCCGATTGCACCATTGCCTGTCAGCAACCCAAGGTCACTCCGCACCGCGATGCCATGCGCGCCAACCTTGCCCATGCCCTGGGCGTCGACGTGGAAAACGTGGGCGTCGCCGCCACCACGACCGAAAAGCTCGGTTGGGAAGGCCAAGGCGAGGGAATTGGCGCCTGGGCCGTCTGCCTGCTACAGAAAACCGTTAAGGAGTAACGAATGCGTATCTACAACAGCGCTACCCATAAAAAGGAAGAGTTTCAGCCCATCGAGTCCGGGAAGGTTCGCATGTACGTGTGCGGCCCCACGGTCTACGACAACATCCACATCGGCAATGCCCGCACGTTCATCAGCTTTGACGTGATTCGTCGCTGGCTCATCGCGAGCGGCTACGAGGTCACGTTCGCCCAGAACCTCACCGATGTCGATGACAAGATCATCAAACGCGCCAACGAGCAGGGCCGCACTGCCGCCGAGGTCGCGACGGAGTTCTCCGACAAGTTCATCGGCGTCATGCGCGCCGCCAACGTGCTCGATCCCGATGTGCGCCCCCGCGCCACCAAGGAGATCGGCCCCATGATCGCTATGATCAAGACGCTCATCGAGCAGGGCCACGCTTACGCAGCCGATAACGGCGACGTGTACTTTGCCGTGCGCAGCGATCCCAACTATGGTCAGGTCTCGGGCCGCAACATCGATGACCTTATGGTTGGCGCGCGCATCGAGGAGAACGAGGACAAGAACGATCCGCTCGACTTTGCCCTGTGGAAGGCCGCCAAGCCCGGCGAGCCCAGCTGGCCGAGCCCCTGGGGCGAGGGCCGTCCCGGTTGGCACACCGAGTGCGCCGCCATGGTGCATCGCTACCTGGGTACTCCGATCGACATCCACGGCGGCGGCTCCGATCTTGCCTTCCCGCATCACGAGAACGAGTGCGCTCAGGCCACCTGCGCCTGGCACCAGGGCTTCTCCAACACCTGGATGCACACGGGCATGCTGCTGGTCGACGGCGAGAAGATGTCCAAGTCGCTTGGTAACTTCTTTACGCTGGCCGAGGTCCTCGAGCAGCACTCCGCTGCCGCCCTGCGTTTGCTGATGCTGCAGACGAGCTATCGCTCGCCGCTCGACTTTTCTTGGGAGCGCCTGGAGGGTGCCGAGAACTCGCTCACGCGTATCGCCGGTACGGTCGAGAACCTGCGCTGGGCCGCGAACCATGCGACGGCCGATGCCGATGAGGCAGCATCCGAGGCGTTTGCCGCCAAGGCCGCCGAGACCCGTGCCACCTTTAAGGAGTGCATGGACGACGACTTTAACACCGCCGGTGCCATGGGTGCTGTCTTTGGCTTTGTGACCGAGTGCAACCAGTACCTGGAGCAGGCGGGCGACGCTGCCGACAAGGCCGCCGCGCTTGCCGCCGCCGACACGCTGACCGAGCTGCTCGATACGCTTGGCGTCGAGCTTCCCGAGCCCAAGGTCGAGCTGCCGCTGGGCCTGCTGGGCGTTGCCGCCGGTTTGGTTGCCTACACGGGTGACGACGTGGACGAGGCCGCTGCCAAGATTCTCGAGGCCCGCGCCGAGGCCCGTGCCGCCAAGAACTGGGATCTGGCCGACGCCATCCGCGACCAGCTCAAGGACCTGGGCCTGACGATTGAAGATACCGCCGCCGGCACTCGTATTAAGAGTCTCTAGTATTTGTCGACCGTTCGAGGTGCGGCAGATTGCCTTGAAAGAGGAGGGCATAGACCTGGTGGTCATGCCCGACGATTGAAAGGCAAGGTGCCGTGGCTCGAACGGTCGATTCTTGTCCGTTATCTATTTAAGGAGGCCGTTTTATGGCCGACAATCGCAAGCGTGCACCTCGTGGCGGCAAGCAGGCCGCTTCTGGCTCGCGTCCGATTCGCCGCAACGATCGCGCTGCCGCTCCCAAGGGCCAGCGCGATCGTACCCAGGCCGCACGTCCGCAGCGCGATCGCAACCGCGATGCTGTCCAGGCTCCCAAGGGCGAGTTTATCGAAGGCCGCCGTGCTGCCGCCGAGGCGCTACGCACTGGTTTTCCCATCAAGTGCGCGCTCATTGTCGAGGGTGGAGAGCGCGATGCCGCCTTGTCGCGCCTGGTCGACGACCTCAACGCCGCGGGCGTCCGCATTAAGTATGTGCCGCGCGCGCAGCTCGACGCACTGTCGAGCCATGGCGCTCATCAGGGCATCGCACTCGAGGTTGGCAACTTCCCCTATGCTGATGTCGCCGATATTCTCGACCGCGCAGGCGACGGTCCGGCGCTTGTCGTCGTGCTCGACCATGTGACCGACGACGGCAACTTTGGCGCCATTGTGCGCTCCGCCGAGGTCGTGGGCGCGGCCGGCGTCGTCATCGCCAACAAGCGTGCCGCCGGCGTGACCGTGGGCAGCTACAAGACCTCGGCCGGTGCTGTCATGCATCTGCCTATCGCGCAGGTTCCCAATATTGCCCGTGCACTCGATGACCTCAAGGCCGCTGGTTTTTGGGTGGGCGGTGCTTCCGAGCACGCCGAGGGCAGTTGCTGGGATGCTCCCTTCGAAGGTCGCGTGGCGCTCGTCATGGGCTCCGAGGGCGACGGCATCTCGCGCCTGGTACTCGAGAAATGCGACTTTTTGACCAAGCTTCCCCAACGCGGCATGACCGAGAGCCTCAATGTTGCCCAGGCGACCACGGCGTTGTGCTTTGAGTGGCTGCGCCGCAACGCCGGCGAGCTCATGGGGGAGGAGTAGCGCATGTCCAAGAAGAACCGTGCCAAGTCCAAGGCCAAGCGCTTTGGCGAGGGCTCGGCCAAGCCGATTGTTTCGGCCGCGACCTACGGCGTGGGCGGCAATGCGTTTGCGCAGGCTATCGCCGACCCAGTCTCGACGGTGCACTCCAACAAGCCCGAGCTGCTGGTGGTCGACGGTTACAACGTGATTCACTGCACGCCGCGCTACGAAAAGCTCGTGTACGACCATTCCGACGATCCGTATTCCAGCGACGTCCACGATATGGCGCGCACCGCCCTCATCAACGACGTTGCTGCCTTTGCCCAGGGCCGTTACGAGGCCGTGATCGTGTTTGACGGCGCGGGCAATATCTCCAGTGAACGTCCCAACCTGCCGGCCCGCGGCGTGCGCATCGAGTTTTCGCCGACGGGCGTATCGGCCGACACCGTGGTGCAGAAGCTCTGCATCGAGGCGCGCGAGGAAGGCCGCGCGTGCTCCGTGGTATCGAGTGACGGCACAATACAGGCCGTCGTCATGGGCAAGGGCGTCACGCGCATCTCGAGCCGTATGCTGGTGGACGAGATCAAACAGATCGACAACGACGTTCACGAGGCCGAGGAAGCCCCGCAGATCAAGATGACCCTGGGCAGTCGCCTGAGCCCCGATGCCCTGGCCAAGCTCAAGGCCCTGCGCGGACGGTAGGGGAGTTGCGGCAGAGAGCCGTTTCCTAGATTGGTCTACCCGCTGATTTGTAATCAGTGGGTTGCGGGTTTGCAGCTGTCAAAACGAATAGGTTTATGTTTTGACGAACAGATAAAACTGTTCGTTCTGACGAACGGTTTTTGAGATGTGGTCGGTCGAAGGGCCTGTTGCGCCCCGTCCTCAATTCCTTTATCCTAAACAGGCTTCGCGCGAAAGCGCCAAGTGTGCCAGTGTGGCGCAACGGTAGCGCAACTGATTTGTAATCAGTGGGTTGCGGGTTCGATTCCTGTCACTGGCTCCATGAGAGTTTCGGGCTCTGTCTCTATATGGGACAGAGCCCGTTTCTATTTAGGTGGTGCGCCATCGGGTTAGCGCCCATCCCGTTTTTGGTTTGTCTCGTCCTCCAGTTTGTCTAAATCTGTAACACCAAGACCGATATTCGGCATCTAACTGTTACAGATTGAGATGAAACTTAGGGTGTTTTAGGAATATCTTGATCTGTAACATGTAGAAGCGGAATAGGCCTCTTGCTGTTGCAGATCGAGACAAGGGCGGGCGCGGATCTGGATGTCCTGCTCGAGCGTGGATTTCTGGATACGCGAGCGAAGAAAATCTCCCGACCGGAGAACGAGCGTGGATAATTAACTTGGATAGGGAGCTAAGGTAAACACCGATTGTCTATCGACGGCTTTAGAAACAACGGCCCCGATTTCATTGTGGAATCGGGGCCGTTTGTGCCTCAGGAATCCGAATGGATTAATCGAGCTCCTAAGGAACTTCTTGGGTTCTTGCTAATGGTCTGCCGAGGATGTCCCCAATGCAAACAGCGGGCATCTACTCAATATAGCTGGGGTTCTTCTTGATGATCACGCGTGCAGCGATGAAGGAGACGACGATGGCGATGATGGCGACAACGCATGCCAGCACGAAGTTACCCATGGACCCATCGGGAGCGATAAAGATGAGTGCCGAAAGAAGGCCGGGGCATGCTCCCGCAACATACTCTTTCAGAACAAAGATGCCTGCAGGGAGTCCAGCGCAGAGCGCGCCGATTGCCGTGCCGACAAGCAGGCGGGGACGCTCGATGAGGCAACCGTAGAACGCGGGCTCGGTTACGCCACAGAGTGCGGTGACGGCAACCGTGGTGACCATACCCCTCTTCTCTTTGTTTCCCTTCATGGCAGTTGCCAGGGCGAGGCTCGTGCCGCCAATGCAGAGGTTCGAGATGAATCCAAAGATAATGGGTGCCCAACCGAGCTGCGTCAGGCTCGTAACTTCGATTGCGATGTAAGCCTTATCGAGGCCGAGCATGACGAAATAGGGGTTAAGGGCTGCCAGGATCGGAGTAGCGATAAATGCCACGTTGTCCATAAGCCACGTGACGGCATCGCTCAGCGCGTAGCCCATCATGCTGCCGGCGGGGCCAAGGATAATAAGCTCGACGGGCACGACGATGATCATGGTGAGCAGCGGCTTCAAGAACAGTTTGGTAACGTCGGGAATAATCTTCTGAAGGCCGCGGTCGACAAAGTACATGAATACAACGCCCAGTACGATGGGCACTACCGTACTCGAATAGTCGTTCGTCGGGATGGGAATACCAAGAAAGTCGAGACCCTCGGCACCGCTAATGGACGAGCTGATCATGATCGCGCCCAGCAATGCGCCCATGATGGGCTGCATCTTCATGACGGCCGCGAGCTGATAACCAAGATAAACGGGTAAGAAGCTAAACGAAGCGCTAAAGATCGCCAACAGGACCTGGGCGGTTCCGCTATCGGTGCTCAATCCGCAATAATTGACCAGGAGATTCTTGATCGAAAGAATGAGTCCGCCAACGATGAGCGCCGGGACGATGGGCATGAATACCTGTGCAGAGACGTTCCCGAATTTCTCAATCAAGCCCATGGCGGTGTTACCGCTTTTAATGCCTTCTGCAAGGTCTTTGGCGGTTTGGGCATCGTCGGCAACCGTGCCACCGCCGACTTCGATTCCCGCGAAGTCGAGGAAGTCGTTGTAAGCCTCGGTGACGTTGGGGCCGATGATCACCTGAAGCTGGCCACCGCTGACTACTGCCCCGAGCGCCTGATCGGCCGATTTGGCGAGCTGGAGATCGATGATCGAGGTGTCTCGTGCGTCGATGCGAAGGCGCGTCGCACAATGAGTTACCGATGTAATGTTCTCTTTGCCGCCAACAGCCTTTAGGACTGTTTCGGACATTGCCTGATATTTCATCTCTTTCTCCTAACCTTCCTGCTCCTGATACTTCGAGATAAGGTCTCGGTACCAATACCAGCTCTTTTTGGGGGTGCGCTCCAGATTGTTTTCGAAGTCGATATGGACAAGTCCGTATCGTTTTTCGTAGCCGTTGATCCAGCTATACAGATCCATCGTCGACCAGAGGTAGTAGCCCTCAACGCGCGCGCCGTCGCGCTTGGCCCTCATCATGTGCTCGATGAACTGGCCCAGAAGCTCGATGCGGTCATCATCGTGGACCATTCCGTCTGCGTCTGGTTGCTCATAGGCGCCATGTCCGTTTTCCGTAATAAAGATGCGGGGCGCGTCATAGCGCTCGTGGACATCCATGATGGTTGAATACATGCAACCTGGGAGTATTTCGCGGCCCCATTTATTGCGGGGAACATTGCTGTCGCGGGCGCTTTCAAACAAGGGCGCAATGCATTTTCCTTCGACCTTTTTGCTCGAACCGCCCTTATTGTTCGCCGAAACGGCAAGCTCTCCACCGTGCCAGTCGGTTACATACTCTCGGCAATACACGTTGAGTCCAATAAAATCGACTTTACCGTCTCTGAATTCTTCTACGTCATTTGGGGATCGATAGAGCGAGACGCCAAGTTTTTCAAGGATTTCGTCCATTTCTGGCGGCAGTTGACCCTGAAGCGCTGGTGCCAGAATCATGCGATTGGCGAAAAAGTCTGCGTATCGAAATACGTCATCAGGGTGCTCGGTTGCCGGGTCGAGTTCGACAACGCCGCCATCGTGGACGGCGCCGATAATGCCGTCGTAGCCCATTTGACGATATGTTCGGACTGCGAGTGCGCTTGCGCGCATCAGGTTGTACTGAAACTGCATGTACGACTGAACGTCGAGCGATCGATTGGGGGGATAGTTGCCCAACATGTTTACGCAGTAGCTGTAGAAATGCGGCTCGTTAACGGTAGCCCAGATTTTGACGCGGTCTCCAAAGCGCTCAAAGCAAATCTTGGCGTATTTGCAGAACCACTCTGCCATGTCATTGTTCAGCCATCCGCCTTTGCAAGCAAGCGTGAATGGCAGATCGTAATGGAACAGCGTAACGTTGGGCTCTATGCCATTTTCGAGGCAGCAATCAATGACCCGATTATAAAAATCGATACCCTCTTCATTCACTTCGCCGATACCCGTGGGGATGATTCGACTCCATGAAAGAGAGAAGCGATAGGTGTTTTGTCCGCCTTCTTTCATCATGCGGATATCTTCTTCATAGCGATGGTAGAAGTCGCAAGATACATCACCGTCAACATGGTTGATGTTCTTATTGCTTGTGTGGCTAAAGAAATCCCACTCGCCAAGGCCTTTGCCGTCTTCGTTCCAGGCACCCTCGCACTGATAAGACGCCGTGGCGGAACCCCAGAGAAACGGCATGTTGTTCACGTTGCCCATGAATCCCCTTTCCATCATTCAACACGGTGGATACGTGTGGCGGAATTACGATTAAGATGACGTCAACTGATTTGAATCATAGGAGAACGACCAAAGCTGTTTGATTCAATAAATGAACTATGATTTCGAGGAGAGCGGAAAGAGGGATCACGTGAATATCAATGACTTCGATGTGCTCAATCGCATTAGCTCCATCATCAACAGCGAGTTTGGGTCAAACGATGCCGCCATCGCTCGATATCTCGTCGCTCACATTAGGCGTTCGAGCGAAATCAATGTTGCCGCAATAACCCGCGATGCATTCGTGACCCGTTCCGCTGTTCGTCGTTTCTGCAATCGATTGGGCTACCAGTCTCTTAGCGATTTGAAAGAATCATTTACTCAATCAGTCTTTCCAAGCGACTTAAGCCATCGAGAGGAGGAATTTGGCTACGAGGAGTACAGGGCAGAGCTCGACGTTCGCATGATCGAGATGTTCGCTGAGGTTGAAAGCGGCGTGTCCGATATTGCTATTAAGCACCTTGCCGACGAAATTGATGGCCATAAAAACGTTGAAATCTGGTGCACCAATAATGTGAGCGCCAATCTCGTACGATTTCAGCAGGAAATGTTTTATGCGGGCAAGATAGTTCGCATAGTTGCTGGGGCTAACGTCGCGGAATTGAAAAACATGGGAGACGCTTCGCAGTCATTGATAATTCTCGTATCGGTCTCCGGGCTATTTGCGTCACAGGCGCGTGAGTATCTTGATTGCCGTTCGGGCAGGAAGATTCTAATAACTGCGTTTAGCAACGATGACAAATCGAGGTCTTTTGACCGTGTATATCGTCTTGGTAATGCGGGAAACGGAATTGACCGACTCGGCGTTTATTCGAAATACGCCATGACTTATTTCTTCGACTTGCTATCGTCGTGTTACTTGAGTCGCTACCCCTGCACCAAGGGGGAGCCGCTCTATGGGTCTACTTTGGCCTGGCCCGAGTAGTTGCGGCTCTATAGTTCTCCCGCCTGGAGAATGAGCGTGGAAAATCTGCCACTTTGGCCTTAGAGCCGCGCTAAAAGCGGGAGATTATCCACGCTCGATCGTGCCGTGGAAGCCCGATTGCAACCTGTGTAATAGTGCAAGAGGGTCGTTATCGAAGTTCGTTCCAGCCAGCGTACTCCACTACGACAAAGTGTTCCCTCGGGAAATGTCACCGCTACATGCAAATTCACCGTCCTTCATATCCAAACACAGCAAAACCGCAGGTCAAAGGTATATAGATACGCCCGGCACCGTGTATCTAGAGGTTTTCGTTGACAGCCCCCAAGGTTGCATCGTATTATCTTTTTCGTTCGCGGGGGCGGCGGTCCAAAAGACCAAAGGACCTGCGAATACTTGAACGATTGGGAGTTTGCCCGAGTGGTTAATGGGGACGGGCTGTAAACCCGTTGGCTCTGCCTACATAGGTTCGAATCCTATAGCTCCCACCCGTCAAGTGCCTGTATAGCTCAGTCGGTAGAGCACTTCGTTGGTAACGAAGAGGTCACCAGTTCAAGTCTGGTTGCAGGCTCCATCCGGCGGTGTAGCTCAGTTGGTTAGAGCACACGGTTCATACCCGTGGCGTCACTGGTTCGAATCCAGTCACCGCTACCATAGGTAACACGGTGGCTTCTCAATAGTATGTTGAGAGGCCACTATGGTATAAAGGCAAAGTCCCGTCCGGGGACGACCTGTTTAGAGGAGGGCTTTATGGCCAAAGAGAAGTTTGAGCGCACTAAGCCGCATGTTAACATCGGCACCATTGGTCACGTCGACCACGGCAAGACCACGCTGACCGCTGCCATCACCAAGGTTCTCTCCGAGACCGAGGGCTGCAAGGCTGACTTCACTGCGTTCGAGAACATCGACAAGGCTCCCGAGGAGCGCGAGCGCGGCATTACGATCTCCGTCTCCCACGTCGAGTACGAGACTGCTGCCCGTCACTACGCTCACGTTGACTGCCCGGGCCACGCTGACTACGTCAAGAACATGATCTCCGGTGCTGCTCAGATGGACGGCGCTATCCTGGTCATCGCCGCCACCGACGGCCCCATGGCTCAGACCCGCGAGCACATTCTGCTCGCCCGTCAGGTCGGCGTTCCCTACATCGTCGTCTTCCTGAACAAGTGCGACATGGTCGACGATGACGAGCTCATCGACCTCGTCGAGATGGAGACCCGTGAGCTCCTCTCCGAGTACGATTTCCCCGGCGACGACATCCCCGTCATCCGTGGTTCCGCTCTGGGCGCTCTCGAGGGCGACGCCAAGTGGATGGACGCTATCCGCGAGCTCATGAACGCCGTCGACGAGTACATCCCGACGCCTGCTCGTAACAACGACCTCCCGTTCCTGATGGCCGTTGAGGACGTTATGACCATCTCCGGCCGTGGTACCGTTGCTACCGGTCGTGTCGAGCGCGGTGAGCTCAAGCTCAACGAGCCCGTCGAGATCGTCGGCATCAAGGATACCCAGAACACCGTCGTTACCGGTATCGAGATGTTCCGTAAGTCCATGGACTTCTGCGAGGCTGGCGACAACGTCGGTCTGCTGCTCCGCGGCATCAAGCGCGAGGACATCGAGCGCGGCCAGGTTCTCTGCAAGCCCGGTTCGGTTACCCCGCACACCAAGTTCACCGGTGAGATCTACGTTCTGACCAAGGAGGAGGGCGGCCGTCACACCCCGTTCTTCGATGGTTATCGTCCTCAGTTCTACTTCCGTACCACCGACGTTACCGGTACGGTCAAGCTCCCCGAGGGCACCGAGATGGCTATGCCTGGTGACCACATCACCATCGAGGGCGACCTCATCCACCCGATCGCCATGGAGGAGGGCCTGCGCTTCGCTATCCGCGAGGGTGGCCACACCGTCGGTTCGGGCATCGTCTCCACGATCATTGAGTAAATTAGCTCTTTGATATAGCTGACTTAGAGAACCCGGCACTTATATGGGTGCCGGGTTCTTTTCTGCAATGGATGTTGAGCCGTTGCTGGTGTCGAGAGGATCGATAATGGTCCTGGATGCACCGTCGATTAGATCTTGATGGCTTCATTGATGTGTTCCAAATATGAATGGATCCACCGAGAACCAATTGACTCGAGGTTTTCATTGACAGCACTTACGTGGAGCTGATAAAGTAACAACTCGTGCCCGTACGGGGCGGAAATGAAAGGTTCAGGATACATGCGTACTCTAGTTACTCTTGCGTGCACTGAGTGCAAGCGCCGCAACTATACGACCACCAAGAACAAGTCGACCATGCCTGATCGTATGGAGATCAAGAAGTATTGCCCCTGGTGCCGTCACCACACGCTGCACAAAGAGACTCGCTAGTCTCTAGTCATATACGCCAGTAGTTCAATTGGTAGAGCATCGGTCTCCAAAACCGAGTGTTGAGGGTTCGAGTCCTTCCTGGCGTGCCAGTCATTATTCCGTAAGCTCCCACTTGGGGGCTTACGGTTTACTCATGTATAAGCGCATTGCGCGGAGGTAACCCAAATGGCCAACAAGAAGAACAAGAAGAAGGCACAGCAGCCGGCACCTGCCAACAACGCTGCCGCCAACTCCAAGGTTGAGGCCAAGAAGGCCGTTGCCAAGAAGAGCGAGAAGGCTGCGAAGTCTAAGAAGAACGAGAAGCCTGGTTTCTTCGCCCGCACCAAGAAGTATTTCGCTTCGGTGAAGTCCGAGATGAAGCGTGTCACGTGGCCCGATAAGAAGGAGCTCGTGAACTACTCGGTCGTCGTTTGCGCTTCTCTGATCGTCGTCGGCGTCGTCATCGCTCTGCTCGATGCTGGCTTTGGCGAGGCTCTTGCTCTGTTCTCTGGATTGAGGGGCTAAACCATGTCTAAGCGTTGGTACGTCGTTCACACTTACTCTGGATACGAGAACCGCGTTAAGTCCGATCTCGAGCATCGCATCGAGACTATGGGCATGCAGGACCGTATCTTTGATATCGAGATTCCTATGGAGCGCGTCACCGAGATTAAAGAGGGTGGCAAGCGTGAGACCAAGGATTCTAAGATCTTCCCGGGTTATGTCCTGGTTCGCATGGAAATGGATGACGACGCTTGGACGTGCGTTCGTAACACGCCTGGCGTCACCGGTTTCCTGGGCGGCAACGGCAAGCCCGCTCCGCTTTCCCGTGACGAGTACAATAAGATGACTCGTCGTCCCGGTAAGGGCGATTCGCCCAAGCGCACCTCGGTTGATATTCAGGTCGGCACGTCCGTCCGCGTCACCGATGGCCCGCTTACCGACTTTGATGGCAAGGTCTCCGAGGTTAACACCGAGGCTGGCAAGCTCAAGGTCACGCTGATGATCTTTGGCCGCGAGACGCCGGTCGAGCTCGACTTTAACCAGGTCGCTGTCATCGCTTAAGTTTTTGTCCGTTCGCGCGAGCGTGCTTCTTCTGTGACTGCTCATCTCAGGAGTGCTTCTAACACGTGCGTGCTTACGATATAGCAAGTACTTCACACTCGTGATTCGAAAGGAATGACCATGGCTGAGAAGAAGGTTGCCAACGTCATTAAGCTCCAGATTCCTGCTGGTGCAGCTAACCCCGCTCCTCCCGTCGGCCCCGCCCTGGGCGCCGCTGGCGTGAACATCATGCAGTTCTGCCAGGCCTTTAACGCCGAGACGCAGGACAAGAAGGGTGACATCATCCCCGTTGAGATCTCTGTCTACGAGGACAAGTCCTTCTCCTTCATCACCAAGACCCCGCCGGCGGCTCACCTCATCAAGAAGGAGCTGAACCTCAAGTCTGGTTCCGCTAAGCCCCAGGCCGACAAGGTTGGTCAGCTCTCCCAGGAGCAGCTCACCAAGATCGCCGAGATCAAGATGCCGGACCTCAATGCCAACGACATTGACGCCGCCAAGAAGATCATCGCCGGTACCGCCCGCTCCATGGGCGTCACCATCGCTGAGTAGCGATTTCTTTAGGTAATGACGGGTGCTCCGACCGGGGCGCCCGTTATATGTGTGCAATAGGGCACACGATACGATGTGGGAGGGCTCACGCCCGTTTAACCACAGGAGGTAATGCACATGGCTAAGCATGGTAAGAGCTATAACGCCGCTGCCGAGAAGATCGACCGCGCCACGCTCTACACCCCCCTTCAGGCTGCCAAGCTCATCAAGGAGCTCGACACCGCCAAGTTCGACGAGACCGTCGAGGCCCACTTCCGTCTGGGCATCGATACTCGTAAGGCTGACCAGAACATCCGTGGTTCCATCTCCCTGCCCCACGGCACCGGCAAGACCGTTCGTGTTGCCGTCTTCGCCGAGGGCGAGAAGGCCCGCGAGGCTGAGGCTGCCGGCGCCGACATCATCGGTTCCGACGAGCTTGTCGCCCAGATTCAGAAGGGCGAGATCAACTTCGACGCCGCTATCGCTACGCCGAACATGATGGCCAAGGTTGGCCGCATCGGTAAGATCCTTGGTCCCCGTGGCCTCATGCCGAACCCCAAGCTCGGCACCGTGACCATGGACGTCGCCAAGATGGTCTCCGAGCTCAAGGCTGGCCGCGTTGAGTACCGCGCCGACCGCTACGGCATCTGCCACGTGCCCCTGGGCAAGAAGTCCTTCTCTGAGCAGCAGCTCGTCGAGAACTACGCTGCCCTGTACACCGAGATCCTGCGCGTCAAGCCCTCTTCTGCTAAGGGCAAGTACGTCAAGTCCATCTCCGTGTCTTCCACCATGGGCCCTGGTGTCAAGGTCGATCCCGCTATCCAGCGCGACTTCCTGGCTGAGTAACTAACAGTTACTGCCTGAGCAAAGCAAGCATTGCTAAAGAGACCCGGTTCTGCCTCGTGCAGGACCGGGTCTCTTGCTTTTGAGTCAACGAAACCACCACGAAGGGGACAGGCACCCTTGTGGTGGTTTTACTTGTGTTGTACTTTAGCGCGATGTAGTACTACCCGAGGCCGAAGGGAGCCCAACATGTTTAAGAACACGCAACAGCTCCTAGGCCTAGCGCTACTAGATTGGATAGCGCGCTAGGGTTGTAATCTCGCTATAACGATTTGTTGTACCCGGGTGCGCTATCGTCTGCCGCTTTCAGGCGTGATGAGCGACACGGGTATTTTTCTATCTCTAGGCCTTCTCTCTCTCCTGAAAGCCATCTGTCATAAAACGGTCAATCAGGAGGAACATATAAGCCGCAAAATCACAATCTTTGACGCCACCCTGTGCGACGGTGAGCAGTCGCCGGGCGCCAGCATGAATACCGAGGAAAAGCTCTTCATCGCCCGCCAGCTGGTGCGCATGAACGTGGACGTTATCGAGGCGGGCTTTCCCATCTCGAGTCCTGGTGACTTTCGCTCCGTACAGGAGATTGGCAAGATTGCGGGCGACCGATGCACGGTATGCGGCCTGACGCGCGCTGTCGACAGGGATATCGAAGTGGCTGCAGAGGCGCTCAAAACGGCCCAGAGGCCCCGTATCCATACAGGGCTGGGTGTGAGCACCAGTCACCTGCGCGACAAGCTCCATATGACTGAGGAAAGGGCAATTGAGTGAGCGATCCATGCCGTCAAACATGCTCGCAAGTTCGTTGACGATGTTGAGTTTTATGCCGAGGATGCCGGCCGCTCCGATCAGGAGTTTCTGGTGCGCATTATCGAGGCGGCCGTAAAGGCCGGTGCCACGGTCGTGAACATCCCCGATACGATGGGCCACAACATGCCGTGGGACTTTGGCGTCCGCATCCGTGACCTGCGCGGGCGCTGCGGGTGCGGCCGGTCAGCGTGCGGTCGACGTGATGGAGTATCGCGAGTACGAGATTGAGCGCATTGCGCGCCAGGCATTTGAGGCGGCGCGCAAACGTCGCGGCAAGGTGACGAGCGTTGATAAGCGCAACGTGCTGGAGACGAGCCGCATGTGGCGCGAGATCGTGCATCGCGTGCAAGACGAGGAGTACTCCGACGTGGAGCTTGAGGACCTGCTCGTCGACAACGCCGCCATGCAGCTCATCAGTCGACCGGCAGACTTTGACGTCGTGGTGACGGAGAACATGTTCGGCGACATCCTGTCCGATGAGGCGGCTCAGATTACCGGATCGCTCGGTATGCTTGCCTCTGCCTCGCTGGATGATGGCGTATCGCTGTTTGGGCCGAGCGCTGGCAGCGCTCCTGACATCGCGGGGCTCGGCGTGGCCAATCCGCTGGCTCAAATCTTGTCGGTGGCGATGCTGCTGACCTACGCGCTCGACATGGGCGAGCAAGCCGCGTGGATCGAGAGCGCCGTGGCGCGCGTGCTCGACGAGGGCTGGCGCACCCGTGACATCGCCGATGTCAACACCCCGGCAGATAAGATCCTCGGCACCACGACGATGGGCGACAAGGTCGTCGCCGCGCTGTAGGCGATGCCGATTCAAGCTGTCAAATATCTCAATCTGTAACATCTAAGGGGCAAAATCGTTCCTACCTGTTACAGATTGAGATTTTCGGCTGAGCATCCGTGGTCTGTCTCGATCTGTAACAGCTAACCGATTATTTGGGCCCTACCTGTTACAGATTGAGACAAACCGTTGGGACAGGTCGGACGAGTCAGCAAAACCACCACAAAGGTGCCGGTCCCCTTCGTGGTGGTTTTTAGCGCAACGAGGTGTTCCCAGCCGACCATACGGGCGGCCTTGCGCTCACGCTGCTCGATGACAGCGCATCTTTAGACGCGAAGTGCGGAACCGGGTGCATATACGAGCCGCGTAGCGTTACGAATTCATGGGAATGACCGTATCGCCAATTTGTACGCTTGCAATCTTGTCTGTGTCACAAACTTGCGAGAACGGCCAGGTCTTGTGGACATCAGTGGTGCCGTTATCCAGTTTATTTGCGAAATAGCCGCTGTGGCTGGTTGCGTCCTCAACATGACCGTCTTTGAACGTCACGATGAGGGGTATGTTGCCAACGGCATCCATAGACTCCTCCATGTTTTGAGACATCTTGCCGCTGTTGTTGTCGTGTTCGATGGAACGATCTATGTTGTAGCGGACTGAAACGCCAACGCAGGATACGGTGGCCTCTTGAATCGTCGCCTTGGTGCCGTTAAAGTTGACCGATTTGGGCGCGGGAATCGTAACGGATGTATCTTCGTAATTCAGCTGGAACTTAAGATCCCATGGGCCCGTAAGTATTTTCTTATACTCGGGAAGCTCTTTGCCAGCACGTGGCACAACGAGAGAGTTGATATGCGTGCGGACGGTCCTGCCCATAAGGCCGGGTGATTCAACGCTGAACTGTGCAAAGTATTGAATGCTGGAGTCATTGGGGTTCTTGTCAATGAGCCATGATTGGCCTTGGCCGCCATGCTCGCCATCAACGTATACGTTTCCATCGACACTTCCGGCGATAGTTCCGTTCTCGCCCGGCTCGGAAAGCTTTTTCAGGGCAGCGGGATCGTCGAACGTAAGCGTATAGGCGATGGTAACCATATCCTTGTCGCCCATGATGGCGTCGGCGGTCACGGTGACTCCGTTGTTGGAGCAGCTAGCACCGACGGGCCGGCCAATACGGTCGATGATCTCGGTTTGAGAAGCAGGTCCGTCAAAGATGTCGGAAAGCATGTCAGAAGGAAGCGGCAGGACACCTGTTGCCATAGCCGTGCCAGCGCCTCCAATGACGATAGCGAGGACTGCCGTTACAGCGGCAATGCGAGCGACTGTTCTTACGGGATGGCGGGCGATGCGCGGCTTGCGTCGCGTGCCATTAAAGTTGCTTTGAGCGGTCGCCGCATCGCTTGAGGCGACGGACTGAGCAATCGAGTTTGCCATGTGCTGCTTCGCATTATCGGTAAACGAAATGTGCTCCAGGGCGTGGCGATAGTCATTCGAATTCGTAGTCATTGTGGTCTCCTTTCAAGGAAAGCCGAAGTGACGCACGTCCGCGGCTAAGGTGCTGGGCGGTTGCAGCTGGCGTCGCGTGAACGGCGTCTGCGATTTCCCTGATGCTCATGCCTGCGTAGTAGTGCAAAAAGATGGCGATGCGCTGTGCTTGAGGCAGGGCCGTGACAGCGGAAAGAATGGCGCAGTCGCGTTGCGCGAATTCTTGCTCGGTATGTGTTACGGGTGCGCAGAAATCGGGGAGCGAATCGAGGTCGACAACCGGGTGATTCGCGTGCGTACGGCCGATATCGCGACATGCGTTCAGTGCGACTCGGATCACCCAAGCACGTTCGTGTTCGAGCGAGTCGAACGGTTGAGTGCGTTGGAGAATCTTGATCAGCGTGTCCTGGCAGATGTCTTGAGCGTCGTCAGCGGATCCAAGGGCCGAATAGCACAATCGAAGGATGAGGTCGGAATACGTGTCGACCAAGCGCTTTGCTTCCCGCTCGATCTGATCGGCATCGCATCGGAGCGTGCTATTGCGGTTACGGCGTGCAGGCATAGTGTCACCTCCAATTGGTCGTGGTGGATATAGGGAAGGCGTCTCGCGAGGTCCCTCTACATACAACACGGTCGAGACTGCATAAGTTGACAAAAAAAGACGGCACGTGAGCGCCGTCCTTACAAAACAATGAGTGTTCTCGTTAATTACACAAGCACCGTGATGGACAGGTCGGACGAGTCAGCAAAACCACCATAAAGGTGCCTATCCCCTTCGTGGTGGTTGTTGGCAGTTACCAGGGGGTTCTGGCGGTTGAAGACTCGATTGCTTCGTGGCGTTTGAGCTCGCGGCGCATGGTTTGCGAGTTGAGCCAAGCGGCCTTCCAACCGCGCGTGGGGTAGCGCGCCTCGTCAATTTCGATCTTGGTATAGCCGCAGGCGTTGACAATCTTCGTTCCGCATGGGTGTTGGCGCTCGCGTTGAAAGTTGGGGCCGTAGCTTTGGTGCACATGCCCGTGAATCATATAGTCGGGACCCCAAGACTCAAGAGCCGCATTAAAGCACTCGAATCCTCGATGCGGCAGGTCGTTCAGGTCGCCCATGCCTGCGACGGGTGCATGGGTAAGTAGAATATCGCATCCGTCTACCAGTGCGATTTTTCGCGATAGCTTGCGCATGCGTTTTGCCATCTCGCGCTCGGTATACATGTTCGCGCCGTCGCGGTAGCGCATGGAACCGCCCAGACCCGCAATGCGAATACCTCGGTACACATATACGCTGTCCTCAACACAAATGCACCCGCCCGGTGCATGGCGCGCGTAGCGGTCGTCGTGGTTGCCACGAACGTACACAAGCGGTTTGTTGATGACAGTGACCAAAAACTCAAGATAGTCCGGATCCAGGTCGCCTGCGGATAGAATCAGGTCAACGTCCTCAAAGCGCTCCTTGCGAAAACATTCCCACAGGCAGCGCTCCTCTACATCGGCAATGGCTAGGATATTCATAGGGCACGGACCTCCGGCTCGTTATCGAGCTGCGGAATCGAGCCTATAACGTTGTCAGCCAGCCAGTTCATCTCGACAATCTGCGTACTCGGCAGGGGAGGGAAGCCCTCAATCTGAACCACGCCGTCCTGGCTGTGGAGCTCGCCGCCAAATGGATTGATGGAGCCCTCGACGATGCCATTGCGGAGCAGCTGAACAAGCTTACGCGTCTGATAGGGCAGGCCCGGAGCGTAGCGAATGTCGATGACGCCCGAGCTCATACCATACCAGTAGTTGACGGCACGAACCTGGCTGTCGTCACTGGTCTCATCCCAGGTGCCGTGCAGCAGACTTCGCACGATAAGCTCGTAGTATCGGCCCCAGTTCCATACCGGCATGGCAATGCCGACAACCTTGCCATCGACCAGACGGTGGAGTCCGTAGGCCGTGGGGTCTTCGAGTGACTTTGACATGTCGGCGCCGGTCATGACGCTCGCGCCTTCGCGGCACATGGCCTCGGCAAGGCCTCCAGCGGGCACATCGCCCCAGGTCAGGATAATTTGCGCACGGGGGTCGAGCAGCGAGGCGCCAATCGCAAAGGCGTTGATCTCGCTGAGCGCGCCCGAGGCGAAGACCGACGCGTGGTAACCGATGCGGTGGTTGTCCGCCATGCTGGCGGCAAGGGCGCCCAAGAGAAATTTGGCCTCGTACATCTTGCCAAAGTACGAACGGACGCTTTGGTGGGGAAGGCCGATGGAGCAGTTGAGGAATCGCACCTGAGGATACTCGACGGCAGCCCTGAGCGTGTATTCCATCAGGCGGTGCGAGGTCGAGAAGATGACGTTTGCTCCATGTTTGACAGCCGTTTCCACGGCGGCGTAGAACACGTCCGGATCGTGACAGTCCTCGAACGCCTCGGTACGCACGATGCCGCCAAAGTGCTCGTCGAGATATTGGCGCCCTTGGTCGTGCAGACTATCCCAGCTCGACGTGGCACACGGGTATTCGTGAATAAAGGCGATACGCAGGGGATTGGCTGCTGAATAGACGGTCTTGCCCATAAAGAAGTTGAGCACGCCGGAGGTGGACTTGGCGGGTGCCTCTTCCTCATCGACGCTCGGCGCTTCGACAAGATCGACCTTGTCCTCGTCATTTTTGCCGGCAATGACCAGCTCGCGCCAAATCTTGCACAGGCGGTTTACGACGATATCAGTCGGCGTATCCAGCAGGCGGTCTTGGTTGTACACGTTGAGGTAGACGAGCATAGCGTCGGCGGGCGTAATGTCCAGATGGTCGCCGCCGGCGCGCAGGTAGGCTCGTTTAAAGAGTAGGAAGGTATGGCGCAGGTAGTCGACCTTTTTCTGTGGCCACTTTTCGACAAGGTCCTGGCCGAGCATCTTGGCGAGCGTCTCATAGCTTCCCTCGCGCGAGAACTCAATCTCGTATAGGGGGCAGACGCGCCAAAACGCGCAGAACTCGCCGTACAGGCGACTTTCGACGGAATCCCATGTGCCGGGGTAGAGGCGGGTGACCTTGGCCGAAACCGTCGGGGCGTCCAGGAATTTGAGGACGCTGACGCGCTTGTTGCCCTCCTGGACGTAGAACCGATGCATGAACTCGGTGACGATGATGGGGTCGCGATAGCCCTCGGTCACCTGGATGTCATAGAGGTTGGACCACTTGCGGGCGAACTCGGTGCTAAATGGCAACAGGGGCATAAAGTTGCACGAAAAGGCTGACTGACGGCCCTTGGTAACCGTGCCGACGACCATTTCGAGCGGAATGTCCCTTAGGCCGACGCTCTCTCGCTGACCTAAGGGGAGCTGGGCAACGAGGCTATCGAGGTCCGTAAGGTACGGGTGCTCGCTTTGGCTGATGGCGTGACGGCGTCCCTGCTCGCCGCGCTTGCGTGCTTGACGATAGGCCTCTTCCATGGTGTCTACTCCCTTAGTCGTTTAAACAACGATATGAACCATGGTACCACGATGCGAAACCACCACAAAGGTGCCTGTCCCCTTTGTGGTGGTTTTAGGCGATGATGGGGGCGATGGCGCGGATGCAGGCGTCGGCTGCCGTGAAGGTGGTGCTATCGTCGCTGACGATAAAGATGATTTTGCCCTTGACGCCAAAGTCGCCGATCTCGCTAAAGAGCACGTACGGCTCCTTGTCAAAGCCAGAGATGGGAAGCACCGCGGCCTTGGTGGCGTCGGTAAGCTCATCTGCCAGCGCATCCAGCGAGGCCCACTTGGACGTGTCCTTTACGGCAACGGGCACGGTAACGCGCCCAAAGGGCATCAAGTGCACGAGCGTGTTCTTGGAGATGTTTGAATTGGGGACGATGATGGTCTGCCCGCAGGCGTCCTCGATGGTCGTATGGCGCCAGGTGATATCTTGGACCACGCCCGACACGCCGCCGACCTCGATATTGTCGCCGGGTTTGATAATGCCCATAAACGTCACCTGCATGCCGCCGATGAGGTTTGACAGCGTGTCCTGAAAGCCGAGCGAGATGGCGATGCCGCCGACGCCAAGAGCGGCGACGAGGGCGTTTGCGTTAATGCCAAAGCAGTTGTCGAGGATAAAGCTGCCGCCGATCGTCCATATGACGGCGCGCGCGATGTTGATGAAGATGCTGGATGAAGGGAGTGGGTTATCGTCGCGGTTAAGCAGGTGGCGCAGGGTCTTGGACGCGACCTTGGCGGCAACGGCGGTTCCGATAGCCAAGATACCTGCCCAGATGATGTTGTGGACCCATCGTTGTGCAAAGAAATGAAGAATTGGCTCAAACAATTCCATGTAGGGAAACCTCCTAATGATCGTCCAACCATGATACCCACCAAAAAGCCCGTCCGATCACATTGGACGGGCTTCTGCGCTCGATATAAGGGTTAACGAAAACCACCACAAAGGTGCCTGTCCCCTTTGTGGTGGTTTTCTAGGTCGTTAGCTCAGCAGCATGCGGTCGTTGGCGAGCTCGCCGCCCGAGACCTCCTCGAACTTCTGGAGCAGGTCGGCGACGGTGAGCGACTTCTTCTCATCGCCGGCCACGTCGTAGATCACGTGGCCTTCGTGCATCATGATCAGGCGATTGCCCAGACGGATGGCGTCGTTCATGTTGTGCGTGACCATGAGCGTGGTCAGGTGGTTCTCGTCGACAATCTCCTCGGTCAGATTGAGCACCTTAGAAGCCGTCTTGGGGTCGAGGGCCGCCGTGTGCTCGTCGAGCAGCAACAGGCGCGGCTTGGTGAGCGTGGCCATCAGCAGGGTGAGTGCCTGGCGCTGGCCGCCCGAGAGCAGGCCGACCTTGGCGTTGAGGCGCGTGTCCAGACCGAGGTCCAGGCGCTTGAGCAGCTCAACGTACTCGTCCTTCTCGGCCTTGGTGACGCCCCACGAAAGACCGCGACGCTGGCCGCGGCGCTTGGCGAGGGCCAGGTTTTCGGCAATTTGCATGTCGGCTGCGGTGCCGCGCATGGGGTCCTGGAACACACGGCCCAGGTACTTGGCGCGCTGCGACTCGCTCAGACGCGAGATGTCGGTGCCGTCGAGCTCAATAACACCCGAATCAAGCGGATACACGCCGGCGATCATATTGAGCAGCGTGGACTTGCCGGCGCCGTTGCCGCCAATCACGGTTACAAAGTCGCCATCGTTGAGGGTGAGGTCGACGTCGGTGAGCGCGCGCTTCTCGGTGACGGTGCCCTTGTTAAAGGTCTTCTTGACGTGCGAGAGCTTAAGCATCTGCCTCATCTCCCTTCGTGTAGGAGCTGCGGAGCTTATAGCGCTCCCAAACCACGGGCACGCACAGGGCCACGGCGACGATCACGGCGGAGAGCAGCTTCATGTCGTTGGCGTCCATGCCCAGTTGCAGCACGATGGCGCGGATGAGGAAGTACACCACGGAGCCAAAGACGGCGGAGGCCAGACGGACGGAGAACTGCGTGAGACCGCCGGGCAGCAGGCGGCCGAGCACCTCGCCGATGACGATGGCGGCAAGACCGATAACGATGGCGCCGGTACCCATGCCAATGTCGGCATACTTCTGGCTCTGGCAGATGAGCGCACCCGAAAGGCCAATGAGGGCGTTGGAGAGCACGAGGGCGATCATTTTGGTGGAGTTGGTGTTGACGCCTAGGGCGCGGATCATGTACTCGTTGTTGCCGGTGGCACGCAGCGCCGAGCCGATCTCGGTGCCAAAGAACCAGTACAGGATGGCGACGATGGCCACGGCCAGCACAATGCCTAGGATAATGGCAACAGTGGACTGCGGCAGGCCCGTCATGTTGCTGACGGATGAGAAGATAGTGCCCTTGGCAAGGATGGGCGTGTTGGACTTGCCCATGATGCGCAGGTTGATGGACCACAGACTGATCTGCGTAAGGATTCCGGCGAGGATTGCGGGAATCTCAAAGACGGTGGTCAAGATGCCCGTGACGGCGCCCGCGATGGCGCCGGCGCACATGCCGGCCAGCACGGCGAGCAAGGGGTCGACGTTATTGTTGACGATGAGTACGGCGCAGACACAGCCGCCGAGGGCAAAGCTGCCGTCGCAGGTCATATCGGGGATGTCGAGCAGGCGGAACGTGATAAACACGCCAAGCACCATAATGCCCCAGAGGACGCCCTGCGAAACGGCGCCCTGCAATGCAATGAGCATGCTTCATACCTCCTAGGATAGGGTGGACACGTGATTTTCCATAATAGCGGTACCAATGCATAAAAGAGCTGCGGACGGATGTTTTGTCTCATCCGAAACAAGCAGGGCGAACGCCGGTCTTTAGCGTTCGCCCCAAGGACTCAGATATTGAATAACGCGGCTGTGGCGCGCGTGCGGGCCCTAGACGCGTTACCGCGCACGGCGCTACTCGTCCAGAGCGGAAAGGTCGATACCCAGAGCCTCGGCCATCTCGTCGTTCTTGACGACGACCAGGTCCTTGCTCGAGAGGTGCTTGATCGGCATATCCTCGGGCTTGGCCTCGCCCTTCAGGATCTTAACGGCCATCTCGCCCGCGGCGTAGCCCAGGTCCTTATAGTTGATGGAGAGGGTGAACAGGCCGCCGGCCATGCACATACCCTCCTCGCCGGTCACGAAGGGGAGCTTATTCTCCTTGCAGATCTGGCCGACCTGCGAAGCGCCCGCGGCGATGGTGTTGTCAGTGGGGGAGTACAGCGCGTCGACCTTGCCCACGGCAGACTCGACGACGGACTGAATCTCGTTGGAGCTCGAGACGGTGAAATCGGTGTACTCGAGGCCCAGCTTGTTGAGCTCCTTCTTGGCGGCTTTGATCTGGACGTCGGAGTTGGACTCGGCGGCGCAGTAGAGCAGGCCGACCTTTTTAACGTCGGGCAGGACCTTCTGCATCATCTCGAGCTGCTCGGCGACTGGGGTGAGGTCGGAAGCGCCCGTGACGTTGGTGCTGGGCTTGTCGTTGTCCTGGACCAGGCCGGAGGCGGCGTAGTCGGTGATGGCACAGCCCACGATGGGGATATCGGCCGTGGCGCCGGCGGCAGCCTGCGCGGCGGGCGTGGCGATGGCATAAATCAGGTTGACGTTGTCGCCCACAAACTTGTCGGCAATGGACTTACACGTGGACTGGTCGTTCTGGGCGTTCTTCTGGTCGATCTTGACCTTAAGGCCGCTCTCCTTGATGGCCTTGACAAAGCCGTCGTTGGCGGCATCGAGTGCGGAGTGCTCGGTGAGTTGCAGAACGCCGATGGTGTAGTCGGAACCGGCGGCAGCAGAGCCGGAACCAGAGTTGCCGCCGCATCCGGCGAGCGGGGCGAGCGCGAGCAGACCGGCGGAGACCAGAAGGCTCCTGCGGCTGATGGTGATGTCCTTCATATCATTACCCCCAGTATAAAAATGGCTGGAAACACTGCACTGGGACAAAGTGCAAGTGGAACTATAGTAGCGCTGATGTCCATTTTTACAACAGCCTGGCGGGTTTTTTAATACAGAATCGGATGGGCGGTACGGGTAGTCGAATGGGCGGCGGAGGGTCTTATGCGGCGGAGGAGGCATCGTCCTCGTCCAGGACGGCGAAGAGCTTCTTGCCGTCGAGGAGACGTGTGGTGACGTTTCTCATGCGGCCGATCTCAACGGTACGCAGCGTGTCGTCGGCGCCTCGCGCGTCATAGACCGTTCCCAGCAAATACGAGATGCCGTCTCGTTGCTTGATGGCAAAGGGCCGGAGTGTCATCCGCGCCACTTCGACCTCTCCGCGTGCCGTGACACTCGAAATATCAAAACTCACCGTGGTTCCGTGGTCGATGGCCTGCTCGATGAGCTCGCAGGCATCGATGCGCTTGACGGGCTTGCGTATGGCCTTGGTGGATTTGTCGCCTGCGCTTGGAGCAGGCTCGGGTGCATCGAGGTAGCCGCGAACGTCGGCACTCGCCATGGCGACCAGGTGCTGCGCCATGCTTTTTCGAATGGCGATGGGCGTAGAGCGGTTGCGCATGACCATGCCGTGGAGCCGGATGATCTCTTCGTCGGTGAGCGGACGGGTCAAGAGCCGATACCCCACGCCGCGCTTGTATTCAATTTCGTATCCGGCATGGCGAAGTGCGGAGATGGCGGTGTAGATGCTGCGCCGCGCCGCCGAGATGGGCATGCGGGCGGGGTCGTCGGGATGGGCGAGACGCCGGATCAACTCATCGGAAAGCATGGCCTTGTCCTCGCCGGTGTTTTCGCTTAATAATTGCAGGATGCGAACGGCGCGATAGGCTGCCATCGAGGCGGCGCCCCTCGTCGTGGTCTCGTAAGTTTCAACAGCGGTTTCGGTCATGGCGTCCACGTCCTTTCCGTTTTGGGTGGCGACGGTATGGAGCCTAGGGCGCGGGGCTTTCCCAGGGGTGCAGGACACTCCGGGCGGTCGGTAGTCGTCGGCAAGCGGCGGGTCGAGTTTTCAACAGCCCTGCTCAACTGACCAAAATCTTGCCAAAAGCTTGACGGATACTGTTGAAAAAAGCGCCCCTCGGCTTGCCGAGAGGCGCTGGCGTGATGCGCTGGAACGCGTTCGGTGGCGCTGTGGCGATTAGAAGTCGGCGTTGCCCACGGTGCGCGGGTGCGGCAGGACGTCGCGGATGTTGCCCACGCCGGTCAGATACATGACCAAGCGCTCGAAGCCCAAGCCGTAGCCGGCGTGCTTGCAGGAACCGTAGCGGCGCAGGTCAAGGTAGTACTTGTACTGCTCGGGATTCATGCCCAGGTCCTTGATGCGGGCCTCGAGCAGATCCAGGCGCTCCTCGCGCTGGGAGCCGCCGATAATCTCGCCGATACCGGGAACCAGGCAGTCGGCGGCGGCGACGGTCTTGCCGTCCTCGTTCATGCGCATGTAGAACGCCTTGATCTCGGCCGGGTAGTCGGTTACGAAGGTCGGTCGCTTAAAGTGCTCCTCGGTCAGGAAACGCTCGTGCTCGGTCTGCAGGTCGATGCCCCAGCTGACGGGGTAATCAAACTGGTGGCCAGCAGCGACTGCCTGCTCCAGGATTTCGACGGCCTCGGTGTAGGTAATACGGGCAAAGTCGGAGTTTGCCACGTGGTTCAGGCGCTCGATCAGACCCTTGTCCACAAACTTGTTGAGCATGTTGAGCTCGTCGGGGCAGGTGGCCATTACGTCCTTGAGGACGTACTTGAGCATGGCCTCGGCGTTATCCATGTAGTCGTTCAGATCGGCAAAGGCCATCTCGGGCTCAATCATCCAAAACTCGGCGGCGTGGCGCGTGGTGTTGGAGTTTTCGGCGCGGAAGGTGGGGCCAAAGGTGTACACGTCGCCAAAGGCCAGGGCAAAGTTCTCGGCATTGAGCTGGCCGGACACGGTGAGGCTCGCATGCTTGCCAAAGAAGTCCTGGCTCCAGTCGACCTCGCCGGACTCGGTGAGGGGCGGATTTTTGGGGTCAAGCGTGGTCACACGGAACATCTCGCCGGCGCCCTCGCAGTCACTCGTGGTGATGATGGGGGTGTTGACGTAGACAAAGCCCTGCTCCTGGAAGAAGCGGTGGATGGCTGCAGCCGCGACAGAGCGGATGCGGAACACGGCGCGGAACAGGTTGGTGCGCGGGCGCAGGTGCTGCTGGGTGCGCAGGAACTCGACGGTCGCGCGCTTCTTCTGCAGCGGGTAATCCGGGGCGCTGACGCCCTCGACCTCGATGGAGGTGGCAGAAAGCTCGAAAGGCTGGGGCGCGTCGGGCGTCAGCTTGACGGTGCCGGTGCAAATGAGTGCGGCCGAGACGTTTTGATGGGCGATCTCGTCGTAGTTGTCGAGTGCCTCGCGGTTCATGACGACCTGCAGGTCGCGGAAGCAACTGCCGTCGTTGAGCGTAACAAAGCCAAAGTTCTTCATGTCGCGGACGGACTTGACCCAGCCGGCGACGGTGACAGTCTGGCCGCCGAGCGACTCGGCGTGCGTATAGAGCTGCGCGATTTTGGTGCGGTTCACGTATCCTCCCATAGCGGTTGAATGATAGTTATCCATACAGTTCGATATTCTAGCAGCTCGGCTCATTTGGGCTATACAGATAAGGCATTGGCGGGATGGTTTTTCAAACGAAAAGCGCCCGCGGCCAAATGGTCGCGGGCGCTTGACGAGGTGCCTTTTGGCTGTGTGGCGCGGGGCCTGGCTACTTGGTCTTGGCTACCAGCAGCGGGTCGCCCAGCTTGACGAGCGGGTTGCCGCCGATAAGCGTTCCAGACTCGCCGACATGGTCGATGCTCTTAAGACGATCGAGCTCGGAGACGATGACGGTCACGATGTCCTCGTGGCCGGCGGCCTTGATGGCCTCGCGATCGAAGCTGATGAGCGGCTGGCCGGCCTTGACCGTGTCGCCCATCTCGACAAAGCGGGCAAAACCCTTGCCGTTCATTTCCACGGTGCCCAGGCCAACATGGATGAACACGCGCAGGCCGTCCTCGGTAATCATGCCGATGGAGTGGTTGGTGACGGTGGTGGCGCCGATGCGACCGTTGGCGGGGGCGTAAATGGTGTCGGTAATGGGCTCGATGCCGTAGCCCTGGCCGAGCATGCCCGAGGCGATGGTCTCGTCGGGAACCTCACTCAGATTGACGAGCACGCCGTTGACGGGAGCGTAGATGACGCCTTCGCGGGTGGCGAAGCTTGCTGCGGGCGGAACGGACGCCTCGCCCGACGAAGTGAACGTGGACTTGAGCGAATCGAGCAGACCCATAGATGCCTCCAACGTATCAGGCGTGCATGTTGCACGCGTGTGGTTTGCCGGAAACGTTTCGTACGTGTTTCCCAGCACGGTCAGCGCTCCTATTTTACGCTGCTTAACGATGCCTCTGAACAGCGATTTTGTGATATATCAGTTGAAGGCCAACTTATTGCGGGGGTGTTTCTGCGCCGCGGGCTCAAGTGGGGTACGCTAAGGTGCGAAAAACGAGTGCGCACGAATCGCACGGAGGGAGCACCTATGATTATTGAGAACCATGCGCTGTGGGGCGAGGAGCCGACCGAGGATTATCCGGCGACGTTTACGTATCTGGGTGCCGAGCCGCTGCCCGACAAGCCCAATGGCCGCCGCCCCGCGGTGATCATCTGCGGCGGAGGCGGGTTTACGCATATCGCTCCGCACGAGCAGGACCCGGTGGCGTTTGCGTTTTTGGACCGCGGCTACCAGGCCTTTGTGCTCAACTATGTGACGAGCGCCACGGGCGACGTGAGCTTTCCGCACCCGCAGGCGGACCTCGCCAAGATGGTCGCTACCGTGCGCGCCAACGCCGACGAGTGGCATGTCGATCCCAAGCGCGTGTGCATCGTGGGTTTCTCGGCGGGCGGCATGATCTGTGCCTCGTTGGCAACGCAGTGGAAGACCGGACCCTTCGCGGGCCTTGCCGGGGCCCGTCCGGAGGATATTCGTCCCGACGCCGTGGTGCTGGGCTATCCGTTGCTCGACCTTGCCTATGTGCGCGATATGCAGACGCGCGACCCGCGCATCGACCTGCGCGTGCCCAAGACGGGTGGCAAGACAGGGCGCGATTTGCTCAACGACTATCTGTCGATGGTGACGGGCGGCGAGGCGACCGATGAGCACCTGACCGACATTTGCCCTACCACGCACGTTTCGCGCCAGATGCCCCCGACCTTTGTGTGGGGCGTTTCGGACGATAAGACGGCGCCGGTCGCGCAGGTCTACCCGTTTGCGCGGCGCATGGCCGAGGAGGGTGTTGCATGCGAGATGCACGTCTTTGACCAGGGTGGCCACGGCCTTTCGCTCGGCAACGCCAATACCGCGGTCGATAACGAGGACAAGCAGGTGGCGGTCCGTCCATGGATTCGCCTAGCCTTCCGCTTCCTGGAGCGCCATATGTAAAAGTAGACTACTTGCCCGTTTCAAAAAGTCTGCTTAGAGGAGGAGCCATGCTTGAGGGTACGTATGTGGTTTCGGCCCAGACGCCGGTGGGGAGTAAACGCGGCGAGGTGACGTTTTCACATGGGGTGAACGGCGTGCTCAGGGCAGTACTAAACGTCAGGGGTCTCAATATCGCTCTCTCGAGTGCCCGCGCTGAGGGCGATTTCTTTGAACTCTCGGGTACTATCTCCCACGTCTTGATGGGCAAGGCGCCCTTTACATGCACGGGGTCAGTCGAGGGTAATCGACTCACTGCTACCGCGCGGTCGGGTTCCGTTTCGATCTCGCTGAGCGGTATGCGCAAAGAGCTTTCGGGGCGCACCGCATAAAGTTTGCGCAGGTAAACATCGGTATTTGACTTTATAAAATAGTTCAGAGCGCTATCATTTGTCGTTACGAGTTGGTTAGCCCCGGTAAACGGTTAACCGCGTCTAACGAAAGGATGAGCGCGTGAAGCTCGATACGCTCGAGATTGGAAAGGACGCCGTTGTCGCATCGGTGACATCCGATGATCAGGCGCTCCGACAGCATATTTTGGACATGGGCCTAACGCCGGGCACCGAAGTCACCATGATGAAATACGCCCCCATGGGCGACCCGCTCGAGATCCGTCTGCGTGGCTACGAGTTGACACTGCGCAAGGACGATGCCGCCCGCATTGAGCTTGTGGGCATTCACGATACCGATATGGGTCCGCGCGCTAACGCTGCAATCGGCACGACGGAGCATCCGGCACTCGGCGAGGGGACGTATTCGCCCCGTGCGGCAAAGACGGCCGTGCCCGAGGGCGCGCCGCTGCACTTTGCCCTCGCCGGCAACCAAAACTGCGGCAAGACCACGTTATTCAACCAGCTGACGGGCTCCAACCAACATGTCGGTAACTTTCCCGGCGTGACGGTCGACCGCAAAGATGGCACCATCCGCAACCACCCCGAGGCGAACGTTACCGACCTGCCCGGCATCTATTCGCTGTCGCCGTACACGGGCGAGGAGATCGTCAGCCGCCAATTCATCCTTGACGAGCATCCCGATGCCATCATCGACATTATCGACGCCACCAACATCGAACGTAATCTGTACCTGACACTGCAGCTCATGGAGCTCGACCGCCCCATGGTCATCGCGCTCAACATGATGGACGAGGTGACCGCCAATGGTGGTGCCGTAGACGTCAACCTGCTCGAGAGCCTGCTGGGCGTGCCTGTTGTTCCCATTAGCGCTGCCCGCAACGAGGGCATTGGCGAGTTGGTGGATCATGCCTTGCACGTGGCGCGGTTCCGCGAGCGCCCCGGTCGCCTGGACTTCTGCGCGCCCGATGGTCCAGACGGCGGCGCGCTGCATCGCTGCATTCACGGCATCGCCAACCTTATCGAGGACCATGCCGCGACGGCGCATATCCCGGTGCGTTTTGCGGCGACCAAGCTGGTTGAGGGCGACGAGCTGGTGACCGAGGCGCTTCATCTGGACCGTAACGAACTTGACGCCATCGAGCACATCATTACCCAGATGGAGGGTGAGGCCGGTACCGACCGTCTATCTGCACTGGCTGACATGCGCTTCGGCTTTATCGGCGACGTGTGTGGGCGCTGCGTCGTCAAGCCGCACGAGAGCCGCGAGCACGTGCGTTCCGTCAAGATCGACCGCATCCTGACGGGTCGCTACACGGCCATTCCGGCGTTCCTGGTGATCATGGGTCTCGTCTTTTGGCTGACGTTTGGCGTGATCGGCGCGGCGTTGCAGGGACTTATGGAGGACGGCATCGCTGCCATCATCGCTTCGGCCGATGCGGGCCTCAAGGCGTTCGGCACCAACGACGTGGTGCGTTCGCTGGCTGTCGACGGCGTGCTTACGGGCGTGGGCAGCGTGCTGACCTTCCTGCCGATTATCGTCGTGCTCTTTTTATTCCTCTCCATTCTGGAAGACTCCGGCTACATGGCGCGCGTGGCCTTTGTCATGGATAAAGTGCTGCGTCGCTTTGGCCTATCGGGCCGCAGCTTCGTGCCTATGCTCGTCGGTTTTGGTTGTACCGTGCCGGCTATCATGTCGACCCGTACGCTCCCATCCGAGCACGACCGCAAGATGACGGTCATGCTCACGCCGTTCATGAGCTGTTCGGCCAAGTTGCCGGTCTACGGCCTGCTGTGCGGGGCGTTTTTCCCGCAGGCGACGGTTCCCGCCATGGTCTCGCTCTATCTGATTGGCATTGCGGTCGGTTGCATCGCGGCTTTGGTGCTCAACCGTACGGCATTTAAGGGCGACCCGGTGCCGTTTATCATGGAGCTCCCCAATTACCGTCTGCCGAGCGTCAAGACGACGGTGATGCTGGCATGGGATAAGGCCAAGGACTTTATTACCAAGGCCTTTACCATTATCTTTGCCGCCACCGTGGTCATCTGGTTCCTCCAGACGTTCGACATTCGCTTTAATGTGGTCGCCGATCAGTCGCAGAGTCTGCTTGCCGGTCTGGGTAGCATTATCGCGCCGGCGCTGGCGCCGCTCGGCTTTGGCGACTGGCGTGCGTCGACGGCGCTCGTCACCGGACTTATCGCCAAGGAGAGCGTCATCTCGACCCTCACGGTGCTTTTGGGCGCAACGTCGCCCGCGGTGCTGTCAACTATGTTTTCGCCGTTTACCGCTTACGTGTTCCTGGTCTTTACGCTGCTGTACCCGCCCTGCGTGGCGTCCATCGGCGCCGTCAAGAGCGAGTTGGGAGCGCGCTATGCCGTGGCCGTGTTCGCGTTTCAGGTGACGGTCGCCTGGATCGTGGCGTTTGTCGTGCATTCGGCGGGCATATTGCTGGGGCCGGCTTAGTTATTTATTGATGGCGCAACCTCTGTGTATTGAGTTGATTACGGCCCCGCATCTGTTGCTGACGGATGCGGGGCCGTTGCTATATAATCGCCCATCGCTCAAGACAATCGGAGAGGGTTCCTACATGACTCAGGCAAGACAAGATGGCATCTCGCTCAAGCAGTGGCTCCCGCTTATCGGGCTCGCCTGCTGTGCGTTCGTGTTCAACACGTCGGAGTTCATGCCCATTGGCCTTCTGACTGATATTGCCGCATCGTTCTCGCTCACCGAGGCCCAGGCAGGCATCATGATCTCGGTCTACGCCTGGGGCGTCATGCTGCTGTCGCTGCCGCTTATGGTGTTTGCCTCGCGCTTTGAGTTCAAGCGTATGCTGCTCGGCGTGCTTGCCGTGTTCTCGCTCGGGCAGTTCCTGTCCGCCGTGGCGCCGACCTATCCCATCTTGGTCTGCGCACGCCTGGTGGTCGCCTGCGCGCACGCCGTGTTCTGGTCGGTCGCTTCGATCATAGCCTCGCGCCTGGTCGATACGCGTCATGGGGCGCTCGCCATCAGCATGATCGCCACGGGCTCGTCCATCGCGCAGATCTTCGGCCTGCCGATCGGTCGCGCCATCGGCCTGGCCGTGGGCTGGCGTATGACGTTTGCCGTGGTTGGAGCCTTCTCTGCCGCCGCGGTGGTGTACCAGGCAGCGGTGTTCCCGGTCATGCCGGCGGGCGAGCGCTTTACCGTCAAACAGCTGCCCGAGCTGCTCAAGAACCCGTTCCTGATTGCGCTCTACGCGGTCACGGTCTTTATGGCGACCGGCTACTACGCGGGTTACAGCTATATCGAGCCCTTCCTGGCGCAGGTCGCCCATGTCGACGCAAGCGCCATCACCATGACGCTGACGGCGTTTGGCTGCTCCGGTCTGCTCGGAAGCTGGCTGTTCGGCCGACTGTTCGATGGGCATCGCTTTCCGTTCTTGGCTATCACGCTCTCCGGCGTGCCGGTGGCTCTGCTGCTCATGGGTCCGGTCGCATCGTCGCTCGTAGCAGTGCTTGCCGTCTGCGCGCTATGGGGCTGCTGCTCCACAGCCTTTAACGTGGCGTTCCAGGCCGAGCTCATCAAGTACACGCCGGCGGATTCGTCGGCCGTCGCCATGTCGATCTTCTCGGGCCTGTTTAACCTCGGTATCGGCACGGGCACCGCAATCGGCGGCGCCGTGGTTTCGGGTCCCGGTATCGCTTGGATTGGCTTTGCGGGCGGGGCGATTACCGTCGTGGGCGTCATCCTCGCCATCACGGTGCTGTTCCCGGCCATACGCCGCGCCAAGCCCGTCGCCTAATCACGTCCCCTCATCAGTTGCGGTGAAATACGGACTGCTGGACCCAATAAACCCGGCAAACAGTCCCTATTTCACCGCAACTTATTTTGGGGGAGAGGATACAAGCCGGGCATACAATGGATGTCGTTGTGTTGAGCTTACCGGGAGGTTGCTATGTGGGCATACGAGACGACGTTCTATCAGATCTATCCGCTGGGCTTTTGCGGAGCTCCGCGCGAAAACGCCGCCCCCGTTGCCGAGGATGAACTCGCTCAGGCTGCCAACGCCGCGCCCAACCCCGATGCCCCCATCATGAAAATCGCCCAATGGGCCGATTACCTGCAGGAGCTCGGTATTGGCGCCGTGCTCATCAATCCTCCGCTCGAATCCGACAGCCACGGCTACGATACGCGCAGCCTGCGCCATATCGATCGCCGCCTGGGTGGGGATGCCGATTTTGCCGCCGTATGCGAGACGCTGCACGCCCACGGCATCCGCGTAGTGCTCGATGCCGTCTTCAACCACGTCGGTCGCGGCTTTTGGGCCTTCCGCGATGTTCAGGAGCGCAAGTGGGACTCGCCCTACAAGGACTGGTTCCACATCAGCTTTGACGGCGACTCGTGCTACGGCGACGGCTTTTGGTACGAGGGCTGGGAGGGCCATTTTGAGCTTGTGAAGCTCAACCTGCAAAATCCCGCCGTGGTCGATTACCTGCTCGAGTCCGTGCGCCGTTGGGCCGACGTCTTTGGCGTCGACGGCCTGCGCCTGGACGTCGCCTATATGCTCGACCGCGACTTTATGCGCCGCCTACACGCCTTTGCCCGTGAGCTCAAGCCCGACTTCGTGCTGATCGGCGAGACGCTCCACGGCGACTACAACCAGATTGTCAACGACGAGATGCTCGACTCCTGCACCAACTACGAGTGCTACAAGGGCCTGTACTCCAGCTTTAACTCGGTCAACATGTTCGAGATCGCCCACTCGCTGCACCGCCAGTTTGGCGGCGATCCGTGGTGCATCTACCGCGGCAAGCATCTGCTGTCGTTTGTCGACAACCACGATGTGCCGCGCCTGGCGAGTATCCTCACCGACAAGTCGTGCCTGCGTCCCGCCTATGGCATGCTCTTTGGCATGCCGGGCATCCCGTGCGTCTACTATGGCAGCGAGTGGGGAATTGCCGGCGAAAAGGGCGGCCCCGATGGCGATTGGGCGCTGCGTCCTGCGCTCGATGAGCCTGCGCCCAACGAGCTGTCGGCTTTCATCAAGCAGCTCGCGCACCTGCGCTCGACAGACGGTGCGGCGGCACGCGCTCTCAACTACGGCGCGTACCGCAACGTGGTGATCCAGAACAAGCAACTGTTGTTTGAGCGCGCCTGCGACGACGCGACGGTGCTCGTGGCGGTGAACGCCGTGGATGAGCCTTACACCTTTGGCGCCGGCGAGCTCAACGGCTCCTTTGTCGATCTGCTTGCTGACGGTGCGCCCACGGTCGAGCTGACGGGCTCCCTCGAGCTTGTACCCTACGAGGTGCGCTATCTGCTGAGGGCCTAGCTCGTGGCCGCGCCGGACGAGGGCTATCAACATATTGAGCATGGGTTTGAACCCGTGTTTGACGAGCGCTCGCGCGTTTTGGTGCTGGGGTCGTTTCCCTCGGTGCTCTCGCGTGCCAATGCCTTCTACTATGGCAATCCGCAGAACCGCTTTTGGCGCGTGATGGCCGCGTGCCTCGGTGTGTCCGTGCCGCCCAACGAGGGCGATCCTTTGGCAGGCGGCGAGCCTGCGACGCTCGACGCCTCGATTGCCGCCAAGCGATCCATGCTGCTGAACGGCGGCGTGGCCCTGTGGGATGTGATTGAGAGCTGCGACATTAAGGGCTCGAGCGACGCGAGCATTCGTAACGTTGTGCCGGCACATATCGAGTGCATTACCGACGCAGCTCCCATTGAGCAGGTGATATGCAACGGTGGTACGGCTGGCCGGCTCTACAAGCGCTATCTACAAGAACGCACCGGGCTGCCCGCCATCGTCCTGCCCTCGACAAGTCCTGCCAATGCGGCTTGGCGTCTGGAGCGCCTTGTCGAGCGCTGGCGCGAGGCCGTTGACTGGGCCGCTCTCTAATTTAGATATTTGATTGAGTATGGGCGCCGAGGCGTTTGATGATGGCGCGCCAGATTAGTGCGGGTACAGCAGGCCTAGCGCGCACCATGCCGTCGACGTCGACGCTACCTGCATTGCCACCGCCAAGCAGCTGCGCATGCTCAATGGAGCAGCCCATGCGCACAGCGCCCACGAGCTTATCCATCGCTTCCGAAAATGGTCGGCGCAAGAGGCCCATGCGTGGGGAATGGCGAAGCGCTGCGATGCCGCTGCCGGCGCAGATGACAACGCCGCCACACCACAATTGGCCCTGGCGCTCGCATGCCTTGTGCAGACGAACGGCGGCCCCACGCGCCTGCTCAGCGCCCTCTTGTGCGGCTCGAATCACGGCATAGACACGCGTTCCCGTACCGCCAAAGCGATCGAGTATCTGCTCGACAGCGATCGTAGCCTCATCGTCAAATGCATCGTCAACAGCGAGCACCATGCCATCGACTGCACCGGCATCATCCGCCTCCAAATCGACCGGGTGGGGGAGCGCGGTGCCAGAAAGCTGAGCATAGGCGGCGATGGCATCCTGCAGGTCCCAGAGCAAAAACTCAAGATCGGCGCTATCGGGAATGCTGATATACGCAATGGTCTGCAACGTTTTTGGTACATCGCCGCGTGCGGTCGTCTCCATGCCGCCTCCTTTCCGGTTGGTTTCCGTTTAGGTTACACCGTCTGGCGGCGCCTCGCCGCGCTATCCTAGTGCAACCCTTACGAAAGGAACGCCATGCGTCTGCCTATGAACACCTCGCTTGCCACGCTCAAGCCCTCCGGCATCCGTCGGATTAACGCGCTCGCCGCCCAGCACCCAGGGTGCATCGCGCTTGCGCTTGGCGAGCCCGACTTTCCCACGCCCGATGTGATAAGCGCCGAGGTGACCGCCGCGTTGGACCGCGGTGACACGCACTATCCGCCCAACAACGGTCGCCCCGCCCTGCGCGAGGCGCTGTCTGCCTACATGGGGGATGCGGGCCTTACGTTTTCGGCAGACGAGGTCATCCTGACCGACGGCGCGACCGAGGCCCTGTCGGCAACATTCATGGCTATGCTCAACCCCGGCGACGAGGTCATTATCCCCACGCCGGCCTTTGGACTGTACGAGAGCATTGTTGTGGCCAATCACGCCAAAGCGGTCTTTTTGGATACGGAGCCTGCGCAATTCCAGATTGACGAAGGCGCGCTTCGTGCTTGCGTGACCCCGGCGACCAAGGCTATCGTCATCTGCACGCCCAACAATCCCACGGGCTGCATCCTCGACGCGGCATCGCTCGACGCCGTGGCGCGCGTGGCGGAGCAGGCGGGCATCTACGTAGTCTGCGACGACGTATACAACCGTCTGGTCTATGTGGATGGCTACGAGCGCTTTGCCCAGCGCCACCCAGAGCTACGCGAGCAGACGGTCGTCATCGAGAGCTTCTCCAAGCCCTGGGCTATGACTGGCTGGCGCCTGGGCTGGCTCGCAGCGGCAACCCCCGTCATCGCCGAGATCGCAAAGGCCCACCAATACTTAGTATCGAGCGCCGTCTCCTTCGAGATGGACGCCGCAGCCCAGGCCCTCACCGTCGACCCAACCCCTATGCTCAAAGTCTACCGAGCCCGCCGCGAGCGCGTACTCGAAGCCTTAAACGCCATGGACCTCGACGTAGTGGAACCGGCAGGCGCCTTCTACGCCTTCCCCAGCATCAAACAATTCGGCCTAACAAGCGAAGACTTCTGTATCAAAGCCATCAAAGAAGCAAACGTAGCCCTAGTCCCGGGCGACTGTTTCGGCACCGAAGGCCACATCCGCCTAAGCTACTGCGTCTCCGACAAAGACCTAGACGAAGGACTAGCCCGCCTGTCCAACTTCGTTTCAACCCTGTAGCCCTCAGGGACGCAACACATCAGCCCACCGACCCAAGCATTATGAGTGGGGGCGTCAGCCAACGAAAACCCGGGCTGCCCAAAGTCAACGCAGGCACGCGCCGCCGAAGGCCAGGCACAAGGTTTTCGTAGATTCCGCACGAGCCGAAGAGCACTTA
>CABRZS010000003.1:0-143301 GCA_902475525.1 uncultured Collinsella sp.
ATCGCCACGCTCGTGTGCGTGTAAGCCGCCGGGTTGATGACGATGCCGTCGACCTTCCCGTAAGCCTCCTGAATCTTGTCGACGATGCTGCCCTCGTGGTTGGACTGGAAGACCTCGACCTCGTCGAAGCCCTGTGCGGCGCCCGCTTCCTGGCAGATCTGCACTAAACGGTCGTAGTTGTCGCTGCCATAGATGCCCGGCTCGCGAATGCCGAGCATGTTGAGGTTGGGGCCGTTGATGACGAGTGCTTTCATGGTTGCTTCCTTTGCGATTGGAAAACCACCACAAAGTTGCCTGTCCCCTTTGTGGTGGTTTTGATTAGAGAGCGGGTGGGAGGGTGTCGAGGAGGGTTTGGGCGGTGTTGGCGGCGCAGTCGCGCGAGTCGATGATGTAGTCGGCCCAGGCGCGGTAGCGCGGCATGCGCTGCTCGGCCAGCTTGTCGATACCATCGCGGGCGGTGATGGGGCGTCCCTTGTGGGCGAGTTCGTCGAGCTTGCGGTTGAGCATCACGATCTGGCTGTTCTGGTGCAGTAGCGGGTAGTTCTCGTCGCGCGTGACCACGCCGCCGCCCGTGGAAAGCACCAGGCCGCTGCACTTGGAGATGCCGGCCAGCACCGCCGTCTCCTGCTCGCGGAAGGCCGCCTCGCCGCTCTCGACGATAAAGTCGGCGCAGGGCCTGCCCAGGCGCTCCTCGAGGGCGCGGTCCAGGTCGATGTGCTCTCGCCCCGTGAGCAGGGCAATCTGCTCGCCCACACGGGTCTTGCCCGAGCCCGGCATGCCGATCAGCGCGATGTTCTGCTCGCGGCGTGACAGGCGCTCCGTTACGTCCAGAATGCGCTCGCGCGGAGTGACCTGGCCGGTGTAGCGCTCAACGGCTTGCGCCGCCTGGGCCACGAGCATGAGCAGACCGCCGATGTAGGGGATGCCGCGGCGCTCGGCCTCGAGCATGAGTCCCGTGCGAGCGGGGTTGTAGACAATGTCGATAACGCCTTCGAGCGCATCGAGCCCTTCGAGCGTGCAGGGGGCGTCGGGGCAGTGGGGGAACATGCCGGCGGGCGTGCAGTTGACGAGCAGTGCGGCGTCGGACTGCTGCGAGATATTGTCGTAGTTGACCTCGCTCGTGCGGCCCACGGGCACGACGGTGGCGCCCAGATCGCCGAGCACCATACTGGCCGTAGTACCCGCGCCGCCGGTGGCTCCGAGCACGAGAGCCTTCTTGCCGGCAACATCAACCCCCAGCTCCTCGACCAGGCACTGAAAACCGAAGTAGTCGGTATTATCGCCGCGCAGGCGGCCGTCGGGCAGGCGCGTGATGGTGTTGACGTTTCCCATGCGCTCGGCGAGTGGGCTCAGCTCGTCCAGGTAGTCCATGACGGCGCGCTTGTAGGGGATGGTCACGTTGGTGCCCTCCCATTCGTTGCCCGTCATAAAGGCCTCAAGATCCTCGGGCTCGCGCTCAAATCGTACGTACTCGAGCCCCGCGAGCTCCTTGTAGATGGTCGGGGTGTAGCTGTGGCCCAGCACGCGGCCCAGCACGCCGTAGGGGCGGGTTGCGGCGGTATCGGTCATCTAGAGCACCTCCGTGTAGCTGCCAAAGTAGGTGAAGCTCTCGCACACGTCATCGATGGAGTCGAGCAAGTCGTCGAGGGCCTTGCTACCAAAGGGGCAGTCCAGGTCAAAGTAGAACATAAACTCAAAGTCATGCCCGGGGATGGGACGGCTCTCGAGCTTGATGAGGTTGATATTGAGCGCGTAGAAACGCTCGAGTACGCGATAGAGCGCGCCCGGCTCGTTGGCCGTGGTAATCATAAGCGAGGTGCGGTTGGCACCGGGGTAGACGCGTGGCTCGCGGCTGATGACGACAAAGCGCGTGTAGTTGTTGTCCGAGTCCTGGATGTTGGGCTCCAGCACCTCCAGGCCATAGAGTGCGGCGCAGCTGCGCGATGCGATGGCGGCAACATCGGTGCGCTCGGAGCTGGCGACCATCTCGGCCGACATGGCCGTGTTGGGGTACTTGGTGGCGTGCAGGTCGTGTGCCTCGATAAAGCCGGCGCATTGGGCAATGGCCTGGCCGTGGCTGTAGACCTCGTGCACGTCCGCAAGCTTGGTGCCGGGCTTGACGAGCAAGTTGTGGTCGATTTTGAGGCGAAGCGAGCGCACGATGTGGAAGTCGAACTGGGCGAGCAGGTCGTAGACGGCGTTGACCGAGCCGGCGGTGGAGTTCTCGATGGGCAGCACGCCAAACTCGCAGAAGCCGTCGCGCACGGCGCACATGACGCCCTCGAAGGTCTCGAAAAACGCGATGTCGGGCACGTCGAAGAGTTTGCACGCGGCGATTTGACTGTAAGCGCCCTCGACGCCCTGGCAGGCGACGGTGGCCGTTTGAGGGAAGGGCGTGTCGGAGGCTGCAGCCGTGGCGTGGGCCTTTTGCGAGACGGTGATGCCCTTGAGCTCGTTGATGTAGCGCTGCTGCTCGGCCTTGCTCATGCTCATGAGGAGACGGAACAGGGTGATGGTCTGCGCCTCGTAGCGCTCGGGCGCGCGGCTGGCGAGGTTGTTGAGCTTGGAGCGCTCACGGGCGGGGTCGAAGACGGCCTTGCCCATCTCGATTTTTGACTTGGCGACCTCGGTGGCAATGTCCATGCGCTCGACAAAGCTGTTGAGGAGCGTGGTGTCGATGCCATCGATGGCCTGGCGGATGTCAGCAAGGTCCATGGAGACCCCTTTCACGTGTCGGGGGATGTTGAGGGGTGGGTAGTTAGCGCTGGGCGGCGTCTTCGAGGAGGGCGTCCCAGATGGCAAGGGCGGCGGCTGCCTCGGCTACGGGGACAGCTCTGGGGACGATGCAGGGATCGTGGCGGCCGTGGACCGAGAGCTCGGCATTTTCCATAGCGTCCATGTCCACCGTCTGCTGCTCGCGGCCAATGGAGGGCGTCGGCTTCACGGCCATGCGCCACATGACGGGTGCACCGGTCGAAATACCGCCCAGGATGCCGCCGGCATTATTGGACTCGACCTCGATCTTGCCGGTCTCGGCATCGATGCGATACGGGTCGTTGTTCTCGCTGCCGCGCATGGCGGCCACGGCAAAGCCCATGCCAAACTCCACGCCCTTCACGGCGGGAATGCCAAACGCGATCTGCGCGATGCGGTTTTCAATGCCGTCGAACATGGGGTCACCGATGCCCGCGGGAAGCCCGTAGATGCCGCACTCAACGATGCCGCCGATGCTGTCGAGTTCGTCGCGCGCGGCTAGGATCTCCTCACGCATGCGGCCGGCTGCGGCGGCGTCAATGCAAGGAAGATCGTTCGTTAGGATCGCCTTGCGGTCGGCCTCGCGATAGACCATATCGTCCATCGGCAGGTCGGAGATGCCGCCGATCTGCGCGACGTGCGCCATCACGTTAATGCCGCGGGCCTCGAGTGCCTGCAGCGCAATGCCGCCGGCGATACACAGGGGTGCCGTCAGGCGGCCGGAGAAATGCCCGCCACCAGCGACATCGTGCATGTTGTGATACTTCACGCGCGCCGGAAAATCCGCGTGTCCGGGGCGGGGCTTGCGGCGCAGCTCGGAATAGTCCTTTGAGCGCGTGTTGGTGTTCTCGATAATCGCGGCGATGGGTGCTCCCGTGGAATGTCCATCGACCACACCGGCGATGATGTGGGCGGCGTCGGCCTCGCGGCGTTTGGTCGCGGTCTCGTCGCGACCGGGGGCACGACGGTCAAGGAAGGCCTGCAGCCGCTCCTGGTCAACAGCGATGCCCGCCGCGATGCCATCGAGGGAGCAGCCGATGGCGGGGGAGTGCGACTGGCCGAAGATGCTTAAGTGCAAGACGTTGCCAAAGGTCGAGGACATGCTATTCCTCCTCGAGTGTGACCTTGCCGCCCAGCAGGCGGTAGTGGTCGAAGAAATCGGGATAGGACTTGTTGACGGCCTCGGCACCGTGGATCACGACCTCGCCGGTGGCGCGGCTCGCGGCGATAGCGGCCATCATGGCGATGCGATGGTCGTTGTGCGAATCGACCTCGCCGCCGGTAAAGGCGTCGACGCCCTTGATGATGAGGTCGTCGCCGGCAATGCGCACCTGCGCGCCCAGCGCGGTGAGCTCGCGGGTGGTGGTGACCAAGCGGTCGGATTCCTTGATGCGCAGACGGGCACAATCGCGGATAAAGGTGCGGCCCTGTGCCAGCGAGGCCACGGCCGAGATGACGGGCACCAGGTCCGGAATGTCGTGGGCACTCATCTCAAAGCCGGCGAGCTTGTCGGACTGCACGGTGGCGGCGTTGGTGGAGCGCACGATGCGGGCGCCAAAGCGCGAAAGCGCGGCAAGCACGTTACGGTCGCCCTGTGCGGAGCTTAGCGACACGCCCTCGACGGTGATTGGGTCGGTACCGATGGCGCCGGCGCACAGCCAAAAGGCGGCGTTGGACCAGTCGCCCTCGACGGCCACGCTGCCGGGCGTGCGGTACGAGCCACTGCTCACGCGGAAGTTCGTGACCTCGGGCTGGCCGTCCTTGGCCGGAATGCGCTCGACGTTGACCTCGACGCCAAAGGCCTTCATGGCCTGTATCGTCAGGTTGATGTAGGGGCGGCTCTCGATGAGGCCGGTTACCTGCACGCAGGAGGGCTGGGCCAGCAGCGGGGCTGCCAGCAGCAGGCCCGAGATGTACTGCGAGCTCACGTTGCCCGGAAGCACAAAGGTGCCCGGGCGCATGCGGCCGCTCGTCTTGAGCGGAAAACCGCCCAGACCCTGTAGGTCGCAGCCGGCGGCGATGATCTCGTCCGAGAGCGGGGAGAGCGGGCGGGCGCCCAAGCGCCCCTGACCCACAAAAGTTGCTTCTGCGCCCAGCGCGCAGGCGACGGGCAACATAAAGCGGAGCGTGGATCCACTTTCACCGCAGTCAAGCGTGCTGCCGGCAAGGGCCTTGAGCAGGCCAAACTCAACACTCTTCATGGTGGGGTGGACCTGGAAGCCGTCCTCGACGGTCTCGATGCGAGCACCCAGGGCCGTAAGGCAGCGCACCGTGGCCTCGATGTCGGCGCAGGTGGTGTTGCAGGTGACGTGTGTCTCGCCGTTGGCAAGCGCAGCGCAGATGATCAGGCGATGCGCCATCGACTTTGACGCGATGGCGGGAACGGTGCCCTTGAGCGGGGACGGGGTGATGCGGGCTAGCATGCGGATGCGTCTCCCTTCTGGCCGAGGCCCTCGGCAATGAGTTCGTGGAAAGTGGAAAGCGGTGTGCGGTCGATGCTGCAGCGGCCAATGCCGTGCGGAATCACTAGATCGATGGTGTCACCCGCGCGCTTCTTGTCGTGGAGCGCCTCGGCAAAGACGGTATCGGCATCTAGGTCGCAGCGGGTCTTGAGGCCATGGCGGGCGCAGAGTTCCTCAATACGATCGGGCAGTGCAGCATCGCAAATGCCGTGCAGGGCCGCGGCGCGCGTGATGATGCCCATGCCGATTGAAACGCAGTTGCCGTGTCCGAGCTCAAAGTGCTCGCAGGCCTCGACGGCGTGCCCGGCGCTGTGTCCAAAATTGAGGAGCTTGCGCTGGTTGGTTTCGCGCTCGTCGGCGACGACCACGGCGCGCTTGATGTCGATGTTGCGGGCGATGATGAGTGCTACGCGGGCCACATCGCGGTTGAGCAGCTCCAGCGTGAGCGGGGTCTTCTCCAGCTCGGCGAAAAGCTCCGGGTCGGCGATCACGGCGTGCTTGACGACCTCGCCGCAGCCGTCGGCGAACTGCTCGGGCGTGAGTGTGGCCAGACACCCCACGTCGGCGATAACCACGCTCGGCTGCCAAAAGGCGCCGGCCAAGTTCTTGCCGGCAGCCAGATCGATGGCGGTCTTGCCTCCCACCGACGAATCCACCATGGCGAGCAGGCTCGTTGGGATCTGCACAAACTTGCAGCCGCGCATGTAGGTGGCGGCCACAAAGCCCGCCACGTCGCCCACGACGCCGCCGCCGAGTGCCACGATCACGTCGGAGCGCGAAAGCTCGTGCTCGGCCACAAACTCCAAAATGGCAACATAGGTTTCGGCGCGCTTATGGGCCTCGCCGGCCTCGAAGGTGCAGATGCTCACCTCGTAGCCTGACGCCTCCAGGCTCTGCTTAACGGGCATCTGGTAGAGCGGGCCCACGTTGGTGTCCGTCACGATGACGGCCTTGGTGCCGCCGGCAGTGGCACGCACGAGCGGTCCCGCCTGCTCCAGCAAAAACGTGCCAACATGCACCTGGTAGGGGCGTGCGGTGTCGATATCGATAGTAATCGCCATAAGCTTCGGTCCTTTCGACCTGGCGTGATGGGTGGTCTAGTGGGAGGCCTCGTCGTCGAGCGCGCGCTTAATGCGGTCGCCCTCGGCAAGGAGATTCTCCAGATAGCGCTGGTCGCGGTCCTTAAGGGCGCGGCTGTAGGCGCCAAGCGATTCGATCAGATGGTCGATCTCGAAGGCGAGCGCATCGGCGTCGTCGATCATGAGCTCGGACCACATCTGAGGATTGAGGTGTGCCACGCGGGTGAGGTCGCGGTAGCTGCCGGCCGAAAAGCCGTGGTGGACCTGAGCGGTCGGGCTCTTAACATAGGCGTTGGAGACGACGTGCGCGAGCTGGCTCGTAAAGGCGATGACGCGGTCGTGCTCGGCGGCGCTCGTTACGCTGAACTTGCCAAAGCCCAGGGGACGTACCATCTCGCGCACCTGGCCCAAAAGCTCCAGCTTGAGTGCGTCGTCCACTGCGGGCGGTACAAGCACGAGCGGTGCGTCCTGGAACAGGTCGGCGCGGGAATGCGCGTAGCCCGAGAACTGCGTGCCCGCCATGGGGTGCGCGCCCACAAAGTAAAAACCGTGCTCGCGGGCAAGCTCAAAGGCGCGCTCGCACACGATGCCCTTGACGCCTACGGTGTCGATCACCACGGGGCCCATGATGGCCTCGGTGTCGGTGGCGTCGGCGAGTGCCTGGGCGTGCGCCTCGAGCCACTCGATGCAGGCCTCGGGGTAGCATGCCAGGACGATGATGTCGCACTCGCCGAGCGTCTCGTCGTTGAGCTCGCCGGCAACGGTGCCCATGCTGGCGGCCGTCATGACGTCGTCATCGGGGTCCCAGGCCAGCACACGGACGCCCGCCTGCGCATAGCCGCGGGCAAAACTGCCGCCGATGAGGCCCAGGCCCACGATGCCGGCGCACTTGGGGCCACCCTGGTTAACGCGTGCGTTTCTCACCGTGCCCATGGGCTACTCCTGAACGGTCTCTTGGCAGACGACCTCGCGGATGGCGCGGATGCGGCGCATGGTGTCGTCGAACTGGTCGGGGGTGAGGGCCTGAGCGCCGTCGGACCAAGCATGGCTCGGGTCGTCGTGGACCTCGATCTCCAGACCGTTGGCGCCGCAGGCGGTCGCCGCGAGCGCCATGGGCTCAACGTAGCGGGTGTAGCCGGTGGCGTGGCTGGGGTCGGCGACGACGGGCAGGTGCGACAGGTGGTGCAGCACTGGCACGGCGTTGAGGTCGAAGGTGTTGCGGGTGCGGGTCTCGAAGGTGCGGATGCCGCGCTCGCACAGGATGACGTTGTCGTTGCCCTCGCTCATGATGTACTCGGCGGCCATGAGCAGCTCATCGATCGTGCCGGACATGCCGCGCTTAAGCAAGATCGGAGTCTTGGTCTTGCCGACCTCTTTGAGCAGAGGGAAGTTCTGGGCGTTGCGGGCACCGATCTGCATGACGTCGATCTTCTTGTCCAGGAAGACCTGCACGTCGCGCGGGTCCATGATCTCGGTGACGATCGGCATGTCGAGCTCGGCAGACGCCTCGCACAGCAGGTCCAGACCGGCGGGGCCCATGCCCTGGTAGGCGTAAGGGGAAGTGCGGGGCTTGTAGGCACCGCCGCGCAGCATCGTGGCACCGGCGGCCTTCACGCGGCGGGCGATGCGGATGAGGTTCTCGCCCTCGACGGAGCACGGGCCGGCGATGACCTGGAACTGATCGCCGCCGATCTTGACGCCGTGGCCGCAGTCGATGACGGAGTCCTCGGGGTGGAACTTGCGGTTGGCGCGCTTGAACGGCTCGGAGACGCGCTGCACGCGCTCGACGACATCCATGGACTCGAGCAGGAACGGGTCGATCTTGGTCGTATCGCCCACCAGGCCGATGATCGTCTCATTCTCGCCGCGCGAGACATCGGTCTTCAGGCCCTTTTTCTCAATCCAGCTGACGATATGGCTGACGGCCTCGTCGCTGGCGCTCTGCTTTAAAATTGCAATCATGGTGTGCCTCTCACCTCGATGGATAACCCTTGCAAAAACGGCCCGCATCGCGAGCCGTGTACATATGGTGCATGAGAGTTTATACTATCTGACTCGCTTTTGCCTTCTAAAGTGGGCCGTTGAGCCGCGTCTTCCTCGGAATTGCAAAGCTTTTTCTTTTATTTTGATAGCCCGTGGTGCACTTGGGTATAATGCCAAACGTTGGCCCTATTAGCTCAGGGGATTAGAGCGTCTGCCTCCGGAGCAGAAGGCCGTTGGTTCGAATCCAACATGGGGCACCATCGAACGTAAGACCGTCCGAACCTCGCATGGCCCGGGCGGTTTTTCTTATACCGACGCGACGTGATGGGACGTGGTATGGCAGCAACGGATATCGAGCGCGGACTCTCGACCGCCGAGGTCGAGGAGCGCATCGCCGCCGGTAAGATCAACCGCAACATGGAGCTCAAGACCAAGTCGGTCAAAGAGCTCATCATCGAGAACCTCTGCACGCTGTTCAATTTGATCAACGTGATCTTGGCGTTCCTGGTCATTTTGACCGGTTCGTTTAAGAATCTGACGTTCCTGTTCGTGGTGTTCCTCAATACCGCCATCGGCGTCATCCAGTCCATGCGTTCCAAGAAGATGGTCGATAAGCTCACGCTGCTGACCTCCAAGAAGGCCATCGCGGTGCGCGACGGCTCCGAGGTGGAGCTCGACCTGGACCAGATCGTGCTCGACGACATCATCCGCCTGGGGCGCGGCGACCAGATCCCCGCTGACGCCGTGGTGGTTTCGGGCGAGGCGCTCGTGAACGAGAGCCTGCTGACGGGCGAGAGCGATCTTATTAAGAAACAGCCCGGTTCCGAGCTCATGAGCGGCAGCTTTATCGACTCGGGTCTGCTGCGCGCCCGCGTGATCCATGTCGGCGCCGACAACTACGTGGCCAAAATTAATAACGAGGCCAAGTACGTCAAAAAGGTCAATTCCGAGATCATGAACGCGCTTAACGCCATCGTGCGCTTTGCGAGCATCATCATGATCCCGCTCGGTTTGGCGTTGTTTGCCTCGAGTGTGAGCGAGCTGTGGGATGCCGCGGGAACCCCGGGCGATAGCGCGCTTTCGTGGTGCTTCTCCGAGCTGTTGGCTGGTCATGTGCCTTCGTCGGCGCTGCTGTCCACGGTGGGCGCCCTGCTGGGCATGATCCCGCAAGGCCTGGTGCTGCTGACCTCGTCGGTGCTCGCCATCGCCACGGTGCGCCTGGCCCGCCGCAAGGTACTCGCGCAGCAGCTCTACTGCATTGAGACGCTCGCGCGCGTCGACGTGCTGTGCCTGGACAAGACGGGCACCATCACGTCGGGCCGCATGGAGGTCGAGGGTACCTATCCGCTGCCGGTCGAGGGTATGGGTGCGGGGGAGGGCGACGCCGCCGTTCCCGTCGATACCACGGTGCTCGATTTTGCGCTGGCTAACGTCGCACGTGCGACCTCGGCCGATGCCAACGAGACCTGTCAGGCGCTGCTCAACTATTACGCCGACCGTCCGGTCGAGGTGTCCGAGCCGCTGTCGGTCATTCCGTTCTCGTCCTCCAAAAAGTGGAGTGGCGCTTCGTTTGCGCAGGGCTCCTATGTGATGGGCGCTGCGCAGTTTGTGCTTTCGGAGCGTGCGTTTTCGCAGGTCGAGAACCGTGTCGCCGAGCTTGCCGATACCTGCCGCGTGCTCGTGGTGGCGCGCGTGGACGGCTTTACGCCCGATGGCGATATGGTGGGCGAGGCCGAGCCCGTGGGCTTTGTGACCATCCGCGACGAGATCCGTACCTCGGCGGCCGAGACCATCGGCTACTTTAACGAGCAGGGCGTGACCCTCAATGTGATCAGTGGCGACGACCCGCGTACGGTGTCGTCGATCGCGCGCGTGGTGGGCGTGCCGGGGGCGGACGCTTATGTGGACGCCACGACGCTCGATACGCCGGCCAAGCTCGATGCCGCAGTGGACCGCTACCATGTCTTTGGTCGTGTGACCCCGCAGCAGAAGCGCGAGCTCGTGCAGGCGCTCAAGCGCCGCGAGCACACCGTGGCCATGACGGGCGACGGCGTCAACGACGTGTTGGCGCTCAAGGAGGCCGACTGCTCCGTCGCCATGGCGGCCGGCTCCGATGCCGCGCGCAACGTGGCCGAGATCGTGCTCGTCGACAACGACTTTGCCTCGATGCCCGCCGTGGTGGCCGAAGGCCGTCGCTCCATCAACAACCTGCAGCGTTCGGCTTCGCTGTTCTTGACCAAGACGCTGTTCTCGATGGGCCTGGCGGCGCTGTGCATCGCGCTGCCGCCGTACCCTTTCGAGCCGATTCAGATGACGCTCATCAACTTCTTCTGCATCGGCGCGCCGGGCTTTGTGTTGGGCCTGGAGCCCAACAATGCTCGCGTGAAGGGTGCGTTTTTGACCAACGTGCTCAAGCGTGCACTGCCGGCGTCGATTGCGGTCATTTTGGCTGCGGCGCTCGATATCTTTGTGGCGCGCGTGTTCGGCTTTAACCAGCTCACGCTGTCTACGATGTGCCTACTTACGTCGTGCGCGGCGAGCGTCAGCCTGATCTGGCGAATCTCGCAGCCCCTCACGCCCTTACGTGTGGTGCTCTTTGTGTTTGTAGTCGCCGGCATCTTGGTAGGCGTTATCGGATTCCCGGAGCTGCTGTCTATTGCCAATCTGACGATGGGTCAGATGGTTTTCTTGGCTGCCATCGTGGTCTTTACCTGCTCGGTGTTCTTTAAGCTCGCCACGATGATGGATTCGCTCAGGCCGCGTCGTCGTCATGCCGCAACTGGTTTTGGCCGCGGTGTGCGCGTCCGCCTGGGTCGCGGTGGCGGCAAGGTGAGCTCGACGGGTTCGACGGCGGAGCGTTTTGCCAAGCGCGTCGCCGCCGACATGGCGCAGCGCCGTGAGGCGCGCACCGTTCGTGAGGCCGAGGCCCGCGCACTCGAGGGCGTGGCCCAGGCCCAGCCCAAGAAAAAGAAGAGTACCGGAGCCAAGCGCTCTCGCGTAACCAAGTCCGCCCAAGGCATCAAAGTCTCGATGCCAAGCAAAAAGAAGAAGTAACTACGCGCCCTGGCGATGTTGAATTGGTGCCTTGCTCCTGTGGGGCCGTGGCGATGTTATGCTCTAACCTCGATTATTTGAATTGCTTCGAAAAGAGGATGCCGTGATCTGCCCGCATTGCCTTAAGACTATCGAGGACGGCGCCTCGTTCTGCCCCTACTGCAACGCCTATGTGGGTCCGGGCGATAGTCCCGAGCACACCGAGTTCGTGTTCTGTGAGGGCTGCGGTGCCCGTCTTTCTCCGCATGATCGTACGTGCCCCAAATGCGGACGCCCCGCTCCGGGTATCCTCTCCGAGGATGCGGCAGCATCCGACCTGGCAGCGGGCCGCACGGCGGGCTTTCCGCGCCTAACGCAAGAGCAGATCGATACCGAGGTGCCGCATGCGCCGGCCTCTGCCGCTGCGGTGCTCTCAGACGCCGCCGACCCCAATGAGACCTGCGTGCTGCCGGCTTTCGATAAGGATTTCGGTATCCCCAAGGTAGATATTCCCACGCCCGTTTCCCTGCATGACGATACTCAAAAACCCAAGCGCAAGGTGCACCCCGACGAGGACGCCTATCACAAGCATAAGCGTCATATTCCCAAGCCGCTCATTATCATCGCGGTCCTTGCCGTCGTGTGCGGTGGTGCCTATTGGTTCGTGACGACCGATCCCATGGGTGTTATGCCTGGCTTCTACGACCAGTTTGGCCAAGCTGCACAAACCACCTTCCCCACGCGTCAAAAGGGCGAGGCGACTGAGGACGATACCAAGCAGGGCGATTCTGCCGAGGTGGTTCAGGAAGAAACCGTGCTCACCGATGATCAGCTCTATACCAGGCTCGACGGTCTGTATCAGACCATCGTGTCCTACGCTGACGAGGACCAGATCGGCGAGGTCATCGATTCCTTTAACAACGGCTATCTCCGAACGCCGCTGTCCACCCGTCAGGAGCTGTCGCAGAGTGCCTACGCCCTGCGCGACCAGATTAAAAAGACCCAGGATGAGCTCAACAACCTCAAGGTTCAGGACGACACGGTCTATGCGGAGGACATCGATCATCTAAAGCAGCTTGCCCAGTGGATGTACGAACGTGTCGACGTGATCTGCCAGAGCTGGGACATCTCGCTGTCCATTCCCGACGGCGAGTCGCTCAGCGCCCGTCAGAGCGAGATCCTGGCGCCCATCGCACAGGGCGGCAACAGCGCGCTTAACCAGTACGACGCCAACGTGAGCGCATGGAGGCCGCAGCAGCGTTCGTAATTTGTTGCCCTCCTGCGGCATAACCTGCGTGCGCAATTGATGGAAGCCCGTGCTTATTGCTACAATTCGTACAAATATGCTTTAAACGCACGAGGAAGGAACCACATGTTTGGTTTTAAGAAAGAGCTCTATACGCCCGAGTACCAGCTCGTCGGTGACGAGTGCGCGGTGATCGAGACGTCGAAGGGCACCATCAAGGTCAAGTTTGACGGTGAGGGCGCCCCCATCCATGTGGCGAACTTCTGCGAGCTTTCCACGATGGGCTTCTATGACGGCCTTAAGTTCCATCGCTATGTGCCCGGCTTTGTGATCCAGGGCGGCGACCCCAATACCCGCGATATGTCCGGCGCCGACGTCGCTGCCGGCCTTGAGGGCCCCGACGGTATGCCCGGCACCGGCGGCCCCGGCTACTGCATCAAGGGCGAGTTTGCCACCAATCCGCGCAACAGCCATGTCGATGGCGCCCTTGCCATGGCACGCTCCATGGACCCCGATTCCGCGGGTTCGCAGTTCTACTTCTGCCTGGGTGCCCAGCATAACCTCGATTCCGGTTACACCGTCTTCGGTACCACGGTCGAGGGTCTCGATGTGATTTCGCAGCTGCGTGCCGGCGACGAGATCGTCCATGTCGAGATCGTTCACGAGTAAAGGGGACTTCCTTGAATAGCCAGCTGATCCAACAGGGCCGCGCCGCTTATCGCGCGGGTGATTTTTCCGCTGCCGCCCAGATGCTTGGCGCGGCAAAGACTCCCAACGAGATCATGGGTGAGGCCGACCACCTGCGCGGCAACGCCTTGATGCATCTTGGCATGTATGCCGAGGCCGCCGAGGCCTACGCCGCCGCCCTCAACGACGGCGCCTATGGCAAGCGCGGCGCCCTGCTTACCAACCGCGGCAAGGCACTCGCGGCGGTGGGCGACTACACCACGGCTGCCCAGGCGTTCTCTGCAGCTACCCAGGACGCTTCCTACGCCACGCCTTTTAAGGCCTACTTGGGTCTGGGCAACGCGCTGTTCCAGTCGGGCGACTATGCGAACGCCGGTACTGCCTTCCGTCAGGCTGCCATCGACGGCGCCAACCCGGCTCCTGCGGCCGCACTCGGCGAGCTCGGTCGTTGCTTCATTAAGCTCGGCCGCCCGGCGGATGCCGTGGAGACCTACCGCACGGCTATCGACTTTGCCGGCCCCCGCGACGACACGCGTGCGCTCAACGCCGGCATGGGTCAGGCGCTTTCTGCCGCCGGCCGTCCCTCCGACGCCCTCGACGCCTTTAACGCCGCTACTGCCGATGGCATCTACCAGCTCACCTCCGAGCAGGCCGACGAGCTTGCCCGCGTGCACGATTCGCTTGCCGCGCTGTCTGCCCAAACGGCTATGGCCACGGCTCCGGCGCCCGCGATGGACGCTCCTGCCGTCGATCCGCTCGATCCTACGGGCGCGACCGGTCAGTTTATGCCCGATCCCTCGGACACCGGCTTCTTTACGCTGTCCGAGTCCGAGATGGTCCAGCAGGACCGTCAGGATCGTAAACAGGCCAAGGTCCGTCGCCGCCATCGCCACACGGGTCTCAAAGTCTTCATCGTGCTGCTTCTGCTTATTTTGATCGCCGCGGGCGGTCTGGGCTTTGCCTACACGCGCGGCTTTGGCTTCCCGTCTCAGGAGTCTGTCGTTACCGATCTGTTCCAGGCTGCCGGCGACGGTGACGCCGCAAAGGCCGAGTCTTGCCTGGCCTCGAGCCTGTCCGAGGACGCCAAGTCGATGATCATCTCCTCGATTCCGCAGGGTGCCACCGTGTCCGTCGAGGGCATGGATCAGTCCATGACCGAGACGACCGCCAAGGTGAAGGCATCGCTGTCCAAGGGCGGCGAGCAGGAGTACACCGTCAAATTCGTGCGCTCCGACAACCATATCGGCTGGGCCGTTTCCTCGCTCGATATGGATTTCTCGGCTGCTGACAACCAGTAGTGACCTTATGGGATTTAGCTTTGCCCGGCGCTTCACCGCAAGTGAGGTGCCGGGCTTGCGCTAGTATGATGAGCTAGTAGTTTTCCAGCAATCATCCAACACATCAGGAGTTGCGTTGTTTTCTTTGATGGATATGTTCTTCGGTAGCTATGCGGGCGATCTTGCCATCGACCTCGGCACCGCAAATACGCTTGTCTCAGTGCGCGGCAAGGGCATCGTCATTCGCGAGCCCTCTGTTGTCGCCATCGACAAGAACGACGAGCGCATCCTGGCGGTCGGTATCGAGGCAAAGCGCATGCTCGGCCGTACGCCCGGCAACATCGTGGCCGTTCGTCCCCTGAAGGACGGCGTCATCGCCGACTTCGACGTTACCGAGGCCATGCTTCGCTACTTTATCGACAAGGCGTCCGAGAAGCGCTATCCGTGGACTCCGCGTCCGCGTGTCGTCGTCTGCGTTCCCTCCGGCGTCACGTCGGTCGAGAAGCGCGCTGTCTTTGAGGCCACGATCCAGGCCGGTGCCCGCCAGGCCTATCTGATCGAAGAGCCTATGGCTGCCGCCATCGGCGCCGACCTGCCCGTCGAGGAGCCCACCGGCTCCATGGTCATCGACATCGGCGGCGGTACCACCGAGGTTGCCGTTATCGCTATGGGCGGCATCGTCGTCTCGCAGTCCATCCGTATTGCCGGCGACGAGTTCGACCAGGCCATCCTCACGCACGTTCGCGATGCCTACAACCTGGCCATCGGCGAGCGTACGGCAGAGGACATCAAGATCAAGGTCGGCTCCGCCGTGCCGCTCAAGGACGAGCTCGACGTCGAGGTCAACGGCCGCGACGTGATCACCGGTCTGCCCAAGACCGTGCGCATCGAGAGCGAGGAGATTCGTCGCGCACTCAACAAGCCGCTCGACGAGATGGCCAAGGCCGTCAAGGATGCACTCGACGCCACGCCTCCCGATCTTGCCTCGGACCTTATGTACTACGGCATTTTGCTGACCGGTGGTGGCGCGCTGCTGCGCGGTCTCGACGTGCGCCTGCGCGATGAGACTGGCGTTTCGGTCAACGTTAGCCCCACGGCGCTCGATAACGTCGTTAACGGCTGTGCCCGCGTGCTCGAGGCCAATGCGTTTGATGGCGGCTTCGTCCAGACCAATGCTTAATTTCCAAAAGGTGGATTCCATTTGGCACGATCTTCGGGTTTCTCCACAAATCTGAATACCAAGCGACAATCAACGGGTATGCGCCCGTTGATTGTTTTCAGCCTGATTTCGGTGTTGCTGCTCACGTTTTATATTCGTGAGGGCGAGGCCGGGCCTATTCATGCCGTGCGTTCGGGCGTGACGACGATTACCTCGCCGATACGCTTTGTGGGCTCGGCTGTGGCGGCTCCCTTCAATGCGATCGGCAACGTGTTCTCTAACCTTACGGCGTCGCAGGACACGCTTGACGAGCTTAAGAAGCAAAACGAGGAACTGACCTCCAAGGTTGCCGAGCTCTCCGAGGCTCAAAAGACCGCTGAGCGTCTGGAGGGGCTGGTCGGCCTGCAGTCGACCTACAACCTCAAATCGACCGCAGCTCGTATCGTCGGCGCTTCGGGCGATGCCTGGACCTCGACCGTTACCATCGATAAAGGTTCTGCCGACGGGCTTACCATCAACATGCCTGTGACGAGTTCGGCTGGTGTTATCGGACAGATCATCGAAGTCTCGGCCAAGACGTCCACCGTGCGCCTGATCGGCGATGAGAACTCGGGCGTGTCCGCTATGGTGCAGGACACGCGCGCCCAGGGCATGCTGCAGGGTCAGGCTGACGGCACGCTGCGTCTTGAGTACGTGAGCGTCGACTCCGACGTTAAGGTTGGCGACATCATCGTGACCTCGGGCATTGGCGGTGTGTTCCCCAAGGGCCTTCCGCTCGGCACCGTCTCGTCGGTTGAGAAATCGGCAAACGACGTGTACTACACCATTGTGGTACGCGCCCAGACGACGGCCGAGAACAACGAGGAAGTGCTGGTCATTACCTCGCTGACCGACGAACAGTCGGCCTCGGATGAGGACGTGAACACGGCCAACAGCACGCCGCAGGGAACGTCGCGCGATGCTGCGACCAAGACGAAGGACGAGAGCCCGGATGACAGTTCCGACACGTCCGAGACGACCGATTCCGGCTCGAGCGAATAGGGGGCATGTCCATGGATCTACACGAGCAGGGGATGAGCTCCCGCACGTTTGTAATCGCCGCCATCGTGTGCGTGCTGCTGCAGGCAGGCCTGGCACCGCAGATCTCCATTGCGGGCGGTCGCGTCAACTTTATGATTATCCTGGTGTGCCTAAGCGTGTTCTCGGGCGACCCGACCCGTGCCGTCGTGTGCGGTTTTTGCAGCGGCTTGTTCTATGACCTTTCCGCTGCCGTGCCGGTGGGCGTTATGTCGCTCCTGCTGACCGTGGGTTCTTTTGCCCTGGTGCATAGCGCCGCCGGTCAGACGGGCGGTGCCCCGAGTGCGCGCGGCATCACTGTGGGCGCCTTCGCGTTCGTCATTAATGTGATCTACAGCATCATCTTGCTTTTTATGGGTTTGGAGACGAGCTTTGTCGTGGCGATCTTCGGCCATGCGCTGCCGTCTTCGATCCTGACGGGTCTGGTTGCCATTCCGTTTTTGATGTCCGGCGTCGTGCCGCAGTCCGGTTATGGATTCTCCGCACGTGGCGGACGCCAGACGGGCATGCGCTTTAAGCCCAAGACCCGTAAGCTCAAATAGGGGAGGCTCGTAGATGTCTTCCCAGATGACGGTTATTATCGCCGGTATCGTGCTGGTTGTGGCCATCGTGGTCGCACTGGTCATCATGCGTCGCGGCGATTCCCGTTTTACCTACGATACGCAGCATGGAACGGCCCCGCGCGCCACCGAGGGCGAGGGCAATACCGCGGCGACCGCCTTTAAGGGCCGCTTCTCCATCCTCACCACGGGTGTGGGCGCGATGTTCGCGGCGCTTGCCGTCAAGCTGTGGGGCATGCAGATGGTCTCGTCGGACTATTACGAAAAGCAGGCTAATAGCAATCAGACGCGCACCGTTACCACACCCGCTGTGCGCGGCCGCATCCTCGACCGCAATGGCGTGGCACTTGTCCAGAACCGTCCCTCACTTGCTGTCGTGGCCTACCGCGACCTTGCCGAGGATGAGGTTTTGGTTCGCCATCTTGCCAACGTGCTCGGTATGCCCTACGTGGCGGTTCTGCGCAATATTCAGGACAATTCCGAGGGCGCCCAGAGCCTGCATACCATCGCGACGGACGTCCGTCGCTCCACGGTTGCCTATATCAAGGAGCACGCCGGCGAGTTCCCGGGCGTCAAGATTGCCGAGCGTACCGAGCGCCAGTACCCGTACGGCGAGACGGCCTGTCACATTTTGGGCTATACCGGCACCATTACCTCCGAGCAGCTTGAGGCCCAGAATAAGAAAACCTCTGGCGACGATGATGCTTCTGCTGGCCGGATTACGTACCAGTCGGGCGATATCGTGGGCCAGGCGGGTGTTGAGAGCTACTACGAAAACCTGCTGCAGGGTATTCGTGGCGAGCAGACCGTCAAGGTCGATGCCTCGGGCAATGTGACCGGTCAGGCCGGCGCCGTGCCCGCCAAGGCCGGCTCCGACATTAAGCTCACGCTCGACCTCAAGATCCAACAGGCCTGTGAGACGGCGCTGGCGAGCGCCATCGAGCTTGCCAAGACCACTGGCTACAGCAATGCCGGCAACGGCGCTGTGGTGTGTCTCGATCCCAACAACGGCGAGATCCTGGGCATGGCGAGCGAGCCCAAGTTCGATCCGTCCGTCTTTATCGGCGGCGTCTCAAATGACGTGTGGACCGAGCTCAATGATGACAAGGGTTCGCACCCGCTGCTCAACCGCGCCATTAGCGGACAGTACATGTCGGCCTCGACCATCAAGCCGCTCTCGGCACTGGCCGGTCTTGAGTTTGGAACCTACACTTCAACGCAGACAACCAACTGCACGGGCTATTGGACGGGCTTGGGCAAGGCTTGGGGCAAGCGCTGCTGGCTGACGTCTGGACACGGCACCATGACGCTGCAGTCGGGTATTGCCAACTCGTGCGACCCCGTCTTCTACGATATGGGCAAGGCGTTCTTTTATGACGAGCAACATTCCGAGGGCCTGCAGGAGGTCTTTCGTCGCTGGGGCCTAGGCAAGACCTGCGGTATCGATTTGCCGAGTGAGGGCGCGGGCCGTATTCCCGATGCCGAGTGGAAAGAGTCGTACTTTACCGACGCCTCTGCCGAGGACCGCAAGTGGAATGCCGGCGATATGACCAACATTGCCATCGGCCAGGGCGACATTTTGGTGACGCCTCTGCAGATGGCATGCGCCTACATGGGCCTTGCCAACGGCGGTAAGCAGTACGTGCCTCACGTGTTTTTGTCTGCCGTGTCGCGCGATGGCGACGGCGATGCCTATAAGTACAACGGCAAAGGCAAGAAGAAGCGCTTGGAGGCCAAGATCAACAGCGATTCGGATTTGGCTCTTGTTCGCAACGGCATGCACGACGTGATTTACACGGCATCGACGTCCCTGGCGGCTCACTTTGGCACCCTGACGCCGCAGGTATACGGCAAGTCGGGCACGGGCGAGAAAAGCGGCGAGGACGAATACGCGTGGTTCTGCGCCTATGCGCCGGCCGTTGATCCCAAGTATGTCATCGCTACTGTCCTGGAGCAGGGCGGCGGTGGCTCAGATACCGCGATGCATGTCGTGCGCGACGTGCTCGGCGCGATTTATGACGAGCCCGATACCTCTTCGGCCTCGGGCGATTCTTCGGTTCGATAGGAGGTTGCGATGGATTTTTCTCCGGCGGATCTGTTCCGTTCAACCAAGACCGGCTCTCGCAGCAGCCTGGACCGCGTCAACAAGCAACTTTCGGCCTCGCGCGGTACGTTTCGCCAAAAGGTGCATATCGGTGTGCTGCTGGCTACCGTCGCGCTCGTTGCCTATGGCGCCATCATTATTTGGTCGGCGTCACAGTTTAAGGCCGACGCCTCATTCTCGCGCCACCTGCTGGGCATTGGCATTGGCGCGGTGCTTGCGGTGCTCGTCTGGCGTACCGATCTGCGCGGCATCTCTAACTTCTCGACGGCGCTGCTCGTCATTGACCTTATTGTGATTTTCTCGCCCAAGATTCCGGGCCTGTCCTATACGGGCGGTCTGGGCATGACGGGCTGGATCAAGATTCCCGGTATCGGCTTGACATTCCAGCCGGTTGAGCTTGCCAAGCTCATCACCATCTTCTTTATCGCCACGCTTGGCTCGCAGTATAACGGCCGCATCGATACCGTTCGCGACTACGTCAAGCTCTGCGGCATGCTGTCCATTCCGTTTTTGGCCGTCGTCGCCATGGGCGACCTGGGCTCGGGCCTGGTCGTGCTGGTCTCGGGCGCCATCGTCATCTGCATGAGCGGTGCACGCCGCGAATGGGTGCTGTCGACCCTGGCCCTGCTCGTGGGCCTGGTGGCCCTCGTCCTGGCGCTCGATTCGGTCTTTGATTCGTTGCTCGGCCACGATGTGCTCATCAAGCAGTATCAGATGAACCGCCTGACGGTCTTTATCGACCCCGATAATGCCGATTCGGACGATGCCTACAACCTGCAGCAGTCGCTTATCGCCGTTGGCTCGGGTGGCTTCTTTGGTAAGGGTTTGGGCCATGCGACGCAGTCGGCCGGCGGCTTTCTGCCTGAGTTCCACACCGACTTCGTCTTCGCCTTCCTGTCCGAGACCTTTGGCTTTTGCGGTTCCTTTTTGCTCCTATGCCTCTACGTGCTGCTGATCTTTTCGACGATTCGCGTCGCCTTTAAGTGTGAGTCGCTGTTCTTGCGCCTATCGTGTGTGGGCATCGTTGGCATGTGGGCGTTCCAGACCTTCGAAAACATCGGCATGTGCATCGGCATGATGCCGATTACCGGTATTCCGCTACCGTTTATTAGCTTCGGTTCGTCTTCGATGATGATTCAGCTGCTGACGGTGGGTATCGTACAATCCATATGGCGGCATCGTTCGGGCGCCGCGTAACCGCTGGAGGGGTTTGCTATGAAAATTCCCGTAGATAAGCTGACCCGCGCTTTTAAGATGGGCGCGTCCGTTAAGAAGGATTCCGATACGCCGGTGCGCGTCTCGGTCTATCTGGATTCGTCCGCCTCGCGCTTTCTTGCTGAGACGGTGCGTGACGCCTTTGTGCCGCAGACGACCTCGGGCATTGTGCGCGTCGAGCGTCTGGGGGAGGAGCGAATTGCTCCAAAGACCGATACCGATGTGGTACTGGTGCTCTCGTGTGGTTCCGACCGCCTGGAGAGTGCCGTGCAGGAGCTCGTGATCGCCGGCGCGCCCGTGTGCGTGCTTGCCGAGTCTGCTGTGGAGGTGCCGTTTATCGAGGAGTCCACGCCCATGCTCGGCGTGGTGGCGGCAACCGATAAGACGTATCTGCTCGAGACGCTTGCCCGCTGGATTCTCGATCGCACCGACAAGGAAACGGCTTTTGCGGCGAACTTTGCCTTTATGCGCATCGCGGCAGCTAATCGTATCATCACCTCGTGCGCGCTCACCAATATGGCGACCGGTGCGCTGGTGTTTTTGCCGGGCGCCGATTATCCCGTTATGGCGCTGGCGCAGGTGGGCATGCTCTTTGAGCTCGCTGCCGTCTTTGGACGCGGCATTAAGCCTGAGCGCGGCTACGAGGTCGCGGGCGTGCTTGCCGGAGGTCTTGTGATCCGCGCGGTCACCCGCGCGCTCGTCAAGCAGACGCCGCATATTGGGTTTGCCGTTAAGGCGCTCACTGCTGCCGCGGGCACCTATGGCATGGGCCGTGCGCTTGTTTCGCTCTACGAGCGCGATGTCGACTACAGCCGTGCCAACGAGGTGGTCACTGCCACGTTCTCCCGCGTTCGCGATCTGGTGACCACGGTCGCGGGCGCTACCCGTCCTATGGCGTCCTACCAAGACGCATCCGATCTCGCTGCTTAGGGGTTTTCTGTTGCGCGTTCCGTATCAAGACTGCTTTCATTTAATTGAGCCGCTGCTCGCCAAGGTCGAAAAGCCGAGCCGCTATATCGATCACGAGTGGGGCACGCTTTCCAAGCCCGATGCCGACTACCGTTGCTGCCTGATCTACCCGGATGTGTACGAGGTTGGTTTGCCCAACCAGGGCATCGCCATCCTCTACAACATCCTTAACCAGGCCGAGGGCATCTCCTGCGAGCGTGGCTATGTGCCGTGGCCCGATATGGGTGACGCCATGCGCGAGGCGGGCATTCCGCTGCTCTCGCTCGAGGGTGCAGCGCCGGTCGCTTCGTTTGATATCGTCGGTCTGCATGTGCCGCACGAGATGGCGGTGACGAACTTCCTCGAGGCACTCGATCTCGCTGGCATTCCGCTGTTAGCGGCCGACCGAGGCGAAGACGACCCCATCATCATCGCCGGCGGTCCCTCGGTGTACAACCCCGAGCCGTACGCGGCCTTCTTCGATGCCATCCTCATCGGCGAGGGCGAGGAATCGCTGCTCGAGACCTGCCAGCTGCATCGCCGCCTGCGCGACGAAGGAGTCCCGCGCGCGCAGATTGTTGAGCAGCTTGCATCCATTGCCGGCAACTACGTGCCGTCGCTCTATGAGGTTCGTCACGACGAGCCCTGCTCGCCGCATGGCTACACCGTGCCGCGTGAGGGCAAGGATGCGCCGACCGTGGTCTACAAACGCGTCGTCGAGGATTTCGGCGCCACGAATCCGCTGTCGCAGTCGTGCGTACCCTATGCGCAGCTGGTCCACGACCGCCTGTCTATCGAGATCCTGCGCGGCTGCGCCCGCGGCTGTCGTTTTTGCCAGGCCGGCATGACGTATCGCCCGGTGCGCGAGCGCTCGGCCGACCAGATCGTCTCGTCGGTGATTCAGGGTCTGGAAAAGACCGGCTATGACGAGGTGTCGCTGACCTCGCTCTCCACGACCGACCACTCCTGCATTCGTGACGTGCTCGGCAGGCTCAACCGTCGCCTGGAGGATACGGGTATTCGCGTGTCTATTCCGTCGCAGCGCTTGGATTCGTTTGGCGTGGATATGGCCGAGTCGGTCGCCGGCGAAAAGAAGGGCGGCCTGACGTTCGCGCCCGAGGCCGGCAGCCAACGCATGCGCGACATCATTAACAAGAACGTGACCGAGGAGGACCTGGACCGTGCGGCCAAGGCGGCCTTCGAGGCCGGCTGGAACCGCATGAAGCTCTACTTTATGATGGGCCTTCCCGGCGAGCGCGACGAGGACATCGTGGCCATCGCCAATCTGGCCGATCACGTGCTGGAGCTCGGTCGTTCCGTGGTGCCCAAGGCTCGTCGCGGCTCGATCTCGGTGTCCATCTCGGTTTCGGTCTTTATCCCCAAGGCTGCCACGCCGTTCCAGTGGTGCCCGCAGCTCGACTACGACGACGTCAAGCGTCGCCAGAAGCTGCTCATCACGAGCGTTCGCAACCGTGCCGTCCGCGTGCATTACCACGATGCCGAGACCTCGCTCATCGAGGCCGCGCTCTCCCGCGCCGGTCGTGACATGACGCCCGTCATCATCGATGCTTGGCGCTCGGGGTCTCGCTTTGACGCCTGGGTAGAGCATTTCTCGCTCGATAACTGGAAGGAGGCTGCTGCCAAAAACGGCATCGACCTCAATGAGCTCGTGCACCTGCCCTACGAGTTGGACTGGCGTCTGCCGTGGGAGCATGTGAGCCCCGGCTGCACGCGCGGCTTCCTCGAGCGCGAGTACCGTCGCTCGCTCGAGGGTGTCACGACTCCCGACTGCACCCGCACGTCGTGCACCGGCTGCGGAATCTGCCCCACGCTCCACGCCAAGAATGTATTGATGGGTGATCGCGCATGAGTGAGCGCCTGACCGACAACCCCACGCTCTTTAGACTTCGTGTTCGCTATGGCAAGCGCGATCGCCTTAAGTACCTGGGCCATCTCGAAGTAATCCATACCATTGAGCGCATCGTGCGCCGTGCGGGACTTCCCTATGCCGTCACGCAGGGCTTCTCTCCGCACATGCGAGTGGGCTTCTCTTCGGCGCTACCGGTGGGTACGTCGTCGATCTGCGAGTGGTATGACCTGTTTATGACCGAGTTCGTGGCGCTCGACGAGGCGTTTGGGCGCCTGGCTGCGGCGTCTCCGGCCGATCTGGCGCCCATCGAGGCGGCGTACATCGACGTGCGCACGCCGGCGTTGACGGCGCAGCTCACGCGTCTGTCGTATCGCATCGACCTGCACTTGGATCCCGAGGCGCCCGTAAGCGCCGACGAGGTGCGTCGTGCGATCGACACGCTGCGCGCGGACCATGGCATCGACTACGCGCGCGGCAAAAAGAGCAAGCGCTTGGATTTGGATCACACGCTCGTGGGCTATGAGCTCACGGCGGGGGAGCGCCCTGACTATTTGGTGCTCATGCTCGACACCCATGCCGACAACGAGGGCTCCATGCGTCCGGAAATTTTGCTTTCCGCTGCTGATGTTTTGTTGCAGGGCTTGACCCCGGGCGTGGATGCACCTATTGTTTCCACCGGTATGCAAGACCTCGTGACCATCTGCTCCTACGATGTCGAGCGTCAGAATCAAGCATGCGAGGACGACGAGGGCCGACTCGTCAGCCCCATACCTGTGCGAACTTGTGGATTTGCTCCACATACTCGTTGACGGGGGTATTTTCGCCTGCTACTATATTCTGCTGTTGCACTAACTGATGCATGAAGGGCAAGTAAACATGTACGCAATCGTTAACACGGGCGGCAAGCAGTACAAGGTCGCCACCGACGATGTCATCACCGTCGAGAAGATCGAGGGCAATGAGGGCGACAAGGTCACCCTGCCGGTCATCTTCCTCAACGATGGTAAAAAGATCGTCACCGATCCCGACAAGCTGGCCAAGGCCAAGGTTACCGCTCAGATCGTTGAGCAGTTCAAGGGCGAGAAGCAGCTGGTCTTCAAGTTCCACAAGCGTAAGCGCTATCGTCGTCTGAAGGGTCACCGTCAGCAGCTCACCAAGCTGAAGATCGTGAAGGTCCAGGCTACGTCCCGCGCCAAGAAGGCTGTCAAGGCAGAGGCCGAGGCTGTTGCCGAGGCTCCCGTCGCCGAGTAGATTACACTCGTAACGAAAGAGTAGGTATACACAATGGCACACAAAAAAGGACTCGGTTCCTCCCGTAATGGCCGTGACTCCCGCGGTCAGCGCCTTGGCACGAAGCGCTATGCCGGCCAGACGGTAACCACGGGCACGATTCTCGTCCGTCAGCACGGCACGCACATCCACCCGGGTGAGAACGTTGGCCGTGGCAAGGACGACACGCTGTTCGCGCTGGTCGACGGTACCGTTGAGTTCCACAAGGGTATCAAGCACAGGGTCAGCGTACGCCCGCTCGCGAACGCGTAATTCACCCTTCATAGAGCACATATGTGGGAGGCACTTGAGTTTTAGGATTCAAGGGTCTCCCTCTTTTTGTAGGAGGCGATTCTGTTGTCACAGTTCACCGATATCAGCCGCATTAACGTGTGCGGCGGCGACGGCGGAGCCGGATGCATGTCGTTTAGGCGCGAGGCATTTGTCCCCAAGGGCGGCCCCGATGGCGGCGACGGCGGTCGTGGCGGCAACGTCGTCATCCAGGCCGATGCTCAGCTGTCTTCGCTGATCGATTACCGCTTTAAGCATCACTTCCGCGCCGAGCGCGGCACGCACGGGCAGGGTGCCCGTCGTAACGGTAAGAGCGGCGAGGACCTTATTCTCAAGGTTCCCATGGGTACCGTGGTGCGCGAGCTCGACCCCGAGACGCAGACCCCGATGTTCGAGATTGCCGACTTGGTGCATGATGGCGAGCGCGTCGTTGTGGCGCCCGGCGGTGCCGGCGGTCTGGGCAATACGCACTTTGTGACGTCGGTGCGCCGCGCGCCCGCATTCGCCCAGCTGGGCGAGCCGGCCGAGGAGCACTGGATTGAGCTCGAGATGAAGCTCATGGCTGATGCCGCGCTCGTGGGCTTCCCCTCGGTGGGCAAGTCCTCGCTTATCGCGCGCATGAGTGCCGCCCGACCCAAGATCGCCGACTATCCGTTTACCACGCTCGTGCCCAACCTGGGTATGGTGCGTGCCGGCGAGTACTCCTATGTCGTTGCCGACGTCCCCGGCCTCATCGAGGGCGCGAGCGAGGGCAAGGGCTTGGGCCACCAGTTCCTGCGCCACATCGAGCGTACGGCGCTCATCATGCATGTCGTCGACATGACGGGCGGTTTTGAGGATCGCGACCCGGTTGAGGATTACCGCATCATCAACCGTGAGCTCGAGCAGTATGGCGCCGAGCTTTCGGAGCGTCCGCAGATCGTCGTCGCCAACAAGTGCGATGCGCCGGGCACGGCCGACAAGATTGCCGACCTTAAGCGCGCCGCGCTCGACGATGGACATATGTTCTTTGCCGTGTCCGCCGTGACGGGCGCCGGCCTCAACACGCTGATGCTTGCCGTGGGCGAGCAGGTGGCTAAGCTGCGCGCCGAGCTGGCGGTCTCCGATGAGCCGGTCGATCTTCGCGACGAGGAGTGGGAGCGCCGTCGCCTGCAGCGCGAGAAGCGTTTCCGCATTGTTCAGGAAGAGCCCGGTGCCTTCCGCGTGGTCGGTCGCGCCATCGAGCGCATGGTTATCCAGACCGACTGGGAAAACGAGGAAGCCGTCATCTACCTGCAGCACAAGTTTGCGCGCATGGGTGTTGACGACGCGCTCGAGAAGGCCGGCTGCCGTGCGGGCGACGAGGTCCGCATTTGCCAGCGCGCCTTTGACTTTGAGGGCGCCGAGGACTTCTCGGAGTACGAGGAGCTCGAGGACGCTGGCGAGGACGTTGCCGTTGAGGCCCTTGACGTGACCGATGCTCCGGATGAGGGCGTCGAGGTTGTCGATGCGGCGGATGCCGCGGACGATGCCGAGACCTCGGAGGGCGAGTAAGCCATGTCGCTGCGCGGTGGAATCGGTTTGCCCGAGCTGCCCATAAAAGAGGGCAAAGAGTTTCGGCTTGGCATTATGGGCGGCACCTTCGACCCGATTCATTACGGGCACTTGGTGACTGCCGAGCAGGCGCGCGAGTCGCTCGACTTGGACGCTGTGCTCTTTATGCCGGCCGGCTCTCCTGCCTTTAAACTCGACAAACCGGTGACGCCTGCTGAGGACCGTTATGCCATGACGGTTCTCGCCACCGCCGCGAATCCGGCTTTTTTGGCGAGCCGTTTCGAGATCGACCGTCCGGGCGTGACCTATACTGCCGATACGCTTCATGCCCTTCGCGACTTTTACCCGCCGCAGGTAAAGCTCTACTTTATTACGGGCGCCGATGCGATTATCGATATTGTGACCTGGCATGATGCCGAACGAATCGCTGAGCTTGCTACCTTTATTGCGGCGACGCGACCGGGCTTTGATATCGATACGGCGCGTGCCCGAATCAAAGAGTCGGGGCTGCCGTTCGACGTGCGCTATATTCAGATTCCGGCGCTGGCGATCAGCTCGACGAACATTCGTAAGCGAGTTGCCCGCGGCATGAGCGTGCGCTATCTTACGAGCGAGTCCGTGCTCGGCTACATTCGCAAGCGCAGGCTATATGCCGATTTGGGCCAAGAAGATTTTGAGTGATGGGGGGCTACGTTGTCGGTAGAGGATCAGTTTGAGGGCGATGAGCGCGCGCTGCTCAAGCGCATTCAAGAGCTGCTCGATGTTCGCATGAAAGATAAGCGCAAGCGCTATGTGCATTCGCTGGGTGTTGCCGAGACCGCACTTCATCTTGCCGAGGTCTACGGCGTTGACCGCTTTGATGCGGCTGCCGCCGGCTTAATTCACGACTGGGACAAGGTTCTTTCCGATGACGAGCTCGTGGCCCGCGCGCTTCACTATGGCATCAAGGTTGCCGGCTCTCCTTCCGCCGCGACGCCGCTTTTGCATGGCCCTGTTGCCGCCTATGAGCTTCCGCAGCTTTTTCCCGAGCTGTCACCGGCCGTTTTCCAGGCTGTCGACCGTCACACCGTGGGTGCCTGCGACATGACGCCGCTCGATATGGTGGTCTTTGTGGCAGATGCCATCGAGCCCAACCGTCACGGCGACTATGCCCATGCGCTGCGCAAGATGGTGGGGAAGTCCTCGCTCGACGAGTTGTTCTTCTCCTGTTTTGCGCAGGGTCTGGTCTATGTGATCCAGTCCGGGCGCTATCTTTATCCCACGGCTATTACGATTTACAACCATTACGCCCAGCTGCGCTAGCTCGGGTGTGTCTAGAAAGAGGTATTCCATGGCCGACGAGACCATGACTGACGAGCAGATTCTTGAAGGTGTGGAGCACAAGAGTTTCGTTGCCACGTCCGACCGCACCGCCGCCTCGCTGTCCGCGAGCGGTGTCGCCGCCGAGGATGTCGCCCGCGCCGCCGCGCAGGCCGCCTACGACAAGAAGGGCGAGGACGTGCAGGTGCTCAACCTGACCGAGCTTTCCGACGTGTGCGACTACTTTGTGCTTGCCACCGGTACCAACAACCGCCAGGTCGATTCTATCGTCGACGAGATCGAGGAGAAGGTCGCCGCGGCTTGCGGCGAGCATCCGTTCTCCATCGAGGGCCGCGAGCAGAAGACCTGGATGCTCATGGACTACGGCTCGGTCGTCGTTCACGTCTTCACTCCCGAAGCCCGCGACTTCTACCGTCTAGAAAAGCTCTGGGGTGATGCCCCCCAGCTCCCCCTCGACCTCCTCTAGTGGCTCATTTGATACGGCGCTTTTAGTTAGCCTCGCGCATTTTGCCGGGCAGTTGCGGTTTTCCGTACCTGCCCGGCTTTCTTTTTGCCCAAAGGCGGTTAATCGTTGAAGCGGGATTGGCGGCCGAAGGATAGGGCGGTGTCGCCGAACTTGTCTCGGACGGCGTCGATGGCGACGGAGAGGTCGCGTCGGTCGCTGGATTGGGCTCCGCGGTCGTCGACTTCGCAGAACAGGTCGGTCTGGATGCCGCCCTGATGGTCAAAGTCGCTCATCCCGATACCCGCCAGACGCACATGCATGCCTTCCTGCCAGATGTTGTCGAGCAGTTCGAGTGCAACCGCCACGAAGATGTTCTCATCGTCGGTCGGATGAGGCAGCCGGCGCTGTGCCGTACGCCCGCTGCCATACGAATACTTAAGCTTGAGCGTCACCGTGGCGCCCGTCAGTCCCTGACGGCGCAGGCGGCGTCCCACTGACTCGCCCAGCAGCGCAATCGCCGCTTCGATGTCCCCGCGCTCAGTCAAATCTTTCGCAAAAGTGCGTTCATTGCTGACCGACTTGATCTTGCGCTCTTCATCGAGACTCGTGACTTCAGAGATTTCGAGTCCCAGCGCACGCTGGCGCATGCGTTCGCCGTTGACGCCAAAAATAGAGGCCAAGGTGGATTCCGGCGCGCGTGACAGCTCGCCGAGCGTGTAGATGCGCATACGGCGCAGTCGCTCCTCGGCCGAGCGCCCGATGCCGCTCATGGCAGATACCGGCAGCGCGGCCAAAAAGCGCTGCTCGGTTCCGGGGCGCACGATGGTCAGCCCAAACGGCTTATCCCGCTCGCTTGCGATCTTTGCGACCGTCTTGTTGCAGCCCACGCCAATGGAGCACGTCACTCCCAGCGCTGCCACACGGTCGCTTATACGCCGTGCAACCAGCAGTGGGTCCTCGGGCGCAAAGCGACCCGGTGTGATATCGATAAAGGCTTCGTCGATGGATACGCGCTCAACGCGCGGCGTCTCCTCGGCAAGAATCGCCATGACCTGCGCGCTCACCTCGCGGTAGCGATCAAAGTGCCCGTGCGTCCAAATGGCCTGCGGGCACAAGCGCCGCGCCTCGGCCGAGGCCATGGCAGAGCGCACGCCAAAGCGACGTGCCTCATACGAACACGTGGACACGACGCCACGCGAATCGGCGTCTCCGCCCACGATGAGCGGTTTTCCGCGCCAATCGGGATGATCGAGCATCTCCACGCTCGCAAAAAACGCATCGAGGTCCATGAGGCCCACCGCCGAACCCGTCCAGGGAGGCGGTGTGACGCCCATGGCATCCTCATAACCGTATGTATGTTCGCGTCTTTCCATGTCATGAGTATACCGCGCAGCTCATGTGGGGTGCGTGTATGTGCTTGCAAATCCCGAATTCTTGTCTAAGATATGGATTTGCCCTCGACTACACCGAAGAAGTTGGTCTCACGGACTTCACCTGCCCGCGTCGATGGCGTATTATATTCAACTGTTTGTTTGTAGTTGCAGCCTAAAGCTGCTTGGTTGGAGGAGTTTCCTTTGGCAGTCAAGATTCGCCTTGCTCGTCACGGCGCTAAGAAGCGTCCGTACTACCGTGTCGTCGTCGCCGATTCCCGCGCCCCGCGTGACGGTCGTATCATCGAGGAGGTTGGCCGCTACAACCCGATGACCGCCCCCAAGACCATCAACCTCGACCTCGAGAAGATCGCCGACTGGCAGTCCAAGGGCGCTCAGCTCACCGACGCCGTCGCCGCTCTGGTCAAGGCCGCCAACGAGGGCGAGAAGACCGAGACCGTCGTCAAGAAGTCCAAGAAGCAGCTCGCCAAAGAGGCCGAGGCCGCTAAGGCTGCCGCTGAGGCCGCTGAGGGCGCCGAGGAGTAAATCGTGCCTGAGGTTGACGCTGCACAGCTCGAGGGTGAGGCAATGCTCTCAGATCGCATCGCCGATCTCGTCGAATATCTCGTTGTTCAGATCGTCGACGACCCGGATTCCGTGAGCCTTGAGGTCATCGATGGTGACGACGCCTCTACGATTGAGGTTTCGGTCGCCGAGGATGACGTCGCTAAGGTCATCGGCCGTCGTGGCCGTACCATCAAGGCCATTCGCACGCTCGCCCGTGCGCTGGCCGCTCGCCTCGACACTGCTGTCGAGGTAGAGGTTCTGGGCTAGGACCTTGAGGTCCCAGTACAAAAACATCGCCCGTGTGGTCAAGCCGCACGGAAGGAAGGGGGAGGTCCTCGCGCAGCCGCTGCGGGGGCTTCCTTCTGTATTAGAGCCGGGTATGCGCGTCGCCCTGACGCCGCCGGCGCTCAAGCGCGACCGCTTTTGCGCGGTTGTGTCCGTCACCGATACGGGCGATGGCGATCTGGTCTCATTTGAGGGCATTGACGACTTGACGGCCGCCGAGGGCATCACGGGATGCTATGTGCTGGCAAATCGTGACGATTTTGAGCTCGATTCACTCGACGCCGCCTATACCGACCTGATGGGTCGCGAGGTGGTTGACGAGCGCTTCGGTTCGCTCGGCACGATTGTCGAGATCATGTCGACGCCCGCTAACGATGTTTGGGATGTCGAGGGCGATCGGTACGGCGAGGTACTGATTCCCGTGATCGAGCAGGTTGTGCTCGATCTTCCCGACACAGGAACAATTTCCGTCCACGTTATGGACGGCCTGATCGATATGGACAAGTAGGGAGGACAACATGCTGATTGAGACCCTTTCGGTCTTTCCCGAGATGTTTGAGCCCGTCATGTCCACATCGATTTTGGGCCGCGCCCGCAAGGCCGGCCTTTTTGATTTTAAGGCGTATAACCTGCGCGACTGGACGCACGACCGCCATCGTACCGTCGATGACGAGCCGTACGGCGGCGGGCAGGGCATGCTCATGAAGGTCGAGCCTATCGCCGAGGCCATCGAGGCCATTAGCGCGGAGGGCCCCAAGCCGACGGTGGTGTTCTTCACCCCGTGCGGCGAGCCTTTTACGCAGCATGTGGCCGAGCGCCTGCTCAAAAGCGAGCGCTTGCTGTTTGTGTGCAGCCGTTACGAGGGTGTCGACGAGCGTGCCTATGCGTATGCCGACGAGCGCCTGTCGATCGGCGATTACGTGCTCACGGGCGGCGAGCTTCCCGCTATGGTCGTTGCCGATGCTGTCGTACGCCTGATTCCCGGCGCCCTTGGTGACGAGATGAGCAACGTCGACGAGTCGTTCTCGACCGCCGAGGACGGAGGCCTGCTCGAGTATGCGCAGTACACTCGCCCTGCTGAATTCAACGGCGAGGGCGTGCCGCCGGTGCTCGTGAGCGGTGACCATGCCAAGGTCGATGCCTGGCGCCGTAAGAATGCCATCGAGCGCACCTGCCGCTGGCGTCCCGACCTGATCGAGACGGCACGGCTTACGCCCCAGGAGCGCGCATACGCGCAGGAGATTCTGGACGCTTCGTATTCGCAGAGCGAGGAGTGAGAATGGTTCCATCGCAGCATTCCGCGTTGAGGGGCGCTTTTGAGTGGGTCGCGGTCATCGCGATCGCGCTTGTGGCCACCTTCCTGATCCGCACCTTTGTGGTCGAGCCCTTTGTGGTACCCACCGGCTCCATGGAGGACACGATCGAGATTGGCGACCAGATCCTGGCACAAAAGGTGAGCCTCGAGCTCGGTCAGCCCGTCAAACAGGGTGATATCGTGGTGTTCCACAACCCCGATGCCACTTCCGAGCATGATGTTCTTGTCAAGCGTGTTATTGCCACGGCCGGCCAGACGGTCGACCTGCAGGACGGCAAGGTCGTCGTCGACGGCCAGGCGCTCGATGAGGACTATACGACCGGCATGAGTTGGCCACTTTCGGTCCAAGCGCCTGGCGCCCAGGTGAGTTATCCCTACACCGTTCCCGACGGGTGCGTGTGGGTGATGGGCGACAACCGCGAAAACTCTGCCGACTCGCGCTACTTTGGTCCCGTCGATCGCTCTGATTTGATCGCTGTGGCGCTTGTGCGCTACTGGCCGCTCAACCGCATCGGCGCTATCGACTAAAAACCGCTATAGTACAGTACCTAACCGTGTAATCGTTTCGACGAGGGGATATTAGAGGCATGAACGCTTCATCGCTTTCCTTCCAAGACATCATCCTGCGCCTCCAGCAGTACTGGGGCGAGCAGGGCTGCGTCATTATGCAGCCCTATGACTCCGAGGTCGGTGCCGGTACCTTCCATACCGCGACCACGCTGCGCTCGCTCGGTCCCGCCGAATGGCGCACCTGCTATGCGCAGCCCTGCCGCCGTCCCGCCGACGGCCGCTACGGCGAGAACCCTAACCGCATGCAGCACTACTATCAGTTCCAGGTGCTCATTAAGCCCTCTCCGGTTAATGCTCAGGAGCTTTACCTGGGGTCTCTTGCTGCCATTGGCCTGGACCCCAACGACCATGACGTCCGTTTTGTCGAGGACGACTGGGAGAGCCCGACGCTGGGCGCCTGGGGCCTTGGCTGGGAGGTCTGGCTCAACGGCATGGAGGTCACGCAGTTTACGTACTTCCAGCAGGTGGGCGGTATCGAGGTCGACCCCGTGCCCGTCGAGATCACCTATGGCCTGGAGCGTATCGCCATGTATGCTCAGGGCGTCAACTCGGTCTACGATCTGGTGTGGAGCTATCTGCCCGACGGCACGCCCATGACCTACGGCGACGTGTTCCTCGAGAACGAGCGCGAGTTCAGTGCCTATAACTTTGAGGTCGCCAACGTCGAGATGATGCGTCAGAAGTTTGACGACTACGAGGCCGAGTGCCATTCCTGCCTGGAGCGCAAGCTGCCGTTGCCGGCGTACGACTGTGTCATGAAGTGCAGCCACGCCTTCAACCTGCTCGATGCCCGCGGCGCCCTGTCCGCGGTCGAGCGTGCCAACTACATCCTGCGCGTCCGCGCCGTCGCCAAGGCGTGCTGCGAGGCCTACATGGCCGAGGTCGCCGGAGTCAACGAGAATGCCGACCAGGAAGGCGAGGTGGCGTAAGCCATGGCAGACGCTAAGGATTTCCTGTTTGAGATCGGTACGGAGGAAATGCCCTCTGCACCGCTGAACAATGCCGTCAAGCAGCTTGGTACCATGATCGCCAAGGGTCTCGACGAGGCCGGTCTGGCCCACGGCGAGGTCCGCGTGATCTCGAGCCCGCGTCGCCTGGCTGCGCTCGTTGCCGACGTTGCCACCGCGACCGATGAGGTTCACGAGGTCAAGCGTGGCCCCGCGGCAAACATCGCCTTCGACGCTGACGGTAACGCCACCAAGGCCGCCCAGGGCTTCGCCCGCAAGTGCGGTGTGGCTGCCGAGGACCTGGTCCGTCGTGAGGATACCGACGGTCGCGAGTATGTCTTTGCCGAGAAGAACATTCCCTCCGCACCGGCAACCCCGATCCTGACGGCCCTGTGCGAGAAGACCATTGCCGGCCTGCAGTGGCCCAACTACCGCTCCCAGCGCTGGGGCCACGAGCACGCGACGTTCGTGCGTCCGGTCCGCTGGATTTGCTGCCTTCTGGGCGAGGATGTTGTGCCTGTGTCATTTGCCGACGTGACGAGCGGCAACACCACGCGCGGCCATCGCGTGCTCGGCCCCGGTGACCACGTTGTCGCCAGCCCCGCCGCCTACGAGCAGGTACTCGAGGACGCCGGCGTGCTTTCTGCCGAGCGCCGTCGCGAGGCCATCCTTGCCGGTATCTCCGAGGTCGAGGCCGCTCGCCCCGGCTGCCATGTCGATACGCCCAAGAAGGTCTTTGAGGAGGTCATTAACCTCTGCGAGTGGCCGACGGTGCTCGTCGGTACTTTCGACGAGGAGTTCCTCAAGGTCCCGCACGAGATTATCTGCGAGTCCATGCTCACCAACCAGCGCTACTTCCCGATCTATGACGGCGAGGGCAAGCTGACGCGTGAGTTCGTGGTCGTCTCCAACAGCAAGCCCGAGAACGCCGAGCGAGTGGTCGACGGTAACGAGCGCGTCGTGCGCGCCCGTCTGGACGACGCTAAGTTCTTCTACGAGGAGGACCTGAAGATCTCCCTCGACGAGTTCCGTGAGCGTCTGTCCAAGGTTGCCTTCCAGGAGAAGCTCGGTAGCGTGCTCGCCAAGTCCGAGCGCATCGAGCAGCTCGCGCTCGCTATCGCCCGCGAGGCTCACCTGGGCGCCCATCTTGCCGCCGACGCTGCTCGCGCCGCACACCTGTGCAAGGCAGACCTGGTGTCCAACGCCGTCGTCGAGTTCACGAGCCAGCAGGGCGTGATGGGCGGTTATTACGCGACCGCGATGGGGGAGAACGACGAGGTCGCCCATGCTATTCGCGATCACTATCGTCCCCGTTTTGCCGGTGACGAGCTGCCCGAGGGCACCGCTGGCTGCATCGTGGCCTGCGCCGACAAGCTCGATACCATCGCCGGTATCTTTGCCATCGGCGAGCCCCCGACCGGCTCCTCCGACCCCTACGCGCTGCGTCGTGCCGCTATCGGCATTATCAACATCCTGCGCGACCGTCTGCCGATCGACCCCACGTCGCTCATCGACTTTGCCCTCGAACTCTACAGTGAGCAGGGCATTGAGTTCGACGCCGCCGAGGTCGCCCAGCAGGTTCGTGACTTCTTCCATGGCCGCCTGGTGAGCATGGCCCGCGACGAAAAGATTCCGGCCGATACCGTCGCCGCCGTCTCCGCGGTGCACATCATCGCCCCGTCCGTCTTCTTCGCCCGCTGCGCCGCCCTCGACGAGGCCCGCAAGAACGACGCTGAGACGTTCGACAACCTGGCGACCGCCTATGCCCGCGCCGCGCATATCTCCAAGCCCGAGCTGGGTGCGGAGTATGACCGCAGCCTGATGGGCGAGGTCGAGCTTGCGCTCGCCGACGCCTCCGAGGCTGCTCAGACCGCCGTCGATGCCGCCCTTGCTGCCGAGGACTACCCGACCGCATTTGCCGCCCTCGCCGCCCTGCGCGCGCCCATCGACCGTTTCTTCGATGAGGTCATGGTCATGGACAAGGACGAGCTGCTTCGCGATAATCGCCTTAAGCTGCTCAACCGCTTCGAGGCCGTTTTCTCCGGCATTGCCAACATCGGTGAGCTTGCCCGCAAAAAGTAAGCCAGCCTGCGCATAAGCGCAAAAGGAGCCCCGCATGGATTGCCCGGTCACCGCTCGTCCCACCGTTATCGTTATCTCCGACTCGCTCGGCGATACCGCTTGTGAGGTGGTGCTTGCGGCGTCCGGGCAATTTGATGAAGGGGCTTTTCGCGTTTTGCGCCTGCCCAAGGTGACCTCCGTGGAGCAGGTCAAGTCATTTGTGGGGCCGCGCGTCGATGCCGACCATCGCGATGTCGCCGTGTTCCATACCATTGTCGATCCGGCGCTTCGCGCCCGCGTGCTCGATTACCTGGGTATGCTGCATATCCGTTCGGTCGACCTGATCGGCCCGACGCTTGCCGTGCTGTCGTCGCTCATCGGTGTGCCGCCCAAGTGCGTTGCGGGCGTGATTCACAAGACCGATGACCGCTATTTCCATCGTATCGAGGCCATGGAGTATTTCGTTGAGCACGATGACGGTCGTGGTTGCGACGATCTGTCGGGTGCCGATATCGTGCTGCTGGGTGTCTCGCGTACATCCAAGACGCCGCTGTCGATGTATTTAGCCTATCAGGGCTACAAGGTCGCCAATGTCCCACTGGCGCATGGCATGGAGCCGCCCAAGTCGATTTACGAGGTTGACCCGATGCACCTGTTCGGCCTGATTTCGACCGTCGACGTTATTTCTGAGATTCGCGATAGCCGCTTGGGCGATGACTACGCCCGTGCCGTTGCCGGCTCCTATGCCGAGCCTGAGAGCGTGCGCAGCGAGCTTGAGGAAGCTCGTGCCCTCATGAAGCGCTTAGGCTGCTTTGTTGTGCGTACCGACGGCAAAGCCATCGAGGAAAGCGCTGCCGAGATCATTGCTCACCTCGAAGAGATTCAAGAGGCAAGAGCCCGCCGTGCCGCCCGCCGCGCTCAACAAAAGTAGCTCACTTGGGACAAGGTTGTTTGGGTAGCTAATTTGGGACGGGGCTCTTTTAGCTAACCAAAGAGAATACTTGGAAATAATGCTGATAAATGGTAAAGCGATTTAGCAAAATACATCGCATCCGACCTGCACTTTCCTTGTAGTGGTATCTTCATAAGGTAGCCACCTTTACCTACCGTTTACCGCCGGTTTTAGCACGTTTACCAAACCGCGCACCCTCTGCTCAAGCCTGTCCAAAACCCGCCGTATAGTTCCCTCACGGCCCGCATCCGGCGGGTCGATTCGTTACCACGGTCGTGCGCGTAAGCGCATGGAAGGGGAAGTATCGTGAGCGATTGCAAGAGGGTTTACCGTTTTGGAACCGACGCCCAGGGCACCTGTGTCACTGAGGGCGACAAATCCATGAACTTCGTGCTTGGCGGCAAAGGCGCAAACCTTGCCGAGATGAGCCGCATCGGTCTGCCGGTTCCCGGTGGCTTTACCATTACCTGCCAGACTTGCGTCGAGTACTCCGGTGCCGGCAATGTGTGGCCCGAAGGCGCACTCGATGAGATCGTTGCCGCTGGGGCGGACCTCGAGGCCCGTTGCGGCAAGAAACTCGGCGATGCCTCCGATCCGCTGCTCGTGTCGGTTCGCTCGGGCGCTCCGTTCTCCATGCCCGGCATGATGGACACGGTCCTCAACCTGGGCCTCAACGACGATTCCGTCCAGGGCCTTATCGCGCAGACGCAAAACCCGCGCTTTGCCTGGGACAGCTACCGTCGCTTTATCCAGATGTTCTCCAACGTCGTCATGGGCGTCGACGCCGATCTATTCGAGAACGCCCTGACCCAGGCCCGCCTGGTCGCCGGCGTTCGTGTCGATTCCGAGCTTTCGGCCGAGGACCTGCAGGGGCTCGTCGAGACCTTTAAGGGCATCTTCTCCGAGAACGTCGAGGCGACCCTGTATCCCGAGCTCGAGGTCGCCGACGGTAAGCCCGTTTTCCCGCACGATCCGGAGCTCCAGCTGCGCCTTGCCATCCAGGCCGTCTTTGGCAGCTGGATGAACGAGCGCGCCTGCATCTACCGCAAGCAGCACGGCATTTCCGACGAGCTCGGCACCGCCGTCAACGTCCAGGCCATGGCCTTTGGCAACAAGGGCGAGACCTCTGCGACCGGCGTCGCCTTTACGCGCAACCCGGCCGACGGCACCAAGGAGTTCTATGGCGACTTTTTGGTGAATGCCCAGGGCGAGGACGTCGTCGCCGGCATCCGAAACACCGAGCCCATCGCCGACCTCAAGACCACCCCGGGCCTCGAGTCCGCAGGCGAGGAGCTCGAGCGCGTGTTCCTGACGCTCGAGGATCATTACCGCGATATGTGCGATATCGAGTTTACCATCGAGCAGGGCAAGCTCTGGATGCTCCAGACCCGCGTGGGCAAGCGCACCGCCACTGCCGCCCTGCGCATTGCTATCGAAATGGTCGAGGAGGGCCTCATCACCCGCGAGGAGGCCGTGAGCCGCATCGATCCCGCGCAGCTCGATCAGCTCCTGCACCCGCAGTTCGACGCCTCCAAGAAGTACGAGGCCCTGGCCAGCGGCCTTAACGCCAGCCCCGGTGCCGCCGTGGGTGAGGTCGTGTTCTCGAGTGACGACGCCGTCGCGCGTTCCGCCGAGGGTCACAAGGTCATTCTGGTTCGTTGGGAGACCAACCCCGACGACCTGAAGGGCATGGTCGCCGCCGAGGGCATCCTGACCAGCCACGGTGGCAAGACGAGCCATGCCGCCGTTATCGCCCGCGGCATGGGTACGCCCTGCGTTTGCGGCGTTGAGCGCTTCCACATTGACGCGGCAGAGAAGGTCGTGCGCATCGAGGGCATCGACCGCGTGCTGCGCGAGGGCGATGTCATTTCCATCGACGGTACCCAGGGTATCGTCGTCGACGGCGCCGTTGATCTGGTCTCGGCCGAGCTCACCGGCGATCTGGACACTATCCTGTCCTGGGCCGATGAGATTCGTCTGGACGAGACCTGTGGCCATGCCAACCATGTGCGCGTCAACGCCGACAATCCCGAGGATGCCGAGCTCGCACTCGAGTTTGGCGCCGAGGCTATTGGCCTGTGCCGCACCGAGCACATGTTCCTAGGCGACCGTAAGAACATCATCCAGAGCTTTATCCTGTCTGACGATGAGGCCGTGAAGCAGCAGGCCCTGGCCGACCTGCTCAAGGTTCAGACCGAGGACTTCCTGGCGATGTTCAAGACCATGTCCGGTCGCGATGTGGTCGTCCGCCTGCTCGATCCGCCGCTTCATGAGTTCCTGGATAATCCTCGCGACCTCGAGGTCGCCATCACCAAGAAGGAAGCCGCCGGCGCCAGCGAGGAAGAGCTTGCCGTCCTGCGCGCCCGCCTGCGTCGTATCGACGGCATGATCGAGTCCAACCCGATGCTCGGCCTGCGCGGCGTTCGCCTGTCCGTCGTCTTTAGCGATCTGCCGCTCATGCAGGTTCGCGCCGTCGCCACGGCCGCTGCCCGCCTAATCAAGGAGGGCGTCGATCCGCGCCCCGAGATCATGGTTCCGCTCGTTTCCATCACGGCCGAGCATGTCCAGACCCGCGAGGTCATCGAGCGCGTGATCGCCGAGGTTTCCGTCGAAGAAGGCGTCGAGCTCAATATTCCCGTGGGCACGATGCTCGAGCTGCCGCGCGCCTGCATGGTCGCTGACGAGATCGCCCACCATGCCGACTTCTTCTGCTTTGGCACCAACGACCTCACCCAGACGACCTTCGGTTTCTCGCGTGACGACGCCGAGGCTAAGTTCATCCCGCTGTACATGCATAAGAAGATTCTGAAGGACAACCCCTTCGAGACCATCGATACGGCAGTACTCGAGCTGGTACGCATGGCCGTCGAGAAGGGCCGTGCCACCAACCCCGACATGCACTTTGGCGTGTGCGGTGAGCACGGCGGCGACCCCAAGTCCATCAAGGGCCTGTTTAACGTGGCCGACGTGGACTACGTGTCCTGCTCGCCCTACCGCGTGCCCCTCGCGCGCTTGGCTGCCGCCCAGGCCAAGCTCGAGGCCAAGCGTCCCGCCTAACGTTTTGGGCGTAGACGCCTAGTGTAGCCCCCCTTCATGCCGCCCGTCTCATTTGTGAGACGGGCGGTTATCATGTGCGGGTTTTGTCTTTTTGTCTGCGTAAAAAATTGTTCTTGCAGCAGAAACCCGCGCGTGTATACTCGAATACGTTTGTTCAACTACGTGCCGGCCATGGTGGTACGGCACCTCTAGAAGAGTAAGGAATTGCACATGGATTACATCCGCGCAATCGAGCGTCAGCAGATCCGCGAGGACATTCCTCAGGTTCGCGTCGCCGACAACGTCAAGGTTCACTACCGCATTAAGGAAGGCGACCGCGAGCGCATCCAGGTCTTCCAGGGCGACGTCATCCGCATGGCCGGCGCCGGTGCCCGCGAGACCTTCACCGTCCGCAAGATGTCCTTCGGTGTCGGTGTTGAGCGTACCTTCCCGCTTCACAGCCCCAAGATCGCCAAGCTCGAGGTCGTTCGTCATGGTCGCGTCCGTCGCGCCAAGCTGTACTACCTCCGCGACAAGGTGGGCAAGGCTGCTCGCATCCCCGAGAAGCGCTAAGAAGATCGCAGCGTCTGTCCACTCGTTTGGACACAAGGGTCACCTTCGGGTGGCCCTTCTTTTTATCTGATTTGCATGCAAGGAGGGCCTGGTATGGCCAACATGACGAGCTCGGTTTCGGCATCGCAGGTTGCCGGTGAGTTGGCGAGCGCCACGTTTGAGGAGATTCCCGCCCTCGTGGAGCATTATCGCGAGGACCCGCGCCAGCAGGTGATCAAGGCTTGCGAACGCGCCCTCAAACGCCATGCCAAAGAGCTTGCCGAGCGCGAGCGCGTCAATGACATGTACGAGCTTATGCATGAGCTTGGCGGCGATGGAGTGGTCGTTGGTGTCGACGAGGTGGGTCGCGGATCGGTGGCCGGTCCTTTGACGGTATGCGCTGTCTGCCTTCCTATGGAGCCGCGCGTCTGGGGCATCAACGATTCCAAAAAGCTCACGCCGGCGCGCCGCGAGTTGCTCTCAGTGAAGATTGCCGAGGTGGCGACGGCGATCGGTTTTTGCCATATCGCGCCTAAGGATATCGATGAGATGGGCATGGCCCGTGCTATCCGTACCGCCGTTGCGGGCGCCGTGGCCGATACGGGGCTCGAGCCCGATTGCGTGCTTATGGATGGCAACCCCTTGGGCGCCGTTCCTAACGAGCGCGATGTGGTGAAGGGCGATGCCAAGATCGCCTGCATCGCCGCGGCGTCCATCATGGCCAAGGTCACGCGTGACGAGATGATGGTCGAGTACGACGCCGAGTATCCCGAGTACCATCTGGCCGAGTCGAAGGGCTATGCGAGCCCCGAGCACATCGAGGCCATTCGCAAACATGGACTTTGTCCGCTGCACCGCGTGAGCTTTTGCGGAAACTTTCTTCAGACTGAGCGCCTTTTCTAGGCCAATTGTGGAGACATGGACCTCTGGGGTTTTATAAACCTGCTGGTAGCGGGCCGTATGCAACACCATTGTTGCGTACGGCCCGTTTTTTGACGGCATTTGGTCAGCTTTTGGTTTGCTTCCGGTACTTACCCGCATGAAAGGTGCCCTCATCATCGGGGCAATGCAGTGTGCGGGAAAGGAGACCCCATGAGTGCCGCAAGCAAAAAGAGCAAGACGCAGCAGCTCAAGGAGCGTTGGGAAAACGGCGAGCTCGACTCCGGGGCGATGACGCCCGAGTTTATCAAGGGACTCAGTCCCCGCGAGCTAGGCATGCTGGGCGAGCTGATCACCATCGACTACTTTAACGAGCGCGGCTACACCTTGCTGGAGCAGGGCTATCGTTGCACCGAGGGCGAGGCCGATCTGGTGCTGCTCGATGAGCTCGACGATGTCGTGGTGATGGCCGAGGTCAAGACCAGACGCGTTTCGCTGGATTGCACCACGCGGGTCTTTCCCGAGGAGGCCGTGGACGCCCAAAAGCAACGCCGCTACCGCCGCATCGCAAGTTGCTATCTCATGGAGCATTATCCGCTCAAGGCGATTCGCTTCGATGCTGTGGGTGTCACCATCCGCGGCGGGCATATCGCCGAGATCGAGCATCAGTACAACGCGTTCGATTGGCAGGTGTCGTGATGGCGTTCGAGACGTTTGCCGTTCACGCGGCCTGCATCCGCGGCGTCGAGGCGATTCACGTCACGGTCGAGGTCTCGCTTGCCGGTGGCGTTCCGGGCATCCAGATGCTCGGCATTCCGAGTATGGAGGTGATGGAGTCACGCGGTCGTATTCGCTGCGCGATGCGCTCCGCCGGGTTCGAGATCCCGCGCTCGGGCATTACCGTTAACCTGGCACCCGGCGATATCCGCAAGACCGGTAGCGGCTTTGACCTGCCCATCGCCATCGCGGTTCTAGCGGCCGATGAGCAGATTCCCCGTGACAACCTCGATCGCTGCCTTATCGCAGGTGAGCTTGGTCTGGACGGTACGGTGCTTCCCGTCAAGGGCGAGGTGGCGTTTCAGCTATTGGCTCGCGACATGGGGCTGTCTTTTATCGCCGGCAGGTCCGACCAGCATGTGCCACTCGCGGGCGTAGATTGCGGCTTTATCGACCATCTGTCTCAGCTTGCTCATGGCATGGGCGATGCCGCACGGCACTACTTGGATTCCGAGGGTGTCGAGGCGACCTTTGAGCCCGAGCTCGACTATGCAGACGTGCTGGGGCAGGAAGTCGCTAAACGCGGCATGGCGCTTGCGGCGGCAGGAGAACTCGGCTTGCTCATGATCGGGTCTCCGGGATCGGGCAAGACGATGCTCGCACGCCGTATGACCGGCATCCTGCCCGAGCTTTCCGTTGAGGATCAGCAGGAGGCACTGTGCATCCATTCGGTTTTGGGTGAGAACATTGATGGCTTGTTGGCGGGGCACCGCCCCTTCCGCAGTCCCCACCACAGTATTTCGACCGCAGGCCTTATCGGCGGCGGGCGCCCGGTGCACCCGGGTGAGATCAGCCTTGCTCATGGCGGCGTGCTCTTTTTGGACGAGCTTGCCGAGTTTCCCACTGGCGTGCTGCAGACGCTGCGTCAGCCCATCGAGCGCGGCTACGTGAGGATCGTACGCGTCGACGGGGCTTTTACCTTCCCGTCGCGCTTTCAGCTGCTGGCTGCGAGCAATCCCTGCCCCTGCGGCTTTTTGGGCGATCGCGAGGTGCCGTGTCGCTGCTCGGCGGCGATGGTCGAGCGCTATCGGTCTAAACTGCGCGGTCCTTTGGCCGACCGTATCGACATGATGATCGATGTGACCCGTCCCGACCCTCAAGTGATTATCGAGGGTGCGGAGGGCATGTCGTCGGCCGAGTTACGTGACTACGTTGTGCGCGGTCGCGCCTTTCGCGCTTGGCGCGAATCCCGCATGGACGATGCGGATGCCGAGGCCGAGGATGACGAGACTCGGTCCATTGACGGCGTCGTTTCGACCTTTGAGCTCGATGATGCGGCGGAGAAGTGTGTGCTCGGCCTGTCGAAGCGCACGCATCTCACAGGGCGTGGCATCGTGCGCCTTGTTCGCATTGCGCGCACGATCGCAGATGTCGCCGAGAGCGAGCAGGTGACGCAGGACCACGTGCTCGAGGCGGCGATGTACCAGGGAAGGAGGGACCAATGATGGCTGAGGGGACCTTCGAGCTGCATCCAGGTGACGCGTTGTATCCCGAGACCGTTTTGGAGCTTTCTGATGTACCTCAGACGCTCTATGTGCGCGGCAACCCCGAGGCGCTTTCGACGCCCGCGCTCTCCATCATCGGTGCGCGAAAGGCCTCGCCGTATGGTCTTGCCGTGGCAGAGCTTGCGGCGAAGGTGGCGGTTGAGGCGGGAGTGACGGTAGTTTCGGGCGGTGCAGTCGGTTGTGACCAGGCCTCGGGTTGGGCTGCGGTCAACGCCGGCGGCAAACACGTCGTGGTGCTGGGGACGGGCGCCGACGTGGTCTACCCGCGTTCGAGCGCGGGGCTTATTACGCGCACGCTCGATACGGGCGGCGCGGTCGTGTCGATCTCTCCGTGGGGCATGGGTCCGCGCAAGTTTGCCTTTCCGCGTCGCAATCGCGTGATCGCGGCCCTGTCGCAAGCCCTCTTTGTATCCGAGGCGGGTATGCCTTCCGGGACGTTTTCTACAGCCGAGGCTGCTATGGATTTGGGGCGCGAACTTCTTGCCGTGCCGGGGTCGATCCTATCGCCCGAGTCGCGTGGCACGAATTACCTCATTGCGAACGGTGCCTGCTGCATTGTCGACGAGGAGTCCATCGAGATGGCTATCTCTCGCATATACGGCACCCTGCGCTACTCGCGCCCCGATGCTCCCGGCATTGCCGACCTGAATCCAACACAGCAGACCGTGATGCATGCGCTCATCGCCTCTCCGCTCAAGGTCGACGACATCGCGGCGCTCGTCTCACTCGATGCTGTCGGCGTACTCAAACTCTTGGGTTCGCTTGAACTCGAGGGCCTTATCGAGCGCATGATGGATGGAAGGTATGCGCCCTCCAAGTTTGCCCTTCACGCCCAGACGCCCTTCGGTCACAATGGAAAACGTGTCAATTAGAAAGGTGTTTGCAGATGCAGTTCGATCAGGTGACGGTTATCGGTGGCGGTCTGGCGGGTTCGGAATGCGCGATCCAGCTGGCAGACCGCGGGTTTGCCGTAAAGCTGTGCGAGATGCGCCCCCAGGTGAGCTCCCCGGCTCACCATACCGATCACCTGGCAGAGCTCGTCTGCTCCAATTCGTTTAAGTCGACCCGTCCGGATTCCGCGGCTGGTTTGCTGAAGGCCGAGCTTGAGCGCATGGGTTCAGTCCTGCTCGACTGCGCCCATCGCGCTGCTGTTCCCGCTGGTGGCGCCCTGGCGGTCGACCGTGTTACATTCTCCGAGCTCGTCGAGGCTGAGGTTGCCGCCCGCCCCAATATCGAGGTCGTTCACGGCGAGGTCACCCAGATCCCCGAGGGCCACGTGGTCATTGCCGCGGGCCCGCTGTGTTCACCGGCGCTGAGCGAAGAGGTCATGAAGCTCGTCGGTGGCGACGCCCTTGCGTTCTTCGATGCCGCGGCGCCGATCGTCGATGCCTCCACGCTCGATATGGACGTGCTGTTTTCGCAGTCGCGCTACGAGGAGCAGGGGAGCGGCGACTATCTCAACGCTCCGCTCAACAAGGAGGAGTACGAGGCCTTTATCGAGGCGCTCACCACGGCCGACCGCGTGGTGCTCAAGGACTTTGAGGGCGGCGATCTGTTCCAGGCCTGCCAGCCTGCCGAGGAGGTTGCGCGCACCGGCAAGGACGCCATTCGCTTTGGCGCCATGAAGCCCGTCGGCCTCACCGACCCGCGTACCGGACGTCGCCCTTGGGCGGCGATTCAGCTGCGTGCCGAGAACAAGGAGAAGACCGCCTATAACCTGGTGGGCTTCCAGACCAACCTGACCTTTGGCGAGCAGAAGCGCGTCTTCCATATGGTGCCGGGCCTGGAGAACGCTGAGTTCTTCCGCTACGGTGTCATGCACCGCAATACCTTTGTCGACGCCCCGCACGTGCTCGATGGCACCTTTGCCGTGCCCGGTACCGGCGTGCGCCTGGCCGGTCAGATCACCGGCACCGAGGGGTACATGGAAGCCGTGGCGACCGGTCTGCTCGCGGCGCTCAACACCTATGCAGAGGCTATCGGCGCCGATTCCGTCGAGTTGCCCCGCGTGGGCGCCCTGGGTGCGCTCGTGGGCTATGCGACCGATCCTGCCACCGTGGGCTATCAGCCCATGCATGTCAACTTTGGCCTGGTGCCGCCGCTCGAGGACGGTAAGCGCCGCAGCAAGCGCGACCGCTATCAGGCCTATGCGGACCGTGCGCTCGAGGCCCTCGATGCCTACTTGGCCACGCGTTCCGACTTGTTTGGAGGCGACCGGTCATAGCCTTTGACCTGTACGACACCGTCGACTCTTTTATCGCCTATATCGCACGCGTTGAGGGGCTTTCTCCCAACACGGTGACGGCCTATGGCTCGAGACTGGAGCGCTTTGCTGCCTGGTGCGAGCGCGAGGATATTGATGCTTTCGCTGCCGACGTGCGCACCATTCGTCGCTATCTTGCTGAGCTTTCGCGTGAGCAGGTGGCTCCCCGAACGCTTGCGGCGCACCTGTCGGCTATCCGATCTCTCTATCGCTGGATGGCTGCCGAGGGGATTGTCGAGGGCGATGCGGTCTCGGCGATCGCGTCGCCCAAGCTGCCGCGTGACCTGCCGGGCGTCCTTACGACCCAGCAGGTCGAGGCGCTGCTCAAGACGCCTGATACCTCAACACCCGCGGGACTGCGCGATGCGGCGATGCTCGAGTTGCTCTATGCCTCGGGTGCCCGCATCTCAGAGCTTGCGGCGCTCAATGTGGAATCCATCTCATGGTCCGAGCGCACGCTGCGCCTGTGGGGCAAGGGGAGCAAGGAGCGTATCGTCCCTCTGTATCGTCGTGCGCTCGATGTGACGCGTCTCTATATTGAAGAGGGGAGGCCGGAGTTGCTCGCTCGGGCAAAGCGCCGCGACCTCGCTACCGGGCCGCATCCGCTGCTTATATCGGCGCGCGGCAATCGCATGAGCGCCGCGATGCTTCGGCGGCGGTTCCATACGCTGGCGACGCTCGCCGGCATTCCGGCTGACATCGCCCCGCATGCGATGCGCCATACCTTTGCGACCGACTTGCTCGAGGGCGGTGCGGACCTGCGCTCGGTTCAAGAGCTGCTAGGTCATGCGAGCCTGTCCACGACGCAGATCTACACGCATCTCACACCCGATCGGCTTAAACGTGCCGTGGCTCAAGCCCATCCCCGCGGCGAATAGTGGCTGGGACGTCCCGCGCCGCACTCAGGTGTGTGGTTTTGATTGCGGGTTGGCAGGAAGAGGCATTCCTGCTATCATTCATCGGGTTGCTTCACGGCAACATGTTTTTATCACGCACGCGCGGCTACTTCATACCGTGGTGCCCGGGCTTTGGTAGCACATGTCCGGGTTGGTTTTGGAGGATGACCCCGCGCGGAGGCAAACCACAGGAGGTTTAACATGGCTACCAAGATTAATATCCGCACCCTGCTCGAGGCCGGCTGCCACTTCGGTCACCAGACCCGTCGCTGGAACCCCAAGATGAAGCCGTTCATCTTCGGTGAGCGCAACGGCATCTACATCCTCGACCTCAAGCAGACCATCCTCGACGCCGACCAGGCCTACACCTTCGTCAAGAACGTCGCCAAGGGTGGCAACGTGCTATTCGTCGGCACCAAGAAGCAGGCTCAGGAGGCCGTCAAGAACGCTGCTGAGCGCGCCAACATGCCTTACATCAACCAGCGTTGGCTCGGCGGTATGCTGACCAACTTCGTCACCATCCGCTCCCGCATCAACCGCATGGAGGAGCTCGAGGCCATGGTCGAGGACGGCCGCATGGCTGTTCTGCCCAAGAAGGAGCAGGCTGTTCTCGGCAAGGAGCTCACCAAGCTCCAGACCAACCTCGGTGGCGCCCGCGACATGAAGGGTCTGCCCCAGGCTCTCTTCGTCATCGACACCAAGCGCGAGGAGAACGCCATCAAGGAGGCTCAGCGCCTGAACATCCCCGTCGTCGCCCTGATCGACACCAACTCCGATCCCGACGAGGTCGAGTACGGCATCCCCTGCAACGATGACGCTATCTCCGCTGTCACCCTTATGTGCGAGCTCATGGCTGACGCCTGCCTCGCTGGCTCTGGTAAGGAGCAGGTCTCCGAGGCCGAGATGGCCGCTGAGCCCAAGGACGAGTAAATCAGTCTTAGTTAATTCTTTTTCATCTCTTTGAAAGGAACCACAATGGCCCAGATTACCGCCGCTATGGTCAAGCAGCTCCGCGAGATGACCGACTCCCCGATGATGGAGTGCAAGAAGGCTCTCGTCGAGGCTGACGGCGACATGGACGCCGCTGTCGACGTTCTGCGTAAGAACGGCCTTGCCAAGGCTGCCAAGAAGGCTGGCCGTGAGACCAACGAGGGCGCTGTCGCCGCGTTCGTCTCCGAGGATGGCAAGACCGGCGCTCTGCTCGAGCTCTCCTGCGAGACCGACTTCGTTGGCTCTAACGCCAAGTTCACCGGCTTTGCTTCCAAGGTCGCTGAGGTTGTCGCTACCACCGAGCCTGCTGACGTCGACGCTCTGCTCGAGAAGCCGATGGGCGAGGAGACCGTTTCCTCCGAGCTCACCGAGATGATTCACATCATGGGCGAGAACATGAAGATCTCCCGCTTCGCTGCCCGCAAGGCTGAGAACGGCGCGCTCGCTTCTTACATCCACATGGGTGGTAAGATCGGCGTCCTCGTCGAGTTCGCCTTCGAGAAGGCTGAGACCGCTCAGGCTGAATCCTTCAAGACCTTCGCTCACGACGTTGCCCTTCAGGTTGCCGCTGTCGCCCCGATCTGCGCTACCCGCGATCAGGTTCCGGCCGAGACCGTCGAGCACGAGAAGCAGATCTACATGGCTCAGGCTGCCGAGTCCGGCAAGCCCGAGGCCATTCAGGAGAAGATGGCTGTCGGCCGTCTGGAGAAGTTCTACAAGCAGTCCGTGCTCACCGAGCAGGAGTTCATCAAGGACAGCTCCCTCACCATCAAGAAGTACGCAGAGCAGGTCTCCAAGGAGCTCGGCGACACCATTACCGTCGTTGCCTTTGACCGTCTGGTCCGTGGCGAGTAAATAAGCTCTTGTAGCTGGTAATGAGCAGGCTGTGGGTTTTACTCACAGCCTGCTTTTTCATGGCTCTTCTTAGAGCCTTTGATAGAATGTTGAGAGTTCAATCTAAAGGAGGATCGCTTTGTCCGACATCCGATATAAACGCGTGCTTCTTAAGCTTTCCGGCGAAGCGCTGATGGGCGACGGCCAATATGGCATCGACCCCAAGGTTACCGACCATCTTGCCAAGCAGGTCAAGGAGCTGCTCGCCGTTGGCCATGAGGTCGGCGTCGTTGTCGGCGGCGGCAATATTTTCCGCGGCATGGCCGGCGCTGCCGGTGGCATGGAGCGTGCTCAGGCCGACTACATGGGCATGCTGGCAACCGTTATGAACGCGCTCGCCCTGCAGGATGCCTTCGAGCATAACGATGTTCCCTGCCGCGTGATGAGCGCTATCCAGATGAACGAGATCTGCGAGCCCTATATTCGCCGTCGCGCCATCAACCACCTTTCCAAGGGCAACGTCGTTATTTTTGCCGCCGGTTCGGGCAATCCGTACTTTACGACCGACACCGCCGCGGCTCTTCGTGCGTGCGAGATCGGCGCCGAGATTCTGATTAAAGCCACCAAGGTTGACGGCATCTACGACAAGGATCCCGTCAAGTGCGCCGATGCCGTCCGTTTTGACAAGATTACCTATCACGAGGTTCTCGTCCGCGGTCTGCAGGTTATGGATTCCACGGCTACGGCACTGTGCCAGGATAACCGTATGCCGATTTTGGTCCTCAACATCGATGGCGAGGACACCGTCAAGCGCGCGCTTTCGGGTGAGCCCGTCGGCACGCTCGTCTATCAGGAGGATTAAGCATGGCAGATAACATCACCGCCCATATGGACAAGTCGCTCGAGTCCCTCAAGCATAACTTCTCCAAGGTCCGTACCGGCCGCGCCAATGCCAACATTCTGTCCGACATCACCGTCGATTATTACGGTGTTCCCACGCCGGTCACGCAGGTTGCCGCCGTCAAGACCCCCGAGGCCCACATGCTGCTCATCGAGCCGTGGGACAAGGCACTCATCAATGCTATCGTCAAGGCCATCGGCGCTTCCGATCTGGGTATTACCCCCAACTCCGATGGCACCGTCGTTCGTCTTCCGTTCCCGGCTCCCACTGAGGAGCGCCGTCGCGAGCTCGTCAAGGAGTGCCGCGAGTACGCCGAGCAGGCCAAGGTGTCTATCCGTAACATCCGTCGTGACTTCAACAACAAGCTCGAGCGCGATGAGGAGCTCACCGAGGACGATGTCCGTCGCGAGCAGGCCAAGGTCCAGAAGCACACCGATGAGTATGTCGCCAAGGTCGAGGAGCTTCTGAAGGAAAAAGAAGCCGAGGTCATGGAGATCTAAGGTGCAATACGACGAGCATAAACTGGTCGAGTACTTTGCCGACGCCCCTGCGGGCGTCGGTTTTTCCGACCTTGACCTCAATAACATTCCGCACCATATCTCGTGCATCATGGACGGCAACGGTCGCTGGGCCACGTCGCGCGGTCTTGCGCGCACTGAGGGCCACAAGGCGGGTATCGTCTCCCTTCGTGAGATTATTACCGCCTGCGTGCGTCTGGGCGTCGACGTGCTTTCTGCCTATGCGTTTTCGACCGAAAACTGGAATCGCCCTCAGCACGAAGTCAACGTTCTGATGCACCTGTTTGCCAAGACGTTCATCGACGAGCTGCCGCTTCTGAAGCGCGAAAACGTGCGCGTTGTCTTTTTGGGTGACATTTCCGCGCTGCCCAAGAAGACCCGCGACGTTTTTGAACGCGGTCTTGCTGAGTGCGCCGATCACACCGGCATGACGCTGGCGCTTGCCGTCAACTACGGCGCGCGTGCCGAGATTACCCGCGCTGTCCGTCAGATCGCACTCGACGCTGCCGCCGGTAAGATCGATCCTGCCGCAATTGATGACGACATGGTGGCTTCCCACCTCTATACCGCCGGCCTTCCCGATCCTGAGCTTGTGATTCGCACTTCTGGTGAGCTGCGCCTTTCGAACTATCTGCTGTGGCAGGTGGCTTATTCCGAATTCTACGTCACCGATACCTATTGGCCCGACTTTGATCGTTGGGGCCTTGTCGACGCCATTTTGGCCTATCAGGGCCGTGACCGTAGGTTTGGTGGTCTGAGCAAGACCGAGGAGGCTTAATCGTGTCCGATCGTCCCAAGGCAACTGCTCCCAAGACATCTGAGCGCAAGGCTGTCGCTGCGGGAGCGCCCGCAGCGAAGAATGGCACCGGTTCGTGGCTTGCGGGCTTTATCACCCGTGCCGCCGCCGGTATCGTTTACGCCGTTGTCTTTATCCTGTGCCTGGTTTTGGGTATCGTGCCCACGGCCATCTTTGTTTCTGTCATGAGCGGTCTGTGCTGCTATGAGTTTTTCCGTATGACGAGGCTCGATGGCAAGATGGCTAACGAGCGCATGGGTATCGCTGCCGCCGTACTCTTTCCGCTGTCGGCGTTGGGCGATTCGATGTTGCTGAATGCCCTGCTTTTTGCCCTGATGCTCGCTGTGGGCATTTGGTATGTCTGGTCGCCGCGTACCCGCATCTCTGATGTGGCCGTGACGCTCATGGGTCCCATCTACACTGGCTTTATGCTGTCGGCTATCGTGCTGCTGCGCGATGCCGTGCCCGGTTTTGCCGGCGCCTTGCTTTCGGTGGGCGTTTGCGCGTCCCTTTGGGTCTCCGATTCGTTTGCCTACATCGTGGGCAGCCGTATCGGCAAGCACAAGATGGTTCCCAAGATCTCTCCTAAAAAGAGCTGGGAGGGATTTGTCGGCGGCATTCTGGGCTCGGTTTTGATTTGGCTCATCCTGTGGGCGACGCACTTCTACAAACTCAGCCTGCCCTATGCGCTGCTGTGCGGCTTGGTCGTGTCCATCCTGGGCGTTATCGGCGACCTCATTGAGTCGCGCATCAAGCGTGGCGTGGGCGTCAAGGATTCCGGCAACCTTATCCCGGGCCATGGCGGCATGCTCGACCGTAGCGACTCGCTTATCTTTGGCTGCATTACCGCGCAGCTGCTTTTGATGATCGGGGGCGTGCTGTAATGTCATTCCAGACGACGTATGGCTCCGATGGACGCCTTCGTGTTGCCATCCTGGGTTGTACGGGCTCTATCGGCACGCAGGCACTCGACGTGTGCCGTCAGCATGCCGATCGACTGCAGGTAACGGCGCTGTCCGTCAATTCCAGCACCTCGGAGCTCGTTGCCGCCGCCCGCGAGTTCTCGGTTCCGGCCGTTGCCGTGGCCGACTCCGCCCACGGTGCGGACGCCGTGCTGCAGGAGCTGCCCGAGGGCACGGAGCTCGGTGTTGGTGCGCAGGCGGTTTGTGAGCTCGCACGTCGCGATGATGTCGACTGTGTGCTTGTTGCCATTGTGGGCGCTGCCGGGCTCGAAGCGAGCCATGCGGCCTTGACCTCGAATAAGCGTCTTGCCCTTGCCAACAAGGAGTCCCTCGTCGTCGGTGGCGACTTGCTTATGCCGTTGGCGCAACCGGGCCAGCTTATTCCAGTTGACTCTGAGCACTCCGCCATCTACCAGTGCTATCTGGGGGAGAACCCACGCGAGGCTCATTGTATTTGGCTCACCTGCTCGGGCGGTCCGTTCTTTGGCCGCACGCGCTACGAGCTCAATCGCGTGACGCGTGCCGATGCCCTCGCACATCCCACGTGGGCCATGGGTGCCAAGATCACCATCGACTCCGCCACCCTCATGAACAAGGGTCTGGAGCGCATTGAGGCCATGCATCTGTTTAACTGCGACCTCGATTTCATTAACGTGGTCGTGCAACGTCAGTCCAAGATTCACTCTATGGTCGAGTTTGCCGACGGCTCCGTGATGGCGCATCTCGGTGCTTCCGACATGCGTATTCCCATCCAGTTCGCGTTCTCGTATCCCGAGCGTTGGGATACCCCGGCGCCTCGTATCGATTTCCGCGAGCTGGGACAGCTCACGTTTGATGCTGCCGACATGGATACCTTCCGCTGTCTGGCACTGGCCGAGCGTGCCGGCAAGACGGGTGGCACCATGCCGTGCGTGCTCAATGCCGCCAACGAGGTCGCCGTCGATGCCTTCCTGCACGATGGCTGCAGCTTTACCGATATCGATCGCATTGTGGAATCCTGCATGGATGCCCACGATATGCAGGCGGTCGATTCGTTTGAGCAGCTTCGCAACATCGATGCGTGGGCGCGTGAAAAAGCTGCGCAGGCGCTCGCCGCAACCCGTTCCTAACCCATAAGGATTGCTTTTTCGTTTTATGGATACTGTTCTGAGCGTTCTTTCATCGGTCTTTTGGGGCCTGCTGATGCTTTCCGTCCTCGTGTTTTTGCACGAGGGCGGCCACTTTTTGGCGGCGCGTGCCTGCGGCGTCCGTGTGACCGAGTTCTTTTTGGGCCTGCCGTGCCGCTTTGACATCCATTACACGTCGCGTCGCATTGGAACCAAGTTTGGCGTGACCCCGCTGCTGCTGGGTGGCTACGCTGCCATCTGCGGTATGGATCCGACCGATGTCTCGTGCGCCGATCGCGTGCTCGCGGCTATCTACCGTCATGGTCGCGTGACCGTGGCCGACCTTGCTGTCGAGCTCGAGCTTTCCGAGGAGGATGTGCTCGAGGCATGCGCCTTGCTCTTGGGTTGGGGCTCTATCGCGCCTTGGTATGAGGAAGGGGAGAAGCCCTCGCCGAGCTACTATCCCACCAAGTATCAGACGCTGCCACGAGATGCGGCGGGTTACACCACCTTTGACGGCCGCCGTTTCGATCGAGAGCATGCGACTACCGAGGGCGATGTGTGGGAGCTGCCGTGCGGCGAGGCCGAGTTCCTTGCACAAGAGCGTTCGCACACCTATCTTGGCCAGGGCTTTCTCAAGCGCGCCTTTATGCTGCTCGCGGGCATTCTCGTCAATATCCTGACGGGCTTTTTGCTGCTTATGAGCATCTACTCTATTGCGGGTGTCACCGTGCCGATGGATACCAACGTGATCGGTCAGGTTGACGAGGGGTCTATTGCCGCCAAGGCGGGTATCGAGGGCGGTGACGCGATCCTTTCGGTTGACGGTGTTTCATGTTCCACTTGGATGGATGTCTACGATGCCATCGGCAAGGCTGCCGGTAAGGACGATATCGCCATCGAGTACGAGCGTGACGGCAAGCAGCATTCGACCGCGGTTGCGCTCAAAGAGGACGAGCGCCTAGGTGTGTATGCCTCTACGCAGGTGGTCCGTTTAGACCCCATCACGTCGGCTCGACTTTCGTTCTCCTATGTCGTGCAGACAGCGGAGGGCGCGATGCGCCTGCTCCAGCCGCAGCATACGATGGAGATTCTCGATCAGTCTTCTTCGATCGTGGGCATTAGCGTTATGTCCTCACAGGCTGCTGCTGCCGGCCCTGCCACGTTCCTTTCGTTTGCCGCCCTCATTTCGTTCTCGCTTGGCTTTATGAACCTGCTGCCCATCCCACCACTCGATGGCGGCAAGCTGGTCATCGAGATCATTCAAAAGATTGCTGGCCGCGAGCTTCCGCTCAAGGTCCAGACGATTGTGAGCTATGTGGGCATCGCGCTCTTTGTGCTGCTGTTTGTCTATATGCTTCGTTCCGACATCCTTCGATTTATTCTGTAGGGGAGTGTTTGGATTGTCTTTATCCCATCCTTTGCCTCGCGAGTTGACGTGCCCCGTGCATGTGGGCGGCGTGCAGATCGGTGGCGGCGCTCCGGTCGTGGTTCAGTCCATGACCTGCACCGATACCGCTGATGCCCAGGCAACGCTTGCGCAAGTGTGCGCGTTGGCGCAGGCTGGCTGCGATATCGTGCGCGTGAGCGTGCCCACCGAGGCCGCGCTTGAGGGTTTTCGCACCATCTGTGCCGAGTCTCCGGTGCCGATCGTTGCCGATATTCACTTTAACCATAAACTCGCCATCGGCGCCGTCGAGGCTGGTGCCGCCAAGCTTCGCATCAATCCCGGCAATATCGGCGATTGGGCCAAGGTTGACGCGGTGATTGATGCTGCGGGTGCCGCTGGGTGCGCGATTCGCATTGGCGTGAACGCGGGCTCGCTTGAGCAGGATATCGCCGAGCGCGATGACCTCACGCAGCCCGAAAAGCTCGTGATGTCTAGCGAGCGCTTTGTGCGGCACTTTGAGGATCGTGGGTTTACCAACATTGTGCTTTCCGCCAAGGCCCATAGCGTACAGACGACGCTCGATACCTATCGAGCCCTGTCGCGTGAGATTCCACACGTTCCGCTTCATCTGGGCGTTACGGAGGCCGGTACCAAGCTCCAGGGCACCATCAAGAGCTCTGTAGGCTTGGGTATCTTGCTTTCCGAAGGCATTGGCGACACCATGCGTGTGTCGCTCACAGCTGATCCGGTTGAGGAGCCGCCGGTTGTCTGGGGTATTCTGCAGTCGTTGGGCCTGCGTCGCCGTGGCCCCGAGATTGTCTCGTGCCCCACGTGCGCCCGCTGCCAGGTTAACCTTATTCCCATTGCCGAGGAGGTTACCGAGCGGCTTAAGAACTACTCCGCGTCGCTTTCGATCGCTGTGATGGGATGTGCCGTTAATGGCCCCGGCGAGGCTTCTGATGCCGATCTGGGCGTTGCTTGCGGACGTGGTCAGGCCTTGCTCTTTTCGCATGGCCAGATCATTGGTAAAGTAGCTGAGGACCAAATTGTCGACGCGCTTATGGCAGAGGTCGACAAACTTATTGAGGAGAAATAAATGACTCGAGCAATGTATATGTCTAAGCTCTATGCGCCGACGCTTAAAGAGGATCCGGCGGACGCTGAGCTCGCCAGCCACCGCCTGCTGCTCCGTGCCGGCATGATCCGCAAGGAGGCCGCCGGTCTGTATTCTTATCTGCCGCTCGCATGGCGCTCGATCCGCAAGATCGAGAACATCGTGCGCGACGAGATGGATGCTGCCGGCGCCCAGGAGCTTATGATGCCTATCATGGTCGATGCCGAGCTGTGGCGTGAGTCCGGCCGTATCGATGCCTATGGCAAGGAGCTTGTGCGCTTTGACGACCGTCATGGTCGCGAGTTCGTCCTGGGCCCCACGCACGAGGAGACCGTCACGGCCCTGGTGCGCAACGAGCTGCGCTCCTACAAACAGCTGCCCGTCAACCTGTACCACATCCAGGATAAGTTCCGCGACGAGTTCCGTCCCCGCTTTGGCCTGATGCGCGGCCGTGAGTTCATCATGAAGGACGCCTACAGCTTCTCTGCCACGCAGGAGAGTCTGCAGGAGGAGTACGACAAGATGAAGCAGGCCTACGCCAACATCTGTGAGCGCTGCTACATCAAGGCCCTGCCCGTTGTCGCCGACTCCGGCGAGATCGGTGGCGATACCTCCGTCGAGTACATGGCTTTGGCCGACGCCGGCGAGGCTTCGCTCGTCTACTGCGATGATTGCGGCTTCGCCGCCGACGATGAGGCTGCAAGCACCAAGGTCATCGTGACCGAGGGTCCTGGCGACGGTACGCTTACCAAGGTCGAGACTCCGGGCATGGGCACCATCGAGGCTGTTGCTAAGTTCTTTGGGTTCCCCGAGAACGGCACGCGAAAGTCGCTGGCGCTCATCGACGCCGAGGGCAAGCCGGTCGTGGCCATTGTCCCGGGCGACCACGAGCTCAACGATTGCAAGGCCGAGCATGTCTTTGGCAAGGGCTATCGCATGATGACCGACGAGGAGCTCCAGACCTACGGTCTGCATAAGGGCTTTATCGGACCGGTTAACTTGCCCGAGGGCATCCGCCTGGTGTGCGACGAGAGCCTGCGTGAGTCCAAGCAGTGGGCCTGCGGCGCCAACGAGGTCGACTATCACTTTACCGGTGCCTGCCCCGAGCGTGACTTTACCGTCGACGAGTGGGCCGACCTGGTCACCGTCGTGGCCGGCGATCCTTGCCCACACTGCGGCAAGCCCCTCTCCGCTGCTCGCGGTATCGAGGTCTCCCAGGTCTTCCAGCTGGGCACCAAGTATTCCGAGGCCATGGGTGCCACCTTTATGGATGAGGACGGCAAGGAGAAGCCGCTTATCATGGGTTGCTACGGCGTTGGTGTGTCCCGCTCGCTTGCTGCCGTCGTGGAGCAGCACAACGACGAGCACGGCATCGTCTGGCCGGTCTCCGTTGCCCCGTACGAGGTCGCGGTGATTCCGCTCGATCCCAAGAAGGAAGAGTGCGCTACCGTCTGCGAGCAGATCGTTGATGGCCTGTGTGCCGAGGGTATCGAGGTCGTCGTCGACGATCGCGATGAGCGTCCGGGCTTTAAGTTTGCCGATAACGACCTCATGGGCTTCCCGTATCAGGTGGTTTTGGGCAAGCGCGGCCTTAAGAATGGCACCGTTGAGCTCAAGGACCGTTCCACGGGCGAGCGCGAGGACGTGGCGATCGACGAGGTCGTCGCCAAGGTTGCCGAGCTTGTTAAGGCGGCTCGCCGTTAATCGACGATTTCGCTTGTAGTTCGATATACGGGACGGCCCCGCATTTCTCCAGATAGGGGAGATGCGGGGCCGTCATTTTACCTTGCCTGCGTGCTCAATCGCTAAAAGGAAAACCCCACAGCCCATATGAGCTGCGGGGTTTTCTTGTGCCTCCGATGCGAAATAAATCGCTCAGATATTACTGATAATCGACGACGTCGATCCAGTTCTTAAGGAACTCATCGTTCACGTTGCGCTTACGAGCGAGCTCGGAAGCGGCGACGATGCTCGTCCACTGACGCACGACCTGCATGGGCATGTCGGCGCGGTCGCAGTAGAGCTCCAGGTAGGCCTCAGCCTGATCCTTGCTGTTGAGAGCAAAGAGCAGGTAGGTGGTGGCAACGTCGGCGGCAGGGGAACCCTGGGTGGCGTGTGCCCAGTCGCACACATAGAGCTGGCCGTCGTCGCCGACGATGACGTTGGAGGGGTTGAAGTCGCCGTGGCAGACCTTGAACTCCTTGGTCATGCCGTCCAGACGCTCCTGAAGGTTGTAGCGCGTGGTGGCATTGAGCTGATCAAGGCTGTCGATCATGCGGGCGAACTTGTCGCGCTGACGGTTGAGCAGCGGGGAGGTGTAGCCGTGGATCTCGATCTGGAGGTCGACGAACATCTCGAGGTACTCACCAAAGCGCTGGGGCTCGGCAGTCATCTTCTCGGCAAGGGTGGTGCCCGGAACCTTCTCGGTCACGAGCGCCCAGCCGTTGGCGTTCTCGAGCTGGGAAACCTCGAGAGCCTTGGGGCTGCGGATGCCGCACTCATTGATGCGGGCAAGATTCAAAGCCTCGTTGAACACGTCGGAGACGGGCTTGGTCTCGTTAAAGACCTTGACGATCTTGTCGCCCAGGTCGTAAACGACCTTGTTGCCGCGACGGACGAGCTCGGTCTTGGAATCGGGTAGCAGCATGGTTGCATCCTTTCAACGATGCGATAGAAGCGACGGCGGGGGTGTGTGAAACACCCGTGCACCCCCGCCGTTAAAAACCGTGCTAAAACTAGCAGACGGCGTAGTCCTGAGGCTCGCGGCCGTAGTAGGCGTCCAGGTAGAGCTCCTTGATCTCGCTCATGAGCGGGTAGCGCGGGTTAGCGCCGGTGCACTGGTCGTTGAATGCCTGCTCGGTCATCTCGTCGAGGGTGTCGAGGAAGTACTGCTCGTCAACACCGTAGTCGGCGATGGTCTTCTTGACACCGATGAAGTCCTTGAGCTCCTCGAGCTTCGTGATGAAGTTCTCGAAGACCTCCTTGTCGTCCTTGCCCTCGATGCCGCAGTACTTGGCCATCTCGGCGTAGTTGTGCAGCGCGTTGGGGTAAGGATACTGGGAGAAGGTACCCATCTTGACGGGAGCCTCGGCGGCGTTGTAGCGCATGACGCGGGTCAGGATGACGGCGTTTGCGAGGCCGTGGGGCAGGTGATGGAAAGCGCCGAGCTTGTGGGCCATGGAGTGGTTGAGGCCCAGGAAGGCGTTGGCGAAGGCCATACCGGCCATGCAGGAGGCGTTGTGCATCTCCTCGCGGGCGTGCGGGTCCTTGGCGCCGTTCGTGAAGCTGGAGGGCAGGTTCTCAAAGACGAGCTTGGCTGCGCGCTCGGAGAGGCCCTTGGTGTAGTCGGAAGCCATGATGGAGACGTAGGACTCGATGGCGTGGGTCATGACGTCGATGCCGGAGGCAGCGGTCAGGCCGCGCGGGGCGGTCATGCAGTTGTCGGCGTCGACGATAGCCATGTTGGGGAGCAGCGCGTAGTCGGCGAGCGGCCACTTGATGCCGGTCTCCTTGTCGGTGATGATGGCGAACGGCGTGCACTCGGAGCCGGTACCCGAAGAGGTCGGAACGGCGACGAAGTAGGCCTTCTTGCCCATCTCGGGGAAGGTGAAGATACGCTTGCGGATGTCCATGAAGTCCATGGCCATGTCCTCAAACTTGCACTCGGGGTGCTCGTACATCATCCACATGATCTTGCCGGCATCCATAGCGGAGCCACCGCCGACGGCGATGATGACGTCCGGCTCAAAGAGAGCCATCTGCTTGGCGCCGCGACGTGCGCACTGCAGCGACGGATCGGGCTCGACGTCGTAGAAGCAGTCGTGGGCGATGCCCATCTCGTCGAGCTTGGCCTCGATGGCGCGGGTGTTGCCATTCTTGAAGAGGAACTGGTCGGTGACGATGAAGGCGCGCTTCTTGCCCATGACGTTGCCCAGCTCGTCGAGGGCGACGGGCGTGGAACCCTTCTTGAAGTAGACCTTCTCGGGAGCGCGGAACCACAGCATGTTCTCACGGCGCTCGGCCACAGTCTTAACGTTGATCAAGTGCTTCACCCCAACGTTCTCGGAGACGGAGTTGCCGCCCCAGGAGCCGCAGCCCAGGGTCAGAGACGGCTTCATGCCAAAGTTGTACAGATCACCGATGCCGCCGTGCGAGGACGGGGTATTGATGACGATACGGCAGGCCTTCATGACGTGCTCGAACAGGCTGATCTTCTCGGCCTGGGCGGGGTGCACGTACAGAGAGGCGGTGTGGCCCGGGCCACCGGCGAGCACCAGGTGCTCGGCCTTGTCGACGGCCTCCTGGAAGTCCTTGGCGTGATACATGGCCAGGACCGGGGAGAGCTTCTCGTGGGAGAACTCCTCCTTGGCGGGGTCGGTGGAGGTGACCTCGGCGATCAGGATCTTGGTCTTGGCAGGAACCTCGATGCCGGCGAGCTCGGCGATCTTGGCGGCAGCCATGCCGGGAATGCGGTGATCGAGAGCGCCGTTCTTGAACATGGCGGCACGCAGGGCCTCCATCTCGGCACCCTGCTTGACGAAGTAGCAGCCGCGCTTCTGGAACTCGGCCTTAACCTGGTCATAGATGGTGTCGATGACGGTCACGGACTGCTCGGAAGCGCAGATCATGCCGTTGTCGAAGGTCTTGGAGTGGATGATGGAGTTGACGGCGAGCAGCACGTCGGCGGTGTCGTCGATGACGACCGGGGTGTTACCGGCGCCAACGCCCAGGGCGGGCTTGCCCGAGGAGTAGGCGGCCTTGACCATGCCCGGGCCACCGGTGGCGAGGATGATGTCGACGTCGCGCATGACCATGTTGGTCAGCTCGATGGAGGGGACATCGACCCAGCCGATGATACCCTCGGGGGCGCCGGCCTTGACGGCGGCGTCAAGCACGAGCTTGGCGGCGGCGATGGTGCACTTGGCGGCAGCCGGGTGCGGGGAGATGATGATGGCGTTGCGGGTCTTCAGGCTGATCAGCGTCTTGAAGATCGCGGTGGAGGTGGGGTTGGTCGTCGGGATGACGGCGCCCACGATGCCGATGGGCTCGGCGATCTTGGTGATGCCGTAAGCCTCGTCGCGCTCCAGGACACCACAGGTCTTGGTGTTCTTGTAAGCGTTGTAGATGTACTCTGCGGCGTAGTGGTTCTTGATGACCTTGTCCTCAAGAACGCCGCGGCCGGTCTCCTCGATGGCCATCTTCGCCAACGGGATACGAGCCTTGTTGGCGGCCATGGCAGCCTCATAGAAGATCTTGTCGACCTGCTCCTGCGTGTACGTAGCAAAAAGCGCCTGGGCCTCTCGCATCTGAGCGAGCTTAGCCTCAAGCGCCTCTACGTTGTCCACAATTGCGGGAGTAGTGTTTTCCGGTGACTTTTTCACCATTTGTGTCTCCTTGCGATCGGAGATTTACCCTACGCCTTGCATGATAGCAAGAAATTATTCGGCGAACGGTCAGATTCCTCTAAAAGGCACACTAAAACGCTTCAATAAACTGAAGCGTTTTAACTAAAACTATCTGCCAGTGCATCGCCCCGCTCATTGGGGACAGACTTACATGAGTGGTTTCACTCATTTGGGACAGACATCGATTTGCGATTTTGTCGTTTTGGGCCTGTTTTTGTTGCTGATTGGATATAAATAGGTCACAGGCTCAGCATTTCGCGTTCCTTCTCTCCTTTTAGGTGTTGCCTGTACGGCTTTGAAAGGAGAGACCATGCCCCGATGCGCCCGCGAAATTTCGCTCACCGGCTATTACCACGTCTTTGACCGCGGTAACTCCAAACAGATCATTTTTGAAGATGATTCCGACCGCTATCGTTTCCTATCGGACATATCGGACAGGTTTGCGTGCCATGACGTGGCGGTGTTGGCCTGGTGTCTTATGGACAACCACTTCCATTTGATGGTTGATGACCCATATGACAACCTTTCAAAGGCAATGCAGTGCGCGCTGACGGCGTATGCCAAGTATTTCAATGGGAAAACGGGAAGAACGGGCCATCTGTTTGACAATCGCTATTCGCGGGTCGCGGTTGAGTCGGACACGCAGGCAGTGCAGCTGCTCGACTATATTCATCTCAATCCCGTGAAGGGTGCGTTTGACTCGCTCGAGGCGTACCGCTGGTCAAGCTATAAGGCGTATCAGCTGGGCTATGATCCCTTTGACATCTGTGATGCGGCCCCTATGCTTGATGTTGTCGGAGGCTCCCGTCGCTATTGCGAGCATCTCAAGAAAGTTGCCGGGCGCATCTGGTCAGTGGAGGTTCTTCCGCGCCGGCGGATCCCCGATGAGGAGGCCCTTTTCGTTGCACGCGAAGTCCTGACGAGCATAGATCCTGCGTTGCTCAAGGCCCTGCCACGCCCCGAACGCGATGCCTGCCTGCTGAGGCTCAGGCGGGCACATCTCACGGTCAAGCAAATTGCCCGTATCACCGGTATCGGCGCCACAAGCGTGACCAAGGCTACTGCAGGCTGGAAGGATGCAGCGTGAGATAGGGGCCGGAGCCGATCGGGACGCCGCATGCGTGCGTCATGTCTGTCCCCAATGCGTGAAAACACTCATGTAAGTCTGTCCCCAATGAGTGCAAAAGGCGCCCTCCGTGGGGGAGGACGCCTTTGGTAAGTTCTATATGAACGCGAGGTCTTTGACCCGGAGAGTCCGAGGTACTTGTTGGTAAGACCTTATTTAGGAGCGCGCAACCTTGCCGGACTTGAGGCAGGTGGAGCAAACGTTCATCTTGCGACGGTGACCATCGACGACGACGTAAACGCGCTGGATGTTGGGGCGGAACTTACGGTTGGTGACGCGGTGAGAGTGGCTGATGGAGCGACCGGCAACGGGGTGCTTACCGCAAACTTCGCAAACTTTGGACATAACTGACCCTCCTTGGGCGACAAACGAACATGTCGCGTTAACAAACAAGCCTGAACTATAGCACAGAAGCAGCTCCCTGTGCGTAATCTACACAGAGATATTCCTCTTTTGGCGATAGTGCTCACGCCACGGCCCTGGACGTAGATCCGATTTGCGTGCAGCAGAGGGGATTATGCCAGCTCGTGCGTGCGTTTTCAAGCTCGTCCCACAAATATATATAGGTTTATGGAGCATTGGGCTCCGTTTACGGATTGTTCTGTATTTATGCTCGCAATTAAGCTCGAGGTTGGCTACACTATCCCTTGACCATTAAAGGGGTACGAGATACCCACATGGAATTACATAGCTGCCAAAGAGCAGCCCTTCCTGTGGGTGTCTGGTCCGCTTTAAGCGGTCGGGCATCTATTTTTTTGACTGTGTCAGCAGTCAAGACATGTGAGGAAGGAGATCGATGGGCACGACTTCCCCCAAGGCGGTCATCATGGACGAGACCGCCGTCAATCGAGCGATGACCCGCATCGCGCACGAGATTCTCGAGCGCAACGAGGGCTGTGAAGACCTCGCTCTGGTCGGCATCGTCACGCGCGGCGACCTTCTGGCAAAGAAGCTCGCCGAGGAGATCAAGGAGATCGAGGGCGTCGACGTTCCGCTCGGCAGCCTGGACATCAGCTTCTACCGCGATGACTATGCGACCAATTTCGCTCCCGCGATCCACGCTACCAACATTCCCTTCAGCGTCGACGGCAAGCGCGTCGTGCTGGTGGACGACATCCTGTATACGGGCCGTACTATCCGCGCCGCTCTGGATGCCGTCATGGACCTGGGCCGTCCGAGCCGCATCGAGCTGGCAGTTCTCGTTGACCGCGGTCACCGTGAGCTCCCCATCTCGCCGGACTTTGTCGGCAAGAACGTTCCCTCGTCGCATGAGGAGAACGTGCACCTATATATGAAGGAAGTCGACGGCCACACCGCCGTCGAGATTAACGACGTCGCGCCGGGTTCCCACGTGGGCTCCGCGCCGCTGGGAGGTGAGTAGTACCGTGGCGTTCAACCATAAGCACCTGATCGACATTACCGAGTACTCCGAAGAGGACATCAAGCTCATCCTCGAGACCGCCAAGGCGTTCTCTGAGGTCAACGAGCGTGCGATCAAGAAGGTCCCCACGCTCAAGGGCAAGACCATCGTCAACATGTTCAACGAGCCCTCGACGCGCACCCGCAGCTCCTTCGAGCTCGCCGAGAAGCGCCTTTCGGCCGACAGCCTCAACTTTGGCGGCTCCTCGACCTCCACGGTCAAGGGCGAGAGCCTCGTCGACACCGTCGAGACCCTCAACGCCTACAAGATTGATTGCATCGTCGTTCGCGATAAGCACGCCGGTGCTCCCTACATCGTCACGCAGAACTCGCCCGCGAGCGTCATCTGCGCCGGCGACGGCAAGCACAACCACCCCACGCAGGCCCTGCTCGACCTGTACACCATCTGGGAGCACAAGGGTGACTTCCACGGTCTGAAGGTCGCCGTCGTCGGCGATATCGCGCACTCCCGCGTGTGCGGCTCGCTGATCCCCGCACTTAAGATCATGGGCTGCGAGACCTACGCCGTCGCCCCCGGCACGCTGCTGCCGCCGGCGCCCGAGGTCCTAGGCTGCGACCACGTGACGAGCGACCTCGATTCCGTCCTGCCCGAGCTGGACGTCGTCTACATGTTGCGCGTGCAGCAGGAGCGCCTCGAGGGCGCACCGTTCCCCACGATTCGTGAGTACCACAAGCTCTTCGGTCTGACCAAGGACCGCGAGAAGCTCATGAAGCCCGATGCGATTATCTGCCACCCGGGCCCCATCAACCGCGGCGTTGAGTTCGACTCCTATATGGCCGACCACCCGCAACGCTCCGTCATCCTGGAGCAGGTCTACGCCGGTATCTGCGTGCGTATGGCTATCCTGTATCTGCTGCTTGGAGGTGCCGATAATGGCCTTGCTTCTTAAGAATGCCCACGTCGTCGATCCGTCCGTCGAGCTTGACGGTGTCGTCGACGTCCTGATCGACGGTGACAAGATCGCCGAGGTCGGCGAGAACCTCGCCGCCGAGGGAGCCGAGGTCCGCGACCTTTCCGGCAAGTATCTCGTCCCCGGCCTGGTGGATATGCACGTGCATCTGCGCGAGCCTGGCTACGAGGTCAAAGAGGACATCGAGAGCGGCACCCGCGCTGCTGCCAAGGGCGGCTTCACCGGCGTGTGCGCCATGCCCAACACCGATCCCGTCACCGATAACGGCACCGTCGTGGAGTTCGTCAAGTCCCGCGCTGCCGAGGTCGGCCACTGCCGCGTCTATCCGTCGGGCGCCATGACCCGCGGTCTTAAGGGCGAGGCCATGTCCGAGATGGGCGATATGGTCGCCCACGGCGCCGTCGCCTTCACCGACGATGGTCGCGGCGTGCAGGGCGCGGGCATGCTCCGTCGCTGCATGGACTACGGCAAGATGTTCGGCAAGGTCTTTATGAGCCACTGCCAGGACGAGGATCTGGTCGGCCACGGCCAGATCAACGAGGGCAAGGTCTCGACCCGTCTGGCCCTCGAGGGTTGGCCGGCCGCCGGCGAGGAGCTTCAGATTGCCCGCGACATCGAGATTGCCAAGCTGACCGGTGCCAAGCTGCACATCCAGCACATCTCCACCGCTCATGGCCTGGAGCTCGTGCGTGCCGGTAAGGCCGCTGGCGTTCAGGTTACCTGCGAGGCCACCCCGCACCACATGTTCCTGACCGAGAACGACCTGGACGAAACCTACAACACTTCTCTCAAGGTCAACCCGCCGCTGCGTACCGAAGCGGACGCCGAGGCCATCCGCCAGGGCGTCATCGACGGTACCGTCGACGCTATCGTCACCGATCACGCTCCCCACACTCCGTGGGAGAAGGCCCGCGAGTTCGAGCTTGCGCCCTTCGGCATGATCGGCCTCGAGACCTCGCTGTCGCTCGTGCTCACCGAGCTGGTCAACACGGGCAAGATGAGCATGGGTCGCATGGTCGAGCTCATGGCCATCAAGCCTCGTGAGATCCTGGGCCTCGACCAGGTTCAGGTCAAGGCGGGCTCCGTTGCCGACCTGACTGTCTTCGACGCGTCTGCCACCTGGACGGTCGGCGAGGACGGCTACGAGTCGCGTGCCGAGAATTCCGGTTTTGCCGGCCGCACGCTCACCGGTCGTGCCACCGATGTGTTTGTCGGCGGCAAGCAGACGCTCGCCGACGGCTGCATCTGCTAGCATAGCCTTATCGCTTTTGTGCGCGGCGCCCTTGCGGTGCCGCGCTTTCTGTTCGCCTGAACCATGCAACCGCATGGGGGATTGGAGCGTCTATGCCCACACCTTCCACTGCACGCATGCACGACTTCGAGGTCGTCTCGAACAAGGAGATCGCCGAGGGCATCTTCTCGCTCGTAATCTCGGCCCCCAAGCTTGCAAGTGCGCTCAAGCCCGGTCAGTTTGTGAACATCGCCGTGCCCGGCGATGCCTCTTCGCTGCTTCGCGTGCCCCTGAGCTTCTATCGCGCCGATGCCCAGGCCGGCACCGTCGAGCTGTGGTACGCCGTCGTGGGCGACGACACCCGCCGTCTGTCGCAGATGGCCCCTGGCTCCACCTCCAATCTGCTGGGCCCTGGCGGCCGCGGCTGGTTGGTGCCCGAAGGTACCAGGAAGGCACTGCTCGTTGCCGGCGGCATTGGCGTTCCGCCCGTGCTCTGCCTGGCCGACATGCTTGCCGAGCAGGGTGTGGACGTTGACGTATGCCTGGGCTTTGGCACCGCGTCCAAGGCCGTGGGCGTCGATGAGTTCCGCGCGCTGGGAGCCACGGTCAACGTGTGCACCGACGACGGCTCACTGGGCACGCACGGCTTCTGCACCGATCCTGCCGCCGAGCTGCTCGGCGAGGGCGGCTACGACTACGTGGCCAGCTGCGGCCCTGCCGTCATGATGAAGAAGGTCGCCGCCGCTGCCGCCGAGGCCGGTGCGTACTGCGAGGTGTCCCTCGAGCGCATGATGAGCTGCGGCTTTGGCGCCTGCAACACCTGCAATGTCGAGACGGTCGACGGTATGAAGGGCGCCTGCATGTGCGGCCCCGTGTTCGATGCTTCCAAGGTGGTGGTCTTCTAGTGGGTACCGTGAACATGGCCGTCGATTTCGGCGGCGTCAAGATGCAGAACCCCATCAACACCGCAGCCGGTACCTTTGGCTACGGTTGGCAGTTCCAGAACTTCTTTGATGTTTCCCAGCTGGGCGCCATCACCACCAAGGGTTGCGCTGCCGAGCCCTGGCCCGGCAATCCCGCGCCTCGCATGGCCGAGATCCCGGGCGGCATGATCAACTCCGTGGGCCTTCAGAACCCCGGCGTGGCCGCCTTTGCCCGTGAGTCCGGTCCTTGGCTCGAACAGCTGTCCAAGGACGGCTGCCAGGTCATCTGTCAGGTTGCCGGCCACTCCGTTGACGAGTTTGTCCGCGCACTCGAGATGTATGTCGAGCTGTGCCCCTGGGCTGCCGGCTACGAGATCAACGTGAGCTGCCCTAATATTGCCGCCGGCGGTGCCGCCATGGGATCAACGCCCGAGGGCGCCTCTTCCGTTATGGCTGCCTGCCGCAAGGTGACCGATAAGCCGCTGTTCGTAAAGATGGCTCCGGTCAACGTTGCCGAGATTGCCAAGGCTCTCGAGGCCGCCGGCGCCGACGGCCTTTCGGTCATCAACTCCATCCAGGGCATGGCCATCGACGTTCATACCCGCAAGTCCCGCGTGGCCAAGCCCAAGGGCGGCCTTTCGGGCCCGCTGTGCCACCACATCGCCGTGCGCATGGTCTGGGAGGTTGCCCAGGCCGTCGATATCCCCATCAACGGTGTCGGCGGTGTCATGACCGGCGAGGATGCGGCTGAGTTTATCCTGGCCGGCGCCACCTGCGTGTCGGTCGGCATGGCCAACTTCGTCGATCCGTGTGCTTCGCTTAAGATCGCGCATGAGCTCGAGGCCTGGGCCGAGTCCCAGGGCGTGAAGGACATCAACGAGCTGGTAGGTGCTTTCGAATGCTAGAGAATGATGCCCGCGACCGTGTTATCGTCGCCCTCGACTGCGACCGTGAGCGCGCGCTCGAGCTCGCCCACGAGCTTTCGGGTCATGCTGCCTGGCTCAAGGTCGGCATGACGCTCTATTACGCTGAGGGTCCCCAGATCGTCAAGACGTTCAAGGACCTGGGCTTTAAGGTCTTCCTCGACCTTAAGTTCCATGACATTCCGCATCAGGTGCGCGGCGCTGCCCGCTCGGCTTCGCTTGCCGGTGCCGACCTGCTTTCGGTCCACGGCCTGGGCTCGGGTGCTATGCTCGCTGCCTGCCGCGAGGGTGCCGAGGAGGCGCGTGAGGACCGCGCCAAGCTCGTCGCCATCACCGTGCTCACGAGCATGAATCAGGATGCCTTGAGCGAGATCGGCGTCGAGTCGCCCGTGGCCGAGGAGGCCGCCCGCTTGGCAAAGCTTGCTCAGGCCAATGGCATCGATGGCATCGTGTGCTCACCGATGGAGGCTCACGACATGCGTGAGCTGCTGGGTCCTGATGCCCTGATCGTGACTCCGGGTGTGCGTCCGGTGGGTGCCGCCCTTGGTGACCAGTCCCGCGTGGCGACGCCTTCCCAGGCTATCGAGCGTGGCGCAAGCCACATTGTGGTGGGCCGTCCCATCACCGGTGCCGACGATCCGGTTGCCGCCTTTGACGCCATCGTCGCCGAGCTGGTCGAAAACGTCGCGTAAAAGATTCCCCTAAGTCACCACTTTTGGGTCTCATTAGCACAAAATAGCCCCTGTGCCTGCGTAAACTTTCCCATCCTTTGTGTGGAATCGCAGGTCAGGGGCTTAACTTTGGGCGCAGTATATTGCACTTTTTGCGGGTATCGTCTAACCTATGGAGCCGCGATTAGGCATTTTGTACGTTCTACGTGCTAAAATGCCAATTATTGAATCAGATATAACCCAACTATTTGGAGGTACGAATGGCACTCCCTCAGCTTACCGACGAGCAGCGCAAGCAGGCTCTTGAGAAGGCTGCTGCCGCACGTCACGCCCGCGCTGAGCTTCGCGAGCAGATCAAGAAGGGTGAGAAGTCCCTCGAGTCCGTGCTCAACTCCGATGACCCCATCGCTTCCCGCATGAAGGTTTCCACCCTCATCGAGTCTCTCCCCGGTTATGGCAAGGCCAAGGCCGCCAAGATCATGGAGGAGCTCGGTATCTCCGCTACTCGTCGCGTCCAGGGCCTCGGCGTCCGTCAGCGCGAGCAGCTCCTCGAGCAGCTGACCAAATAAGTGAGCGCTCAGGATTCCAAGCTCTTTGTGATTTCTGGACCGTCAGGCGCAGGCAAGGGTACGCTCGTCACTCGTGTGCGCGAGCGCCGCTCGAACCTGGGTCTGACGGTTTCGGCTACCACGCGAGCACCACGCAAAGGTGAGGTCGACGGCGTCAACTACTTTTTTCTGACGCGTGAGGAGTTCGACCGCCGCGTGGCAAACGGTGAGTTTGTTGAGTGGGCCGAGGTCCACGGTAACTGCTACGGCACGTTGGTGAGCGAGGTCACATCCAAGCTCGCCTCAGGCTCGTCTCTGATTTTGGAGATCGATGTCCAGGGCGCCCTGCAGGTGAAGGAGCGTTTCCCCGAGGCCGTGCTGATCTTTATCAAGCCGCCTTCGCTTGAGGTGCTCCGCGAGCGTCTAGTCGGTCGCGGTACCGAGACGCCCGAGACGATTGAGCTGCGTATGGCAAACGCCGCCGATGAGCTTGCCCTTGCCGACCGCTACGACGACGTCGTGGTGAATGACGATCTCGACCGCGCGACCGATGAGCTCGTTCGCGTTCTCGATATGCATGAAAGGATCTGAGGTCCGTGTCCGTTGTAAAGCCTTGTATTGACGATCTTCTGGAGAAGACCGATCATAACCGCTTCCTGCTCGCTTCGCTTGCCTCCAAGCGCGCCTGCGACATCAATAGCATGCTGCGTGGCCAGCACAACCGCGTGCTTGCCGTCCAGGATGTCGATGACATCACCATCGGGCTTTCCGGTGCCGATACCATCTCGATGGCTATGGACGAGATTGTCGACGGCGACATCTCTTACGACGAGGCCCGTTACGAGAAGGCGCTCGGCCACAAGGTTGCTGAAGCCTAAATGGCGGCTCGCGTCTGCCTAGTCCACTATCACGAGGTTGGGCTGAAGGGCAAGAACCGCGCACATTTTGAGCATATCCTCATGGATAACATCAAGGCGGCCTTGGCCGCCTTTTCCGTGAATGCCGTGTCTCGAATTTCCGGTTATATCCTCGTGACCTTTAACGAACATCAGGCCGACGAGGCGGCGCGTGTCATTCGCACCGTTCCCGGCGTTGCCCGTGTGTCTTTGGCGTATCACACCAACCGCGACCCGCAGGAGTACTGCGCCGCCGCCGTGAAGGCGCTGCGCGAGTTTTGTTCCTTCGATTCGTTTAAGGTGCACGCCAAGCGCTCCAATACTGACTATGAGCTCACCTCGATCGATATCAATCGACAGGTTGGCGAGGTGCTGTGTGAGGCGTTTCCTGATAAAAAGGTCCAGATGCACGATCCTGACGCTATGGTGCACGTATTGGTGGTCCAGGGTAGCGTCTACGTGTATGCGCGCTCCGAGCGCGGCGTGGGCGGTCTGCCGGTGGGTTCTGCCGGCAAGGTCGTGACGCTGTTGTCGTCGGGTATCGATTCTCCGGTGGCGACCTGGATGCTCGCGCGTCGCGGCGCGGTGTGCGTGCCGGTACATTTCTCCGGTCGTCCGCAGACGCCCGATACGAGCGAGTATTTGGTGCAGGACATCATCCGTGCGCTTGAGCCGGGTGTCCAAATCGGCCGCCTGTACGTGGTACCGTTTGGCGACTGTCAGCGTGAGATTTCGGTCACCTGTCCCAGCAATCTGCGCGTGATCATGTATCGCCGCATTATGTATTCGGTTGCCGAGCGCATTGCGCACATCGAGGGCGCCAAGGCCATCGTTACGGGCGAATCGCTTGGGCAGGTTGCCTCCCAAACGCTTGAGAACATCATGGCCGTCAACGAGGCCGTGAAGATCCCCGTGTTCCGTCCTCTCATCGGTTCGGACAAGCAGGAGATCATCGCGCGCGCCGAGGAGATCGGTACGTTCGATATCTCGACTGAGGCCGCTCCCGACTGCTGCACGCTATTTATGCCGCGCCGTCCCGAGACGCATGCCAAACTCGATGCCGTGCATGAGGCCTGGGAGCTGTTCGATCATGAGGAGATGATCGAGCGCCTGCTCAAGCAGACCGAGTACATCGACTTCGAGAGCAACACGTATAAGGCCCCTAAGACCTTAAAACGCAAACATTCGGAGCTTGCTCCGCGTGAGATTTACCAAGATCACGAGTAAATTTGTGCATAGACCGACGATGCTTCTGCATCGCCGGTCTTTTGCTATCTGGGCATTTTGCGGCTAAGTGTTCATTTGGTGACGTGTGCCTGAATAAATGGACAGATTTGTGCAAGGTTTTGGTCGGTTTTTGGTTTGACCGCTAAAACCGGTTTTGGAGCGTGGCTGTTGCGGAGCTCCTTTCCTGACACGATGGTGTTGGGAGGTTTTGCTATGGCGCAGCGCGAACAACACGAACGGGTCAAACGGATGGACCGCTTGGCGGACAAGCTGTTCGGTCATAAGGCAGTGGTGATGGCGATACTGGTCGTCATTGCGATGGCGAGTGGACTGGCAATGGCGAACTTTGGCGGCGGTGCCGGCGGTGTGTCGTTTGAGCGCACTGATGGTTCGGGCACGTTAGTGGAGCCGGGATCCGGCGATGCTTCGAGTGGAAAGACATCTGAAGGCTCTTCGCCTAAGGCGTCTGCCGCGGCAGAGGTCTATGTCGATGTTGATGGCGCCGTGGTGTCACCCGGTGTATATCGCCTCAAAGACGGGGCGCGGGTGGCTCAGGCGATTGATGCCGCCGGCGGACTGGCGCCCGAAGCAGACGTTACGGGGCTTAATCGTGCATCCAAGGTCACTGATGGACAAAAAATTCACGTTCCAACGGTAGGGGAGCAGCAGGCGTCCATTGCGGAAGCCGGTGTTGATGGTGGGACTTCCGCATCGTCGGGCGTTAGTGGCGCAACAGGCCTAGTAAACATCAATACGGCAAGCGCAGAAGAGCTGCAGACGCTTTCGGGCATCGGCCCCTCCATGGCCCAGTCGATTATCGATGAGCGGACAAAGAACGGTGCTTTCGCCTCGGTTGACGATCTGATGCGTGTGTCGGGAATCGGCGAGAAGAAGCTTGCCAAAATCAAAGATTGCATCTGCGTATGAGCGCGACCGAGCGCGAGCACGTGATGCCTCCGCGACCCCTGATTCCGTGGACGATGGCCCTGTGTGCCGGCATGTGCGTGAGCTGCGCCTTGGTGCTCAGCATAGCCGCTGATGCGCTGCTGAGGGAGCGGGCGACGGCGGTCGGGCCGCTATGGGCCATTCCCGTTGCGGCAGCGGTTTTCGTTGTGCTGGCTCACTCTTGTGCGCGGCTTGCCCCTTTGAAGCGGTGGCTGTATGCCGCGTCCGCCGGTCTCGTGGCGGGAGCGGTCGTCTCGGCGTGGTGGGCTGTGGGTGTGCTCAGCGCCTCGAAGGCGCTCGACGGTCGAGCGGCAAGCGGCCTCGAGTTTTTCGTGCAGGGTGATCCATCCATAAACGACGACGTGTATTCCTATACCTGCGAGGCACGCGCGGACGGTAAGAACTTGGCAACGGTTCGCCTATCGTGTGATCGTGAGCTCAAGGTCGGGGCGCACGTGCGTGTTATCGGTCGCGTTTCGCGTTTTGAGAACGAGGCATATGGACGATCGCGCGTGCTCCGAGGCGAGGTGCGTAAGGTTAAAGCCGTTCGGATTGTGTCGGTCGATGAGGGTTCTCCGGGGCCGCTGCTTCGGCTGCGAAATGGGCTGCTTGCGTCCATCGCGCCTGCGACCGACCCGGCGCGTGCGCTCATAGCCGGTGTCGTCTGCGGTCGTTCGGCCGAGCTGCGCGCCCAGCCGGCGGGCGACTGGTTTTCTGTGACGGGAACGGCACATCTTATCGCCGTCTCGGGCAGCCATTTGGCTATCGTGGGGTTTGTAATCGAGGGCGTATTGCAAAAGACTCGGTGCTCACGTGGTCTTCAGCGGGCGATATTGGCGATAACGCTTGTGGGCTACGCTGCATTTACGGGCGCGTCTCCCTCGGCCGCGCGCGCGTGCTGCATGGTGTTCGTGACGCTTGTCGTAAACGACGCGGGGCGTCGTCGGCACGGCCTTTCGGCACTCTTCGTAACCATGTCCATCTTTGTGCTACTGCGGCCGACGGTGCTGTTCGAGATGGGCTTTCAGCTATCATGTGCCAGCGTCTTAGCCATTCTGTGCTTTTGCCCCTATGCGACCTATGCTTTGGGTGAGCTGGGTGTGCCATCGGGCGTTACCAGCGTGTTTTCCGTCACGCTGTGCTCGCAACTGGCGACACTTCCCATTACCATTCCTGCCTTCGGTACATTCTCGCTCATTGCTCCGTTGTCAAATGCGGTCATCGGTCCGGTGGTGAGCGTTCTGCTCGCTGTGTCGATCGTGCTGGCTCCCTTTTCGCTCGTGGGACCGTTGCGGACTTGGGCGCTCGTTGTGCCCATGATTGCCGCCCGTTGCGCGCTGTTCTTCGAGCAGCTGTTTGCCGCCGTGCCGGGTGCATACGTGAGCGTGCCGCCCGATAGCATGTGGATTTACCTATTGCCGTGTTTTCTGGCGGTTCTGCTGGTCTGGTGGCCGCGTCCCCGTGCACGTCCTATGGCGGCGGGGCTTGCATGCCTGATGCTCTTGGCTGCGATTCCGTACGTCTATTGGGATCGATTCGCTCCGCCTTCGGTGACGGTGCTCGATGTGGGCCAGGCCGATGCGATTCTTATCCGCCAAGGCGGCGCAGTAGCTCTCGTCGACTGCGGGCTCGACGAGCGCGTGGTGGCGGCGTTGGTTCGCAATAACGTGCACCATATCGATGCCGTCTTTGTGACGCATTGGGATGAGGACCACTGGGGTGGTTTGCCTGCCGTGCTCGAACAGTTTTCGGTCGGAACGATTGCCGTGGCGGCGGATGCGCTGGAGGATGCTCCTGCCGAGGTATTGAACCGACCTGGCGTGGAGTATCGGCAGGTGCGCCGTGGGGATACGGTCGACATCGGCTCATTTTGCGCCCGCGTGATGTGGCCATTCGAGTCCGTGGATGGCGAGGGAAATGAGGACTCGCTTGTCCTGCTGCTCTCTTATGTTCAGGAAGGTAAGGGCCTGCGAATACTTCTCACCGGTGATGCCGAGCTCGACCAAGAACGGGAATTCGTGCAGGAGGTGGGGGATATCGATGTACTTAAACTTGGGCATCACGGCTCCAAGGTTTCAGTCGATGGTGAGTTGCTGGACGTCCTGAAGCCCGAGCTTTCCCTCGCAAGCTCCGGTGAGGGGAATCGATACGGCCATCCGTCCGATGCCTGCATCGATGCCGTTAAGGAAGCGGGTGGTGTGTTCGCGTGTACCATCGAACACGGCGACATTACCGTCACACCGACTGCGAATGGCTTTGTGATGCGATGCCAGCGACCGTGACGACGTCGTTGGCGTGTGGTGGGCCCCTGGGCTAGAATGGCACGGAACGAATGCGAAGGCCTGCGGGAGGGGAGCGCAATGTCCGAAACCGGTTTGCTGCCGGCATATCTGATCGTCGGTACCGACGGAGTCAAGCGCGATCACGCCGTCTCGCGTATGAAAGCGCGTCTGGAAAAGTCGGGCATGGTCGAGTTCAACCTCGACGAGCGCGACATGACCAAGGACCCCGATATCGAGTCTATTATCGGATCGCTTAACACCTTTCCCATGGGCAGCGAGTTTCGATTGGTAATCCTTGATGGCTGCTCAAAGCTCGCCAAAGCGGTTTCGGAGCCGCTCGTCGAGTATCTGGCGAGTCCCAGCCCCACAACGGTCTGCCTCATCATCGCCGACTCGCTTGCCAAGAACACGCGCCTGTATAAGGCGATCGCCAAGATCGACAAGAAGGCCGTGATCGATTGCTCCGGCACCAAGCGCTGGGAGCTACCGCGCCGCGTGCAGCAGATGGCGACGCAGCACGGCAAGTCGATCTCGATGGCGGCCGCCGAGGAACTCGTCTCGCGTTCGGGTGAAAACACTCGCATGCTCGATAACGACTTGGCTAAGCTTGCCCAGATGGTCGAGTCGCCCCAGATTGAACTTGCCGATGTTGAGCGCTGGATTGTACGTACGGCCGAGGTCCAACCCTGGGACTTCCTCAACGCCGTCTCGGCTCGCGATATGCGGCGTTCGCTCGAGTTCTTTAAGCTCCTGCCCTCCAAGAGCTACGTGTGGACTTACACATTGCTGTGCGGTCGCATTCGCGAGCTTATCGTCGCCAAGGCGCTCGACGCGCGTGGGCAGGGTCGCGAGCTGGCCGCAACGCTCAAGCTCCAGTCCTGGCAGGTCAAGAATCACCTTACCTGGGCGCGTCGTTTTTCGATGACCGAGCTCGTCGCAGCGCTCGAGGGTGCCGTTGATGTGGAGCTCGCGCTCAAGGGTTCGGCCGATTCTCAGACGGCGCTTTTGCTCTGGATTACGAACATCTTGAGAAAATCGTGATGATACCTGCCTATTTGACAAATTCGTTCTATCCCTTTGAGGGGGAGCGTGCTATAGTAGGCGCTTGCATGACCTCACCGTGTCTCAGGGGTGTCATACATTTTTTGCAAGGAACTCGAAAGGAACTCCAGAAGTGGCAAACATCAAGTCTCAGAAGAAGCGTATCCGCACCAATGAGGCAGCTCGCATGCGTAACAAGGCTGTCAAGTCCGAGCTCAAGACGCTGACCAAGCACGTCCAGTCCGCCGTCGCCGAGGGCGACGCCGAGAAGGCCCAGGCTGCCCTCAAGACCGTCACCAAGCGTCTCGACATGGCTGCCGCCAAGCATGTTATCCACAAGAACCAGGCTTCCAACCGCAAGTCCGGTCTTGCCAAGCTCGTGAACAGCATCAACGCCTAAGTTGTAAATTTCACACCACACAGATTACGCGCATAAATGGAGCCTGTTTTATGGAACAGGCTCCATTTTTTGTACCGCTCGGGTAAGATAGTCCGCATGAATACTTCAATTGACATTTCCCACATCCGCAACTTCTCAATCGTTGCGCACATTGATCATGGCAAGTCCACGATCAGCGACCGCATCCTCGAGCTCACCCATACCGTTGACGAACGCGACATGGAGTCGCAGCTGCTCGACACCATGGATATCGAGCGCGAGCGCGGCATCACGATCAAGTCCAATGCCGTCCGCGTTTCCTATGACGCCGACGATGGTGAGACGTATCAGTTCAATCTGATCGATACGCCGGGCCACGTGGACTTTACCTATGAGGTATCGCGCTCGCTGGCCGCCTGCGAAGGCGCGGTGCTCGTCGTCGACGCCACCCAGGGTGTCGAGGCGCAGACCGTCTCCAACGCGACGCTCGCCATGAACGCCAATCTGGACATTGTGCCGGCCATCAACAAGATCGACCTTCCCTCGGCGCATCCCGACGAGGTTAAGACCGAGATCGAGGATGACCTGGCGATCCCTGCCGATGATGCCGTGTGCGTCTCGGGCAAGACCGGCGAGGGCATCCACGATCTGCTGGAGTCCATTGTCTTTTTGATCTCTCCGCCCAAGGGCGATGCGAACGCGCCGCTCAAGGCACTCATCCTGGATTCGTACTTCGACGAGTATCGTGGTGTCGTCGCCACGGTGCGCGTCTTTGACGGCTCTATCAAAAAGGGCGATACCCTGCTTATGATGCAGGTCAAGGGCGACTTTTTGGTCGACGGCGTGGGCGTCAAGCGTCCTGCCGAGACCCCGGTCGACGCGCTGACGGTCGGCGAGGTCGGATATGTGGTCACGGGTCTGAAGGACCCCGAGGCTGTGCGCGTGGGCGATACCCTTACGTGGGCTTCCAACCCCTGTCCCGAGCCTCTGCCGGGCTACCGCGAGGCCAAGCCCATGGTCTACACGGGCCTGTTCCCGATCGACAACAAGGACTACGAGAACCTGCGCGACGCGCTCGATAAGCTGCACGTCAACGATCCGTCGTTGGTGTGGGAGCCCGAGACGTCGGTGGCGCTCGGCTTTGGCTTTCGCGTGGGCTTCCTGGGCCTGCTGCACATGGAAGTCGTCAAGGAACGCCTGGAGCGCGAGTTCAACCTGGACCTCATTGCCACGAGCCCCTCGGTGGACTATCACGTCTACAAGACTGACGGCGAGATGATTGATGTCCGCAGCCCGCAGGATCTGCCCGAGGCTACGCGCATCGAGCGCATTGAGGAGCCCTACCTCAAGGCAAAGATCATCTGCCCGCCCGAGTATACGGGTGCCGTCATGCAGCTCGCTATCGAGCACCGCGGCGTTACGACCGACATGATCCATCTCACGAGCAAGTCGGTCGAGATGCGCTTTGATATGCCGCTCGCCGAGCTCATTTTGGACTTCTTTGACCAGCTCAAGAGCCGTACCAAGGGCTATGCCTCGCTCGACTACGAGTTCAACGAGTACCGTCCCTCCGAGCTTGTGAAGCTCGATATCTTGCTTTCGGGTGATGAGGTGGACGCGCTGTCGTTTATCGTCCATAAGGACAAGGCCTATGGCCTGGCCCGTGGTCTGTGCGACAAACTTAAGGAGATCATCCCGCGTCAGCTGTTCGAGGTGCCCATCCAGGGTGCTATCGGCAACAAGATCATCGCCCGCTCCACCGTCAAGGCGCGTCGCAAGGACGTTTTGGCCAAGTGCTATGGCGGCGATATCTCGCGTAAGCGCAAACTGCTCGAGAAGCAGAAAGAGGGCAAGAAGCGCATGAAGGCCATCGGTTCGGTCGAGGTCCCGCAGGAGGCCTTTATGGCGATCCTCAAGGTGGACGAGTAGGTCCATGGCGCTTTGTGAATACAGTACGCGGTTGCTGGGTGCCTATGCCGAGCAGCCGTTCCTTATGGCTCCCATGGCCGGCGTGACCGACCCTGCCTACCGCATCATGTGCCGCCGCCGCGGTGCCAACCTTGCCTATAGCGAGATGGTGAGCGTGGCGGGCCTTGCCTATGCCAGCAACAAGACCTGGCGCCTGGTGCTACCGGCCGACGAGGAGCAGCAGATTTGCGTGCAGCTCTTTGGCTCCAAGCCCGAGCAGTTTGCGAGTGCCGTCGCTGCTGTCGAGGAACGCGTGGGCGATCGCCTGTCATTGATTGATATCAACATGGCTTGTCCGGCGCGCAAGGTCGTTACCAAGGGCGAGGGCTCGGCGCTTATGCGCACGCCCGATCTGGCCGAGAAGATCGTCGAGGCGGCGGTGGGCGCGGCACATGTGCCCGTGACTGTAAAGATCCGCAAGGGCTTTTATGCCGAGGACCGTAATGCCGCGACGTTTGCCCAGATGCTCGAAGGCGCCGGTGCCGCCGCAGTCGCCGTGCACGGTCGTTGTGCCACGCAGCTCTATACGGGCCAGGCCGATTGGTCTGTCGTCGATGAGGTTGCCGACGCTGTCGAGATTCCCGTGATTGGTTCGGGTGATGTGTTCTCGGCCGAGGACGCTGCTGAGCATCTGCAAGGCTCGGGTGCCAGCGCGGTGTTTATCGCGCGCGGCATCTACGGCAATCCGTGGGTGTTCGGTGATGCTCGCGCCCTTGCGCTCGATGGCACGCCGGTTCCTTCTCGCTCCTCGGTCGAGCGCCTGGAGGCTCTGCGTGAGCACCTGACGTTGACGCACGAGCTTCTGCCGCTTATGTCGCGCGCCCGTACGTACGCGAGCTGGTATCTAAAGGGCATGCCCCATGCCGCCGCCTGGCGCGCTCAGGTGGTGCGCTGCTCCACGTACGAGGAGTTTATGGCACTGGTCGATGATATCGAGCGCGATGTGGTGGCCTGCGAGGCTGCCCTTGCCGCCGGCGAATCGGTGCCCCCTCATCCGCTGGAGGCTTAAGGGTGGCCGTTACCGCGCTGTACGTGCACGTGCCGTTTTGCGCCCAAAAGTGCCGGTACTGCGACTTTGACTCGCGCAGTTTTTCTCCGTGCGACCTGAGTGCTGCGCTCGATGTCTATTTTGAGCAGTTGTTCGCGCGCCTCGATGCTTTTGGCAAGGCTGGGGCCCTTGACCATATCCGCACCGTCTATGTTGGCGGCGGTACGCCGTCGCTGGCGGGGGAGCGCCTGGTGGAGCTGGCGCGGCGTATTCGTGCGTGGTGCGCCCCCGTTGAGTTTACCTGCGAGGCCAATCCCGAGTCGCTGACCGCCGAGCTTGCCACTGCGCTTGCCAAGGTTGGTGTCACACGCGTCTCTCTGGGCGTGCAAACGCTCGATAACACCGAACTTACCGCCATCGGCCGTATTCACGATGCCGATCGGGCGTTTGCCGCCATCGCGACGGTCAAGAACTCTGGGCTTGACGTGTCGTGCGACCTTATGTGCGGACTTCCCGGGCAGACCGCAGCGAGTTGGAAGCGCACGCTCGATGGCGTGCTGGCGGCGGCTCCGCATCATGTGTCGGTCTACCCGCTCACGCTTGAGGAGGGGACTCCCCTTTATCGCATGGCGTGCCGCGACGAGTCGGTCGAGCCCGACGAGGATTTTCAAGCTTCGTGCATGGATGTGGCGCGTGAGCGTCTGGGTGCGGCCGGCTATCACCCGTATGAGGTGGCAAGCTATGCGCTCGACGGACATGAGTGCGCCCATAACATTGCCTACTGGACCGGCCAGGGCTATTTGGGCCTGGGTCGTTCCGCCGCGGGCATGCTCGACGCCGAGGATTTCGACCGTCTTGCAGGTTTGTTCCCCGGCGTGTCTTCTCGAGGCGATTCGTACCGCGTGCGTCTGGTGCAACGTGACGATGACGCGACGGCGTTTGAGGCCGAATATCTGTCGCAGCGTGAGGCTGCGGCTGAAGACCTGATGCTGTCTTGTCGCATGACGGGCGGTGTTGCGTCCGACCTGTTGGTTCGTGCAGCTTGCGTCATCCCGGCCGATGAGCTGGCAGCTGCCTGCGATCGCGCGCTCGAATTGGGTCTTGCCACTTGGGTGCCCGAGACGCTCGGGGTCCATGAGGGACCTTTCACTTCGGCAGATGTCGTCGCGGGCTATGTTCGAGCTCGTCTGGCGCCGACGCACTTGGGCTGGCTCGATGGAAATGTTCTGTTCGAGCTGTTTTGGGATCTAGCTTAGGCCGCTCGTGTAGAATTACCGGAATATATACGCTGCTGTGAGCAGGAGGTTGCCGCGCATGGCGACGATGAACGAAAAAGATTACTACGAGATTCTGGGTGTCTCCAAGGACGCCACCTCGCGTGATATTCAAAAGGCCTTTCAGCAAAAGGCCCGCAAGCTCCATCCGGACGTCAACAAAGAGCCGGATGCCGAGGAAAAGTTTAAAGAGGTTTCCGAGGCCTACGCCGTGCTTTCGGATGAGCAAAAACGTGCGCGCTACGACGCCATGCGCTCGGGCAATCCCTTTGCCGGTGCTTCTACGGCTTCGCCCTATGGTGGCGGCTACGCCGGCAACACAGGCTATGGCAATCCCTTTGAGGGCGGTTTTCCCTTTGGCGGCGCTTGGGGCCAGCAGCGTCGTGGGCAGGCTGCTTACAATCCCGAGAACGGCGCCAATGTGGTCGTCGATATCAAACTCGACGCCAAGGAGGCCAAGGGCGGTGCCCGCAAGACCGTCCGCTATACGCGCTTCGATACCTGTGGTCACTGCGGTGGTTCGGGCTCTGTTTCGTCCGAGCATGCACATACCTGTCCGAGCTGCGGCGGTCGCGGTCACATCGATGTCGACCTGTCCTTTCTGTTTGGTGCCGGCACGTTCCAGTCGGTCTGCCCTGAGTGCGGTGGCTCCGGTAAGGTCGTCGCCGACCCCTGTCCCGATTGCGGCGGCAGCGGGCGGACCCGTGTGACCTCCGAGCAGACGATTGAGTTTCCCGCCGGCACGCACGATGGCGACGAGGTCCGTATTGGCGGCATGGGTCACGCCGGCACCAACGGCGCCTCTGGCGGTGATCTGGTCGGTCGCGCCCATGTTGAGGCCGAGCGCCTGGAAGGCAAGGCCCGTACCGGTTTTTACCTGATGGGCATCGTGGCGCCGTTTTTGGTGCTATCGGCCATCTCGGGCGTGTTCTCGGCCTTTGCCGTGATGTGCTTTATTCCGTTTGCCATGGGCCTGTTCATGGTGCTCTCGGACGGCGTGCTGCACCGCAGCCTGCTGTGGTGGAAGCGCGGCGCGATGCAGTTTGCCAACGGTTTTGCCAACGGATTTATGTTTGCGCTCGTGTCGGTTTGGTTTGCGAGCTGCTCGCAACGTGCCATGCTTTCACCCTACGCAATGCAATAACATCAAACCCTCTGTTTGCGGCCGGCCCAGCTTGGGTATAGGACGCACTGTGACAATAATGAAAGTCGGAAGGATTCGGTCGTGTCGGAAAATAGGGATTACTACGAGGTGCTTGGCGTCGACAAGGATGCCGACGCGCGGACGATTAAGCGCGCGTTTCTAAAGAAGGCCCGTACCGTACACCCGGACGTTTCGGACGACCCCGAGGCCGAGGCCAAGTTCAAAGAGCTCAACGAGGCATATTCCGTTCTTTCCGATGAGCAGAAGCGTGCTAACTACGACCGTTACGGCATTGCCGACGGCCCTGGTGGTTCGGGCTACGTCGACATTAACGATATCTTTGGCGGCATGGGCATGGACGACCTCTTCTCGTCGTTCTTTGGCGGCGGTGCCGGCGGTGGCGCCCGAAATCGCCGTGAGCGTCGTCGCGGCCGCGACATGGCCATCTCCCTTTCGGTGACGCTCGAGGAGGCGGCGCTCGGGTGCAAAAAGACGATCAGCTATGACCGCCTTGCTCCCTGTGAGGATTGCAATGGCACCGGTAGGGCCGAGGGCGCGCAGGAAAAGCAGTGCAGCCGCTGCCACGGCACGGGCTATGTCACCACGGTCCAGCGCTCTTTTTTGGGCCAGGTCCAGTCCTCTTCGCCTTGCCCCGACTGCCACGGCGAGGGCACGGTCATCGATCATCCCTGCGAGACCTGTGACGGCCAGGGCCGCACGCCTTCGCACGAAAAGATCGACATCGATATTCCCGCCGGCGTTTCGACCGGTCGCCAGCTGCGTGTGAGCGGCTTTGGCGAGGCCGGCCTTCGCGGCGAGCCTTCGGGCGACCTGATTGTCAACGTGCGCGTTGCCGACCATGAGCGCTTTAAGCGCAACGGTGACGACCTGTACCTGGTGAGCGATATCTCGATTGCGCAGGCTGCGCTCGGCTGCGAGATTGAGGTCGAGGGCATTATGCCCGACGAGGTCGTTAAGGTGACGGTTCCCGCCGGCGCCCAGTACGGCGACACCGTGAACGTCAATAATTACGGCATGCCGCGCATTGGCGGTGGCGGTTCGCGTGGCCGCCTGATCGTGCAACTGCGCGTGGTCGTTCCCACCAATCTTTCCAATAAGCAGCGCGAGCTGCTCCGTGCTTTTGCCGATGATATGGGCGATGACGTCGCTTCCGGTAAGAAGTCGGTGACCGACCGTATCAAGAGCGCCCTCGACGATATCCTCGATTAAGGAGCCCGCGTGCTCGCACCCCATATTTCCGTCGTCAACCTCGGTTGCCGTGTCAACCGGGTTGAGTCTGACCGTATCACTGCCGATCTTATGCGCCTGGGCTTTGCTATGGTGGAGCCCCAGGATGCCGATCTGATCGTCATTAACACCTGTGCCGTTACGGGCGAGGCCGAGGCCAAGACCCGTAAGGCCGTCCGTCATGCGCTGTCCCATCCAAACGAGCCCTATGTGCTCGTGACCGGTTGCGTGGTCAATTTGCATCCTGAGGAGTTGTTGGAGCTTTCGGATCGCGTGATCGCCGAGCCGTCCAAGATCGATGTCGCCGAACGTGTCTGCGAGGTGCTGGGCGTTGAGTCCGATAGCGTTCCCGCCTGCAGCGATGGCGAGGTGGTCGATGCGCTCGGTCGCTCTCGCCTGGGCGTGAAGATTCAGGACGGCTGCAACCACCGCTGCACCTATTGCATTGTGTGGAAGGCACGTGGCCCCGAGCGCTCCGTGCCCGTCGAGTCCGTGCTCGAGCAAGTTCGCGAGGCCCAGGAGGCCGGCGTGCCCGAGGTGGTGCTGACCGGTGTGAACCTGGGTGCCTACGATGGCAAGAGCGCGACCGACGAGCATGTCGAAATCGATGAGCTGCTCGAGGCCATCATGGAGCGCACGTCTATTCCGCATGTGCGCATTTCCTCGGTCGAGCCCATGGATATCTCTGAGCGCCTGCTTAAGGTTATGGCACGCTATCCGCAGCGTATCGCCCCGTTTTTGCACCTGCCCGTGCAGTCCGGCTGCACGGCGACCCTGCATCGCATGGGTCGTCCCTATAGCGCCGAGGCCTTTGAGGACACGGTGCGTATGATTCGCGCCAACTTGCCCCAGGCGTCTCTTTCGTGCGATGTCATCGTCGGTTTTCCTGGTGAGACGGACGAGGAGTTCGAGGAGTCGCTGGCGCTGTGCCGTCGTGTGGGTTTCTCGCGTATGCACGTGTTCCGCTATAGCAAGCGTCCCGGTACCCTTGCTGCCGATATGCCTGATCAGGTACCGCCCGAGGTTATGGCCGAGCGCAGCCGCCGTATGCGGGCCGCCGCACAGGAACTCGCTATTGCCGACGCTCGTCGTCGTGTGGGCACGGTCGAGCGTGCCGTCCTCGAGTACGGCGACAACCTGACGCTCGGTTCGTTCCATCATGCCCGTCTTGACGATACCTGTGGACTTACAGCCCCGTGCCTGCTCGATGTTGCTATCATCGGAGTCGATGATTCCGGCTTGGTCCATGCGCGCAGGGAGGTTCATGGAAGCCTCGAAGATTAGACTTACCGTTCCCGAGGGGATTGATCCCTCGCGCGTTTTGGGCGCCGGCGACGGCGTCCTTCGTGCGCTCGAGAGCTTGGTTCGCGCTCATGTGGTCGCCCGTGGCGATAGCATCTCCGTGAGCGGCGACCCGAACGAGGTCGAACTCGTGGCGCGCTTTTTCGAGCATGCTTTTCGCGAGGCGGCCGCCGGGCGCACGCTGTCTGCCGACGATGTTTCTCGCTGCCTGGCCGTCTTACGCGACGATGAGCACGAGACTACGTCGCTTCGCGATGACGTGCTGCTTTCGTATCGCGGCCGCGTCATTCGCCCCAAGACGCTCGGGCAAAAGCGCTATGTGGATGCCATCCGCTCGCATACCATCACGTTTGGCTTGGGTCCTGCCGGTACCGGTAAGACCTATCTGGCCATGGCGCTCGCCGTTGCCGCGCTCAAGCGTCACGAGGTGGGTCGTCTGATCTTGACGCGTCCGGTTGTCGAGGCGGGGGAGAATCTGGGCTTTTTGCCCGGTACCCTTGAGGAAAAGATCGATCCCTACATGCGTCCGCTCTACGACGCCCTTTTTGACATGATGGATCGCGAGCGAACCGATGAGCTTATGGAGCGCGGCGTGATCGAGATCGCCCCGCTTGCCTACATGCGCGGCCGCACGCTGAGCGATGCTTTCGTGGTACTCGACGAGGCGCAAAATACCACGCCCGAGCAGATGAAGATGTTCCTGACGCGCCTGGGCTTCAACTCCAAGTTTGTGATTACCGGCGACCTGAGTCAGCGCGACCTGGTTGGTCGTCGCGGCGGTCTTGCTGACGTTGAGAAGATTTTGGGCCGTGTCGACGATGTGGCGTTTGCACACCTGGAGCGTGCCGACGTGGTGCGCCATGCCCTAGTGGGTCGTATCGTTGAGGCATATGATGCTTATGATGACGTGCGCGAGCAGCGCTCGCGCGACCGAAAGGAGTCCCGTTGAGTGTATTGATCAGCAACGATGCCGAGCTCGATACGCTGCTCGACGCGCAGGAGGTGGAGCACATCTGCGAGGTTGTGCTTGCCGCCGAGGGCGTTGAACGTGAAGTCGAGATTTCCCTTTCGTATGTCGACGAGGACGAGATGCACGAGCTCAACCACGAGTGGCGTGGCATCGACCGCACCACCGATGTGCTCTCGTTTGAATGCGACTCGGCCTTTGACGAGGATATTCCCGCCGACGAGACGCTCGAGCTCGGCGATATCATCTTGGCCCCGCAGGTCATTGCCCGTCAGGCCCCCGGCTTTGGCAATAGCCCTGCCGACGAGTGCCGCCTGATGCTCGTACACGGCATGCTACACCTGCTGGGGTATGACCATATCGAGGACGACGAGGCCGAGGTCATGGAGGCCCGCGAGGACGCTATCCTGCGCGACCTGGCGCTCGAGCGCGGCGAGGACCCCAAACTCGTTCACGTCGGCCCCATCACCAATCATGCCCACGACTAGGAGCCGCTTATGATTCCCGGATCGAACAAGGACCATCCGTCCTTTTTAAAGTCGTTCTCCTACGCCATGGAGGGCTTCGTCACCGCCGTCAAGACCGAGCGCAACATTAAGGTTATGCTCGTAGCGGGCGTGTGCACCATCATTGCCGGCTGCATCGTGGGGCTCGACATTGCCGAGTGGGCCACGATTATCATCTGCTGCGGCCTGGTGATTCACGGCGAGCTGTGCAATACCGCCATGGAGGCCATTGTCGATCTGGCGACCCAGGAGCTCCATCCGCTGGCAAAACGCGCCAAGGACATCGCCGCCGCCTCGGTATACGTACTTTCAATCACCGCCGCGATTGTGGGCTTGCTGGTATTTGCCCACGCGCTCGGCTTTATTTAGAAAGGGATTCCCATGTCCGACAATATGCAGCCTATCGATGAAATTTTGGACGACGAGTCCCCGGATGCTAAGGCGACCGAGGCCTATGAGGAAGTCGAGGAGTTCGACCCGTTTGAGGGCATGAGCGACGAGGAACTCGACGCCCTGTGCGACGAGGACGACAGCCTCGCGGGCTTTGGCGACGTTGAGCCCGGTTTCCGCAGTGGCTTCGTGGCCTTGGTCGGCCGCCCCAACGCCGGTAAGTCAACGCTGCTCAACGCCTGCTATGGCAAAAAGGTCGCCATCACCTCGCCGGTGGCCCAGACGACCCGCCGTCGCATGCGCGCCGTCGTCAACCGCCCCGGCTACCAGCTGGTCTTTGTCGATACCCCGGGTATCCACAAGCCCAAGGACGGTCTAGGGTCCGAGCTCAACAAGAGCGCGCTGTTCGAGCTGAACGATGTCGATGTTGTCGCGTTTTTGATTGATGCCACTAAACCGATCGGCAGGGGAGACGCCTGGGTTGCCGAGCGTGTCAAGAATGCCCGTTCCAAGAAGGTCCTGGTGCTCACCAAGGCCGATGAAGCCGACCCCGCACAGGTCATGGAGCAGCTTAAGGCCGCCCACGAGCTTATGGAATATGACGACGAGATCGTGACGTCGTCGGTCAAGAACTTTAACGTTGATGCCTTCATCGAGACCGTTGCGCACTTTTTGCCCGAGGGTCCGCGTTGGTTCCCCGAGGACATGGGTACCGACGCTTCCGATGAGACGCTCGTTGCCGAGTTTGTGCGCGAGAAGGTCTTGCGCCGCACCCGTGATGAGATCCCGCACTCCGTGGGCGTGATTTGCGATGCGCTTGAGCAGACCAAGAAGGTGCTGCGCGTGCACGCCACCATTTACGTCGAGCGCGAGGGCCAAAAGGGCATCATCATCGGCAAGGGCGGCGAGATGATCAAACATATCGGCATCGACGCCCGTCGCGACCTTGAGCGCATCTTTGGCACCCAGGTCTTTTTGGAGCTGGACGTGAAGGTCAAGGCCGGCTGGCGTGACGACGAGGCCCAGATTCGCCGCTTTGGCTATAACGCCGAGGATTAGGGACACGCGGCGCGAATGGCAGGTTCTCGTACATATCGCACGAAAGTGCTCGTGCTCGATAAGACGAAGCTCAAAGAGACGGACCTGATCCTGACGATGCTTGACGAGCGGGGTCGGCAGGTTCGTGCTGTGGCAAAGGGCGCCCGCAAACCCGGCGGACGCCTGGCTGCGCGCTGCGAGATGTTCTGTACCGTTGATCTGCTGCTTGCGCATGGACGGTCGCTCGACGTGGTTTCCCAGGCCGAGCTTATGGAGGCGCCGCTCGGCGCTGCTCCCGATTACGAGATGACATGCGCCGCAAGCGCGATCGCCGAGGTCGCGCGCGTGTGCTCGTTCGAGGACGCCGAGGACCCGTTTACCTTTGCCATAACGCAGCGAGCGCTTGCCCTGGTGGGCAGCGGGCTCGACGCGGCGCATATGGATCTACTTGTGGCGGCATATGTCTTTAAGCTGCTGTCGCACGTTGGCTATCGACCCGATTTTTCGGCCTGCGTGCTGTGCGGAGACCCCATGCTGTCGTATTTTTCGCCCCAGGCGGGCGGTCTCATGTGCGGGTCGTGCGCGTCGAGCGTTCCGGGTGCCGAGCTGGTGTCGACCGGTGAGGTCGCGTGGCTGCGCGCCCTCATGTCCATGACCTTCGATGCGCTTATGGTCGAGAGGATCGACACGCATACGGCGGCGTTCTTGCTCGGGCTTTCGCATGTGTGGGCTGCGACGCACACCGATCAGCGCCTCCGTGCGATGGAATTCATGTTGGGTCGGTGATGATGCGCAGGCACGGGCTGCTTGTGGTAACATACCGACCTGTTGGTACCTCGACCTTGGTTGCTCGCTCCACCGGCGGCTTCCCAGTCCGAGGCGAATCGAGTCGCCCGTGGGCGACGCAAAACGAAAGGTGAAACAATGACTGTTTCCAAAGAGCGCAAGGCGGAGCTGACTGCCCAGTTCGGTAACACCCCGGTCGATACCGGCAACCCCAAGGTTCAGGTCGCCATCCTGACCGAGCGCATCAAGGAGCTGACCGAGCACATGAAGTCCCACCAGAAGGACTTCCACACCCGTCGTGGCCTGCTCATGCTCGTCGGCCGTCGTCGTCGTCTTCTCTCCTACATCAAGAAGAACGACATCGTCGAGTACCGTGAGCTCATCAAGGCTCTGGGCATCCGCGACAACATCCAGTAGGATTTGTACATGCTAAGAGCGTCCTGCGCAGCGGGGCGCTCTTTTTGTGTAAGGGCGCGAACAATCACGCTCTGAAGCGTGGCGGGGGCAGGGGGCCCGCGTCACATGAGAAGCCTGCAGGCAAGGGGCCTGTGGGGTAAAGGAGAACAATGACACTCGTATCCAAGACCTTTGAGCTGTACGGCAAGACCTACACCTTTGAGTCGGGCGAGCTTGCCAAGCAGGCCACCGGCGCCTGCCTGGTCAAGCAGGGCGACACCACGATGCTCGACACCGTGGTCGTCTCCAAGGAGCGCAAGAACTACGACTTTTTCCCGCTGACCGTCGACTTCAACGAGAAGATGTACGCCGCCGGCCGCATCCCGGGTGGCTACCTCAAGCGTGAGGGCCGTCCCAGCGAGAAGGCCACGCTCACGGCCCGTATGATCGACCGCCCGATTCGTCCGAGCTTCCCGGACGGCTTCCGCAACGAGGTGCACATCGTCGCCACCTCGCTCGTCGCCGACCAGGTCAACCCCTTTGACGTCATCAACGTCATGGGTGCTTCCCTGGCCATGACGCTCGGCGGCGTGCCCTTCGAGGGCCCGCTTGCCTGCGTGCGCATCGGCCGCAACGTGGAGACCGGCGAGTTTATCGTTAACCCCACCTATGAGGAGCGCGAGAACTCCGATCTGGACCTGGAGCTGGGCGGCTCTGCCGACTTCATCTCGATGGTCGAGGCCGGCGCCGAGGAGATCTCCGAGGACGACATGCTCGCCGCCATGAAGTTTGGCCAGGAGGCCCTTGCTGCCTTCTGCCAGGCTCAGGACGAGTTTGTCGCCGAGTGGGAGCAGGTCAACGGCGCTATCGTCAAGAAGGAGTACCCGCTCGACCAGCCCGTCGAGGAGGTCCAGGAGCGCATCTTCGCCCACTACGACGAGATGGCAGCCGCCCTTCGCGACGCCGACAAGCTCTCCCGTATCGGCAAGGTCGAGGCTCTGAAGGAGTCCATCCGTGCCGAGTTCACCGAGGAGGAGCAGTCCGCTTGGGAGCGCGAGATTCCCGTGGCGCTCAAGAAGCTCGAGAAGAAGGCTATGCGTACCATGGTCGTCGAGACCGGCGAGCGCGTCGACGGCCGTGCCGCCGATGAGATTCGCCCCATCATGGTGAAGGATAACTACCTGCCGCTCGTTCACGGCTCCGGTCTGTTCCAGCGTGGCCAGACCCAGGTGCTTTCCGTCCTGTCGCTCGGTATGCTCAACGAGGGCCAGCGTCTGGATACCATCGAACCCACCGAGGGCAAGCGCTATATGCACCACTACAACTTCCCGCCGTTCTGCACCGGCGAGACCGGCCGCATGGGCAGCCCCAAGCGCCGCGAGATCGGCCACGGCAACCTGGCCGAGCGCGCTCTGCTTCCGGTGCTCCCCGACGAGAACGAGTTCCCCTACGCCATCCGCGTCGTCTCCGAGGTCATGGAGTCCAACGGCTCCTCTTCGATGGCTTCGACCTGCGGCTCCACGCTCGCCCTTATGGACGGCGGCGTGCCCATTAAGCGCCCGGTCTCCGGTATCGCCATGGGCCTGATCCAGGAGGAGGGCAAGACCGTGGTCCTGTCCGACATCCAGGGTCTCGAGGACTTCCTGGGCGACATGGACTTTAAGGTCACCGGCACCACCGAGGGCATCACTGCCCTGCAGATGGACAACAAGGCCACTGGTCTCACCTTCGACATCTTGGCCCGCGCCCTGCAGCAGGCCAAGGAGGGTCGCGCCTTCATCCTGCAGAAGATGCTCGATGTGATCCCCGAGCCGCGCCACACCACGCGCAGCACCGCTCCGCGTATCGTCTCCATCCAGGTTCCGACCGACAAGATTCGGGACGTCATCGGTTCCGGCGGCAAGGTCATTCGCGGCATCCAGGACGAGACCGGCGCCTCGGTCGACATCCAGGAGGACGGCACCGTCTTTGTCGGCGGCACCGGCGAGTCCGTCGATCAGGCTGTCGAGCGTATCAAGCTCATCATCAAGGTTCCCGAGCCGGGCGAGGAGTACACCGGTCGTGTGGTCTCCATCCAGCCCTTTGGCGCCTTCGTCAACCTGCTGCCTGGTAAGGACGGCCTGCTGCACATCTCCCGCGTCGCCAAGGGCCGCGTGGAGAAGGTCGAGGACGTCCTTAACGTCGGCGATGAGGTCAAGGTCGTCGTCATCGAGGTCGACGATCGCGGCAAGATCTCGCTCGATCGTCTTGACAAGCCTGAGGCTCCGGCTCGCGCCGAGGGTTCCTCCGAGGGCGACGGCGAGCACTTCCAGCGCCGTGAGCGTCCGCGTCGCGAGCGCTCCGAGCGCAGCGACCGTCCGCGCCGTCCCGGCGACAACGGAGGCCGCAAGCCCCGCCGTCACCACGACGCCGAGTAATAGCCGTACATAACCAGCACCGCAAGGGCGACTCCGGACAGGGGTCGCCCTTTTGCTGTTCCCGGCGGGGGCCGCGGGTAAAGTTTCCTGCTCTACAGTCCTGCGCAAGACGGAAAGCACATTAAGTGCTTTCCTTTGCGTGCGGAACTCGCGATAAACTTCATATGCGGCCCTCCCGGGCGCAAGCAAAAGGACTGGTTAGTGCCGCTCGCAATTTAGTTAGACAGTCTATTCAGTAGTCAGATTTCGGATTTGTAGATAGACGCTGCAGCATTTCCCCAGATAAAATCGACCAAAATAAACCTGTCCCTAATTGGCAGGTTTCCCGTGGGGCGGGCACTGATGAAGTTTATCGCGAGTTCCGCACGAACAGGAGGCCACTTAATGTGGCCTCCGTCGTGAGCAGGACTGTAGAGCAGGAAACTTCATCAGTGCCCGCCCCACGGGAAACCGGCGGGATAGACCGGTTCAGATGGGGCTTTGATGCATGGGTGGTCTGTTGTTGTGCAAATGGGTATCATACTGTGGTTACTGCATCGACTCTGCGATGCATGTTTGTACGTTCCCGGCGGTCGGTTTGCCAGAAGCGCCCCGTCGGTTGTTTCAGACCCGTTTCGAAGAAAGGAAACCACACTAACCTATGGCAGCTAAAAAATCATCTCCCTTGAAGATCATCCCGCTCGGCGGCCTTGATGGCATCGGCAAGAACATGACGGTCTTCGAGTGCGGCGACGACATGGTGCTCGTCGACGCCGGCCTCATGTTCCCCGATGACTCCCAGCCCGGTATCGACCTGGTGCTTCCCGACTACACCTATGTTCTAGAGAACGAGGAGAAGCTCCGCGGTATCGTCGTCACCCACGGCCACGAGGACCACACCGGTTCGCTTCCGTATCTGCTGCAGGACCTCAACAATAAGGTGCCCATCTTCTCGAGCAAGCTGACGCTTGGCTTTATCGAGGGCAAGCTTTCTGAGTTCCGCATCCGCGCACCCAAGTTCCGCGAGGTCAAGGGCGGCAGCCATGTCAACCTCGGCGGCATCTCGCTCGACTTCTTCTCGATGACGCACTCCATCCCCGGCGCTCTGGGCGTGTTCATCCGCACCAATCAGGGCACCGTTATGCACACGGGTGACTTTAAGCTTGACCAGACGCCCATCGACGGCGTCACGCCCGACTATGCCGCTATCAGCCGCTTTGCCAAGCAGGGCATCGACCTGCTGCTTTCCGACTCTACCAACGCCACGGTTCCCGGCTTTACCAAGTCCGAGGCCGAGGTTGGTCCCAACCTGCTGCACGCCATCAAGAACGCCCCGGGTCGCGTGTTCGTCGCGTCGTTCTCGAGCCACATCCATCGTTTGCAGCAGATCTGCGATGCCGCCCGCAAGTGCGGCCGTAAGGTCGTTGTGACCGGTCGCTCCATGCTCACGAACACCCGCGTGGCGCGCGAGCTCGGTTATCTCAACATCGATGATGCCGATATCATCGATGCCTTCGATATCGATAACCTGCCTGACGACAAGATCGTCGTCATGTGCACTGGTTCGCAGGGCGAGCCGCTGTCGGCTCTGTCCCGCATGGCCAATGGCGAGCACAAGACGCTCTCCATTCACGAGGGCGATACCGTTATCCTCTCGGCAACTCCCGTTCCTGGCAACGAGAAGGCCGTCCAGCAGGTCGTCAACAGCCTGGCCAAGCTCGGCTGCGACGTGTGGGATAAGAACCGCGCTCTCGTCCACGTCTCGGGTCACGGTAGCCAGGAGGAGCTCAAGCTCCTGATGGCCATGGCCAAGCCCACGTACTTTATGCCGGTTCACGGTGAGGCCGTGCATCTGCGCGCCCATGCCCAGCTGGCCCGCAAGATGGGCATCAAGGACGATCATATCTTTATCCTCGATAACGGCGACACGCTCGAGATGCGCGGTGGTATCGTCAAGCGCGGCACGCCCGTCGAGTCCGGCGTCGTCTACGTCGACGGTCTGCGCATCGGTGATACCGACCCCATCGTCCTGCGCGATCGCCAGAAGCTCGCCAACGACGGTATGGTTACGGCTGTTGCCATCGTCTCCCTCAAACACAAGAAGATCGAGGCCATCGAGTTCTCGGGCCGCGGCGTTTCGTTTGCCATCGACGACCAGTTCTCCGAGGATGCCTCCGCGTCCATCATGAAGACGATCGAGAAGGGCAAGTTCAGCTTTACCAGCAGCGGTTCCGACGCCATTCGCAAGGCCGTGCGCGACTCGCTCTCCAACTTTATCTGGAGCCGTACGCGCACTCGCCCGATGATCATCCCGGTCGTCATGGAGGTTTAGTTTGGCGCGCGGATCTGCACAAAACGCCAAAGGCAATAAGGCCAACAACCAACCGGCATCTGCTAAGGGTGCCGGTTCCCATCTTCGTGCCAATAAGGGCCATGAGGCAGACTTCGACGATTTTGAGCCCTTGGTCGAGCCTTCGGCCAATCGCGATATCGCCGGTGTGGTCATCGCCGTTTTGGCGATCGCGTCCTTCATTGCCGTGATCTCTCCGGCAACAGCGCCCGTGACGGCTGCGGTTGCCGGTTTCTACCACCTGGGCTTTGGTCTGGGCGCCTACGTGCTGCCGATCGTCATCTTGCTGTTTGCCGCCACGCTCTTTTTGGGTGAGGACTCGCCGCTCAACGTGCGCTCTGTTGCGGGCGGCGCCTTGGTCTTTATCGCCGTCGTCTCCATTCTTTCGCTGATGGTGCCGGGCACGAGCGATTCGTGCGACCTTATGTTTACGCCGCAGAACCTTTCCGTGTCGGGCGGCTACATTGGCGCCTTTATCGCAAGTGCCTTGCAAAACGCCCTGGGTAAACCTATCGCCATGGTTGTCTTGCTGGGGCTTGTCGTCGTTGGTTTGGTCATTATCGGCTTTTCGGTGGGTGGCGTTTTGCGCTCCGCACGCGATCGCGCTGCCGATTTTGCCGAGCGTCGACGTGCCGATGTCAATGCGAGCCCGTGGGGCGATGAAGAGGCCCTGTCTGTTCCCGGCGTCGCTCGTCCGCACCTGAGCATTCTGCGCCAGAAGGGGGCTGACGCCGCGGTGACCACGGTCATGGGTGGCGATGTCGACCCGGTTTTGGATGACGACGAGGACGATGACCCATTTGTCGACGTATCCGAGTCGGTTGAAGCCGAGCGCGCCAAGACCACGCTGCTGCCGCGCCGCCATGCCAAGAAGGGCAAGGCTGCGCCCAAGCTCAACACAAGCGAGCCCGACCCGTCTTGGTCCGATAGCGAGATTGAGCTCACCGAGGGTGACGACGAGGACGACGAGGCTCCGCTCGAGACCGCCAAGACAACCTTGCTGCCGCGTCGCCACGCCAAGCGCGGGCAGGTCACTGGACAGCTTTCGATGGAGGACGATCCGGACAAGGTTGACGAGTCCGAGCCGCCGTTTGCCGTGAACCCTGTTTCGGCCGCACCTCAGATTCCCGACTTCTTAAAGCATCCCAAGGTTGCCGATGCGCCTGCCACGAGTGCTGTCAAATCGGCTGCGGCTCGTGATGGGGGAGCGGACGGCGGCGCCGCAGATAACGAGGGCGAAGAAGAGGACGGCCTCAAGCTTCCGCCGCTCGAAATCCTACATGCCAACCCGCAGTCGGCTTCTGCCGCGTCTTCGGATAAGGAGCTGGAGCAGACCGCTGAGTCACTGCAATCCACCTTGCTTGAGTTTGGCCGCAGTGCCCGCGTGGTCGGCTGGATCGCCGGCCCCACGGTGACGACCTTTAAGCTGCAACCTGGCGAGGGCGAGCGCGTGAGCAAGATTTCGAGCCTCGAGGACGATATTGCGCTTTCGCTCGCCGCCCAGTCGGTTCGTATCTTTGCCCCGATCCCCGGCACCTCGCTCGTGGGCATCGAGATTCCCAACCGCAAGCGCCAGAACGTCAATCTGGGCGACGTGCTGCCCTATGTGAAGGGCGGTCCGCTCGAGCTTGCCATCGGCCGCGACGCCGAGGGCACGCCGGTCGTCGCCGACCTCGCCAAGATGCCTCACCTGTTGATCGCCGGTACGACCGGTTCTGGTAAGTCGGTGATGATCAATTCCATCATCACGACCTTGCTCATGCGCGCCCTTCCCGAGGACGTTCGCCTGATCATGGTCGACCCCAAGCGCGTCGAGCTTGCGGGCTATAACGGTCTGCCGCATCTCTATGTGCCCGTGGTGACCGAGCCCAAGCAGGCCGCGAGCGCCCTGCAGTGGGCCGTGTCCGAAATGGAGCGCCGCCTGAAGGTATTCGAACGCCTCAACGTCCGTAAGATTTCGACCTATAACGAAAAGCAGGCCGCCGGCGAGTTTGAGCATTACGACAACCCGCCGCAAAAGATGCCCTACCTGGTCATTATCATTGACGAGCTCTCTGACCTGATGATGGTCGCCGGTAAGGATGTCGAGGCCTCGATCGTGCGTATTGCACAGCTGGGCCGCGCCGCCGGTATTCACCTTATCGTTGCCACGCAGCGCCCCAGCTCCAACGTGGTGACGGGCCTTATCAAGGCCAACATCACCAACCGCATCGCCTTTAACGTCGCCACGGGCATCGACTCGCGCGTCATCATCGACCAGATGGGTGCCGAGAAGCTCACCGGTTTGGGCGACATGCTGTTCTCCAAGGTCGACTGGGGCAAGCCCCGCCGTATCCAGGGCTGCTTTGTCTCGGACGACGAAATCAACGAGATTGTCGAGTTCGTCAAGTCGCAGAGCGAGCCCGACTACCACGAGGAGATTCTGTCCGCCGTGGCGCCCGCTTCCATGTCCATGGCTGGTGGCGGCGGCATTGTCCGCACCGGAGTCGCCGAGCCGCAAGACGATGATCCGCTCATTTGGGAAGCCGCCCATATTGTGGTGGAATCGCAGCTGGGCTCCACATCTGGCCTGCAACGCCGCCTGAAGGTTGGCTATGCGCGTGCCGGGCGTATTATGGACATGCTGGAAGAAAAGGGTGTCGTCGGCCCGCCCGACGGTTCCAAGCCGCGCGAGGTCCTGTTGGACGAGGAGGGGCTTGCCGCGCTGGAATCTGTCGACGCCGAGATGGCACGTGAAGATCGTGAGTTTGGAGGATTCTGATGGCTGCACGCTTTGGTGACATGCTGCTCGAGCAGCGTCGCCGAATGGGCCTTTCCATTCAGCAGGTCGCCAACACCATCAAAATCAGGCCGCAGATCATCGAGTTTTTCGAGACCGGTAACTTTGCTTCGATGCCGCCGCGCGGCTATGCGCAGGGTATGATTTCGAGCTATGCTCGCTTTTTGGGCCTCAATCCGCGCGAGGTCGTCAATGCCTACTTTGACGAACTGATGGCATACGAACGCGAGACGTCGCAGCAGGGCGGTCGTTTCCAGGACGCCGCCGGCTATGTCAATTCGCGTTCCTCTGTCGATAACGGGCGCTTCCTGATGGTTCAGGGCGGTCGTTCGACTCGCTATGGACAGCGTCCTCAGCAGGCCGGTTATATTACCGAGACGGGTTCGGGCGAGGAGATTCGCTCGCAGCGTGACCGGTTCCGCAGTACGCCGATGCCCGAGGACCGTGCACTTCCCGCTGCCCGCGGCGTGGCGCGTGACCCTCGTGCCGGCTACGGCGACGGCGGCTATTCCGATCGCGGTCACCGTGGTATCTCCACCGGACGCTCTCGCAGTGGCTATGCGGACGCCGATACCACGCAGGTGACGCCGCGTCTTCGCTCTCAACCACAGCCGTATGGCCAGCGCTCTTCGGCTCCGCGTGCGGGCCAGCGTGGCTATCAAGGCCGCGGTGAACTTGCGCCCCGCTCGGGTCAGCGCAGCCTTCAGGGCCAGGTTGGCTATTGCGGCCGTTCCGATAGCAATCGTGGCCGTATGCCTCAGGGAGGCGGCCGCAGCAGTTCCAGTCGTGGACGCGGCGGTTCCCGTGCTCCTCAAAACAACGGGCTCGATCCGCGTATCGTCTACGCCGGTATCGGTGCCGTGGCGTTGCTGCTGATCGTGCTCATCGTGGTACTTCTGCGCGGCTGCGCATCTTCGACGCCCGAGACCACGCCCGAGACGCCCACTGCTACCAAGACGGCGCCCAAGAAGTCTTCTAAGAAGACCGAAACGGTCGACGAGGACGAAGACACCGATGAGGTGACGGATGAGTCGACCGATTCGGACGCCACCAAGACGACGGCTAAAAAGGAAGAAAACGAGGTAACGAAGGTCAAGGTCTCCGTTGCCAAGGGAAAGACCGCCTGGATTGAGGTCAAGGTCGATGGCAAGTCGGTCTATGGAGCCCAGGCGACTGGCCCCTTTGAGCAGGAGTACACGCCTGAGTCCTCGATCGAGATCACCACGTCCAAGCCTTCCGATGTCACCGTTACCAAGAACGGCGAAAAGGTCCGTTACGATACCAAGACCTCGGGCGTGGCGCGTGTGACGATCACCGTTCCCAAGAAGGAGGCGACTGGTTCCGAGAATGGTGAAAGTTCTGATGGTACCGACACCACCGATGGTGCCGACACCACCGACGGCACCGATGCCCAGTCCACGGATGGCGCCGATACCGCAACTGACGGCCAGACGCCCACCGATTCTACCGACTATTCGTACGATAGCTACTAAGCCGCTCGTACGCGAAAGGAAACATCATGGCTAAAGATTCCAGCTTCGACGTCGTGTCCGAGGTCAACATGCAAGAGGTCGACAACGCCTTCCAGCAAACCACGCGCGAGATTTCCCAGCGCTATGACCTGAAGGATTCCGGCGCCACGATCGAGCTTTCGAAGGGCGACAAGCTCTTTACGATCAACGCCCCGGCCGACTTTGTCTCCAAGCAGATTATCGACGTGCTGAGCTCCAAGCTCATCAAGCGCGGCATCGACCTCAAGGCTGTCTCGTGGGATGCTCCGCAGGCGGCAACGGGCGGCACCGTGCGCGTGCTCGGCCATATCGTCGAGGGTATCGACCAGGCGACCGCCAAGAAGATCAACAAGGACATCAAGGACCAAAAGCTCAAGGTCAAGGTGACTATCGAGGCCGACAAGCTGCGTGTTTCCTCTGCTTCGAAGGACGCGTTGCAGACCGTGATCCAGTTCCTGCGCGACCAGGACTACGGCCAGCCGCTGCAGTTCACCAACTACCGCTAATATCATTCGAAAGGACTGCTCTCCAACATGGATACACCGTTGGGCTCCGTGCTCTACATCACCCTCGGGTGCGCTAAGAACGAGGTTGACACCGACCGCATGCGTTCTCTTTTGACCGCCGCGGGCTACGAGGAGGCATTCGACCCACAGGATGCCGATATCGCCATCGTCAATACATGCTCGTTCCTCGCCTCCGCAACGTCCGAGAGCATCGAGACCACGCTCGAGCTCGCCAACGAGGTTCAGGACGGCGTTCGTTCTTGTCCCATCGTCATGTGCGGCTGTGTGCCGTCGCGCTATGGCGACGACTTGCCCGATGAGCTGCCCGAGGTCGCTGCCTTTGTGAAGGCCGACGAGGAGGACGGCATCGTGGCGGTCATCGATGGCGTGCTGGGTGTCGAGCGTGAGATCGCTGCCTATATTCCGCAAGTCAAGCGCACTGTCGAGGGCGCTGTTGCTTACGTCAAGATTTCCGATGGCTGCAACCGCTTCTGCAGCTTCTGCATGATCCCCTATATTCGCGGTCGCTATCATTCGCGCAATGCCGAGAGCATTATCTCCGAGGTACGCGACCTGGTTGCCGGCGGTGTGCGCGAGATCGTGCTGATCGGCCAGGACACGGGTATTTGGGGCACCGACTTTGCCGACGAAGACGCCACCGATGGCTCGCCGCGCAATCTGGCGCAGCTGCTGCATGCCGTCGCCGAGGCCGTGCGCCCGCAGAACGTCTGGGTCCGTGTTCTCTACCTGCAGCCCGAGGGCATGACCGACGAGCTTATCGAGACGATTCGCGATACCCCCGAGGTGCTACCCTATATCGATATCCCCGTGCAGCACTGCGACGCACGCATCCTTAAGGCCATGCGTCGCTCCGGTTCGCGCCAGGAGCTCGAGGACCTGTTTCGCGATCTGCGTGAGCGTATCCCCGGCATCGTGATCCGTTCCACGGCCATGGTCGGCTTCCCGACCGAGACCGACGACGAGTTCCGCGACCTTATCGACTTTATGGACACCGTCTGCTTTGACTACACGAGTGTCTTTGCCTACTCGCAGGAGGAGGGCAGCCTGGCCGCTAAGATGGAAGGTCAGGTCGATGAGGAGGTCAAGCTCGAGCGCGCCCAGGAGGCCATGGACCTGGCCGAGTCGCTCGGTTTTGCCGCCACCGCCGCACATGTGGGCGAGCGCGCCCAGGTGATTGTCGACGGCATCGAGGAGACCGAGGACGGCGCCGAGCTGATCGGCCATGCTTGGTTCCAGGCGCCCGATTCCGATGGCGCGGTGCACTTGGACGCCAGCGAGGCGTCCGTGGGCGATATTCTGACGGTCGAGTTTACCGATAGCTTCTGCTATGAGCTTATCGGCCATGTTGTGGAGTAGGAGAGCATCGTGGCAAACGAGAGCAATAAGGAACTGACGAGTGTTTGGACGCCCGCCAACATCGTGACGTGCGTTCGTATCGTCTTTATCCCGGTGTTCATGATCGTGTCGGCGCTTTCTCACACGAGTGTTGCCGGTACAGATTGGAGCACCTTCGACGGCCCGCTCGCCGCCGCTGCCTTCATTCTGTATGTGATCCTGTCGTGCACCGATAAGGTCGACGGCTACCTGGCGCGCTCGCGCAACGAGATTACCGATTTCGGTAAGTTCTTGGACCCCATCGCCGACAAGCTGCTCGTGTTCTCGGCCTTGCTGCTGTTCTTGGACTTTGGCACCGTGACGGTTTGGTCCGTGTTCATCATCTTGTTCCGCGAGCTGTTGGTAAGCGCCCTGCGCATGGTTGCGAGTGCCGCCGGCGTGGTCGTTGCCGCCGATAAGCTTGGCAAGTACAAGACGGCGACCACGATGGTCTCCATCTGCGGTTACCTGTGCGTCTTTGCGATGGCCGGCTTGCACCTTGGCCCGCTGGCGCTGACGCTCGGCATCTACTCGGTGTCGCGCTTCCTGTACGCCGTTGCCGTTGTCCTGACCGTTATCTCGGGCGCCCAATACTTCTGGAACTGCCGCAAGATCGTCTTTTCGATCTAGGTCCTGGTGGGTATGACGGACTCTTTTGATCAGATTTCCGCGCATAACGAGGAGCTGGCGCGTCATATTGTCGAGCGCGCGAGCGCTCGGGGCGTGACGGTTTCGACGGCTGAGTCGCTGACAGCAGGTATGATCGCCTCGACGATTGCCGATATCCCGGGCGCCTCGGTGGTGCTGCGTGGCGGTGCGGTGACCTACTGCGATGAGATCAAGCATCGCGTTTTGGGTGTTGATCAGGAGACGCTCGACCGCTATACCGCGGTGTCGCATCAGACCGCGCGCGAGATGGCGGCGGGTTCGCTGGAGCTGTACCAGAGCGATATTGCAGTGAGCGCAACGGGTTATGCCGGCCCCGGCGGCGGCACTGAGGACGATCCGGCTGGCACTTTCTATATTGGCTGGGCGTATCGCGCGGCTGATGGGGAAGTGCCGGTCGTGGACTCTGTGCGCTGCCACTATGAGGGCGACCGTTCGTGTGTTCGTGCCCATGCGGTCGCGGAGGCATTGGGACGCATTGCCCTTGTGCTCAACTCTATGGAATAGACGTGTTTTCAGGGGCCTTAGGGCCCCTTAATTGTGGAGATAGGGACCCCTGACGAATTTAGCGTTTGCGCTGGTTATAGGTGTATTCTTGCCTTCCTTGTTCTTATTCGGCCCTTTGTGGTCAAGCATTTGGTCAGTGTTTGGTCGGCGTTTGGTTGGGTTTTGGAAAGACTGCCTGCATATGATTGGCCTGAACGGTTGACCACGAACAGCCGTTCGTTTATTATCGATGCAGGTTGTTAAGAGGAGGGCTATTCATGGCCAAGAATTCAGGTCCCGTACGTACCGTTCATGCTCGCACGACGGGTAAAGAGCGCGATGAGATGATCGCCACCACCAAGGCCGAGATCGAGAAGAAGTTCGGTCAAGGCTCCATCATGAGGTATGGTGACGGCGGCCCCGAGCTTGAGGTTGAGGCCATCCCCACGGGCGCTCTTGCACTCGATGCCGCTCTTGGTATCGGCGGTGTGCCGCGCGGCCGTATCGTCGAGATTTACGGTCCTGAGTCCTCCGGTAAGACGACGCTTTCGCTCGAGATCCTGGCCGAAGCCCAGGCAATGGGTGGCGTGGTGGCATTTATCGATGCCGAGCACGCGCTCGATCCCACGTATGCCGCGCGCATTGGCGTGGATATCGACGAGGTACTGATTTCCCAGCCTGATACGGGTGAGCAGGCGCTCGAGATCGTTGACATGCTCGTGCGTTCCGGCGCCATCGATGCCATCGTCGTCGACTCCGTCGCCGCGCTGACCCCGCGTGCCGAGATCGAGGGAGAGATCGGCGACACTACGGTCGGTCTTCAGGCTCGCCTGATGAGCCAGGCGCTCCGCAAGCTCGCCGGTTCGCTGTCCAAGTCCAACACGACGTGCATCTTCATTAACCAGCTGCGTGAGAAGATCGGTGTCATGTTCGGCAACCCCGAGACCACGACGGGCGGCCGCGCCCTTAAGTTCTTCTCTTCGGTACGTATCGACATTCGCCGCATCGACAGCATTAAGCTTAAGGACGAGGTTATCGGTAACCGCGTGCGCGCCAAGGTCGTTAAGAACAAGGTGGCAGCTCCGTTCCGTTCTGCTGAGTTCGACATCATGTACGGTACGGGTATCTCTAAGGAGGGCTCGATTCTGGACATGGCTGTCGAGTGCGGTATCTGCAAGAAGATGGGCTCCTGGTTTGCCTATGGCGAGGACAAGCTCGGCAACGGTCGCGAGGCCGCCAAGGCGTTCCTGCGCGAACACCCCGATTGCGCCGACGAGATTGAGCATAAGGTCCGCCTTGCCTGCGGGCTTGAGTTTGATGACGATGCTCCGTCCGAGGTCGAGCTGACCGATCAGCCTGCGCCTGAGGAGTTTGACGAGCTTTACGCCATCGATGGTTCCGCCATGCTCGATGATGACGACGAGTAGCGGTTACGCTCATGTCGTATACGGTGACCGAGGCCACGGTCGTCTTTCCCGATAAGAAGGCGGCCTCCTCGTTCTCGAGCGGGTATGCGTCCAAAAAGCCTTGCGCACATATCGATTGTGAGCTTGAGGGCGGTTTTGAGCGGTCCATTTGGATCCCCGTGCGGGTCGCGCGGCTGTATGTCAAAAACCGTCCCGATCTTCCCTGTGATTGGGATAACTATCGTGATGCGGTGCAGCTCATCGAGCGTAAATGTGCGCTTACCATGGTGACCGAGATGTTATCGCGCCGCGACCATGCGACGGGTGAGGTCCGTGACAAGCTGGCTCGCTACGGCTTTCACCAGTCCGCGATCGATTTCGCCGTCGAGCGCGCCACCGAGTATCGCTTTTTAGACGAGAACCGCTTTTGCTCGTACTTTATCGAGGAACGCAAGCGGCGCGGTTGGGGACAGCGTAAAATCGAGACCGAGCTCAAGCGCCGTCATGTCGTGCTCGATGACATTCCCGGTTATCCCGAGGATTATTTTGCCGTCGAAGACGATTTGGCGCGTGCGTCAGCCCTGCTCGCCAAGCGGCGTGTTCCAGAGACGCGCGGATTCGAAAAACTGGTTCGGTTTTTGATGGGCAAGGGCTTCTCGTATCACATCGCCGCCGATGCCGTTAAGGCACGTCTCGATGCCGAACGTGAGGAATGTGCGGTTTAGGCGTATGCGTTTTGTGGCCCTGCCGTTCACCGCGTTTTAGCCGCCGTGCTGGGGCCATTTATTTGACAGTTGTTGTGGTTCAACGTACGATAAACACTGTCATTTGCTTTGTGATATGTGCTCATCTGTGATGAGTTTGTTTATATGTTTATCTGTATCCGACCCGCATAAGCTGCGCCCATATTACTCAAATGTCGCGAGCCGTTCGTAAGGACGGTTCGCTTTGTTGTGTAACGAATCCATAAAAAGGAGTGAGCATGCCTATCATCGCAGCGCTCGTTGGCATCGTTTTGGGTGCCATCGCCGCCATTGCCTACATGCGCACCGCCAAGCAGGGTAGTCTTCACGAGGCCGACGAAAAAATCCAGTCGGCACACGCACAGGCTGAGTCCCTGATCGGTGATGCCAAGCGTCAGGCCGAGACCCTCAAAAAAGAGGCTCTGCTCGAGGCTAAAGAGGAGATCATCAAGAACAAGCAGGCCGCCGAGGCCGAGGACAAGCAGCGTAAGAACGAGATTCGTACGCTCGAGAACCGCGTAATGCAGCGCGAGGAATCTCTCGATCGCCGCAACGACGCTCTCGACAAGCGCGAGCATCAGCTGTCCAGCCAGGCCGGTCAGGTCGAGAAGCGCTCCCGTGAGCTCGAGGAGCTCTGCGCAAAGCAGACCTCCGAGCTCGAGCGTATCGCCGACCTTACCCGCGAGGACGCGCACAAGGAGCTCCTTGATAAGGTTCGCGGCGAGGTCACCCACGAGGCCGCCACGATCATTCGCGAGTCCGAGCAGCAGGTTCGCGCCGAGTGCCACAAGACCGCCCAGGAGATTCTGTCTCTGGCGATTCAGCGCTGCGCTGCCGATCACACTGCCGAGGTCACCGTTACCTCCGTGCACATTCCCTCTGATGACCTCAAAGGCCGTATCATCGGTCGCGAGGGTCGCAACATCCGGACCTTCGAGCAGGTTTCCGGCGTCAACCTCGTGATCGACGACACGCCCGAGACCGTCGTTCTTTCGAGCTTCGACCCGGTCCGTCGTGAGACCGCCCGTGTCGCCCTCGAGAACCTCATCGCCGACGGCCGCATTCACCCTGCCCGTATCGAGGAGATGTATCACAAGGCCGCCGACCTGGTTCAGCAGCGCGTGCGCGAGGCTGGCGAGCAGGCTGCCTTCGATACCGGCATCCACGATCTGCACCCCGAGATCGTCAAGACCCTTGGTGCCCTGCGCTACCGTACCTCGTTTGGTCAGAACGTGCTTCAGCATTCCCTCGAGGTCTCTGATCTGTGCGGCGTGATGGCTTCCGAGCTTGGCCTGGACGTTGTGACCGCCAAGCGCGCCGGCCTGCTTCATGACCTGGGCAAGGCAATCGACCACGACGTCGAGGGCCCGCATGCCGTCATCGGCGCCGAGCTTGCCCGCCGTTATGGCGAGAAGCCCGTTATCGTCCACGCTATTGAGGCTCACCATGCCGATGTCGACCCCAACACGGTGCTCGATGTCCTGGTGCAGGCCGCCGATGCTGTCTCTGCCTCTCGCCCCGGTGCCCGTCGCGAGTCTGCCGAGAACTACATCAAGCGTCTTGAGAAGCTCGAGGAGATCGCCAACTCTCATGACGGCGTCGAACGTACCTATGCCATGCAGGCCGGTCGCGAGGTCCACGTCATGGTCCAGCCGGACAAGATCTCCGATGCCCAGTCCACGGTCCTGGCTCACGATATCGCCCATCAGATCGAGGAAGAGATGGAGTATCCCGGTCAGGTGCGCGTCGTCGTGATTCGCGAGAGCCGCGCTGTCGATATCGCTAAATAACATGAGCGACGCGAACGAGCTCATCTCATTTATCGCGTCGATGTCGGGGGAGGGCAACCTTCGCGTCGAGGAGAACCTTGGCGAGGGATATGTCCGCCTCCGCGTTTCGGAGGCCGAGCGGCGCCAGGCAAAGCACGACATTCAGCATGTCGAGGATATCGTCATCGAAATGCTCCGTAATGCTCGCGATGCCGGCGCCGACAAGGTCTATCTCGCCACGACCAAGGAAGACGGCGTCCGCACGCTTGTCTTTCTGGATAACGGTTCGGGCGTTCCGCAGGATATGCAAGAGCGAATCTTCGATGCCCGCGTTACCTCCAAGCTTGAGAGCATGAAGATGGACCGTTGGGGCGTTCACGGTCGTGGCATGGCATTGTTTTCGATCAAGCAGAACACCGATGAGGCCCGTGTGGTCACGTCCGGTGTCGATCTTGGTTCAGCCTTTAAGGTGAGCGTCGCGGCCGACCGCCTCAGTGAGCGTGCCGATCAGTCCAGCTGGCCCCAGGCCGTCAAGGATGAGGACGGACGTTATGTCTGTGCTCGCGGTCCGCATAATATTATTCGCGCTGCTTGTGAGTTTGCGCTCGAGGAGTTGCGTGGTTGCGATGTCTATCTTGGTTCTCCGTCTGAGATTGCCGCGACCCTTTATGCTCAGGCGTCAAGTCGGCTCGATACGTCTCGTCTCCTGTTCATTGATGATGAGAGCGAGCTTCCGGTTGTCGATCGTTTAGGCCTTGCTTCTGATGCCGAGGACTTTATTCGTATTTGTTCGGGTTTGGGTCTTGAGATGTCCGAGCGCACGGCCCATCGTATTTTGGCAGGGCAGATTAAGCCCGTTCGCGGTGTGACCGCGCGTCTGCTGCGCGAGCGTGATTCGTCCTCGCATGCGCCGGCTCCTGTCGATCTCGCGAAGGATCGTCGCGGGCTACGTATTGCCAAGGATGACATGGCACAGTTTTCGCGCGCTGTGGAACGCGACTTTAATGACCTTGCCGCCCGGTACTATCTCAACCTTTGCGGCGACCCAAAGATCCGTGTTTCGCGTGATCGAATCACCGTGACCTTTGATCTTGCCAAAGAGGAATAGTGCCTTTACCGAGTCCACTCGGTACGATACAGTTATTGCAGTTAAAACGTACTTTTAAATGCAGGAGTTTCTTCATGGATTGCCTGAAGGTATCAAGCAAATCATCGCCCGCGTCCGTTGCCGGCGCCATCGCCGGCATGGTCAAGGATGGTGTGCCCGTCAACATCCAGTGTGTCGGCGCCGGTGCCGTCAACCAGGCCATTAAGGCCGTTGCTATCGCGCGCGGTTTTTTGATTCCAACCGGTTTTGATATTTCCTGCGCGCCCGTGTTCTCCGACATCCTCATTAACGGGGAGTCGCGCACGGCCATCCGCCTTTCTATCTACGTTCACCAGATCAATCGAGCTGCTATGGATAACGTCGTCATGGATGATGTTAAGCCTGTGGCATAGCTTCTGCTTGCCTTGTTTCGCTCCCCATCGTTAGGACTTATGCACATGGACCAGCGTTCCGTACGCGATATTCTTGCCGGTAAAACCTACTTTATCCGCACCTTTGGCTGCCAGATGAATCAGCACGACTCCGAGCGTGTGAGCGGTCTGCTTGATTCGTATGGCTGCCTCATGGCGCTCGATCCCGCGCATGCCGATATCGTTGTCTTCATGACGTGCTGCGTGCGCGAGGCCGCCGATACTCGCCTGTACGGTCAGTGCAATTCCTGCAAAAGCCTGCCGCCTTCGCCTTCGGGCAAGCGCGTGGTTGCCGTTGGCGGTTGCATCGCGCAGCGCGATGGCGAGGGCCTGCTCACCAACGTCGATAACGTCAATGTCATCTTTGGCACGCATTCCATTGCACATGTGGCCGAGCTCATTGCCGAGGCGTTCCTTGATGGTAAGCGTCATATCCGCACCAATGAGCATGAGGATACGGACGCCATGAGCATGCCGTGGCATCGCGAGACTCAGTATCACGCCTGGGTGCCCATCATGACGGGCTGCAATAATTTCTGCACCTATTGCATCGTGCCGTACGTGCGCGGTCGCGAAAAGAGCCGCCCCTTCGAGGAGATTGTCGACGAGGTGACCGGTTTGGTGCGCCAGGGCGTGCGTGAGATTACGCTGCTGGGCCAAAACGTTAACTCATATGGTCGCGATCTGTTTGGCAAGCCGCGTTTTGCCGATCTGCTGCGTGCCGTGGGCGATACGGGCGTGGAGCGCATCTTCTTTACGTCTTCGCATCCCAAGGACCTGTTGCCCGAGACCATCGACGCCATGGCCGAGACGCCTGCCGTTATGCCGCAGCTGCACTTGGCCGTCCAGTCAGGTTCGACGCGGATCCTCAAAGAGATGAATCGCCGTTATACACGCGAGGACTATCTGGGCCTTGTCGATCGCATTCGCAACCGCATGCCCGACATCGCGCTCTCGACCGACATTATCGTTGGCTTCCCGGGTGAGACTGAAGAAGACTTTGAGCAGACGCTCTCACTTGCCGAGACGGTCCGCTATGCTCAGGCCTATACCTTCATCTATTCCAAGCGCGCCGGTACCCCGGCCGCCGAGATTGACGATCCTACGCCGCATGAGGTTATTCTCGAGCGTTTCAACCGTCTGGTTAAGGTTATCGAGACCACGGCACACGAGTATAACCAGGGTGAGCTTCATACTGTGGTTCCGGCGCTCATTGAGGGAACGAGTAAAAAGAACGACGCGGTCCTGCTGGGCAAGAGTCCCAAGAATCAGACCGTGCATGCGCCTATCCCCGAGGGTTACAGCATCGATCAGCTTGTTGGTAAGATCGTTGATGTTGACGTTGACGTTGCCAAGACCTGGTATTTGTCCGGCTCCGTTGTGGGCGAGCCGCGCTAATGGTTTCTCCCGGGGCAGGTCTTTCCGCCGTTGCGATCGTCGGTCCGACGGCGGTTGGTAAGAGTGATGTTGCCGACCGTTTGGCAGCTCGTCTTTCGTCCGAAGTGCTGTCGTGCGATGCGATGCAAATCTATCGCGGCATGGACATCGGTACCGCAAAGATGGCGCCCGATGAGTGCACGGCGCCGCTGCGTCTCGTCGACATTGTAGAGCCGGGTGTGGCATATTCTGCTGCGCTTTATCAGGCTGACGCTCGCGCGCATGTTGAACGTCTCCTTGGTTCGGGTTGCCTGCCGGTTTTTTGCGGAGGTACGGGGCTATATCTCAAGGCAGCCCTCGATGAGATGGACTTTCCCTCGGGTGAACTTGAGGACGATCGCCGTGTGGGCTATCAGGAGCTTGCCGAGCGTATTGGCGAGGAAGAACTTCATGCCCTGCTTGCCGAGCGCGATCCAGAATCGGCTGCTGTTATTCATCCCCATAACGTCCGCCGTGTGATTCGTGCGCTCGAGATGCATGATGATGGTATCTCCTATGCACAGCAAAAAAGTCAGTTTAGTGTTCCGCGCGAGCATTATCATGCCCTATGGTTTGGTCTGACGCGTAATCGCGAGGTGCTCTACGAGCGCATTAACCAGCGCGTCGATCTGATGTTTGAGCAGGGTCTTGTCGATGAGGTCCGCGGTCTTATGGGCCAGGGGCTGGGAGATGCCCTGACGTCGATGCAGGCAATTGGCTATAAAGAGATCATTGATGCTTTCAATGGCGTGATGAGCATGGATGAGGCTCGCGAACTCATTAAGATGCGTTCGCGTCGTTATGCCAAGCGTCAGCTTTCGTGGTTTAAGCGCGATGACCGTATCGTGTGGTTTGATATGGATGAATGTACGATCGATGAGGTCGTTGAGGATATCCTGCATCGTATTGAGGCTGCCTAATGCCCCGTTTCCCCCTTGTTCCCACGGCACCCGAGCCCGAGCGTGCCATTTTAGTTGGTGTTGAGTGGCGCGACAATGCATGGCCGCTCGATCGCTCGCTTGATGAGCTGGAGCGTCTTGCCCACACAGCTGGTGCCCAGTGCGTGGCACGCTTGTCGCAGCGTTTGGTAAAGCCGTATCCTAAATCGTTTATCGGTTCCGGTAAGGTTGAAGAGCTGTGCGGCCTGGTGCATCGCATGGATGCCGATGTCGTTATTTTTGACGACGACCTGACCCCCTCGCAGCAATCCTATTTGGAGAAAGCCGTGGGCGAGCCGGTAAAGATTATCGATCGTACTGCACTGATCCTGGATATCTTTGGCCTGCATGCTCAGACGCGTGAGGGACGCCTGCAGGTACAGCTGGCACAGCTTCAATATTTGTTGCCTCGCCTGCGTGGCATGTGGAGCCATCTCGCTAAGGAGCAGACGCGCGGCGGCATCGGCTCACGTTTTGGTCAGGGCGAAAGTCAGCTCGAGGTCGACCGTCGCCTCATTCGTAATAAGATCGCTGCGCTTCGTCGTGAGCTCAAGCAGGTTGAACAGCGTCGCGATGTTCAATCCAAGAGTCGCATTGAGTCACCGGCGTTTCGCGTCGCGTTGGCCGGTTATACCAATGCCGGTAAATCGACGTTGCTCAATCGTCTGACCGGCTCTACGGTACTTTCGCAGGACAAGCTGTTTGCTACGCTCGACCCGACGACGCGTTCGTATCGTCTGCCCGGCGGTCGCGGCATGACGATTACCGATACCGTCGGCTTTATTCAAAAGCTGCCGCATGGTCTGGTCGATGCCTTTAAATCGACGCTGTCCGAGGTTTTGGGTGCCGATCTAATTCTCAAAGTCGTAGATGCGTCTGACGAGGACTATGAGCGGCAGCTGGAGGCTGTCGACCGCGTGCTTGATGAGATCGGCGCCGGAGAGCGTTTAACGCTGACCGTATTCAATAAAATCGATCTTCTCGATATCGTCGATCGATTGAGTTTCCGTCGTCGCTATCCGGAGGCCGTTCTGTTCTCGGCCCAAACGGGCGAGGGGCTCGACGATCTCGTCGACCGGATTGCTCGCGAGGCAGCTGCCACCGATGTGTTGCTCTCCGCTGATATCCCGTATCGCGAGGGCGCTCTCATCACGCTGGTGCATGAGCAGGGAACCCTTCTGCATGAGGAATATCTCGAGGACGGCGTTCGCATTGTGGCGAAGTTGCCGGCTCGTATTGCACCGCGGCTCGAGCGCTATCGTACGGAATAAACGATTTCTAGCACGCCTAGAATGACTGGCTGATGGAGCAGGTAGAACGGTAAGGCATGCCGACCCAGGACTGCGAGCGCCGGGATAGGATTGGCGTATGCCCATGCTGGCGCTTCGAGACTTGATGCTTGTGCTGCCTGGGCAGCAAAAAAGCCGGTAAGGTACATAAAGACAAACGGTATGAGCGGATAGTAATCTCCCGAAACAAAACCCGGGCCTGGGAATCCAAGCCATGCCAGGTAGGGGAGTGGGTAGACCGCCTTTGGAATGCCCCAGGTTAGGGCAAAAAGAACAAGGCACGCTGCGATGCCCCATGAGCCCGGTAATTTTTGGAGTAACGGACGGGTGAACGCAACCACCACGGTGCACACCGCCATGCAATAAATGATGCCAAAGTTCACTGAATCGTCGACCGATACGAGAGTTGTTGCGATCCAGACGACCAAAGCTGCGGCAGCGTACTTAGCCGCTCGTTTGGCATTGTTGCGTGAGAGCGTGCACATCCAACCCGCGATAAACAAAAATACCCAGCTGATGCTGGCGCGCCAGATGTCTTGAAAGACTGACTGGGTAAACCAGGGCATATCCCAGCCGTACAGGTAGGCGAGATCATAGCAAGCGTGAAATCCTGCCATAGAAATCATCGTAAACCCGCGGACGGTATCAAAGATGGTGATGCGTTTTTGCATTACGAGAACCGGCGCATTAAACCGACAACTTTACCCAAAATAACGGGGTTCGTCGCATAGATGGGCTCCATAGCGTCGTTCTCGGGCTGCAAGCGCACACGTCCCTGCTCCTTGTAGAACGTCTTGACGGTCGCCGAACCATCAATCATGGCCACGACAATTTCGCCGTTCATGGCACTTTTTTGTTCACGGACGATGATGTAATCGCCATTGAAGATGCCGACATTGATCATTGAGCTCCCATGCACCTCAAGGATAAAGGAACCCTGATCAGTGGCGATTTCGGTCGGGATAGTAAACGTGTCTTCGATATTCTGCTCGGCCAGAATGGGAATCCCAGCCGCGACGCGACCAACGAGCGGCAGCGAGACCGTTCCGCGAGGTGCGGTGGGCTCGTCAGATTTAGAAATTGAGACAGAGGAACCATCCTCGTTAAAGAGTTCCAGGGCGCGCGGTTTGGTGGCATCGCGCTTGAGTAGCCCGCGCGCTTCAAGGGCAGAGAGATGGGCGTGCACGGTGCTGGGGGAGGAAAGGCCCACGGCAGAAGCCATCTCGCGCACGCTGGGCGGATAACCCTTCTCCTGCTGATATTCCTTGATGAAGTCGTAAATTTGCTGCTGACGCTTGGTAATTTTGCGAGCCATCAGGGCATCCTCTCTACCCATGTCAAACAAATGTTCGAATTTTGCTTGACAGGAACAACTGTTCGAAGATAATAATAACCGAACATTCGTTCTCGCGCTAGACATTTTTGTCCGCGCGGCTTGATAAAACTGTTCTCAGCAAAACACGCGAGAGGAGAACATGATGAACGTAACGAATATGGTCCAGGGAAACCTCGCCCTTAAGCTCGAGACGCCTGCAGAACCCACTTTTACGGTTGTTCAGGGTGGTCGCTCCGGCTTTCAGCCTTTGACCGTAAAGCCTGCGCGCAATCAGCAGGCTGTAGTCGCGCCGGCCCGCGTTGCCCTGAAGGTTCCGACGATTGTCGCCGTCGCCGTTGCGCTTACGCTCTTCTTTGTCCTCGCTATGTCGGTCTTTAGCACTCGTCACGCCGCGTATGCCGAGTCCGTTTCCAACATTACCTACGAGACCATTCGCGTTCAGCCTGGCGATTCTCTTTGGTCGATTGCCGAAGAATATCCAATCGAAGGCCTTTCCACGCAAGAGACTTCCGACATGATCCGTAGCGTCAATCATCTGGAGCATGGTTCGCTCGCCGCCGGTGCGCATCTTAAGGTTCCTGCTCGTTCGTAATCATTATCGCGCTGCGCATGGTACCCTTGTTATCGTTTAAGAGGAGGTACCATGCGCTGTCCCAAATGCGGCAAGGCACATACCCGCGTCGTTGATTCCCGTATGCAGGAGTCAAATAACACCATTAAGCGCCGTCGCGAATGTTGCTCGTGTAACTACCGCTTTACAACGTTTGAGCGATGCGAGGACCCTATCGAGGTCATTAAGTCAGATGGAACTAAGCAGCGGTTCGATCGCAATAAGCTTCTTGTCGGCTTGATGCGCGCCACCATCAAGCGCGATATCGACACTAAGAAGCTCAATGAGATTATCGATGACATCGAGGTCGAGCTTCGCTCTCGCACGCTGACGGCCGTCACGTCCCATGAGTTGGGTGACATGGTGCTCAAGCGCTTGGCCAAGATCGACAAGGTTGCGTACATCCGTTTTGCCTCGGTCTACCGCGATTTCAAAGACGTCGATGAATTTCTGCAAGAGCTCGACAAGCTAAGGTGATTTCATGTCCAACATTACCGTCAACATAAAGCGTCTCGACCCCACCGTCGAGCTTCCCAAATACGCCCATCCCACCGATGCCGGCTTGGATTTGCGCTCCAACGAGGACTGCGTCCTGAAGCCCTTCGAACGCCGTCTGGTCTCTACGGGGCTGGCCATCGCCCTGCCCGATGGCTACGCCGGCTTCGTTCAGCCCCGCAGCGGCTTGGCCATCAAGCAGGGCCTGTCTATAGCCAACACGCCGGGTCTCATCGACGCCCACTACCGAGGAGAACTCAAGGTCATCCTCATTAACCTAGACCCCACGAACAACATCCAAATCAAAAAAGGCGACCGCATAGCCCAACTCGTCATCCAAGAAGTCCCCACGGTCAACCTCATAGAGGTAGACGAACTAGACGAAACCGACCGAGGCAAAGGAGGCTTCGGCTCCAGCGGCATCGCCTAGGGCGCTCGTATCCCTCCCGCCCGGGGCTTACCTATATCATTCCATGCTCAAACATTCTCGCGTCGCTTCGCTCGCTGCGAAACTGCGCGTGGAACGATATAGGTAAGCCCCGGGCGGGCGGCTACTCGCTTGAAACAATATTTACTTTTCTAGTAAGTCGATGCGATAAAGGGACGCCTCCTTTGTCGCATCGACTTACTGTATTTATATTTTCTGGTTCCCCTTTGCAGATTCTACTGGAGGGGAATCTGGTATAGCTGCTAGTACGTAAACGCAGCTTACCCGCGGGAGGCCCCTATATATCGTCCCACGCGCAGTTTCGCAGCGAAGCGAGAATGTTTGAGCATGGGATGATATATAGGGGCCTCCCGCGGGTAAGCGGACATAAAGACGCTAGCGGATATGCGCGGGTTTTCCGCCCCAGTAGAAGCGGCAGAAGGCTCTTTTGCGCTTTTGGGGTTTGCCTACGAGCTCCATGGTTGCGATGGCTATGTCTTCGGCTGCGTGGGGGCGGCGTAGTACTTCGCCGTTGATGAGTAGGGCTTTGAGTGATTCGGGATGGTCGTGCAAGTGACGTAGGGTAACGATGAGCTCTCGTGCGGTGGTGACATGCATGCTGGCGCCCATACCGGTGAGCATGGTGGTGTTGGCCTTTTCCTGGCCATAGGACTTGCCCAGCAGAATCATCGGCAGATGTGCGCATAGGCACTCGGTGACCGTGAGTCCGCCCGATTTGAGGATTGCCAGGTCGCATCCGTGCATGAGGGCCGCCATGTCGTCAACATAGTCCAACACCGTGACGTTCTCGAGCTTCATGGCATCGAAGAGCGTCTTCAGCCGGGTGGCATACTCCACGTCTTTGCCCGGCAAAAAGACAAAGTGCATGTCTTCGAAGCTGCGTAGGAAGGGGAGGGTGCGGTCCATCTCCGCGCGAAAGCGAACGTACGGTTGAGGCAAGCTGGCACCGGCCATTACCAGCACGACGGTCTTGTCGGTGGGGAGGTTGAACTTAGCTAGCTCTTCCTCGCGATCGTAATCCGTGTCGAATCCGGCGCGAATAGGAATGCCGGTAATGCGAATCTTTGTCTCGAGCACCTTGCGCGGACGCAGCGTTTCGGCCATAAATTCGTTGGCAACACAGAATAAATCGGTGTCCTTGTGGGGCCACCATCCCTCGACTTCGTAGTCGGTCGGTACGCAGATGACCGGATAATCGATACCCGTAATTACGCGGGCGCCCACGGCAACATTGGCTGCTGTGATGTGCGTTGCAACCACGGCTATGGGCCTGCGGCTACGAATATATTCGTTGAAGGCGGGGAACATAATTCGCGACCATGCCGTTCCGCCACCCCAGAGAAGATGTCCCGTAAGCGTATATCGCCAGGTCAGGTCGTAAATGGGGCGCGTGGCTCCCGTAAAAGAAGCCGCGGTCTTATTGCCGTCGAATTTAATACGTCCAAAATCAAGGATATCGAGCACTTCAATCTCAATATCCTCGGGGATGCCATTGGTGCCGCGGATGAGGTCGAATGCCTGCGCTATCGCATTTGCGGCGGCCTTGTGGCCCGAGCCAACGGAGGCGTGCACGATGGTCACGAGAGGTTTTTGCTGAGCCAGGAGCGTGGTTTGCTCCGATTGGGGAGTGCTGTGCGTGAGCAGGGGAGCGTCGTCACTCGTCTGCGCCTGGTCCATCGATAACTCCCCTTCAGCTTTGTAATATGGATTTATCATTGTAGTGCATGAGTGTCACGTTCACGTAAATTTGGGTACGAGCGCAAAGAACGACAACGTTTCGACGAAAGGACGCTTCATGACTACCGATAAGCCGATCGATGTTGCGATTATCGGTGGCGGCCCCGCGGGCTATGCTGCCGCCATTTATGCTGCGCGTGCCAACCTGACGACGACTGTCCTTGAGCAGGGCACGTCGGGCGGACAGATCGCTACATCCAACGAGATTGAGAATTATCCTGGCATTCCGCTGCTGAGCGGTGCCGAACTTGGTGAGCGGTTCCAACAGCATGCTGAAGGCCTGGGGGCTCAGGTTGAATGGAGTATGGTGACGGGCGTCGATTACGATGCCGATGCGGCTCAATTTACCATCCATCATGATATGGGCGACACAGCGGCCAAGAGCGTCATTGCGTGTATGGGCGCCACACCGCGTCCTGCGGGTTTTGTTGGCGAGGACAAGTATCGCGGTCGTGGCGTTTCGTATTGCGCGACGTGTGACGGCATGTTCTTCCGTGGCAAGCGGGTCTTTGTTATCGGAGGTGGCAATTCGGCATGCGAAGAGGCGCTGTTCCTGTCCGACATTGCCAGCAGTGTGACCATCGTGCTGCGCCGCGACCAGTTCCGTGCGCCCGATGGTGTTGTTCAGAAGGTGCTCGAAAAAGACAATATTACAGTTAGGTACCAAACTAGTATTGTGGAGCTCTCGGGCGAAGCCATGCCAACAACGATTACCTTTAAGGACAATGCATCCGGCGAGACTCATACCGAGTCATTTGAGCCCGGCTCGTTTGGCATCTTTGTCTTTACCGGAACGCAGCCCCATACCGAGCTTGTTGAGCATCTAGTCGATCTGGCGCCTGATGGCGGCATTCTGACTGATGAATCCATGGCGACCCGCACGCCAGGTCTATTTGCCGCTGGCGATATCCGTTCCAAACGTTTACGCCAGGTTGTGACCGCTGTTTCGGACGGAGCCATAGCAGCAACTAGCGCATACGCGTTTCTCCGTGGATAAGTACGATAATATATCTTATGTAAGGTTGATATCAATTTACTAAATGGCGGGACGATGCATCAGTGCACTGTCCCGCCATTTTTCTTGGCGGCTATGTGGTATGCAAAACTAGATAACCTAGAATACAATATAGAAAACGAACGGAGGCCTCTTATGAACCACGCTAAATACGTTATTCCGATGTCCGATTCGTCGGTCAGCATTAAGCCCGAGGATATTCAGCCCACAGTGCTGCCCGATGCATTCATTCAGTCCGATATCGTGCGTAAACTCAATACGTTAAGTCTGCCGCGCTATAACCAGTTGCCCAATGTGACGCTCTACCGCGACCAGGTCATTGAGTATGTTGCGCTGTGGATGGAGCCGCTGTCCATTTGCGTTGAGCAACCTGTGATTACGCCATCGATGATCAATAACTACGTGAAGGTCGGCCTGGTGCCTGCTCCGGTCAAAAAGCAATATGGCCGCGAGCAGATTGCCCGCCTGATCGCTATCTGCCTCTTTAAGCAGGTGCTACCTATTGCTGCGGTGCAGGCGCTTTTTAACATTCAGCGTTTGAGCTATGATGCCCCGACGGCTTTCGATTATGTGGTCGATCAGCTCGAGGCATCGATTCGTTCGGCGTTTTCCGTCGAGCAGACGCCGGTTCCCGATACGGCGCATCAGGTAACGCGTGAGTCGCTGCTTGTGCGCAGTGCGGTTTCATCCTTCGTTTCGAAGGCGTACCTGATGAGCTATCTAAAGTTTAATGGGTTTAATAGCTAGCCGACGTAAAAACGGGCGGGACAAAGAGCCATCTGTCGCTTTGTCCCGCCCGTATTTTTGCTTGGTAGGACTTTATTTGCCCGAAGCTACGCCCATGCCGTAGCCGATGATGAGGCCGTGCATCTCGGCGTAATAGGAATCCAGGCCGTTGCAGGGCATGATGATGGTCTTGGAGCCTGGCCAGCGCTCCACAATTCGGCTGGCAAGTGCCTGGGCGCCTGCCTCATTCTCGACATGGTCGATAACGACCTCGCCGCCCGTAAAACCCTCGGCTTCCATGGTGTCGATGATCTTGTTGAGCATCTTCTTTTCGCCACGCGTGTGCCCGACGAGTTCGATTTTACCGGCCTCGCTCGCCGTGCCCAAAATGCGGATATTGAGCTTGTTGGCAATGACGCCGGCTGCCTTAGGGATACGTCCGGCTTTGGCGAGGTTTTCGTAATTGCACAAACTGAAGAGGATTTTGCTGTTCTGTTCAAGGCTATCGAAGTATGCGCAAGCATCCTCGAATGAGACATCCGGGTTGCTTGCAAGATAGCGGTCGAACAGCAAGAAAATAAGGTCCATTTTGCCGCCAGCTGCGCGTGAATTGACAAGATGAATCTGCCGGTCGGGCTCCTCGGCAAGAACCATATCGCGAGCCGTGGCTGCCGCATTGTAGCTGCCCGACACGCCCTCAGAGATTGGCATGCAGATGGTCTTGTCTGCCAATTTGAAGAGCTCGGCCCACTCCCCTACGCTGGGACAAGCGCTCGAAGAAGCGTTCGTCTCCGCCTGAACAGCGCAGTTGAGCTCATGTACATCGAGCGAAAGGTCATCGACGAATTCACGCTCCCCCACTCGAATTTTGAGGGGCGCAAATGCAAAGGTGGTATGGGGCGCGGTCGGTTGCCAATCGCGGAGGTTACAGCTTGAATCTGAGATAAGTGCCCAGCTCATAGAGGGTCCTTTCTAATTGTTCCTCAACAATTATAGCCATCTTGCAAACTGAATGTACGGCTATCTAGTTTTGAATACTAGATAGCCGTACAAGATTAGAGAAAAAAAGAATGGACCTCGCGACTTAAAGCCACGAGGTCCACATTCACACGCTGTGTAAGATGACTTAGTAACGCACGAAGATATAGTTGTTGTTCATACCGGCGGCAACGGAGCTGATGATAACACCTGTGTTGTAGTCGGAAGCATGAATCATCTGACCATTACCGATATAAATGCCGGTATGGTAGGAGTTAACCACAACATCGCCGGGTTGCGGATCGGACACACGGGTCCAACCCATGAAGTCGACCGTGGTGCCCAGACGGCAGTAGCGTCCCGTGAGGCAATAGCTTACAAAACCGGAGCAGTCAAAGCTGTTCGGTCCAATGCCGCCCCAAGAATACGCATAGCCGAGCTTGCTGTAGGCGCGCGAAACAACGGAGCCACCATCAACAGACTGACTCGGTGCCGAAGGCGTGGGAGCCGGAGCGGGCGTGGGGGCAGGCTGCGGTGCGGGAGCCGGCGTGTTGCCGCCCTGGTTGTTGTTATTGTTGGTCTGGCCGCCATTGTTGGTGTTCTCGGTCGTACCGGCGGTGTCGTTGCTCACCGTGGCCTTTTCGGCGGTGCTAGCATTAATGCCAGCCTGCAGCGCAGCGTTGGCCTCGGCCTCGGCAGCAAGCTCGGCCTGCAGCTGCGAATCCAGGGAGTTCACGACACTCTGAGCCTCAGCCTGCTGGGCATTGAGCTCGTCGACCTTCTTTTGCGTCGCGGCGACGTTCTTCTCCTGCTCGGCCTGCTTATCGGTGAGCTGCTGCTTAAGCTCCTTGACCTCTTGAATGGTCTGAGCTTGCTTATCGGAAACTTTGCCGTAGTAGAACAGACGGTTGAGCATATCGCTCAGATCATCGACACCCGTCAAAACCTGAAGCAGGCTCAGATCGCCGGTTTTGTACTCGCCGGCGACATAGGTCGAGAGCTTGGCCTGACCATCGGCGATCTCCTGCTGCTTTTGCGTGATCTCGCCGGCAGTCTGATCGAGCGCCTGCGTCTGCGTGGCAAGCTCATCGTAAATCTGCTGGGTTTGGGTGCCGATCTGCTCGAGTTTCGTACGAGCAGCGGCAAGGTCGGATGCGGTATCGGCGTAGGCAGGAGCCGCGAGGCCCAAGCCCAAAACACAAGCGAGGGTTGCCGTAGCAGCGCAGCGTGCCATATTTTTGTGCGTGTTTGCTGTGCGCATGTAGCTTCCTTTCCAGTAACTAAGGGTAACGGCTAGCCTACCGTCACCAGGCTAAAGAGCTCCACATCGTCATCAGACGGCGTGAGCTTCTCGCGCGGGTTGAGAAACGCAAGCTCAAGTATACAACCGTAACCGATAAGCTTTGCGCCCATATCTCGCACCAGTTTACCTGTTGCCTCGACGGTTCCGCCCGTCGCGACCAAGTCGTCCAGAATCAACACGGTATCTTTAGAGCTGATAGCGTCGGCATGGATCTCAATTGAATCGGTGCCGTACTCGAGCTCGTAGCTCTGGCTTACGGTCTCGCGCGGCAGCTTGCCCGGTTTACGTGCGGGAACAAAGCCGGCGCCAAGGGCTTCAGCCACCGGTACGCCAACCATAAAGCCGCGAGCCTCGGGACCCACGACCTTGGTGATCCCCATGCCGGCAAAGTGCTCGGCGAGGGCATCGGTCATGGCTTTGAGCGCCTCGGGATTGCCAAAGAGCGGTGTGATGTCCTTAAAGACGACTCCGGGCTCGGGATAGTCGGGGATATCGACGATATGAGATTCCAAGTCGTACATGGCGTGACCTTTCATGGATTGCCGGGTGGACGGCGGTTATTTACCCGTGTTAGCAGACGGGTTATGCGAGGGGACGACGACCTTGGACGGCTGCACGAGCGACTCGTCATGCGCGGCAACCGCGGGGACGCTTGCCCCATCGCTTTTAGCCTTGGTGGACTCGGAACGTGCGATCTCCTCATCGAGGGCATCGATGTCAGCGTCCTCGACCACGGCGTTAAGCGACTCAAAGACACGGTTCTTAAGGAGCGCGGTGTGCACACCCTCGGTGAGGTCGTGCAGCTTCTTAAAAGCGCGCTCGAGCTTGGCGTCGCGCTCGTCATCGGAGGTATCCATGCCGAGCATGCTCACGAGAACCTGCTCAAACATCGAAGACTCGCGGTTTGCCGACGATACGTACTGACGCAGGTTGCGCGGCTCAATGTGGAAGCGCGACAGCTCCGAGCAGTAGCGGATAATCGGGAAATCTCGGCCATCGACGAGCTCTCGGTTCTGCGGGCTCTTGATGATGCGGATAAGATCGTTCTCGGCAAGGGAGCGGATAAACGAAATCTCAACACCGAGCATATCTGGAATGGTCTCGATGGGATGCAACTTTTGCTTGGTCTCCTTGGGCTCCGTCTTAAGTGGAACATCGGACAGAAGACCCACCTCGTAAGCCAAAGTGGACAGGTCCGTTGCGTTTTCCAAGCGCTGCTTAATGACGTTAAGCGGCATGTAGCGGGTCTTCTGCAGGTGCAGGATGACCTCGAGACGGTCAACGTCTTCCTTGGAGTACTGGCGATACCCCTTAGGCGTACGATGAGGGGTGATGAGCCCCTCATCTTCTAGAAATCTAATTTTTGAGTTCGATAGATCGGGGTATGCGCCTCGAAGTAGATTGACGACTTGGCCGATACTCAGATAGTTGCGTTCGGCCATTACCTACTCACCGGTTTCGATGCGCTCCGGCGTGCTCTCGTGGTAGATGAGCGTAAACGTACCGATCTGGACGGAAGAACCGTCGTGCAGCGGGGCTGCATTGACGATGGCACCGTCGACCCAGGTGCCATTGAGCGAGCCCAAGTCCTCGATGCGAGCGCCGAGGCCCTCGCGGATAATGCGCGCGTGGCTGCGCGATACGGTCATGTCATTGAGGAAGATGCCGTTCGCAGGATCGCGGCCGATGGTGGTCACGTCGTCCTCGAGCTCAAAGGCGGCACCAGTCTGCGGACCCTTGACGATGGACAGAACGGGGGCGGTGATGCGCACGTTGGCCATGAGGTCGGGAACGGTGACGTCGCTTGAAGGCACGCGGAATACGCAGGTAGCGTCAGCAGTCTTATCATTCTGAGGCATATTGTTAACCATGTTGTCCATGACAACCCCTAACTTATCGCGGACGTGCCGCAAATAATGAACCGTACGTAATCATACCCCAACGAATCAGTCTTCGATTTCAGGGTTCAGAAAGTCGATGTCCTCGTCCTCGGGATGCGCGAGAGCCTGTTTAATGGCCACTCCGCCCTTAATGGAATAGATGACAGCCGTGAGCATGGAGAAGATCACGCCGCCGTACACAAAGAAGATGCCGAGGGGCACCGAGCTTCCGTTGAGGCCCGGGAAGGCCGTAAGGGTTGAAGGTAAAAGATGCAGGCCGTCAATAACGGGGAACCCGAGCAGCATGAGCGAGAAGCCGGTCATGAGCAGTGCAGTGGCAATCTTTCCGGGAAAGACGACATCGATGGGGCGACGGTGATAATGACGAACGATAAGCGTGCCGATGCCCAGATAGATGTCGCGGCCAATAATGAGCACGCAGACCCAGATGGGCAGCTCTCCGCGGACCACCAGTCCAAGTACGCCGGTGAACAGCAGCGCACGGTCGCAGATGGGATCCATGACCTTGCCGAGCCACGAGACCGTCTTGGTCATGCGGGCGATCTGACCGTCCATCCAGTCGGTAGAGGCGGCAACGGCGTAGATAACGATGGCGATGACGCGGTTGTTATCCGTCACAAACAGGTACAGAAATACCAGGGTGAGGATCAGGCGCGTAAAGGTGATGAAATTGGAGATCGTAAAGATCTTATTCGACGGGTAATCGGAAGTGCCGATAAGCTCCTTTTTGATCTTCTTTTTGATGCCCACAGGACTCCCCCGCTGGTTAACGACAAAACTTTCGATACTATACCCGTTCCGGCGATGTCTATCCAGCGTAAGCATAGAGAGTCCAGACATGAGGAAGGCGCTTTTGGGCGGCGGTTGATTTCACATTCGTGTACATCAGCCTCCAAACATGCCGAAAAATGTCGGTTTTGGAGGGTGATGTACACGTTTTGATTCGGTGATTACATCGATCGGGAAAGTTGTTGCCTTAAGCAAATTAATCATGATGTGCGGGTCGAGAAGGGTTGGCGCCAAAAGAACCCAACGGCCGTTATGGCTTCGTTAGAAACGCGCCCCACCATGGATGGTGAACCCGAAAGGTAAGGCGCGCGGGCACGGTGACTCGGCCCGCGCTCCCGGAAGAGAAAGGATAAACCCATGGGTTACATGCTCGAGACGCGTGGGCTCACCAAGCGCTTCGGCCGCGGCGACCAGGCGCAGGACGCCGTGGCCGATGTGAGCCTTCATATCCGCGAGGGCGAGGTGTACGGGCTGCTCGGTCCCAACGGCGCCGGCAAGTCGACAACGCTCAAGATGATCTGCGGGATGCTGCGGCCGACGGCCGGGGAGATCCTCTTTGCCGGGCACGCCTGGCGCCGCGAGGACCTCTACGCAATCGGCAGCCTCATCGAGGAGGCGCCGCTCTACCCCAACCTCACCGCGCGCGAGAACCTGCGCGTGCGCACCACGCTGCTGGGCCTTCCCGAGAGCCGCATAGATGAGGTGCTCACCGCCGTGGACCTCGCGGACACCGGGAAGAAGCGCGCCGGGCGCTTCTCGATGGGCATGCGGCAGCGCCTGGGGCTCGCGCTGGCGCTGATCGCCCGTCCACGCCTGCTCGTGCTCGACGAGCCCACCAACGGCCTCGACCCCATCGGCATTGAGGAGCTGCGCGACCAGATCCGCGGCTTCGCGGCGGCGGGTACGACGGTGATCGTCTCGAGCCACATCCTCTCCGAGGTGCAGCAGATGGCGGATACCATCGGCATCATCTGCGGGGGGCGCCTCGCCTACGAGGATGCGCTTCGGCCCGGGCAGGACCTCGAGGAACTCTTCATGAGCTTCTGCCGGGAAGGGCGACGAGCGCGCGGGGAGGTGGCGGCATGACGGGCGAGAAAGGCGGCCTGCTCGCGGGCCTGCGCGCCGAGGCCTTGAAGTCGCGCCACGCGGCACCGATTCGCCTGGCCGTGCTCATGGCGCTGCCGATGCCGCTGCTCGGCGCGATGCCCTACCGGGGCGTGCAGATCTTCAGCGCTTGGAACTACTGGTACGCGCTCTTCCTGCCCGTGTCTCTCTCGCTCGTGGTGGCGTGCGTCGCGCGGGCGGACGCTCGTACGCGGATGCGGGGGCTTCTGGGCCTGGGCTTCCCGCTCGGGCGTGCCTGGTGGGCCAAGGCGCTCTGGTGCCTCGCTCTTTGCACGCTCTCGAACCTCGTGGTCTTCGGCATCTACCTCGCGGGATCGGCGTTCTCCTCGCAGGGCCTCACGGCCGCGGGCACGCTCACGATGCTCCTCTGCGCGCTCGTCAACACGGTGACCGCGGCGTGGATGATTCCCGCAGGACTCTTTCTCACGGCGCGGCTCGGCATGCTCGCGGGCATCTTCTGCCCGCTCGCCGCGCAGCTCGTAGGTGGGTTCGCCTGGTCGCTGGTGCCGCTGCCGCAGCTCTTTCCGCCGTCGGCGAGCATGGTCATCCCCACGAGCTTCATCCCCGTGCTGCCGAGCGGCGAGCCACTCGCGGCGGATATGGCGCTCGGCGAGGCGCTCGCGTCGGACGGCATGCTCACGCTGGCGGGCCTTGCGGTCTGCGCGCTCGCGTTCGCCGCGCTCACGGCGGCGGGCGCGGCCTGGTTCGCGCGCTCCGAGGAGAGGTGATGGCCATGACACGACTCTCCGACCCGATGCCGCGCATGACTCTCCCGCGGGCCCTGCTCTCCGAGGCCCTGCGCCTGGCGCGCTCCCCGCTCACGGCGGTGCATCTCGTCTGCGGCTTGGCAGCCGGTCTTGCCTGCGGCGAGTACTTCTCCGTAACCCGATGGGACCCGGCGCTGGGCGCGGACGCCTACGCCCAGTTCCTCGGCGCCCTCATGCCGCTCATGTCCGCCATCGTCTGCGGGCTCGCCGTGGACGAGGAGCGCGCTGCCGGGCGCCTCGCCAACCTCACGGCGGTTCCCTCGCGCGGGCGCGCCGTGACGGCGAAGCTGCTCGCCCTTGCGGCGCTCGGCGCCGCCGCGCTGGCCGTGGCGCTCGGCGTGTTCGGGGCTGTGCTCGCCGTTGTCGGGCGCCTGCCGCTCGGGCCCGCTCCGCTTGCGGCCGCCTGGGCGGGCATCGTGCTTGGCAGCCTGCCCCTCTACGCGCTGGGGCTCGGCGTGGCCCTGCGCCTCGGCCGCAACGCCGCCATCGGCGCCGGCGCGGCGGGGGTGCTCCTCGCGTTCTTCTCAGTGGGCGGACTTGCGCACGGCCTCATGACCGGCGAGCTCACCGGTGCCCTGGTGACGCCCCTGGGCTGGGTGCCGCTCGCCTGGCCTGCGCGCCTGGGGTCGCTCGGGGTGGAGGCCTTCATCGACGCCGCATGCGCGGCGGGCCCTCTCCTCACGACTGCACTCGCTGGCCTCGTGCTCACCCTGGCAGCCGACGCCGTCCTTCTCGCCTGGTTCTGCCGCTTCGAGGACAGGAGGGTAGATGCGTAGGAAGCCGCTCGCCGCCATGCTCGTCCTCCTCTCCGAAGCGCTCGTCCTGGGCGGGAATGCCCTGCTCGACGCCGGCTGGGGGGGGTCGGCGCTGCGCTCGATCGCCGACCGCGTGCTGCCCAACCCCGAGATCGCCATGTGGGCGCCCGCGCCCGAGCCCGGCAGCCGCGCGAGCTCCTACGCCGACGCAACCGGGGCGGGGGGCGAGCTACGTCTACCTGGTGGACGCGGCGGACGACAGGGGCAATGTCCGAGAGCTCCAGCTCATCTTCTTCGGGCGGGAGTCGGACGGCGAGGGCTGGCTCGAGATCGAGGCGCGCGGCGGCTCGGGCGTGCGCTACCGCGCGTGCGACGCGGCCGAGGCACCCGCGGCTGCGCGTAGGGCTCTGGACCGCTGAGCGCGGCGCTAGTACAATTCCGACGAGAGTTTCAGGAGGTCGAACATGGCGAGGATACTGGCAGTGGATGATGAACGGGCTATCCTCGACGCGCTCGCGCGCGTCCTCGGCCGCGACGGCCATGAGGTCGTCAGGGCGACGGACCCGACGGCGGTCCCGGGGATGGACCTCTCGCGCTTCGACCTCGTGCTCTGCGACGTCATGATGCCGGGGCTTGACGGCTTCGAGCTCGTGCGGCAGATCCGCCCGGACTTCGACGGGCCCATCGTCTTCCTGACCGCGCGCGTGGCCGAGGAGGATGCCGTGGCCGGCTACGGCCTGGGAGCCGACGACTACGTCCGCAAGCCCTTCGGGGCCGCGGAGCTGCGCGCCAAGGTCGCGGCCCATCTACGCCGTGAGCGCCGGCCGCGCTCGCACGCCCTCTCCTTCGGGGAGGTGCGGATCGACCTCGGGGCGCGCGGCCTCTCCGTGGGCGGCGAGGCCGTGCCGCTCACGCCCACCGAGTACGCCATCTGCGAGTACCTCGCGCGCCACCCTGGGCAGGTCATGAGCCGCGCGCAGATACGCGAGGCGGTGCTCGGCTGGGAGAGCGACGCCGACGATGCGGCCATATCCATGCAGGTCAGCCGCGCCCGGAGGAAACTCTCCGAGGCCGGCGCCGATCCGATCGCGACCGTCTGGGGGATGGGGTACAAGTGGCAGCTCTGAGGATCGGGGCGCGAGGTCGCGGGGGCATGCCGCTCTCCTTCGTCATCGCGCGCTACTTCGCCTACGCGTTCGCGGCGGTCGCCACGGCGTGGCTTGCCTCGTTCATGGTGCTCTCCGTGGCGATCAACGCGGGCTTCGTCTACGAGGCAAGCTGGGGGCCGGCCAATGCGCGCGATGTCGCGGAGGGCCTGGCACGCGACGGCGTCTGCGGGCAGCAGGACGTGCCGACGGCCTACCGCTACCTCATCCTGAACAAGGACGGAAACGTGATGATGACAGACCTCGAGGGTACGCGGCTCGAGGATGCGACGGAAATGGCCAGTACGGCACTCGCCGCGGATCCGGGCACAGTGGAGATCGAGGGCGGGGGCTCAGGCCTCACCTACGCTGCGTTCCCGCTCAAGGGCGGCGGGGCCTGCGCACTCGTCAGCGAGTACCTGCCGCAGTGGGTCTCGCGCGATCTCGCCAGCCTGCTTCCCAACCCGCAGAACCTCATGCTCGTCGGCGCCGCTGCGGGAAGCGCGCTCGCGCTCGCTCTCGTAGCGCGCCGTGCGAGCCGCGTGATATCGCGCAAGATGGCGCCGCTCGCGGAGGCGGCGGGGCGCGTCGGCGCGGGAGAGCTCGACTTCGCGGTCGGCAGCACCAACGTGCGCGAGGTGAACGACGTCCTCGCCGCGATGGACGCCATGCGGACCTCCCTCGCCGAGTCGCTTGAGGCCCGCTGGGCCGCGGAGCGGGGGCAGCGCGAGCAGGTGGCGTCGCTCGCCCACGACCTCAAGACGCCGCTCACCGTGCTGCGCGCCAACGCCGACTTCGTGGCGGAGGAGCTGGAAGACGAGAAAGACGCCGACCTCGCGGCCGCCGCGCGCGACATAGCCGGCAGTGTCGAAAGGCTCGACGGCTACGTGCGCCTGCTCATCGAGGCCTCGCGCGGGTCCGGCGGGGCGGAGAGGGCCCCCATGCGGCCGGCCGAGCTCTGCGAACAGGTCCTCGCCGAGGCCGCCCAGATCGCCCGGGCGCGAGGCGTGACGCTCGACGCGGCCACGAGCCCCGCTGTCGCGTGCGCGCTCGAGGCCCCGCTCGACCGAACCGCCCTGGCGCGAGCCGCCGCGAACCTCGTGGCCAACGCCGCTGAGCACGCACGCTCGCGCGTGGCTGTCTCCTGCGACGTCGCGGGCGGGCGCCTCGTCATCGAGGTTGCCGACGACGGACCGGGCTTTTCTCCCGCCGCCCTCGAACGCGGCTGCGAGCGCCTCTTCACAGACGACTCCTCCCGCTCCTCGCGTGACGGAGGCCGCCACTACGGGCTCGGCCTCCACGTCGCCTCCGAGGCCGCGAGCGCCCACGGGGGCTCCGTCTCGCTCGCCAACGGCCCCTCGGGCGGCGCGGTGGCCACCATCGCGGTCCCCCTGTGCGGGATCTGACGATTTCCTCGATGTCTACCTCGACTGCGATATGTCGCTCGCCGAGGCCGCGACGAGATGGTGTTGCGTCTGCCCCGCTTGGTGCTTCTAGCTCAAATTTGATCTGATGTAAGGCCCGTGCAATCCTGCATGGGCCGTTCTTTTGGCAATTGCTCGACCGATTCGTGGCTTGAAACACAAATTATCGAGTTAAGGAGACATGGGTTCATACAGCGGCTCTCAGAGCGCCCGCCGCACTCCCCCGCCATTACCCTGCGGGGTCCTCGTGTAGAGCTCATCCTGCTTGGCATTTCGCTGCAACAGCCCACTCGTCCACCGATCAAGTGAACTACTGGAATAAATACAGCGACACGCTTGTCCGTTATAGTCGCTATATCTGTGTTAATCGCCGCGATAAATGCAGCCCTTTCTCGGCGTGTACCTGCTGCGCGTATGTAGAATCATATCGCGTTAATAAATCGGCTCAAGCGCGTGCAAAACGCGCAAGTAGCCGCAAAAGGCGATTATCGCGTAGGTAGATTTTTGGCACCCTGTTGCTTACTGAAAATTAAGCAATTGCTTAAAACAAAAAAGGTCAGGCACTAAGTGCCTGACCTGCAAACTTCTGGTCGGGACGACTGGATTCGAACCAGCGACCCCTTGACCCCCAGTCAAGTGCGCTACCAAGCTGCGCCACGTCCCGAAGCTTTTGTTTGTTGCTCTGCTCTCGCTCGCAACAGGGAGTATATTAACCCGAAACTTTGTCCTTGTGCAAGAACTTTTTTACAAATTTTGAAGCAAGTCCAAAATTGTATCTGCGAGCTGGGGTTTTGTTAGTACGGGTAATTCTTGCGTACCCGCTATGCTCACGATCCAAGCCTTGTTGGTGTCGGTTCCAAAGCCCGAATCGGCGCGTGAGACATCGTTGGCAATAATGGCATCGCAGCCTTTGCGGGTCAATTTGCGCTCGGCGTACTCGACGACGTTATCAGTCTCGGCTGCAAAGCCGATTACGAGGCGATCGCCCTTTTGGCGTGAAAGTTCGGCCAAGATGTCAACGGTCTCGACGAGCTCGATTCGATCCAGGCGCTCGTTGGCCTTTTTGAGTTTATGGTCCGCCGGGGCCGCCGGCGTGTAGTCGGCGACGGCGGCGGCGCAAATGGCCGCGTCGGCCGTCTGGAAGGCGCTCAGCGCTGCCTTGAGCATTTCTGAGGCGGTCTGTACGTGCACGCACTCCACACCGCGGGGAACATCGAGCGATGTCGGTCCCAGCACGAGCGTGACGGCGGCACCGCGACGTGCGGCCTCCCCCGCCAGGGCGATGCCCATCTTGCCCGAAGAACGGTTGCCAATGAATCGCACCGGGTCGATCGGCTCGTGCGTGGGGCCGGCGGTGATGACGATGCGCTTGCCCGTCAGGTCTTGCGGCACGGGGTTGAGCACCTCACAGACAGCCTCGACGATGTCCTCGGGCTCGCTCATGCGGCCCGTGTCCACGTCGCCGCACGCAAGGTAGCCGCTGCCGGGTCCCACCACGTGAACGCCGCGGTCGCGCAACGTGGCCATGTTGGCCTGTGTGGCCGGTGCCTTCCACATGCCATTGTTCATGGCCGGTGCGATCACGATGGGGCGCGGCGTGGCAAGCAGCGTGGTGGAGATGAGGTCGTCGGCGATGCCGTTGGCCATCTTGGCGATGATATTGGCCGTCGCGGGCGCCACGACCACCAGATCGGGCTCCTGCGCAAGCGAGATATGGTGGATGGGGTCAGACGGGTCGTCGAATAGCCCAACCGCGACCGGCTCATTGGTGAGCGCGCGGAACGTGAGCGGGCCCACGAACTCGGTGGCATGCTCGCTCATAACGACCTTGACGCGCGCGCCGCGTTTTTGCAGCAGGCGCACGATATTGCACGACTTATAGGCGGCGATCCCGCCGGTAATGCCCAGCAGGATCGTTTTTCCCTCAAGTTGCATTGAATTGTTGGATGCCGCCGTCATCATTTAAGCTTCCTTGCTGGGAAGCACCAGCAGGCGGTGGCAATACGGGCAATGCGCGATCTCGCTACCGTCGTGGTTGAGGTCGCTCATGGACGATGCCTGGAGCGCGGTGTGGCAGATGGTGGGAATGTTGCCCTTGATGGTCTCGACAGCCAGGCCGCGGAACTGCTTGAGCAGGCGCTCGTAGTCGGTGAGCACGTCGGTCGGCAGCGTGGCAGCCAGCGCGGTGCGCTCCTTGGTGGCGGCATCAATCTGTGCCTGGAGGTCGGCGGCCTTGGCGCGGGCGGCCTTGGTGTCGGCCTTCACGCCCTCCTCGAACTTGGCGATGATGGCCTGCGCGCGAGCCTCGCGGTCGAGCGCTTCCTTATGGGCGACGACAACGTCCTTGCGGGTGTGCTCAATCTTGTCCAGACGCTTTGCCAGGGTGGCAAGCTCATTCTCCAGGTCCTGCACTTCGCGGTAATCAGAACCGTCGACGTGACGCTTCTTGGCAGCCTCGATGGCGTTGTTGGTCTGAATCTCGGTGGTGTTGAGATCGTCGAGCTCAATGTCCAGATCCTTGCGCTGAGCGTAGAGCTTGGTCATCTCGGACTTAAGCTTCACATAGGTCTTGCGTTTGGAAGCGAGCTCCTTGAGCTCCGGCATATTGGCAAGTTCGCTCTTGTTGCGGGCGAGCTCCAAATCGATCTGTTGCAGCTTGAGTAGCGTAGCGCCGGCGCTCATAAGTTCTCTCCTTTTGTCACAGTCCACCATTGGCAAGGGTTCAGTATTTTAATCGCATGACGGGGTTCGACCCCGGCGTCAACTGCAGAGTTCATCAATATATCAACGAACGGCTCTTCGGAGCGGTCGTGGCCGAGTAGTATCACGCCCAGGCCACGCAAGGCAAGGTCCTGCGCCACGTGGTATCCCGCCTCGCCCGTCACGATAACATCAGCGCCTACGGCGATGGCAAGCTCACCAAAATCGCCGAGGGAGCCGCCCAGAATGGCAACGGTGCGGCACGGGTGCTCGGCCTCGCCCCATACGCGCGGGTCACTGCCATAGGTCGTGGCGGCACGATTGGCGAGATCGCGCAGGTTGCAGGCGTCATGGAGGGTCGCAAGTGCGCCCAGACCGGTGAGCTCAGGCTCGTCCACATGCTCCAGCGAGCTCATGGGCTCTGCGCCCAGCAAATCGCTCAGGCGAACGCGCGCTTCGTGCGAGCGGTCCAGATTGGTGTGAAGCGAGATGATGCTCACGCCGCAACGAGCCGCTTCGTACAGCGCAGCGCTGCACTGGGGACGCGCGGAATCGGCCGGACAAAAGGCCTCGGGCGCCTTGATATAGATGGGATGATGCGTCAGCAGCACGTTGGCGCCCGCCTCGAGAGCGCGGTGCACGTTGGCCTCGGTCGCGTCGAGTGCGCAGGCAACACCGGTGATCTTTGCAGCGGGATCTCCCACAGATAGCCCAACATGATCCCAGCCCTCGGCGTCCGCCTTGGGGTAGCGCGCCAGCAGCGCACGTTCAAGCTCGGAGACGATCATGCGGCACCTACGATCGAGAGCAGCGCACTTGCAAAGTCGTCCAGATCGCTCGGATCCACGCGGTCATCGAAGGAAATGCGCAGTGCGCCCAGTGCCTGCTCGCGACCAATGCCCATCGCGCTGAGCACGTGGCTCGGGTCCATGTTGCCGCTCGAGCAAGCCGATCCGGCCGAAACCTCAAAGCCGGCGGCATCGAGTTTGATGATGAGCTCCTCGGAGTCCATGCCGTCGACGTAGATTGAAACCATACCCGGCAGACGATCTACCTGCGCGTAGTCGCCCATCGTGGCGTGAATTCGAGGATGGGCCGTAAGCGTGGCGTAGAGCTTATCGGACAAGGTCTGCAGTTCCGCGCGCTCCTGGGCCACGTGGGGCGTCAGCGTGCAGGCGGCAGCGGCAAAAGCCAGCTGCGTGCGCAGATCCTGCGTACCGGCGCGACGGCCGGCTTCCTGTCCACCGCCAAAGATGCGCGGACGTAGCGGCGTGCGGTTTTTAAGGTAGAGCGCGCCGGATGCCACAGGGCCGCCGATCTTGTGCGCGGCAACGGTCATAGCGTCGACGCCCAGCTCGGTGACATCGAGCGGAATATGCAAGTAGCCCTGGATGGCATCGGTATGAAACAAGGCGCCGACAGCATGTGTGGCGGCGGCCAGCTCGCGGATGGGCTGTACCACGCCTGTCTCGTTGTTGGCGACCATAATGCTCACGAGCGCTACGTCGTCGCCCAACAGCTCGACAAGCGCGGCAGGCTCAATGTAGCCCGCGCGGTAGGGCTGCACCAGGTCGACGGTAAAGCCGGCGGCACGCAGCAGCGGCAGGTTGTCCAGAATCGAATCGTGCTCGATGGCCGAAACGATGACACGATCGCGCTTGCGATCGCGCTGACGAGCGCCCTCGGCAAGACCGAGCAGCGCCAGCTGGTTAGCCTCGGTGCCGCCGTTGGTAAGGATGATCTCGGACGGGCGAACGCGTATGCCAAAGCTACGGGCGATCTCGCGACGGGCGACTTCCAGGCGTGCGGCGGCCTTGCGGCCGAGCGAGTGCAGCGAGTTGGGGTTGACGCCGGCAAGCTCGCTGTCGTCATACTCGCGCTGCGCAAGGAGCGCCTCGGCGCGCATGGGCGTCGAGGCGGCATAGTCAAGATTCACGGGTATGCGGTTTTGACCTGCGGTCATAAGGGTTTATGCCTCCTGTGCGGCCTCGTTGCCCAGCTTCTGCAGCAGCGCAACCTCGGCGGCGGGATCTTCGGACTTAAATACGGCGGAGCCGGCTACGAGCACGTTGGCGCCGGCCTTGACGACCTCGGCGATGTTCTTGGAAGAGATACCGCCATCGACCTCGATCAGGGGCGAAACGCCGTGGCGCTCACACATGGCCGTAAGCTCGTGCAGTTTGGCAATAGTACCAGGGATAAAGCTCTGGCCGCCAAAGCCGGGGTTCACGCTCATGAGCAGCACCATGTCGACAACGTCGATGATGCTCTCGAGTACGCACACGGGGGTAGCGGGGTTGAGCACTACGCCGGCCTTGACGCCGCGCTGCTGCAGATGGGTAAGCGTGCGGTGCAGGTGCGTGGAGGCCTCGTAATGCACGGTGATCATATCGGCACCGGCGTCGGCGTACCAATCGACCGTCTCGTCGGGGTTCGACACCATGAGGTGCGCGTCGACCGGTACGTCGGTGGAGCGCTTGACGGCCTTGAGGATATCGACGCCAAAGGTGAGGTTGCCGGTAAAATGACCGTCCATAACGTCAAAGTGCACGTAGTCGGCGCCGGCGATCTTGTCGAGCTCGCCCTTGAGGTTGGCCATGTCGGCTGAGAGGACGGACGGAGCGATTTTGATGGAACCCATGGTAGAAGCCTTTCTGCGCTAGTCGGTGAGTCCGTAGAACTCTTGGGAGGGTACGCGATCGGTAAGAATCTCGAGCGCCCTATCCAAAGTAACACCGTTGTAGAGCGTTTGCTCCACGGCAAAGGTGAGCGGAATGTCTACGCCCAGTGAACGGGCGAGCTCGCTCACGCTGCGGGCCGCAACGGCGCCCTCGACCACCATATGCGTGCGTGCCTGGTACTCGTCGAGCGACACGCCATGAGCGAACTCGAAGCCAAAGGTGCGGTTGCGCGAATGCTCGGAGGTGCAGGTGGCGATAAGATCGCCCATGCCGGCGAGTCCCATGCAGGTCATGGCCTGGCCACCGCGGGCGTGCACCAGGCGGCTGATCTCGGCCAAGCCGCGCGTCATGATGAGGGCGAGCGTGTTGTCGCCCGCGCCCGAACCGGCGGAGATGCCGCACACGATGGCGATGACGTTTTTCATAGCGCCGCAGACCTCGACGCCCGTCATGTCCTGCGACAGGTAGATGCGGAAGGCCGTGGACAGCAGCAGCTCCTTAAAGGTCTCCCCTACCCGCGTATCTTCGCTGGCGATGACGGCGGCCGAAAGTCCGCCGCGGCAGATCTCCTCGGCATGGTTGGGGCCCGAGAGGGCCGCCACACGCCGCTCGTTGCCGATTTCGCTGGCAATGACCTCACTCATGAGCAGGCCGGACTCGGGCTCAATGCCCTTGGTAAGGCAGAGCACCGGGGTGTCGGCGGCGATGAAGGGCGCTGCCTGATGACATACGCTTCGCAGGTGTGTGGAGGGCACGGCAAAGATGATGGCGTCGGCGTCGTCGAGCGCCTGCGCCAGGTCCGTGGTGGCGACGACGTTGCCGGGCAGCTCGTAGTCCACCAGATACCTAGGGTTGCAGTGCTCGCCATTGATGCCGGCGGCCGTCTGCTCACTATGGGACCACATGGTCACGCGCTCGGCACGCGCGGCGGCAAGGCCGGCGACGGCGGTTCCCCAGGAGCCGGAGCCAATCAGCGCAACATTCATGACTCTCTCCTACTTATCGTCGGGCTCGGTGACGCGCTTGGTAAACGAGAGCTTGGACTCCTTACCCGTCATGAGCTTTTTGATGTTCGCGCGATGGGCCCACACCACGGTGATGCCGATCATCGCCATGCAAAACTTGAGGCCCAGGCTGCTGTACGGAAAGACCGCGCAGGCAGCGATGGGAAGACCGATGGCGGCGGCAAGTGAACCCACCGACACGTACTTGGTGATGGCGACGGCCACGATAAACATGCCCAGCAGCGACAGGCCAATGGGCCAGTACCAGGCAAGAATCACGCCCAGGCCCACGGCGATACCCTTACCGCCATGGAAGTTGAGGTAGGGCGAGAAGATGTGCCCCCACACGGCAGCCAGACAAATGACGCCAAGCATCCAGTCGCCGGCGGCACCGGGAGCCATGATGCTCACAGGGAAGCCATAGCCCACGCTCGCAATGAGCGGACGCGCGATAAGGACGCAGATGGCGCCCTTAAGGCAGTCGAGCAGCAGGGTGAGCGCGGCGACCTTGGGGCCGGCCACACGCAGAGCGTTGGTGGTGCCGATGTTGCCGGAGCCCGCCTTGCGAATGTCGGTGTGGTTGAACACGCGGCCCAGGATCAAGCCAAACGGAATCGCTCCGATAAAGAACGAGACCACGGCGCAGATGGCGGTCAGCAGAATCGGATTAAGCATCCTTTTGCTCCTTCTTCCTAAAGAAGAGTCGAATGGGCGTACCGGCGAAGTCGAAGGTCGAGCGCATGCGGTTTTCAACGTAGCGCTGGTAGGTGTCATTGACCAGGTCGCTGTGGTTGACGAAGAACGTGAACGTCGGCGGGTTGACGCCCGTCTGGGTCACGTAGTGCATGCGCAGGCGGCGCTTGCCGTCCACCACGGTGTGGCCAAACTCGCGCAGGTCGGTGAGGAACGTGTTGAGGCGCGAGGTGCTGATCTTTTGCGAGCGCGTCTTTTCGGCCGCGTCGACCATCGCCCAGATCTTCTCGACGCTGCGGCCGGTGAGGGCCGAGATGCGCAGGTACTGGGCCCAGGGAGCCATGACGCCCAGACGGCGGTCGACGGTCTCCATGCAGGCCTCGCGCTTGCGGTCGTCGTCGAGCAGGTCCCACTTGTTGAGCAGCACCACGATGGCGCAGCCGCGCTCAATGGCCAAGCCCATGACTTTCTGGTCCTGCTCGGTGACGCCCACGGAGGCGTCGACGACGAGCAGTGCCACGTCGGCGCGGTCGATGGCGCGCAGGCCGCGGACCATGGAGTAGTACTCGATGTTCTCGTACACGGTGCTCTTCTTGCGAATGCCCGCGGTGTCGACCATGCGGTAGTGCTTGCCGTCGCGCTCGACGACGGTGTCGATGGCATCGCGCGTGGTGCCGGCGATGTTCGAGACGATGGAGCGGTCGGCGCCCAGGATGCGGTTGAACAGCGAGGACTTACCGGCGTTGGGACGGCCGATGATGGCCACGTTCAACGCATCGGGGAACTCGTCGGCGACTTCGTCCTCCTCCTCGGGCAGCAGCGCCACGATGTCGTCGAGCAGGTCGCCCGTGCCGTGGCCGTGCAGGGCCGACAGCGGCGTGGGCTCACCGATGCCGAGCGAATAGAACTCCCAGATGTTGTCGTTCTCGCGATCGGGATTGTCGAGCTTGTTCACCAGCAGAAAGACTGGCTTGTCGCAGCGCTTGAGCATGCGGGCGACCGACTCGTCCTCCTCGGTGACGCCGGTGCGGCCGTCGACCACAAACAGGATGACGGCGGCTTCCTCGGCGGCGGCAAGTGCCTGGTCGCGGATGGACGTGGCAAAGACGTCGTCGCTCTTGAGCGGCTCGATGCCACCCGTGTCGACGATGGTGAACTCGCGGCCGTTCCAATCGGCCGTGTGATACGAGCGGTCGCGCGTGACGCCGCGGGACTCGTGGACGATGGCGTCCGAGGTCTGGGCCAGGCGGTTAACGAGCGTGGACTTGCCCACGTTGGGGCGTCCGACGACGGCGACGATAGGTTTCATCTGCTCTCCTTTAATGGGTAGGGTCAGCGGAATTAGTAGAGTCGGCAGGCACAAAGCCAAGGATGTGCTCCAGGGTATCGAGCAGCTCATGCGGCATGGTCGACACCACATGAACCTCAGCGCCGCGACTGGTAAGGCTTGCGAGTAAATCTTCACGATGATACTCGTCAAGCGTCATGCCGTCAGCGTTGAACATGAGCTTAGGCACAAAGAGCATAACCCCCGACAGATCTTGCGGCAGCTGCTCCAGGATATCGCTCGCGACGATGAGTCCGGTCACGTCCACGTTGCCGCCAAAGTAGCGGTTTTTAATGGCCGTGACGATGCCGGCGAGGCCGTGCGGCGATTCCACAAAGCGCGCGACCGTATCGCGAGCGCTGGCGCCCGAGAGGCACAGCAAGCGCTGACCACGGGCGGCGATTCCCTCGCGAACGCGGGTCAGGCGCTCGGCATCGGCGGCGATCACATCGTCGGTCTCGTCCAGATACGAGCGGATCATGCCGATGCCGTCGTAGTACTGCGGGTAGCCGTCGTAAAAGTCTGCCTCGGGCGGCTCGATGCCGGCGTCCAGATAGAACTCGTCGCTCATCTGGAAGGTGTGGCGGCCAAAGCGCTCGAAGGCACGGTCCTGGAAAGGCCGGATCATGGCAATGGTTTCGCGCGCAAGCTCGGGCTTATCGCTGTAGGACCAGCTAAAACGGTTCTGATGCTTGGTAAAACCGAGCGGCACAATTCCCAGGCTCGTGATCTGTTCGTGATCCTCGCAAAAGCGAAGCGTCTTTAGCAGTTCTTCGCCGTCGTTCATGCCGGGGCACAGCACGATCTGCGCGTGGATTTCGATGCCGGCTGCCATGATGGCCTCGAGCACGTCCATGCCGCGCTGGGCGTTGCGGCCCATCATACGGCGGCGGACATCGGGGCTCACGGCATGGACCGACACGTTCATGGGGCTCATGTTGCGATCGATGACGTTTTGCACGTCCTCGTCGGAAAGGTTCGTGAGCGTGACAAAGTTACCCTGTAAAAAGCTCAGGCGGTAGTCGTCGTCGCGGATGTAGAGCGTGGAGCGACCGCCCTTGGGCAGCATGGTCATAAAGCAGAACACGCAGGCGTTGACGCAGGTGCGCATACCATCGAAGATGGGGCCATCGAACTCAAGGCCCCAGTCCTCTCCCGGGAAGCGGTCGAGCTCCACGGGGGTGACGGTGTTGTCGCGCGGGTCGAAAACCTCCAGCTCGACGGTGTCGTCATCGGCCTCCCAGAGCCACACGATCATGTCGGTGAGTGCCTCACCGTTGACCGTGAGCACGCGCATGCCCGGCTCGATACCCACATCCCATGCGGGCGATTCGGGACGCACGTTCTTAACGAGCGCGCCCTCACCCGGCTCGGGGTCGCGGCTGCGCCCGTAATCGGCCACCTCGGCGGCGTATGCGGGTACGGTCTGGTCCATGATTAGCGGCAAAGCTCCTTGATGCGCTCAACAGCGCGCTCGATGTGTTCTTGCGGGGTGGAGGCTCCAGCGGTGATGCCGATGTGGCGCGCGTCGGCAAACCATGCGACCTCAAGCTCGGAAGCTTCCTCGATGTGATGCGTGTGCTCGCAGGCGCTCGAGCAGATCTGCGCCAGACGGCGGGTGTTGCCGGAGTTTTTGCCGCCCACGACGACCATGCAGTCGCAGCGGTTGGCAAGTGCGGCGGCGGCCTGCTGGCGCTCGCTCGTGGCGGCGCAGATGGTGTTGATCACGCGCAGCTCCTGCACGCGTGGGGTGATGGAGGCCACAACCTCGGCCAGGTTCTGCGCGGTCTGGGTGGTCTGCACAACCAGGCCCACCTTGCCCTTGAGCGACAGCGCGTCGACGTCGGCGGCACAGCTCACGACTTGAGCGTTATCGCCGGCGTGGCCCAGAATGCCCTCGACCTCGGGGTGGCCCGGCTCGCCCACGACAATCACGCGGTAGCCCTCGCGCACCAGGCGCTCGGCCGCCACATGGACCTTCTTCACGTAGGGGCAGGTGGCGTCGACCACAATAAGGTCACGCTCGCGAGCGGCCTCGATCACCTGCGGCACCACGCCGTGGGCGCGGATGATCACGGTGCCCGAAGCGGCGTCGTCCAAGGTGTCTGCCAGACCAACGCCTGCCTCGGCGAGCTCGCGCACCACGATGGGGTTATGGATGAGCGGACCCAGCGTGTGGACCTGAGTGCTCTCCCCTGCCTGCGGCGCGGCGGCCAGCGCCATGTCGAGCGCGCGCTGTACGCCGTAGCAGGTGCCCGCGTGGGCAGCGATCTCGATGGTGGGGAGGACCTCCTCAGCGGCGGCCGCAGCGGTATTCATGACGTTCTCACCCATGGCTAGAACCTGCCCGGGTGCTCAGCGCACAGGTCGTCGCGCATGGCGTAGACGCGACTCATGGCCTCGGACTCAAACCATGCCAGGCGCTCCTTGCGCTTGAGCTCGGCCGGAGCATCGGATAGCGAGATGGACTTGCCGGCGCGGATCCAGCACTTTTTGGGGCGCATGAGCTTTTTGCCCGCGGGCGTGATGTCGGACCAGCCACAAATGGCGAGTGGGTTGACGGGCGCCTTGCCCATCTGGGCGATGAGCGCAAAGCCACCATGGACCTCGGGCTTAATCTCGCGCGAGCGGATGCGCGTGCCCTCGGGGAAGATCAGGACGTCCTCGCCGCGCTGCAGCGCATGCTGGGCGGCGCGCAGGCACTTCATATCGGCAGTACCGCGCTCCACGGGGATGCCGCCCACGCGGCTAAAGGCCCAGCGCACAATCTTGCTCTTGGCAAATTCGGACTTAAAGATGGGACGAATGTGGCGGCCGCCAAAGAACAGTGCCGTCTCCACGGCCAGCAACTCGGCCATCGAGGTGTGGTTGCAGATGACCACGCTGCCGCGGCCTTCCTGGCGCTCAAACAGCAGGTCGGCGTCTTCGACCTTCCAGCGCCACATGAGCTTGGAGAAGACCCACAGGATGCCCATGACTACGACAACAGTGCCGCGGATGAGCGCCGGGAACTCGGCGTAGGGGGCGTTGTAGTAATCCTCGGGCGTCTGCTTAAACAGGCGCATGGGCTACCTCCTTTGGTTGATGAGGTCCTCAATAATGTGGACGACCTCGTCGATGGTGTGGGCGGTGGAGTCGACGTGCACGGCGTCCTCGGCGGGCACGAGCGGTGCGACCTCGCGGCTGCTGTCGAGTTTATCGCGCTGCTTGAGGGCGTCGAGGGTCTCGTCGACCTCGGCCTCGAGCTGCTCTGCGCTGAGCGGTTGGGCGTCGTTTTGGTGACGCTGCAGCACGCGGCGGCGGGCGCGCTCACGCGGGTCGGCGGTCAGGAACACCTTGACCTGCGCGTTGGGGAATACAACGGTGCCGATGTCGCGACCCTCGGCCACGATATCGCGGTCCTCGGCGGCACGGCGCTGATGGATGAGCATGGCGGCGCGTACACCCGGGTAGGCCGAGACCTTGGAGACGTTGGCGTCAACCTGCGGGGTGCGGATGGCAGCCGATGCGTCCTGGCCGTCGATGGTCAGGCGCGTGTCCTCGCCGGTGCCGTTGGTAAAGCGAATCTCGATCTGCTCGGCGAGGGCGTCGATGGCCGCCTCGTCGTCCAGGTCGATGCCGCGGTCGAGTGCGGCGAAGGTGACGGCACGATACATGGCGCCCGTGTCGAGCTTGTTAAAGCCCAGCTGGCGGGCGATCTCTTTGGCGATGGTGGACTTGCCGGAACCGGCGGGGCCGTCGATGGCGACGATCATGCAATGCTTCCTTTCGGTGGTTGACGTGCTGGTATGATGCGCGAGCGCTGGGGCTTGGCGGACTGACTAGCCCGTGTAGCGCTCGCGGTAGGTGTTGCGCTTGGGCGCGGAGCCGTGGCTGCCGTGGTGGCGCGTGCGGCTTGCGGTGTTGGTCGCGGGCGCGGCAGCGCGCTTGGAGGCGGCCTGCTTGGGCGGAATGCCGCCGGACTTGAGGATCTGTACCTCGCGGTCGGTGAGCTCGCGCCACGAGCCCTTGGCCACGTCCTTGAGCTCCAGGCCGGCAAAGTTGCAGCGATGCAGGCGGATCACCGGGTGGTGGATCTTGCTCAGCATGCGTTTGACCTGGTTTTTGCGACCCTCGCGGATGATGACCTCCACGGCGGTGGTGCCGGGCTTGACGCCTTGCGGAGCTACGGCCTCGGCCTCGCGCGCGTTAATGACGCGGCAGATCGCCGGTTGGCACAGGCCGTCATCGAGCTCGATGCCGCGACGGAGTGGCGTGAGGTCGCGGTCAGAGAGTTCTCCGTCAACGAGCGCCTGATAGGTCTTGTAGACGTGCTTACTGGGGTGCAGCAGGTCCTGCGACAGGTCGCCGTCGGTGGTAAAGAGCAAAAGGCCCGTGGTGTCACGGTCCAGGCGACCCACCGGGAAGAGCCCCGGAAATCGGTCGCGCGGAACCAGATCAGCCACGCAAGGGCGCTCCTGCGGATCGCTCATGGTGGTGAGGTAGCCGGTCGGCTTGTAGAGCATCAGGTACACGGCGCCCTGGTTAAGCTTGACGGGCATGCCATCGACCTCGATATGGTCGTGGTCGACGTCGACCTTGGTGCCCAGTTCGGTCGCGACCTGGCCGTTGACGGTCACGCGGCCGGCGGTCATCAGATCCTCCGAGCCGCGGCGGCTCGCCACGCCCGCGCGCGCCAAAAAGCGCTGCAGGCGCATCGTGTGTGGGTAGACGGGCTGGGCGTCGGCTGCGGGCGCGCCCGCGGCGCCGGCGGTGCGCGTCTCCCCTACTACGTTAGTCCTCGTCATGCAAATCCTCCGAGGTCTCGTCGACGACTAGGGCTTCCAAGTCCTCGACTGCCTCAACATCTTCAACATCGGTATCGATCAGTTCGCGCTCTTCGTCCAGGTCCTCAGCCTGCTCCTCGAGCGTGGACTGAATGCTGCGGCCGCTCAGGCGCTCGCGGATAAACTGGCGCGATTGCTCGTCGGGAGCAAACTGCTCCAGATCGGGCAGGTCGCGGGTGGAGCGCAGGCCGAACTTTTCCAAGAAGGCATTGGTCGTGCCGTAGATGATGGCCTGACCGCGCTCGGGGTCGCGACCGAGCTCGCGCACCAGGCCCTTGTCCACGAGCGACGCGATGACGCCGTCGGAGTTGACGCCGCGGATGCCCTTGACCACCTCGCGCGTGACGGGCTGGTGATAGGCGATGACGGCCAGTGTCTCGAGCGCCGCCTGCGACAGCTTTTGCGTGTCCCAGCTCAGCACGTAGGCCTCGACCACATCGTGGTAGGCGGGGTGCGTAAACAGTCGCCAGCCACCGGCGACCTCGCGTAGCTGAAAGCCGCGATTGGCCTCCTCGTACTCAACCTTAAGCTCGGCCAACAGCGACGCGCACTCGCCGGGGGCGATATCCAGCGCACCTGCCAGCGCGGGTGCGCTTACGGGGTCGCTCGACACCAGCAGCAGCGCCTCGAGGGCACCTTTGAGGCTGTTTGCCTCCAGCGTGGAAAGGGTTGACATGGTTGCCGCTCCTATTCGGTTAGCTCGGGGCCCTCGCCGGGCACGTATGCCTCGGCGCCCTCGACGCGGTTGATTTGAATGGTTCCAAAGATCTCGTCCTGGCTTAGCGTGAGCGAGCCGCGCTTGGCGAGCTCCAACATGGCCAGGAAGGTGACGACGAGCTGCTCAGTGGTGGCGTCGCCGTCCAGCAGCTCGCGGAAGGTGCAGGTTTGGTGCGCCATGGTAAAGCGGTCGACCGAGGCCACCGTCAGGTCGAGCGGCACGCGATGCGGTGCTACGTGCTCGGCTTCCAGCAAGAAGGTCTGGCGCTTGCCGTCCAGGTCGGCGCAGATGACGGCGAGGCCGCGCAGGGTGATGCCGGCCAGATAGTCGGGCATAAGGCCCAAGAACTCGGGGTCGGGGCCGGCCACGCGCGGATGCATGCGGCTCTCGGCCTGCATGCGCGCGCCAAGGGCCGCCGCCGCGCCCTTAAACTGCTTGTAGGCGATCAGGCGCTGGATCAGGACCTCGCGCAGGGCATCGCCGTCGAGCGCACTGAGTTCCTCGAGATCTTCGTCGTCCTCATCATCTTCGTCGGTGTTGCGCGGGGCATCCTGGGGCACCAGCGAGGCGGCCTTGATGTCCAAAAGGGTTGCCGCGACCAGCAAAAAGTCGCTCGCCACGTCCAGGTCTAGCGCCTCGATGCGCTCGACCTCGGCAAGGTATTGCTCGGCCACCTCGCTAATGGAGATGGCGCCGATATCTACTTTTTGGCGGGTTACCAGCTGCAGCAGCAGGTCGAACGGTCCGCTGTAGACCTGCGCCGACACGCGATACGACATCTTCGACCTCCTTTGACGGCGCCTTCGCGGCGCGGTTTGGGTGCATGTTGCGACCGTTTTGCACGGTCGACCTGTAAGTTTACCTTAGATGCCGGCGATTGCGAAGTTGAGCAGCCACTCGGCCAGCGGATACACGGTAACGTCGAAATACCGGCCGATCACGTCGATGCCGGTCCACATGGGCAGCAGATACAACACGATGATAAGGATCGGCATGGCGTATTGCTGCAGGCGGTAGTAGTTGGCGAGCGCCTTGCCTTTAAGGAACGGCACGATGATCGACGAGCCGTCGAGCGGCGGGATCGGGATGAGGTTAAAAAACGCGAGCGACAGGTTGACCACGATGAACGTGGCGCCGAAGTTCATGATCTGGGACGCCATGCCAAAGGACATGCTGGCGTAGAGGTTGCCGTACGCTGCGTGCATGAGGGCGGCCGCGAGGAACGCGAGCGCGATGTTCGATGCGGGGGCGGCCGCGCTCACCAAGACCTCGTCGCGCTTGGGGTGCTTAAGGTTGTTGAGGTAGACGGGCACCGGCTTGGCAAAGGCGAACACCGGGCCGCCGGCGGCGAGCATAAGCAGCGGCAGGAGGATGGTGCCAAACGGGTCGATGTGGTTGAGCGGGTTGAGCGAGACACGGCCGCGCGAACGGGCCGTCTTGTCGCCAAGTGCCCAGGCCGCGGCGGCGTGCGCGCTCTCGTGGATGACAATGCCCACGATGACGGCAACGGCGCTGGCGAGCAGGTTTATGAGGTAGCTGCTGGACATGGCGCTCCCCTAGCGGACGCGGCGCGAGGCGCGCGTGAGCAGGTAATCTGCCACAAACAGGATAACGGCAACGATGGCGTAATCCAGGCGGAACACACCGCCAAAGGGCGACGTGATGACGCCGTAGCCGGCGATGGCGCTCGGCAGGGCGCGCGAAAGCTCAACGACAAAGCCAACAATCTGCAGCTTGGCGGTGAGGCCGCTAAAGCACAGCAGCACGGTCATCGCGCTCATAAAGATGCCGCAGATGCGACAGGCGATGGCAATGATGCTCATCGCCACGGCAGCGGCCTTACGAGAGTTCACGCGCGGTCTCCTCTTCGATCTGGGTGGAAAGCTCCAGCCATTCGTCCTCGAGCTTGGGCAGCTCTTGCTTAAGGCCGTTATATTCCCCCAGCGCGGCGTTGAACTTGTCCTGATCGGCATAAAGCTCTTCGCTTGCCATCAATTCCATAAGCTCGTCATAGCGGGCGCGCTTTTTGTCGAGCTCGGTCTCGATCTTCTTGAGCTGGTTGCGCACGCCCTTGAGCTTTTTGTTAAGCGCGGCGCGGGCCTGGGCCTCGGCGCGCTTTTGCTCCTTGGTCTTTTTGCCCTCGGCTGGCTTAGGCGCCGCGGCGGGGGTGTCGCCCTGGGCGGCGCTGGCCTTGGTGGACTTGGCCGCGGCAGGCGCGCTCTCCGTGGACGCCTCCGCGGCGGCGCGGGCTGCGAGGTCCTCGCGCTTATAGAGGTAGTAGTCGTAGTCGCCGTCGTAGACCGTGACCTTGCCGTCGCGGATGTCGATGACGCGGTTGGCCACGGCGCGCACCAGGTGCTCGTCGTGGCTGATCAGCACGATAGTGCCGGGGAAGTTTTGCAGGGCGTTCTCGAGCATGTCCACCGAGTCGATGTCTAGGTGGTTGGTGGGCTCGTCCAGGCACAGGAGCGCCTCGGGGGCCACGAGCATCTTGGCCAGGGCCAGACGCGCTTTTTCGCCGCCGGAGAGGACGCGAACCCGCTTCTCGATGGAATCGTTGTCGCTAAACAGGAAGGCGCCCAGTAGGCTGCGCTGCTGTGGCACGGTCCACTTGGGCGTGACGGTGTCAATCTCTTGCAGGACGGTATTGGACTCGGTCATGCCCTCGAGTGCGTGCTGGGCGTAGTAGGCCACGCCCACGTTGGTGCCCAGGTCCCGGGTGCCGGTGGTGGGCGGCTCCAGGCCGGCGAGGATCTTCATGAGCGTGGACTTGCCAGCGCCGTTGGGGCCGACGAGCGCCACGTGCTCGCCGCGGTAGAGCTTGAGGTCGATGTCGCTGTAGATGCGCTTGTTGCCGTAGGACTTGGAGACGCCCTCCAGGCCCACGACCATGTCGCCGGAGCGCGGCGGGTCAGAGAACTTAAAGTCGATGTGCTTGTGGCCCTCGGGTAGGATGACAAGCTCCTTTTTGATCTGCTCGATCTTGCGGATGCGCTCCTGGGCCTGGGCAGCCTTGGTGGGCTTGTAGCGGAACTTGTCGACGAAGACCTGCATGTGGGCGATGTCGCGCTCCTGGGCGGCGCGCTTGGCGCGCATCTGCTCAAGGTTGTCCTCGCGCTGCTTGAGGTAGCTGCTGTAGTTGCCGGTGTAAGTGGTCACGCGACGGTTTTCGAGCGCGGCGACGTGGTCGACGCAGGCGTCCATAAAGGCGCGGTCGTGGCTGACGATGAGGACGGCGCCGTCGTAGTTGGCGATAAAGCCACGCAGCCACTGGACGCTTTCGAGGTCCAGGTGGTTGGTGGGCTCGTCCAGAAGCAGCAGGTCGGGATGGCGCAGGAAGAGCTTGGCGAGCGCGATACGCATCTGCCAGCCGCCCGAGAACTCGGAGCACGGGCGCTCAAAGTCGGTGACCTTAAAGCCCAGGCCGGACAGGATCTTGCGGGCGTTGCTCTCGAGCTCGTAGCCGCCCAGGTGCTCAAAGCGGTCCTGGACCTGGCCGTACTCGTTGAGGAGTGCGTCGACGTCCTTGCCCTGCTCGGAGAGCTCGGTGATTTGGGCCTGCAGCTCGTTAGCGCGCTCGCCCATGCGGCGGATTTCCATGGCGGCGGCCATGACCTCGGCGAGGATGGTGGTGTCCTTTTGTTCCAGATTAGTTTCCTGCTCTAGGTAGCCCACCTGGCAGTCCTTTGCGTACTGGACCTGGCCGGAGTCGGGACTGTCGATGCCCATGATGATTTTGAGCATGGTGGTTTTGCCAGCGCCGTTGGGGCCCACGAGCGCGAAGCGCTCGCCGGGGTTGATCTGGAAGGACGCGCCGCTAAAGAGGACGCGTGCGCCGAAGCTTTTTTCGATCTTGTCGACCAGGAGGATCATGGTGCCGCCTTTGACCTTGTGTGCCAATATGAAAAAAGGCCCCAACTTGCGTTGGAGCCTCATTCAATGCTCGGGTGGAGACGAGGGGGATCGAACCCCTGACCTCTTGACTGCCAGTCAAGCGCTCTCCCAGCTGAGCTACGCCCCCGTGCGAAGAAGTACTATACGGGAACTCCGACGGCGATGCAAGGGCAATTTTGGAAAAACTTTCGCCCGTGCCGGCACGGGCGAAACACGACCCGCCCGCTCAACCGGGTTTCCCGTGCTCCGCCAGTCCCATTATCGGACCCGATTGCGAACCGCCCCTCCTCTGCGCCTCAGAACTATGCCGGTTTACTACGATGAATCAGGAATGTTCGACCACGCACGCCTTTTCACGCAACCTTCGGGCTCCCTACCTGCGGTTTTGCAAACGGGGAACACGCGGTGCTCGGGAGTCGCCGATCAGTCGTAGTAAACTGGCGGTGTTTTGAAATGGCATCAGCTTGATTTCGCGGTTAAATGTGTTTGAGCCCTGAATTAATGGCCTTAACTTTTTCTAAAACACGTCTTTTCTGCGACGCGCCTAGATTGGTTGTTGTTTAGCATTGGACTTGATCTTGCGTTGTGCGACTTGCTCGTGCATGGTAGTATTTCACGACGTGAAGCGAAGAAATTAGGCCTTAGATGCCTTTATTAGAATTGCATTCACCGTTCATAAGGGCTCTTGGCGCAACGGTTAGCGCAGGGGACTCATAATCCCTGGGTTCTGGGTTCGAATCCCGGAGGGCCCACCAGAGTATTTTAGGCCGGGCATTACGCCCGGCCTCTTTGTTGTTAGCGCTGCAAACTAGCTTTGCCATCCAGAGAGGCTTATAGGACAAAATGTGTGTCCCGATAAAACATCCGTTTCCATCCATTAATC
>CABRZS010000004.1:0-135916 GCA_902475525.1 uncultured Collinsella sp.
CAGTTCGGCGGCCAGCGCTTCGGCGAGATGGAAGTTTGGGCACTGTACGCTTACGGCGCTTCCAACGTCCTGCAGGAGATCCTGACCGTCAAGTCCGACGATACCGTGGGCCGCGTCAAGACCTACGAGTCCATCGTCAAGGGCGAGAACGTCCCGGTTCCGGGTATCCCCGAGTCCTTCAAGGTTCTCGTCAAGGAGATCCGCTCCCTCGCGCTGGACATCGAGCCCATGCACGATGCCGACGAGGACGCCTCCGCCCCTGTGACCGCCGAGGAGGCCTCTGCTCTCGACGACCTGGCTGCGCTCGCCGGCGTTGACACCGACGTCGAGGCCGAGGATGCCGAGACCGCCGAGGCACCCGAGGCTGTCGCCGCCACGACCACTGATAAGGAGTAGTTGACTGTGGCAGATTTCGAAGCTACTGATTTTGACTCGGTAAAGATCTCCCTTGCCTCCGCCGACCAGATCCGTTCCTGGTCGCACGGTGAGGTCAAGAAGCCGGAGACCATCAATTACCGTACCCTCAAGCCCGAGAAGGACGGCCTGTTCTGCGAGAAGATCTTCGGTCCCGCCAAGGACTGGGAGTGCTCCTGCGGCAAGTACAAGGGCATCCGCTTTAAGGGCATCGTCTGCGAGCGCTGCGGCGTCGAGGTCACCTCGGCCAAGGTGCGTCGCGACCGCATGGGCCACATCGAGCTCGCCGCTCCCGTGTCCCACATCTGGTACTTCAAGAGCCCCACGAGCTTCCCGATGAGCCGTATGCTCGACATCAAGTCCAAGGACCTCGAGAAGGTTCTGTACTTTGCCAGCTACATCATCACCGAGGTTGACTACGAGGCCCGCGAGGCCGACGCCGACGACCTGCGCGAGGAGCTCGCCGCCGATCTGGAAGAGATCGATGCCGAGTGCGCCCGCCAGATCGAGTCCCTCAAGGAGCAGGGCGACCCCGAGAACTTTGACGAGTTCTCCGACGAGGAGCCGCTGACCCCCGAGGAGATCGCCTCTGGCATCGTCGACATCGAGGAAGAGTGCAAGGACGAGAAGCAGCTCCGCACGGACGCCTTCAACGCCTTCATGAAGCTCACCGAGCGCGACCTCATCTCCGATGAGCCGCTGTTCCGCGAGATGACCCGTTACTACTCCATGTACTTCAAGGGTGGTATGGGTGCCGAGGCCGTCCGCGACCTGCTCGCTGCCATCGACCTCCCCTCCGAGGCCGAGAAGCTCAAGGCCATCATCGCTGACGAGGATTCCCAGAAGCAGAAGCGCGAGAAGGCCGTCAAGCGCCTCGAGGTCGTTGACGCCTTCCTGAAGGGTGGCAACAGCCCCGCGAACATGATTCTGGACGTCATCCCGGTCATTCCGCCCGATCTGCGCCCGATGGTCCAGCTCGACGGCGGCCGCTTCGCCGCGTCCGACCTCAACGACCTGTACCGTCGCGTGATCAACCGTAACAACCGACTCAAGCGCCTGCTCGACCTGGACGCCCCTGCGATCATCGTGAACAACGAGAAGCGCATGCTCCAGGAGTCCGTGGACGCCCTGTTCGACAACGGCCGTCGTGGTCGCCCGGTCTCTGGCCGTGGCGGTCGCCCGCTCAAGTCGCTCGCCGAGGCCCTCAAGGGCAAGCAGGGTCGTTTCCGCCAGAACCTGCTGGGTAAGCGTGTCGACTACTCCGGCCGTTCGGTTATCGTTACCGACCCCAAGCTGCTGCTGCACCAGTGCGGTCTGCCCAAGACCATGGCGCTGGAGCTCTTCAAGCCCTTCGTCATGAAGCGCCTGGTCGAGCTTGGCAAGGTCGAGAACATCAAGGGCGCCAAGCGCGCTATCGACCGCGGTGCCACCTTTGTGTGGGATATCCTCGAAGAGGTCATCGACGGCCGCGTCGTGCTGCTCAACCGCGCACCGACCCTGCACCGTCTGTCTATCCAGGCCTTTGAGCCGGTTCTGGTCGAGGGCAAGGCTATCCACCTGCACCCGCTGGTCTGCTCGCCCTTCAACGCCGACTTCGACGGCGACCAGATGTCTGTCCACGTGCCGCTGTCCAGCCAGGCTCAGGCCGAGGCTCGCGTGCTCATGCTCTCTGCGAACAACCTGCGCTCGCCGGCATCCGGCAAGCCGGTCAACATCCCCTCGCAGGACATGATCATTGGTGTGTACTACCTGACCCAGGTCCGCGACGGTCTGCCGGGCGAGAACCACGTGTTCGCCAGCTTCGACGACGCGCTGCACGCCTATGACTGCCGCTCCGAGGTCGACATGCAGGCCAAGATTCAGGTCCGCGTGTCCGCTGCCGACGCCAATGTCATCAACGAGGACGGCACCCGTATCTTCCGCGTCAAGAACGGCAAGAACGAGTTCGTCGACTACGACGTCACCGGCAACAAGACCGCGCGCTTCGAGACCTCTATCGGCCGCATCATCTTCAACCGCCAGTGCCTGCCCGAAGACTACGAGTTCATGAACTACAAGATGGTCAAGGGCGATGTGGCCAAGCTGGTTGCGGACTGCTGCGATCGTTACCCCGAGGCCAAGGTCGGTCCGATCCTCGACGCCATCAAGTACTCCGGCTTCCACTACGCTACCCGCGCCGGCCTCACCATCTCGGTGTGGGACGCTCTCATCCCTGCCGAGAAGCAGGAGCTGCTCGATCGCGCCCAGGCCAACGTCGACCAGATCAACGAGTACTTCGAGGAGGGCTTCATCAACGAGACGGAGCGCCACATCGAAGTCGTTAACGAGTGGACCGCTTGTACCGACAAGGTCGCAGCGCTCATGCTCGACTTGTTCGACGAGGAGAACCCGCTCTACATGATGGCCGACTCCGGCGCCCGTGGTTCTAAGACCCAGCTGCGTCAGCTCGGCGGCATGCGTGGCCTGATGGCAGACATGTCCGGCGAGACGATCGACCTTCCCATTAAGGCGAACTTCCGCGAGGGCCTGCTGCCGCTCGAGTACTTCATTTCGACCTACGGCGCCCGTAAGGGCCTGGTCGATACCGCATCCCACACCTCGGACTCTGGTTACCTGACCCGTCGTCTGGTCGACGTGGCCCAGGACGTCATCGTCCGCGAGGAGGACTGCGGTACGCACGAGGGCGTCACCTACAACCTCATCATCCCCGGCACCACCGACCTCAACACCGACCTCGTCGGCCGCTGCTTCATTGAGGACGTCGTGGCTCCCGATGGCACCGTGCTCTTTGAGCAGGATGGCTACATCGAGAAGGTCGCCGACATCCAGAAGATGGTCGATGCCGGCCTCAAGAAGGTCAAGCTTCGCGCACTGCTCACCTGCCGCTCCAAGTACGGCGTGTGCCAGAAGTGCTACGGCTGGGATCTTTCCACCCGTCGTCCGGTCGCCATCGGTACCGCGGTCGGCATTATTGCCGCCCAGTCCATCGGCGAGCCCGGTACGCAGCTTACGATGCGTACCATTCACTCCGGCGGCGTCGCAGGCGTCGACGATATTACGCAGGGTCTGCCTACGGTCAGCCGTATGTTCGATATCGTCGGTAACGTCAACGAGAAGATTCTGGGTCGCGAGGCCGAGCTGGCTCCGTACTCCGGCCACCTCTCGATTAAGCCCGAGAAGTCCGAGTACGTGCTGACGCTCACCGATTCCGAGGATCACACCCGTGTCCTCGACGAGCGTCGCGTCCCCGCATCGGTGCGCTTCATGCCCGAGATCGAGGACGGCTGCGAGGTTCGCGCCGGCGACCAGATCACCAAGGGCTTCGTCAACTTCCGCAACCTGCGCAAGCTGACCGACATCGAGTCGACGATGCACACCTTCGTCGAGAGCGTTAAGGACGTCTACACCAGCCAGGGCGTCGACCTGAACGACAAGCACATCGAGGTGCTCGCGCGTCAGATGCTGCGTCGCGTTCAGATCACCAACCCCGGCGACTCCAAGTACCTGCTTGGTCAGTACGTCGACCGCTACGAGTTCGCCGACGAGGTCGAGCGCGTTGCCCGTCTGGGCGGTCAGGCTCCCGTGGCCGAGCCCGTCATCCTGGGTACGCTCAAGGTCGCGTCCAACATCGACTCCTGGCTGTCGAGCGCTTCGTTCATCCGTACCGCTGGCGTCCTTACCGAGGCTGCCATCGAGGGCAAGGTCGACCACCTGCTCGACCTTAAGTCCAACGTCATCGTCGGTAAGAAGATCCCTGCTGGTACCGGCCTTAAGCCGTATGCCAACGCCAAGTTGACGTATCGCACGGCCGACGGCTATGTCGACATCGACGGTCCGGCTTCGCCCAACGCCAAGTCGCTGCCCGAGTGGGCTCCGGTTGAACTCAAGGATCTGGACGAGCAGCTCCCGCAGCAGCTCGACTGGGCCGGCTACGACGAGTTCGGTGGTGCTGACGGTTCGTTCACCCGCAACGGCCATACCATCTCCGCCGAGAAGGCTCGCCTGTACCTGTTCGACGACCTGGGCGTGTCGCAGCGTTGGACCAACAAGTTCAGCGAGGTCGGCATCGAGACGGTCGGCGACCTGGTCGGCAAGTCCGAGGAGGATCTGCTGCGCATCGATGGTATCGGTGCTAAGGCGATCGAGGAGCTCCGTGACGGCCTGGAGGCCCACGACCTGCTCTACATCCTCGAGAACAACGACGACGTTGCCGACGAGGAAGACCTCTCGCAGCTGCTGCAGATGGTCTTTAGCCCCGACGGTCCGGACGATATCCTGCTGGGTACCTCCGCTCCGACGCATCACGCCGACGCCGACGAGGAGCTCCTGGGCGCCCCGATCGACGACAAGAAGGCTCCCGCCAACGGCGCGATCAACGAGGACATGGCGTCCCTCGACGAGCTGCTCAACCAGCTCGTGGACACCGACGACGCCGAAGAGGCCAAGGACAACGACGAGGAGTAATTAGTTCCGCCGTTCTAACGAACGGCGGCGACCTCCGTCGCTGCGCGGCCCCCAGAGCTACAATCTGTCATTCAAAAGGCAGGGCATGACCAAAAGGTCAATGCCCTGCCTTTTTCATGCCACCTTGTACGCTCTGGGGGCCGCTCGCTTGCGTATGCTCAACCTGTTGCGTTCCGTTGATCCCTTGCCAAAAAGGGACAGGTTTATTTTGGTCGGTTTTTCATGCTTGAATTTGAAACATTTCGCCCGACAAGAGCGTATCTATGGTGAGGGCCTCATCGAGAACCATTAATGTCACCGGGAGGTGATTATGGAAGAACAAGCTTTTAGACAGGCGGTCGAAGACCACCGGGATGTCGTGTTTCGGATCGCATTGACGTATCTGCGTGATCGCGCTGACGCCGACGATGTCGCTCAAGACGTCTTTCTTAAGTTGCTCAAAAGCGACGCGCAATTTGAAAACTGGGAGCATCTTCGTCGATGGCTTATCCGGGTCACGATCAATGAATGTAAATCTCTCTTTCGAAAGCCGTGGAGGCGCGTGGAGGATATTGAGAATCTGGCCGATTCGCTTTCGACGGCGCAGGAGGAGACCAAGGCGGTCCTGTCAGACGTTATGCGACTTCCGGAGCGATTCCGTATTCCTATCGTGCTCTATTACTATCTGGGCTTCTCGACTTCAGAAATTGCCGAGTTACTGCATGTGCCAGCCGCGACCGTTCGAACGCGTTTAGCTCGCGGCAGATCGAAGCTCAAGTTCATCCTAGAGGAGGGCGACCGTGAAATCCAACCAGATCAAGCAGGCCTTCGAGTCCGTCCAAGCCGATAGCGATCTTGCTGACCGTGTTCTTTATGCCGCTGCTGGCGAGCCGCTTCGCCGAAAGGGTCACGCGAAGCCTCTGTATGTTGCCGTAATCGGATGTCTTGCCGGAGTGCTGGCGACCGGAGGGGTCGCCTACGCTGTTGTCAATTCCAGTTATTTTGCCTCTGCCTGGGGAAACCATGGCAACGGAGAGTCCGTTACCTGGACAAATGGCGGCTCGTCGGGGACGAAATATACCTACACCAGAGAGTTTGGTGATGGTATCGCGCCCCAAAGCCTGGAGGGTGCAGTCCAGAAGGTCAATCTGTCCGTCGAGGGCAACGGCTATACGCTCGACATTCATGAGATGGCAATCGACGAGAACGGTTGCGGTGCTGTGACGTTTACATTGTCCAATCCGAATGGCGTTAACTACTACAAGCCGGCGGCAGAGCTTGGCGAACTTGTTCTCTATGGTGAAGAAGAAGGGGGCGTCAGTACACCCAGCATGAACTTCGGCGAGGAATGGGCTGATACACGCTGCACCATTGATAAAGACACATCAAGCGACACGGTCATTAACGGCACGATGTACTTTGCATCTTGGAATCGCGATCGAGATTTACGACATGCGGTCACCTGGAATATCAGTTGGACGGAGGGCAAAGGTGAGGATGCGAAGGTGATCGAGGTATCGACGCCAGAGTTTAACGTCGGAGCGCACGTCGATACAAAGGAGCTCCGCTCCGACGACTCGCCTCTCGAGATCAGCCCGTTTTCCATCCAGACGCACATCGATGATCTGGGCTATGAAGCAGTTGATCATAAACTGACCGTCAGCTACAAGGATGGATCGGAGCAGATTATCGAAGATGACGACGCAGGGGCGTACAACTTCTATGTTTCGATGGGACGCAATAGCGGAGAGAACATCTGGGTTCCGACAAGGCTCATCAATGTCGATCAGGTTGTATCGGTAACCCTTGAGGGAACGAGGTGCACATCAACAGGGGAGACTCAAACGGAAGAACCCTTTACCATCGTCTACTCGTAAGGCTTGAGGCCGCTTCCCACTAGGGGAAGCGGCCTATTTTGCGTTATATGGACGGTTATTTTGAGCGATATTCGCCTGAATTTCGGAAGTATGCGGCAAAATCTCGATGGGCCGACCACACCGCATATGCTCAAGCGCTCTACCTGCGGGTTTATTATCGCAAAACCCCGGCGTGCTCGGCAGGTCCAGAATTTGCCGCATACTTCCGAAAGCGCCGCCGATTTCCCTATGACAGATGAGGGCGGATCACCGCTGGAGCGCGACGTTTCCGCAGATAAAACCGACCAAAACAAACCTGTCCCTTTTTGGCAGGTAACGTTGCCCCGACGAGCGCGTCGGATTCCCGGTCCGGGCGGCCCGCTGTTTAAGTTTGTCGCGAGTTCCGCACGCAAAGGAAAGCACTTAATGTGCTTTCCGTCTTGCGCAGGACTGTAGAGCAGCAAACTTAAACAGCGGGCCGCCCGGGCCGGGGATCCGCCAGCGCGCACAGGAGGGGATTCCTTTTGTGTAGGCTTTGCGGAAATGTGCCAATTTTGGGATACGCCCGGCGGCGTGGTCTGTTGACGGCACAGCTAACGCCACGTATCCTATCGAACTGCGTGTTTCGTAGGGGGATGCTGACCCCTCGATTCAAGCCGTTGCACTTTACAGAAAGCTGGAATCATTCGAGAAGGAGTACGCTTTGCCTACTATTAACCAGCTGGTTCGCCAGGGCCGTCGTTCCGTGCCCAAGAAGTCCAAGAACGCTGCTCTGCAGCACAACTCCCAGAAGCGCGGCGTGTGCACCCGCGTCTTCACCACGAGCCCCAAGAAGCCGAACTCGGCTCTTCGTAAGGTTGCCCGTGTTCGCCTTGTCAACGGCATCGAAGTTACTGCTTACATCCCGGGTGAGGGCCACAACCTGCAGGAGCACTCCATCGTGCTCGTCCGCGGCGGTCGTGTCCGTGACCTCCCTGGTGTCCGTTATCACGTCATCCGTGGCGCCTACGACGCTGCTCCGGTCCAGAACCGTATGCAGGCCCGTTCCAAGTACGGTGCTAAGCGCCCCAAGGCTAAATAAGCCAGATTACGTTTTGATACTTTCGCCGTGTGCCGCCTAAGCGCCGCACGGTAGACACTTAAGGAGATTTCACATGCCGCGTCGTGCAGCAGCTAATCGTCGTGAGGTTCAGCCTGACGCCGTTTACAACAACCGCCTGGTGACTCAGCTCATCAACAAGGTCCTTCTTGACGGCAAGAAGGCCACCGCTGAGCGCATCGTTTACACCGCTTTCGAGATCGTTGCCGAGAAGTCCGAGGGTGGCGACGCTCTCGCTACCTTCAAGAAGGCTATGGACAACGTCAAGCCCACGCTCGAGGTTAAGCCCAAGCGTGTCGGTGGCGCTACCTATCAGGTCCCGATGGAGGTCAACTCCCGTCGTTCCACCGCTCTGGGTATCCGCTGGATCGTCAACTTCTCCCGCGCTCGCAAGGAGAAGACCATGGCCGAGCGTCTCGCCAACGAGATCCTCGACGCCTCCAACGGCCTGGGCGCTTCCGTCAAGAAGCGTGAGGACGTCTTCAAGATGGCCGAGGCCAACCGCGCGTTCTCTCACTATCGTTGGTAAGTTAAGGTAAGGAACTAACATGGCTAAGCCTAAGTACAAGCTTTCCGATACCCGTAACATCGGCATCATGGCCCACATCGATGCCGGTAAGACCACCACGACCGAGCGTATTCTTTACTACACCGGTAAGACCCACAAGATCGGTGAGGTCCATGAGGGCGCTGCCACCATGGACTGGATGGTTCAGGAGCAGGAGCGCGGCGTAACCATTACCTCCGCTGCTACCACCTGCTTCTGGAACAAGGACGGTAAGGACTACCGCATCCAGATCATCGACACTCCGGGCCACGTTGACTTCACCGCCGAGGTCGAGCGCTGCCTGCGCGTCCTCGATGGCGCTGTCGCCGTCTTCGACGCCGTTGCCGGCGTCCAGCCCCAGTCTGAGACCGTTTGGCGTCAGGCTTCTACCTTCAACGTCCCCCGCATCGCCTTCATCAACAAGTATGACCGCGTGGGCGCTGACTTCTTCAACGCTATCGAGACCATGAAGGATCGTCTCGACGCTAACGCCGTGGCCGCTCAGGTCCCGATGGGCGCCGAGGACAACTTCTGGGGCGTCATCGACCTGGTCACCATGACCGCATGGGACTTCAAGGCCGACGAGAAGGGCATGACCTACCCCGAGCCGATGGACGAGATCCCGGCTGAGTTTGCCGACATCGCTGCCACCAAGCGCGAGGAGCTCCTCGACGCTGCTGCCAGCTTTGACGACGAGCTCATGGAGAAGATCCTCATGGAGGAGGACTTCACCGTCGAGGAGCTCAAGGCTGCTCTGCGCAAGGGCGTTCTGGCCAACGAGCTCAACCTCGTCTTCGTGGGCTCCGCCTACAAGAACAAGGGCGTTCAGGAGCTGCTCGACGCTGTCGTCGACTACCTGCCCAGCCCGCTCGACGTTGAGGCCGTCACCGGTACCGATCCGGACACCGGCGAGGAGATCCAGCGTCATCCTTCCTTCGACGAGCCCTTCTCCGGCCTGGTCTTCAAGATCATGACCGACCCGTTCGTCGGTAAGCTCACCTATGTCCGCGTTTACTCCGGCCGCGCCGAGTCCGGCTCTTACGTGGTCAACGCTTCCAACGGTCAGCGCGAGCGCCTCGGCCGCATCCTCGAGATGAACGCCGCCGAGCGTATCGACCGTGACGACGCTGCCGCCGGCGACATCGTCGCTTGCGTCGGCTTCAAGAACTCCACCACCGGTGACACCCTGTGCGCCGAGGGCAAGGAGATCGTCCTCGAGAAGATCGAGTTCGCTAAGCCCGTTATTGACGTTGCCATCGAGCCCAAGACCAAGGCCGAGCAGGACAAGATGTCCCTGGCTCTGACCAAGCTCGCCGAGGAGGACCCGACCTTCCAGGTGTCCACCAACCACGAGACCGGCCAGACCATCATCGCCGGCATGGGCGAGCTGCACCTCGAGATCATCGTCGACCGTCTGCTCCGCGAGTTCAAGGTTGACGCTAACGTCGGTAAGCCCCAGGTTGCCTACCGCGAGACCGCTGGTCACGACGTCGAGAAGGCTGAGGGCAAGTTCGTCCGTCAGTCCGGCGGTCGCGGTCAGTACGGCCACGCCGTCATCAAGCTCGAGAAGATGGAGGAGGGCTTCGGCTACGAGTTCGTCAACGCTATCGTCGGCGGTGTCGTGCCCAAGGAGTACATCCCGTCCATCGACAAGGGCATCCAGGAGGCCCTGAACACCGGTGTTATCGCCGGCTTCCCGGTCCTCGACGTTAAGGTCACCCTGTTCGACGGTTCTTACCACGAGGTCGACTCCTCCGAGGCCGCCTTCAAGATCGCCGGTTCCATGGCTATCAAGGACGCCCTCAAGAAGTCCGACCCGCAGCTGCTCGAGCCGATCATGGCTGTCGAGGTCGAGACCCCCGAGCAGTACATGGGCGACGTCATGGGCAACCTCTCCGGTCGCCGCGGCAAGATCGAGGGCATGGAGGATCGCAAGAACAGCAAGCTCATCCGCGCCAAGGTGCCGCTGGGCGAGATGTTCGGTTACGCTACCGACCTTCGCTCCCAGACCCAGGGCCGTGCATCCTACACGATGCAGTTCGACTCTTATGAGCCCGCGCCCAAGTCCATCGTGGACGAGGTCATGAGCAAGAACGCCTAAGTTCGAGCTCCCTGTTACGTAATCCTGCGAGAACATCTCTCGCACTCTTTGGAGGTTTAAGTTGGCTACCCAGAAGATCCGCATTCGCCTCAAGGGCTATGATCACGAGGTCGTCGATCAGTCCGCGAAGCTCATCGTCGAGACCGCTCAGAAGACCGGCGCTCGCGTTTCCGGTCCTGTCCCCCTGCCCACCGAGCGCAACCTGTACACGGTTATCCGCTCGCCGCACGTGAACAAGGACTCCCGTGAGCAGTTCGAGATGCGCACCCACAAGCGCCTCATCGACATCCTCGACCCCACCTCGGGCACCGTTGATTCGCTTATGCGTCTCGACCTCCCCGCTGGCGTCGACATCGACATCAAGCTCTAAGCGATATCGCTCATAGCTTAAAGGGCCCCGCTGCCGTTACGGTAGCGGGGCCCTTTTGTTTTGCATGATGGGTTTGGATCGCCGGGTAAGGCTGCCGAGCGGCTGGCTGTGGCGACCTACTCACTCAAGGGGCGCAATGACGCTTCCTCAAAATGGAAGGATCGCAAGCCGTCTTCTGTTTCGATGCACGCACGACCAAAGCCATCGACCGTTTTAAAGATGCCTCGCGCCAGCTCGTCACCGGCAGGGGAGCGGGCGATAACGTGCTTTCCAATCCAATTGAGGTGAGCGACATATTCGCCGTGGACGGGCGCGAGCGGTCCGGTGTTTTCTTCCATGGCGTTGAGGCGTTCTGCCCAGGCATCTATAGCGTCTATAACTGCGTGATAGACCTCATCGAGGAGCATGTCGACAGCAGGAACGTTCTCGTTAAGGTCCGAGAGACCGATTGCCGGCAGGCCGCCATCGGGCACCTCTTGGGGCGCATAGTTCACATTGACACCAATGCCACAGACGGCGAAAGGTTTGCCTTCGTTATCGCGTGCGGCCTCGACCAGAATGCCGCCGAGTTTGCGTCCACGCGCGACCAGGTCGTTGGGCCATTTGAGGCCAATCTCGTTTGCAAGACCCTGTTTTTCGAGCGCCTCGAGCACCGCTAGGCCGCTGACGGCAGCAAGACCAGAGTACTTCGCAGGATTAACGCATGGACGCAGGACAATCGAAAGCAATAGGTTGCCGGCGGTTGAATCCCACTTGTGGCCGCGCCGGCCGCGTCCTGCTGTCTGAGCCCGGGCGGCAAGTCCTGTGCCGTGCGGCGCTCCCTGTTTTCCTGCTTCGAGCAGGTCATCGTTGGTCGATCCGGTTACGTCGACTATCGTTAATTTGGCATCCATAACGGCTGCTACCTCCTTAATGAATAAGTGAATAACGCAATGGTGTCGAGAGAGACACAATGTGAAGCCTTTGTCGCATTTGGACAATTTAATGTTAACACGTTAACAACGACTGAAATGCGCTATCCTCTCTTGGTCGATGTAAACACGTCAACAACTCAAAGGAGGTTAGTGATGGGTTTCACGATTCTTGGAACAGGCTCGGCGCTTCCTAAGCGCAGTGTTTCCAATGACGAGCTGTCCGAGTTCCTCGATACCTCGGATGAGTGGATTTTTACCCGCACAGGTATTAAGAGTCGCCACGTCTGCACCACCGAGTCACTTGACGACCTTGCCGTAGCGGCGAGCGAGCGGGCACTTCAGGTGTCCGGAATCGACGCGAGCCAGTTGGATCTGATCGTCTGCTCGACGACGACGGGTGACCACCTTGTTCCCGCCGAGGCGTGTGCCGTTGCTGAGCGACTGGGCGCGACGTGCCCTGCCTTCGATGTCTCGGCTGCCTGCGCCGGCTTCGTATTTGCGCTCGATGTTGCCGAGGGCTATATCGCCCGAGGACGAGCCAAGCATGTGCTTGTCGTTGCCGCCGAGCAGATGACGCGCGCGCTCGACTGGACCGACCGCGCCACCTGTGTGCTCTTTGGCGATGGGGCAGGCGCCGCGGTGATTGAGGCTGGGGGAGACAGCCCCCTTGCCGTTGAGCTTTCGACGGCGCCCGACGTCGAGGCGTTGTGCGTTCCCGGTCTGGTCGGCACCTCGCCGTTTAAGGCCTCCGCAGATAGCGAGAGCGTGCTGTCCATGAATGGCCGCCGCGTGTTCAAGTTCGGCGTCAACGCGATTTGCGACACGGTCCATAAGCTTGCGAGCGATGCGGGCATTTCGGTCGAGGACATCGACCATTTTGTATTCCATCAGGCTAACGAACGAATCCTGAGTCAGGCGGTCAAGCGCCTCGGTGTGCCAGACAAGCGCGTGGTTCGAACGCTGCGCGAGACCGGCAACATTTCGAGCGCATGCATTCCGCTTGCCCTCGACCGGCTGGCAAACGCCGGTGCACTTCACACGGGCGACACCATCACCCTCGTTGGATTTGGCGCCGGTCTGGATATAGGTGGCTATCTACTTCGTTGGAAGTAGTCGCACATAGGAAATTAAAACGCCCCTAGGGCACAAACAAAGGAGAACTACCATGGCAGATCAGAAGACCTTCGAGCGCGTTTGCGATGTTATCCGCGAGACCGCCGGTCTTGACGACGTCGAGATGAAGCCCGAGTCCACGCTCGAGGAGATTGGTCTCGACAGTCTGGGCACCGTCGAGATCCTCGTCGCCGTTGAGGACGAGTTTGGCATCCAGCTCGATACCGAGGAGAACCCCAAGACGGTCGGCGAGTTCGCCGATACGGTCGAGGCGGCATTGGAGAAGTAGAGATGCTCAAGACTCCTCTCTGCGATCTGCTCGGCATCGAAAAGCCCGTGTTCCAGGGCGGTATGGCCTGGATCGCCGACGCCTCGCTGGCGTCCGCAGTGTCCGAGGCGGGCGGCTTAGGGATTATCGCGGCCATGAACGCCGACGCCAACTGGCTGCGCGACCAGATTCATGAGCTGCGCGCCAGGACGGATAAGCCCTTTGGCGTCAACGTCATGCTCATGAGCCCGTTTGCCGACGAGGTCGCGCGGGTCGTGATTGACGAGCGGGTGCCGGTCGTCGTGACGGGTGCCGGCAATCCCACCAAGTACATGAAGGCGTGGAACGAGGCGGGCATCAAGGTCATCCCGGTCGTTGCCTCGGTGGCGCTGGCGCGCCTCGTGGCGCGTCGTGGAGCCACTGCCGTGGTTGCCGAGGGTACCGAATCAGGCGGCCATATTGGCGAGACCTCGACGATGGCACTGGTGCCGCAGGTTGTCGATGCGGTCGATATTCCCGTGGTTGCGGCTGGCGGTATCGCCGATGGCCGCGGCGTGGCGGCCGCCTTTATGCTGGGCGCCGCCGGCGTGCAGGTGGGTACGCGCTTTCTGATCGCAGATGAGTGCACCGTATCGGAGCAGTACAAGGAGATGGTCCTGAAGGCCAACGACACCTCGACGCGTGCGACCGGCCGCTCGACGGGACACCCGGTGCGTGCCCTCAAGAGCCCCTTCACCAACGCCTACGCCAAGAGCGAGGCGGCGGGCGTAAGCGTCGAGGAGCTCGGGGCCATGGGCACGGGCGCCCTTCGCAAGGCCGCCAAGGACGGCAATTACGAAGAGGGCTCGTTTTTGTGTGGACAGATTGCCGGCATGGTCAACGAGCGCCAAAGTGCACGTGAAATCGTTGACGACCTGGTCGATGGCGCCGAGCACGTCCTGAAGGGTGCGTGCGCATGGGTGGCGTAGCGTTTCTGTTTGCCGGCCAGGGCGCCCAGCACCCCGCGATGGGCGTCGACCTGATCGAGGCATCGCCGGCCGCCGCCGAGGTGTTCGCCATTGCCGACGAGGTGCGCCCGGGGACCAGTGAGCAGTGCCGAAGCGCCTCCAAGGAGGAACTCTCGCAGACCGAGAACACGCAGCCGTGCGTGTTCGTTCACGATCTGGCAGCGGCTGTCGCCCTGCGTGAGCGCGGCGTGGTACCTGCCGCCTGTGCGGGTTTTTCGCTTGGCGAGGTCGCCGCGCTCACCTTTGCGGGGGCGTTCGATACGCGAGCGGGCTTTGAGCTCGTGTGCGAGCGCGCGGCGCTGATGGCCGCGGCTGCCGAGCGCCATCCGGGCGGCATGCGCGCCGTCATCAAGCTCGATGCGGCGCAAGTCGAGAACCTGGCAAAACAGGCCGGCGAGGACTGCTGGCCGGTCAACTACAACAGTCCGCAGCAGACGGTTGTTGCCGGAGCGCCCGAGGCGCTGCAGGAGCTCGACGTCCTAGTAAAAGAGGCTGGCGGCCGCGCTATGAAAGCCGCGGTGTCGGGCGCATTTCATAGCCCCTATATGGCCGAGGCGACTGAGGGGCTGGCGACGTATATCCAAGCCGGCCACGCGCCGTCACCGCTGCTGATTCCGGTCATGGCAAACATGACGGCGGCGCCCTATCCGGCGGACCCGCGAGCGGCATCGGATGTCTTGGCCAATCAGGTGAGTCATGTCGTTCGTTGGGTCGACACGCTGCATACTCTGCAGAATCAGGGCATCGACACGTTTATTGAGGTCGGCCCTGGCAAAACGCTGTCGGGCCTGGTCAAGCGTACGCTGAGCGACGTTCGCGTGTATTCGTGCGAAACGGCCGAGCAGGTCGCAGCTATTGCCGACGAGCTCGCATAGTCCACAGGGCTGTAACCCGAAAGGAATGACATGGGCAACTTGAACAACGGCGCGCTCGAGCGCAACGACTCACGTCGCGTGGCATTGGTCACGGGCGGCTCGCGGGGTATCGGCCGCGCCTGCGCTGTCGGTCTGGCGGAGGACGGCTTTGATATCGCCGTCGTCTATGCCGGCAGCGTCGATGCGGCGCGCAAGACGTGCGAAGCCTGTGAGGCGGTTGGCGCCACGGCACGCGCATATCAATGCGACGTGGCCGATCCCTATGCCGTCAACGCGTGCGTGGAAGCGGTCCTCAACGACTTTGGTTCCATTTGGGCGCTCGTCAACAACGCCGGCATCACCCGCGATGGCCTGCTCATGCGCATGGGCGATGACGCCTTCGACCGCGTGCTCGATGTCAATCTCAAGGGAACATTCAATATGACGCGCGCGCTCACCAAGACCTTTATGCGCCAGCGCGGCGGTTGCGTCGTCAACATGAGCTCGGTCGTGGGCCTGATGGGCAATGCCGGGCAAGCCAACTACGCTGCTTCCAAGGCGGGCGTGATAGGGCTTACCAAGGCGGTGGCGCGCGAGCTTGCGCCCCGCGGCGTACGAGTGAACGCGGTCGCCCCCGGGTTTGTCGAGACAGATATGACGGCAAAGCTCTCGGAGAAGGTGCGTACGGCAACCGAGGAACAGATTCCCCTTAAGCGCATGGCACGTCCCGAGGAAGTGGCCGGCGTGGTGCGCTTTTTAGCGAGCGATGCGGCTGCTTACATTACGGGCGAGGTCGTGCGCGTCGACGGCGGAATGGCGATGTAGAAACCAGGGCCGAAGAACGGCTTGGATGAGGAGACCATGATGGAACAGAGAGTTGCAATCACCGGCATCGGTGCCGTATCGCCGCTCGGCAACACCGCGCTTGCCACCTGGGCGGCCATGTGCGCCGGGACCTGTGGCATCGGCCCGATCACGCACTTCGATACCGATGCGTTTACCGTCAAGGTGGCGGCCGAAGTCAAGGGCTTTGACGGCAACGAGTACTTTGGCAAGCGTGACGCCAAGCATCTGGACCCCTGCGTTCAGTTTGCGATGGCGGCTTCGGACGAGGCAATGCACGATGCGGGCTTTGATGTCGAAGGCGCCATCGATCGTGAGCGCCTGGGCGTCTACGTGGGCTCGGGCGTGGGCGGCATGACGACGCTCGTCGACAACGTCCACACGATCGCCGATCGTGGACCTCGCCGCGCATCGCCCTATATGATTGCGATGATGATCCCCAACATGGCTTCGGGCAATATCGCGATCCGCCACAAGGCAAAGGGACCGACCCTGCCAGTCGTGACTGCTTGCGCGACCTCGGCCCATGCGGTGGGCGAGGCATTCCGCGCCATCAAGCACGGCTATGCCGACGCGATCCTCGCGGGCGGCGCCGAGGCGGCCATTATCCCCGATGCCGTTGCAGGCTTTACGTCCTGCCGCGCATTGACCACCAACCCCGATCCTGCGACGGCTTGCCGCCCGTTCGATGCAGACCGCGACGGCTTTGTGATGGGCGAGGGCGCTTGCGTGCTGGTACTCGAGAGCATGGAACATGCGCAGGCGCGCGGTGCGCACATTTATGCCGAGGTCGTGGGCTACGGCAACACCGATGATGCTTATCACATCACGAGTCCCGATCCCGAGGCTGCCGGCATTGCCCGCGCGATATCGCTGGCGGTGGCCGAGGGCGACGTCAAGCCTTCCGAGGGCCTCTACATCAATGCCCACGGCACCTCGACCAAGCTTAATGATTCGTCCGAGACGGCGGGCATTAAGCGAGCGCTCGGCGAGGACGCGGCGCGCGCCGCACATGTCTCGTCGACCAAGTCGATGACGGGGCACATGATCGGTGCCACGGGGGCCATCGAGGTCATGGCCTGCGCCATGGCACTCGAGCAGGGCGTGGTGCCGCCGACCATTAACTACCACACGCCCGATTCCGCCTGCGATCTTGATTACACGCCCAATCGCGCGGTTCGCGCCGACCTTACCTGGGCGCTTTCGACCAACCTGGGCTTTGGCGGGCACAACGCCGCCATCGCGCTGCGTAGATATACGAGGAGCTAGAGCATGGATTCCAAAAGACTTGCCGAGATAGCCGATGTGATGGAGGACCGCGGCCTCACGCGCGTACGCGTTGAGGAGCCCGATGGCACCGCGGTCGAACTCGAGCGCGCGAGTGTGGCGCAGCCGGTTGCCGTGCCCATGCCTATGCCGAGCGCCATGGCCGCTCAAGTTGCAGCTCCCACAGTCGCGCCTGCCGCACCGGAACCCGCCACGCAGACACCTGCCGCCGCGCCGGAGCCCAAGGGCACCGAGGTGACTGCTCCCATGGTGGGCGTCTTCTATGCTGCCCCTGCGCCGGGCGACGAGCCATTTGTGCGCGTGGGCTCCAAGGTCAAGGCCGGCGAGACCCTCTGCATCATCGAGGCCATGAAGGTTCTCAACGAGGTGACGGCCGAGGCAGACGGTGAGGTGCTCGAGATCTGCGTGGCCGACGGCGACCTCGTGGAGTTTGGCAGCTGCCTCATGAGGATCGGATAGGTGATATCCATGAACAAAGAAGAGCTCAAGAAGCTGTTACCGCATCGCGAGCCGATGCTTTTGCTCGACGAAGCCGAGCTGGTGGGCGACGAGGCCCACGGCAAGATCACGATTACAGGCGACGAGTACTTTTTGCAGGGACATTTTCCGGGAAACCCGGTCGTTCCCGGCGTGATTCAGTGCGAGATGCTCGCCCAGAACTGCTGCGTGCTGCTGATGGGCGATGAGGAGGCGCGCGGCGCGACGCCGTTCTACACGAGTCTGGACAAGGTGCGCTTTAAGCGTCCGGTGCGCCCGGGCGACACGGTGGATCTAGTGTGCTCCATCACGCGTGCGCGCGGGCCGTTCCGCTTTGCGACGGGTACTGCGAGCGTCAACGGTGAGGTTTGCTGCCGCGCCGATATGTCTTTTGCACTCATGCACGAAAGTTAAGGAAGGCTCCATGTTCGACAAAGTGCTCATCGCCAACCGCGGCGAAGTCGCGGTCCGTGTTATCCGCGCGTGCCGCGATATGGGCATCAAGACCGTCGCCGTTTATTCCACGGCCGATGCGGACGCGCTACACGTGCAGCTTGCCGACGAGGCGTATTGCATCGGCGGCCCGCGTCTTGCCGAGAGCTACCTCAACGACGATGCCGTGCTCACCTGTGCCGTAAAGTCGGGAGCTAAGGCAATTCATCCCGGCTATGGCTTCTTTTCCGAGAAGGCGAGCTTCGTGCGCGACTGCGACAAGTTCGGTCTGGCGTTTGTCGGTCCTTCGGCCGAGGTGATCGACAGCATGGGCGACAAGGACGCCGCACGCCGAACGGCCGCTGCTGCGGGCGTGCCCATCGTGCCGGGCTGCGATTTGCTCAAAAGCCCCGAGGAAGCAACGGCCGAGGCCGAGCGCATCGGCTGCCCCGTGCTTATTAAGGCGCGCGCGGGCGGCGGCGGTCGCGGTATTCGCAAGGTCGAGCGCGTGGAAGATGCGGCAAAGGCGTTCATCGAGGCGCGTGCCGAGGGTGAGGCCGTTTTTGGCGACGGCGAGTGCTACATGGAGAAGTTCGTTGCGCCGGCGCATCACGTTGAGGTACAGATTATGGCCGATAAGCAGGGCCATGTGTTTTCGCTCGGCGAGCGCGAGTGCTCGGTGCAGCGCCGCAACCAAAAGCTGATCGAGGAGAGCCCCGCGCCGTGCCTCGACGGACGCGATGATATTCGCGCGCGCATGCACAAGGCCGCGCGCGACCTGGCTCGTGCCGTTGGCTATGAGGGCGCTGGCACCATCGAGTTTTTGTACTCAGATGACGGCAATTTCTACTTTATGGAAATGAACACGCGCTTGCAGGTGGAGCATCCGGTTACGGAGTTTGTGACCGATACCGACCTGGTCAAGTGGCAGCTGCGCGTGGCTGCCGGCCAGCCTCTGCCCTTTGAGCAGGAGGACGTACCGGTCCGCAACCACGCCATGGAGTGCCGCATCAATGCCGAAACGCCGGACTTTCTACCGTCATGTGGAACGGTCACCGCGTTGCGTGTGCCGGGTGGCCCGCGCGTGCGCTGGGATTCCGCCATGTTTACCGGTGCGAAAGTTCCGCCGTACTACGACTCCATGCTCGGCAAGCTCATCGTGTGTGCGCCCACGCGTGACGGCGCCATTCGCAAGATGCGCTCGGCCCTAGGCGAGCTCGTGATTGAGGGCGTGAGCGAAAACAGCGAGCTTCAGCTCGACGTGCTGGCAAACGACGAGTTCTTGTCGGGCATGTATCACACCGATCTGATGGGGCATCTCTATGCTGATGAATAGGAAAGCGAAGACGGTCAACGTCCTCGAGGGGCCGATGACCGAGTCATGCGCCGAGTTTCCCGCGCGCCACGTGTTTATCAAGTGCCCGGAGTGCCGCCGTGTGATCGATGAGGCACGCCTGCACGACAACCTCGAGGTGTGCCCCCGTTGCGGCAAGCATTTTCGCGTGAGCGGGCGCGACCGTATGCGCATGACGGTCGACGCGGGTACCTTTGAGGAGTGGGATGCCGAACTGGCGTCAGAGGACTTCCTCTCGTTTCCCGGCTATGCCGACAAGCTCAAGAGCGTGAGCGAGCGTTCGGGCGAGCGCGATGCCGTCGTGTGCGGCAGGGGTAAAATCCGCGGCTGCGATACCGCGCTCTTCTTTATGGACGCCAACTTTATGATGGGCTCGATGGGCTCCGTGGTGGGCGAAAAGATCTGTCGCACATTTGAGCGTGCGACCGAGCTGGGATTGCCAGTTGTCGGCTTTACCGTATCGGGCGGCGCCCGCATGCAGGAGGGCGTGACCTCGCTCATGCAGATGGCCAAGATTTCTGCGGCGGTTAGGCGCCACAGCGAGGCGGGCGGCCTGTATATCACGGTGCTCACCGATCCCACGACCGGAGGTGTAACCGCGAGCTTTGCCATGGAGGGCGACATTATCCTGGCCGAGCCCGATGCCCTGACGGCATTTGCCGGCCCGCGCGTGATCGAGCAGAACATGCACAAGCGCCTGCCCAAGGGATTCCAGCGCTCCGAGTTTTTGCTGGAGCACGGCTTTTGCGATGCCGTTGTTCCGCGTGGCGAGATTGCGCTCACGGTAGGCGAGCTGCTGGCGCTGCACGAAGGGCGCGCGCCTGGTCTGGGGGCTCCGCACGAGATCGTGCATACAGGTCGCCGCGGCAAAAAGCTGGGACACTTGTTTAAGCGCTCGGCGGCACCAAAAACCGCGCTCGAGATTGTCAAGCAGACCCGCTCGGCAGATCGCGCCACGGCAGGCGAGATGATCTCGCTGGGCCTGGATGGATTTGTGGAGCTGCACGGCGACCGTTACTTTGGTGACGACGCCGCCGTGGTGGGTGGCATTGGCTGGAAAGACGGACGTCCCGTGACGGTTATCGCTATCGGGCGCGGCACCACGACCAAAGAGCGCATGCGCCGCAACTTTGGCATGGCGCATCCCGAGGGCTACCGCAAGGCACGTCGCCTGATGCACCAGGCCGAAAAGTTTGGTCGGCCGGTTCTGTGCCTGGTTGATACTTCGGGCGCGTTTTGCGGCATCGGTGCCGAGGAGCGCGGTCAGGGCGAGGCGATTGCCCAGAATCTCATGGAGATGAGCGGCCTTAAGACGCCGATTGTCTCGGTGGTGACAGGCGAGGGCGGCTCTGGTGGCGCACTGGCACTGTCCGTGGCCGACCGCATCCTGATGCTCTCAAGCTCGGCCTATTCGGTCGTGAGCCCCGAGGCCTGTGCGTCGATCCTGTGGAAGGATACCGAGCGCGCGAATGAGGCCGCTGAGGCGCTTAAGCTCACGGCCCCCGATCTGTTGGCGCTCGGCATCATCGACGGCATTGTCGACGATAGGGGCCTGTCGCATGAGGAGATCGCCGGTGTCGTCATGTCCTCGGCATTTGATGCCTTTGATACGCTTGGGCAGCTCGACGACGCGACCCTCACAAACCTCCGCTACGAAAAGTACCGCGCAATCGGTCAGTACCGCACGATGTGACAAAGGGACAGCCCGCATGTCACATTGGGAAAGGCGTTCCATGTCACAAGTTTCTAACACCTCGTTTACAACGACGGTTTCATCAAACGCCATGGCCGTGGTGGACTATCTGTCCAAAAGCATGATGTCGGCGCTGCCGTTTATTGTCTGCGCGGCGTTGTTCCGCACCGCCGCCGTCATTATGGGCGAAGGCATGCTGGGCCTGTGGTCTGCCGATTCCGAAATCTATCGCCTGTTCTACAGTTGGCTCTATAACGCCGGCTATTACTTTTTGCCCATCTATCTTGGTTGGGCCGCTGCCCGCCAGCTCGGTTGCTCGGAGCAGCTGGGCATGATGCTGGGCGGCGTATTGATTGTGCCCGATCTGCTTAAGCTCGTTGATGCCGCATCGACGACGGGGGCATCGATGACTTTCGTGTATGGTCTACTTCCCGCGCCGGTCAACGATTACACGACGACTGTTATTCCGGTTCTCATCTCGGTGCCCGTGCTATGGCAGGTGGAGCGTTTCTTTAAGCGCACTATCCCTCAGGCTGTGGCGTTTTCTTTTGTACCGTTTGCAACCATGCTTGTCATGGTTCCGGTGTCGCTGTGTGTTACGGCGCCGGCAGGCAGCTATCTGGGCATGCTGTTGGGACAGTTTATGTTTATGCTTGGCAATTCCGGTGGCATCGTGTCGCTGCTCACGCTCATGGGGCTTGCCGCGGGCTGGGAGTTTCTTAAGATCGCGGGTGTCAGCAACGTTGTCCTATCGCTCGCCTATGCGCAGTTTATGAGTGTGGGAACGGATTCGTGCATCCTGATCGCCGCGACGATGGCAACGTTCGCCGTTTGGGGCATGCCCTTTGGCGCGTCGCTCCGCGTTGTGGATAAGGACGAGAAGGCGCTCATGCTGGGCTATTCGATCTCGGGCGTGCTTGGCGGCGTAAGCGAGCCGGCGCTGTACGGCTGCGGCTTTAAATATGGCAGGTGTCTGACATGCATGGCCATTGGCGGCGCCGTCGGAGGCCTTGTTGCGGCCGTGGGCCACGTTACGGCCTATACCATCGGCATGACGAATGTCCTTATGGTCATTGGCTTTGCCACGGGCGGCATTTCGAACCTGCTGTGGTGCTGCGCTGCCGGTGGCACGGCATTTGCGGTGTCTGCGGCGCTGAGCTACTGCTTTGGCGTGGTGCCGGCGAAGGAGCAGGTGACGGGGGACGGAGCCGATTTGCCCGAAACCTCGAAGAGCGTGGCCGAGGCAAGCGCATAAACCTGTGCGACAAAGGGACGGTCCCGCATGTCGCATTCCAAGGCCGTGGCCCGTGTGGGTTGCGGCCTTTTTGTATCTGGGGGACAAAGTGGCTACACTACAATCCGTTTGAGCAATAGATATATAGGTAGTACCGTGGGGGCGGATGCAGATGGTCGAGTGGATTGTTCGTCGTGCGCAGGGCGACCGTGCACGCGTGGGAACGTTGACGGGCATGGTGTGTATTCTCGCCAATGTGGCACTATGCGCTGCGAAGGGTGCAATTGGCGTGCTGTCGGGATCGGTTTCAATCGTGGCGGACGCTATGAACAACCTGTCTGATGCCAGCTCGAACATCGTGAGCGTGCTTGGCTTTAAGCTGGCGGGCAAGCCGGCAGACCCCGAGCATCCTTACGGCCATGGCCGCTACGAGTATCTCTCGGGTCTGGTCGTGGCGGCGCTCGTGCTACTGATCGGCCTTGAGCTTATCAAGTCCTCGGTTGAGCGCGTCGTCCACCCCGAACCTGTCGAGTTCTCGCTTGCCCTGGTGGCAGTCCTTGCGCTTTCGATGGTCGTAAAGCTTTGGATGGCGGCCCTCAACCAAAAACTCGGCGATCGCATTGAGTCCGAGACGCTGCATGCGACCGCGCAGGATTCCAAGAACGATGTTCTAGCCACGGGCGCCGTGTTGGCGTGCGCGATTGTTTCGCAGGTGACGCATATCAATCTAGATGCATGGGTCGGCCTTGCCGTTGGCGCCTATATTGGCTGGAGCGGCTTTGAACTCATCCAGGATACGGTGAGCCCGCTTTTGGGCCAGGCGCCCGATCCTAAGCTGGTCAAGCACATTCGAGACAAAATCATGAGCTACCCCGGCGTTTTGGGCGTTCACGATTTGATGGTTCACGACTACGGCCCAGGCAGAAAGTTCGCAAGTGCCCACGCCGAGATGGCGGCTGAGGCCAGCCCGCTGGAAAGTCACGACACGCTCGACAACATTGAACAGGCATTTAGGAACGAAGACGGCATGATTGTCACGCTCCATTACGACCCCATCGTGACCGACGATCCAAAGGTGGCGAGCATGCGTCTGCGCATCAACGCTATGGCTCAAGAGATTGATAGCCGCCTCTCGATCCACGACCTACGCTGTGTTCCGGGCCCCACGCATACCAACGTGATCTTTGACTGCGTACGTCCCTCGGATTTGGCGATGAGCGCCGAGGACCTGAAGCGCGCGCTGGCGAAACGGGTCGAATCGGAATATCCCAAGTCGGTCGCCAAGATCACGATCGACGAAGACTACGTAGGCCATACCCACGAGTAGGGCTGTGCCAGCAAAGCAAGTTATACAGAAGGGGAGAGCATGAAGCGTCTATATCTACTCCGCCACGGTCAGACAGAATTCAACGTTAAAAAGCTCGTCCAGGGCCGCTGCGATTCTCCGTTGACCGATCTGGGCCGCAAGCAAGCGGGAATGGCAGCCGCATGGCTCAAAGCCCACGGCGTCGTCCCCGACAAAGTGGTCTCTTCGCTCTTAGGCCGAGCCATGGACACGGCTCAGCTCGTCGCATGCGAGCTCCTCGGCCCGGACACAGCAGTCGAGCCCTGCGAAGGCATCATCGAGCGCAGCTACGGCACCTTCGAAGAAGGCCCCCACGACGCCCTACCCACCGACGTCTGGGACCCCGGCGAGGACCTGATCCCATTTGGCGGAGAAGGAAGCCATGCCCTGCAGGAGCGCATGGTGGGCACCCTCACCAATCTCATGGGCGCCGAGGGCATCGAAACCCTCCTAGCAGTAAGCCACGGCAGCGCCAGCCGCCAATTCATCAAGGCTGCAGCCCCAGAGGGCTTCGAGCTCCCAACAAAACTCCCCAACTGCGCCATTATGATTTTCGATTTTGATGAGGCGGAGCCACAAGTAGAGGGCGAGCCAATGCAATGCAAGTTCACCCTCCAGCAAATAGTGGACCCCCAACAAAGTCATTAGCCTGAGCGAGCAGAGTTAAGCAGACATCAACGTGTCGTCTCCCGAGCACGGCGGAGGGCCGGAGAAATATATTAAGGTCATCGCGAGTTCCGCACGCAAAGGAGAGCACTTAATGTGCTCTCCGTCTTGCGCAGGACTGTAGAGCAGGGACCTTAATATATTTCTCCGGCCCTCCGCCGTGCTCGGGAGCCATCCACGCACTTTACCTGCGTAAACAATGTGAGTGAAATATGAATCTCGATGGATACGCCCGCAGCCGTGTATACTAAACAGCTGTGTGAAACCAGGGGAGTATTCTGGCTGGACAAAATGCCTGCTTAATAGGGTTGTCAGGTAGTCCGGGCGAAATACAAGGCTGGGGAGCACGTCGTGTAAGTAGTGGTCCTCTAGGGGCGTACGCTCGGTGGTGTACGCATTGTCCCAAGACCACGCGAGAGTTGGGATCATATCTTGATCAGCATGATTCTCGGCCGCAAGATTGGCATGACCCAGGTTTGGGACGAGGACGATAACGTCGTTCCCGTCACGGTCATCCAGGCTGGCCCCTGCGCTGTCTCGCAGGTTAAAACTCAGGCAACCGACGGCTATGACGCCGTCCAGATCGGTTTCGGCGACATCAAGGCCAAGAACGTGAACAAGCCCATGGCTGGTCACTTCGCCAAGGCTGGCGTCGAGCCTGTCCGCTTCCTTCGTGAGGTCCGCGTCGAGAACGGCGAGGAGCACAAGGTCGGCGAGGTCGTCACCGTCGCTGATTTCGCTGATGTCGAGAAGGTCGATGTCATCGGTACCTCCAAGGGTAAGGGCTTCCAGGGTCGCATCAAGCGCTGGGGTCAGCGCCGCGGTCCTATGACGCATGGTTCTCACTTCCAGCGTCACCCCGGTTCTATCGGTCAGTGCGCCTATCCTGCGCGCGTCCTCAAGGGCGTCAAGATGGCCGGTCACATGGGTAACGAGCGCGTTACCGTCAAGAACCTTTCCGTTGTCCGCATCGATGCCGAGCAGAACCTCATCTTGGTCAAGGGCGCTGTCCCGGGTGCCAAGAATGGTCTCGTCGCCATCCGTATGGCCTAAGGGCCCAGCCCATTTAGCCCAGCGTCATACCAAGGAGAACACTTAAATGGCAAAGTTTGAAGTAAAGAACAGCGAGGGCAAGAAGGTCGCCGAGGCCGAGCTCGCCGCTGAGGTGTACGGCATCGAGCCGAACATCCACGTTATGCACCACATCGTCAAGTGCCAGATGGCCTCTTGGCGTCAGGGCACCCAGTCTGCTAAGGGTCGCTCTGAGGTTTCCGGTGGCGGCAAGAAGCCTTGGCGTCAGAAGGGCACCGGCCGTGCCCGCCAGGGTTCCATCCGTGCTGCCCAGTGGCGTCACGGTGGCGTTGTCTTCGCCCCCAAGCCCCGTTCCTACGCTAAGCGTATGAACAACAAGGAGGTCAAGCTGGCTATGCGCTCCGCGCTGTCCGCCAAGCTGGCCGATGGCGAGCTCGTGCTCGTCGACGACTACGGCTTCGAGAAGCCTTCCACCAAGGCTGCCGTCGCCATGCTCAAGGCTCTCGGCCTTGAGGGCAAGCGTCTGACCATCATCGTTCGCGATGAGGACGTCAACGCCTACCTGTCGTTCCGCAACATTCCCAAGACGTTCATCATCACTGCCGACGAGGCCAACACCTACGATCTCGTCAACAACAACGCTGTGCTGATGCCCGCTGACATCGCCGCTCACTTCGGGGAGGTGCTTGCATAAATGACCGCCCACGAGATCATCATCCGTCCGATCGTGTCCGAGCGTTCCTTCTCCGGCATGGAGCTGAACAAGTACACGTTCGAGGTCGCCAAGGATGCTAACAAGTATCAGATCAAGGACGCTGTCGAGGAGATCTTCGGCGTCAAGGTCGTTCGCGTGAACACCCTGACGGTCAAGCCCAAGACCAAGCGCGTGCGCTATGTCGCCGGCAAGACCCGTTCTTGGAAGAAGGCCATCGTCACGCTGGCCGAGGGCGACACCATCGAGGTCTTTGGCAACCAGGCCTAAGACTCGCTGCTGTTGAGTGAGCTCATGCCTCCCAAATAGGGGAGGCGGGAGCTCAAGGTTTTGGGCGTATAAAATGGACACGCCCGGAACCGTGTATACGTCCGGTGTCATCGCACCCGAGGCAGAACCTCGAATCCCTGTCTGCGATGGCTAACGGATTCCTATTGAAAGGGATTGTAATGGCTGTAAAGCACCTTAAGCCGACCTCCGCTGGTAGGCGTTGGCAGACGATCTCCGATTTCTCTGAGATCACCTGCACCAAGCCCGAGAAGTCTCTTCTCGAGCCCCTGCCCAAGAAGGCCGGTCGTAACAACAACGGCCGCATCACCACCCGCCACCAGGGCGGCGGCGTGAAGCGTCGTTACCGCGTGATCGACTTCAAGCGCAACAAGGACGGCGTGCCCGCCAAGGTTGCCACGATCGAGTACGATCCGAACCGTTCCGCTCGCATCGCTCTGCTGCACTACGCTGACGGTGAGAAGCGCTACATCCTGGCCCCCAAGGGCCTCGAGGTCGGTCAGACCATCATGTCCGGTTCTGACGCCGACATCAAGCCGGGCAACGCTCTGCCCCTCGCCGACATCCCCGTCGGTACGCTCATCCACGCTGTCGAGTTCCAGCCGGGTAAGGGCGCTGCTATCGCTCGTTCCGCCGGTAACTCCTGCCAGCTGATGGGTAAGGAGGGCAAGTACGCTATCGTCCGTATGCCTTCCTCCGAGATGCGCCGCATCCTCGTTACCTGCCGCGCCACCGTCGGTGAGGTCGGCAACGCCGATCACGCCAACATCGTCATCGGCAAGGCCGGCCGTAAGCGTCACATGAACGTGCGCCCGACCGTCCGCGGTACCGTCATGAACCCTGTCGACCACCCGCACGGCGGTGGCGAGGGCAAGAACCACACCTCTGGTCGTCCCTCTGTTACCCCCTGGGGTAAGCCGACGAAGGGCCTTCGTACGCGCAAGAAGAAGAAGGTCTCGAACCAGCACATCATTCGTCGCCGTAAGAAGTAATTTCGGATACCGAGTTTTAGGAGAAAGCACTTATGAGCAGAAGTCTCAAAAAGGGCCCGTTCGTGGAGACTCGCCTTCTCTCGCGTATCACCGCGATGAACGAGGCTGGCAAGAAGGACGTCGTGAAGACCTGGTCCCGCGCGTCCACCATCTTCCCCGAGATGGTTGGTCACACCATCGCCGTCCACGACGGCCGCAAGCATGTGCCCGTGTATGTTACCGAGTCCATGGTTGGTCACAAGCTCGGCGAGTTCGCGCCGACTCGTACGTTCCGTGGCCACAAGGCCAAATAGGGGGTTAACCGTAAATGGCAACTAAGTCTATTGAAACTGAGGCCACCGAGGTTCGCGCCGTCGCTAAGTACGTGCGTGTTTCCCCCAGCAAGGCCCGCCTGGTGGTCGATCTGATCCGCCGCAAGCCTGTCGCTCAGGCCTTCGACATCCTCCACTTCTGCGACCGCGCCGTCGCCGTGGATGTCGAGAAGGTTCTCCGTTCCGCCGTTGCGAACGCCGAGAACAACAACGGTCTGCGTGCCGACAACCTGGTTGTCGCCGCTGCCTATGTTGACGAGGGTCCGACGCTTAAGCGCATCCGTCCCCGCGCCAAGGGTTCCGCTTCTCGCATTCTGAAGCGTACTTCCCACATCACCGTCGTCGTTGCTCCTCGAAAGGAGGCGTAAAGCTGTATGGGTCAGAAAGTCTACCCCACCGGCTTCCGTCTTGGCATCACCGAGAACTGGCGCTCCCGCTGGTTCGCAGAGAAGGATTACGCTAAGACCCTCGGTAACGATCTCGAGATCCGCAAGTACCTCGAGAAGCGTCTTTCCCGCGCAGCTGTCTCCCGCGTCGAGATCGAGCGCGCTGGCGACAAGGTGAAGGTCATCATCCTCACCGCTCGCCCCGGCGTTGTCATCGGTAAGAAGGGTGCCGAGATCGATACCCTCCGCACCGAGCTCGAGAAGGTCGCTGGCGTCTCCAAGGGCCAGCTCTCCGTCGACGTTGTCGAGATCAAGCGCCCCGAGCTCGACGCCAACCTCGTTGCTCAGTCTATCGCCGAGCAGCTCGAGGGCCGCGTTGCCTTCCGTCGCGCTATGCGCAAGGCTGTCCAGTCCGCCCGCAAGGCCGGCGCTAAGGGCATCCGTATCCAGTGCTCCGGTCGTCTCGGCGGTGCCGAGATGGGCCGTCGTGAGTGGTACCGCGAGGGTCGCGTGCCTCTGCACACCCTCCGTGCCAAGATCGACTACGGCACGGCTGTCGCCAGCACCACCATGGGCGCTTGCGGCGTGAAGGTCTGGATCTACCTGGGCGAGAAGCTCCCGGGCCAGCCTGTTCCCAACCCTGCACTCGAGGGCTCTTCCCGTCCTCGTCGTCGTAACTCCGAGAGGAGGGGTCAGTAGTGCTTGCCCCTAAGCGTATTCTTCACCGCAAGGTGCAGCGTGGCTCCATGAAGGGCCAGGCCAAGGGTAATACCGAGCTGCATTTCGGCGAGTTTGGTATCCAGGCTCTCGAGGCCCATTGGATCACCAACCGTCAGATCGAGGCCGCTCGTATTGCCATGACCCGCTACATGAAGCGTGGCGGTCGTGTCTACATCACGATCTTCCCCGATAAGCCCATCACCAAGAAGCCTGCCGAGACTCGCATGGGTTCTGGTAAGGGTAATCCCGAGGAGTGGGTGGCCGTCGTCAAGCCCGGCCGCATCATGTTCGAGGTCAAGGGCGTGCCCGAGGAGGTCGCTCGCGAGGCTCTGCGTCTTGCACAGCACAAGCTTCCCATCAAGACCAAGATTGTTGCTGCCAAGAACGCTGAGCAGCGCATCGAGAAGGAGATGGCTGAGGAGGCCGCTCTCGAGGCCAAGTGGGCTGCTGAGGACGCCGCCGCCGCCAAGGAGGAGAACTAATGAAGCCCGCAGAGATTCGTGAGCTCTCGGACGCTCAGCTCGTTGAGAAGCTGAAGGAAATGCGCGCCGAGCTCTTTAACCTTCGTTTCCAGATGGCCACCAGCCAGCTGGACAACACCGCTCGCGTCAACACCGTGAAGAAGGACATCGCTCGCGTCCTCACGGAGCAGCGCGCCCGCGAGATCGCAGCGGAGAAGTCCGCTGTCGCCGAGTAGGACCTAAGGAGAGAACATGACTGATTCGCGTAACTCGCGTAAGGTCCGTACGGGTGTCGTTACCTCCGTCTCCGGTGCCAAGACCATTGTTGTCACCATCACCGAGCGCAAGCGTCACCCCAAGTACGGCAAGATGATGACCAGCTCCAAGAAGCTGCACGCTCACGACGAGGAGTGCACGGCTGGCGTGGGCGATACCGTCCGCGTTATGGAGACCCGTCCTATGTCCAAGATGAAGCGTTGGCGCCTCATCGAGGTCGTCGAGCGCGCTAAATAAGCAGTCGCTCTTACGACTTGTACGTTTCCGAAGATGTGCGTATGCCTGGCTTGCATACCACGGGCCGTATAAAGGCTGCGCACCTCTCTTCGGTTCTTAGTTCGGAGGAACATCTACCATGATTCAGATGCAAACCATGCTGAACGTCGCCGACAACTCCGGCGCTCGCAAGATTCGCTGCATCAAGGTGCTTGGCGGTTCCAAGCGTCGTTATGCAGGCATCGGCGATGTGTTCATCGGTGCTGTCCAGGAGGCTACCCCTGGCGCCAACGTCAAGAAGAAGGACGTTGTCCGTTGCGTCGTCGTTCGCACCGTTAAGGAGATCCGCCGCAAGGATGGCTCCTACATTCGCTTTGATGAGAACGCCTGCGTTGTCATCAACAACGATGGTTCGCCCGTCGGCACCCGTATCTTCGGGCCCGTCGCTCGCGAGCTTCGTGACAAGAAGTACATGAAGATCGTCTCGCTCGCTCCCGAGACCCTGTAGTTAGGGGAGATATATGTATATCAAGAAGGGCGATAAGGTCCAGGTTCTCTCTGGTAAGGATCGCGGCAAGCAGGGCGTTGTCCTGCGTGCTCTCCCCGCCGAGAACAAGGTCGTTGTCGAGGGCGTTTCGGTCGTCAAGAAGGCCGTCAAGCCCAACGCTGCCAACCAGCAGGGCGGCATCGTTTCGCAGGAGGCTCCCATCGACGCCTCCAACGTCAATCTCGTTTGCCCCGAGTGCGGTAAGGTTACCCGCGTCGGTCACGAGAAGGACGGCAAGAACAAGCTGCGCGTCTGCAAGAAGTGCGGCCACAAGTTCTAAGCTGCCCGCAACATCAAGTTGCTAGCAAAGGCCCGGATGCCATGGCACCCGGGCCTTTTTCTATCCCCACTCGATGGCTTCGGTTCTGCCGTCCTGTCATTCCGGTTGCATCCAGTTTTCGGTGCCGTCTCGAATCGAGTGTCGCCAGGTGACACCCTGTCGCGTTTCGTCGGCTTCGGGGACAAAAGTCGGGACAACTCCAAAAACTATTTTCGAACTCAGGGCTTTGAGTTTTTGTTTTTGTCCCAAAGGGCGCGGCGGGATGCCTTTGGAGGCTCGATAGCGCCGAAAACGCCCGTTTTGAAACTTAAATGCCTTTTCGCGTGCAAGCCGCCAGCTGCAATAGGAAGTGAATCAACGCAGGTGGCTTTCAAGCAGTTTGCAAAACTGCAGGTCGCAGGTCTTCATTGCCAGTAGGAGAAATGAGTAGTCTCAGGTGGCTTGCCCATGAGTTGACGAACGGGATTTGAGATTACGCTGACGTCCGGAAACGCTTCGAGCACGGCGTTACGTTTTTGGGGTTTGGGCGTAGCCCCTGCACCCGCGAGCGCGGGCCTTAAGCCCGCCGAGAGGGTGACGCGTCGAAAACGAAGGGGAAAGAGAGAAGGGGCCGTCCCTATCATTCAGGTTGCGACCGAAGAAGACAAGGAGACCCCCTGAGCCTGAATGATGCCCCACAGACCGCGTCCGACCGAGCTCAAGCCGATCTTTTCCTGACGTCCGCCTTCGCGAAGATGATGGCTGGATTGGCTATGGATTGGCAACACTTATTTGGACGATTCCGGGAGGGACGGCCCCGCCTCCCTGAACTCGACCGGCGACATGTAGCCCAGCGTCGAGTGGATCCTGAAGTTGTTGTACCAGTGCACGTAATCCAAGAGCTTGGCTCGGAGCTCGCGCGTCCCTCCTCGGTCCTTCGGAGTGGCCGACGATCTCCCCGTTGCAGAGGTCGACGAGCAGGCAGACGTAGTTCCACGACGCCCCGACGCGCACGCAGACCAAGTCGCTGCATATATGGGTGCACGGCGCCCTGCCGCCGAAGCCGCGCGCGACGACGTTCGACACGTCGGCCTCGTTGACCGCCCCGGGGTGCACCTTGAACCTCTTCCTGCCGTATGCGCCGGCCAGGCCGTTCTCCCTCATGATGCGGCAGACGCGGCGCCGGCTGACGGTAACGCCCGACCTCCCGGGCGACGCCTTGATCTTGCGCGATCCGTTCCGGCCCTTGCTGGCGGCGTGCGCCGCCGCGGCCGCCGTCGCCCCCGACATTAAGGTCCTTAAGGGCCGCGTCGTCTCCGGCGACCAGTTCGTCTCGCCCGCGGAACAGAAGGAGCGAATCCTCGCGACCTTCGGCGACCTGTGCTGCGAGATGGAGGGCTGCACCATCGCGCAGGCCGCTTATCTCAACGGCGTGCCCCTCGTCGTCGTGCGCGCCATCAGCGACAAGCCCTGCGCCGAGGGCCGGGTCGTGACTACAACACTTTCGAGAAGAAGGCCGCCTGCGACTGCGCCCGCATCGCCGCGCGCATGGTTAAGCTTTAGGCCCTGCGCGCCGGGGCCCTTCTTTATGTTGGGACCCCGGCGCGCCGGGCCCTTTCCAAAGCGAAGTGTCGAGCCGAAGTGTTGAGCGTCGGCCCTGAATGTTCAATGGCCGTTGTTTTCTGCCCCTCAAGTGGTGGACTTTTCCTCGGAGCTGTTGATTCCCCCACGCGCCCCCTTCCGTTCTCTGTTCTCCCCTTATACTCCTTGTACGAGGAGGTAAGAAGTCATGGACAAGACCACACAGGACAGCTTGGCAAAGAAACCCGTCGACATGAGGGACAGGATTCTCGAGCATCTCGAGGCCCTCACCTCTGCCGTCTCGCTCGACGACCTTGCCCGTCTGTCCACCTCCGACATCGCCGAGACGCTCATCATCTCCAGGAGCCTGGCGAGCCAGTACCTCAACGACCTTGTTCGCGCCGGTCTTGTGGTTAAGGTGGCGGGCAGGCCTGTCCGTTATTTTCATCGCCGCGCGTTCCAGAAGCGTTTTCAGGTAAAGCTCTCTGCAAGCGAGTACGCCTCGCTCGCCGACCTCATCCAGGCGACGGGAATCGCCGATCACCGCGACTTCGCGCGTGCCGTGGGCTTCGACATGAGCCTCAGCTCCGTTGTCGAGCAGTGCAAGGCTGCGGTTCAGTACCCTCCGTTTGGCCTGCCCATCCTCTTGAGCGGCGGCGTGGGTGTCGGTAAGTCTTTCCTTTCTCGCCTTGTGTACGAGTACGGCAAGAACCAGGGCTTGCTGTCCCGCGACTCCTCCTATGTGCGCATCGACTGCGCCGGGGTCCCGGACGCCGCCTCGTTCAACGGGCTTCTTGACGAGTCGATCGCGAAAGCGCGCGGGGGTGTGGTCTTTGTCAACGGCATCGAGGCACTCTCTCCCTCTGCGATGGAGCACTGCCTTGCGACGGCCCTCGGGCTCGATGCCTCCCAGGATGCGCCGCGCGCTCGCCTCGTTCTTTCGACGACGCTTTCCGCCGATGACCTGAAGGTTTCCTCGGCCTACAGCAAAATGCCCATCTGTGCCCGCGTCCCCTCACTCAAGGAGCGGACCCCCGAGGAGCGCGAGGATCTCATCTTGAGCTTCCTGCGCAGCGAGGGGTGCCGAATCGGTTCTGATGTGAAGATCAGCCGCGGCGCATACCGTTGCCTCGTGAACGCGGACTTTTCCGATAACATCGCCGGCTTGCGCGCCTGCGTGACGAACTGCTGCGCCAAAGCGTTCCTCAATCGCGAGGGCGACTACGTCGTCGTTCGCCCGTATCTTCTTCCCAGCGGGCTCCTCTCCTCCGCGCAGATCGATCAACAGCCCGACGATGGCGTTCTGATCGACGCGTCTCTGGATGCCGCCGAGAGCACAGGGCCGGTCGAGCAGGCGCTCGATGCCCTGTGCTCCCTCGATGAGCGATTCTGCGCCGGGGAGCTCTCTGTCTCCGAGCTTGTCTCGCAAGCTGTCTCCGCTGTGCGCGGCGTTGAGGATCACTTGATCTTCGACCACGGCGTCGCCTCCTCGAGGTCGCGCGCCTTCGAGCGCGTCGTGGGCGCGGTCCTTGCCGACGCAGGCTCTTCTTATGGCATCGAGCTTTCGAGGAAGGTCGCTTTTCTACTGGCCCAGGAGATTTGCCTGCAGTTGTGGCCGGGTATCGGCCTGGCTAAGCGAAAGTCTGCCTGTGCGGAGCAAATCTCCCATCTCCTCGGTGCCGTGACCTCCGAATTGCCGTTTGCCTCGAGTGTCTCCGATCAGGTCGCCGCAGACGTGGAAGGGGCGCTGGGAATCTCGCTCGATCACTTCACGAAGACGCTTCTGACGCTGTGCGTCGCATCGGAGTCTCGCGATGCGAAGGCCCTTCGTACGCTCTGCGTCATCTTGTCCCACGGCTACTCAACGGCGACGAGCATCGCCGACGCGGCGAACCGTATGCTCGGCATGCATGTGTACGAGGCTGTCGACATGCCCTACGACCAGCAGCTGAAGGACATCGTCGGTCCGCTCCAGCGCCTCGTCGACCGCCATTCCTACTGCACCGGGGTCGTGTTCCTCGTCGACATGGGCTCCTTGGAGGAGGCCTATAAGGCCCTCGAGAACGTTACCGACTCCACTATCGGCGTGGTGAACAACGTCTCTACCGGTCTTGCGCTCGAGATCGGGGTCGGGCTGCTCGGCGGCAAGTCCATCGCCGAGGTTCTTGGCGATGCGACCGCCGCGTGCGTGACGCACTGCAAGGTGATCGAGCGCGTCAACCGTGAGGACGCCATCGTCTTCTGCTCCGAGTCCGGGGTCGACGCCGCGGAGAGGATACGCCAGCTCGTCTCGCAGAGCCTCCCGCGCACCATAGGCGCGCGCCTGCTCACGAGGCCCTTCAAGCAGCTCGTCGCGAACGGGTCGAACGACGCCGTTTTCTCCGAGCACCGCGTCTGCGCCGTCATCGGCACGGGAGACCCCGGGGTCGCCTCCGTCCCCTTCGTCGCCCTCGAGGACATCATGTCGACGGCGTCCGCCTCTAAGGTTGATGCCGTGTTCGGCAGGTGGCTTGACGCTTCCGAGCTCTCTTCTTTCCACGAGAAGCTGCTCTCGAACATGACGCTGCAGAACGTCATCCGCTCCATCACCATCCTCGACCCGGAGCGGCTATTCCATGAGATCGAGAGCGCCGTGCACGAGCTTCAGCGCAGGACAGGCGAGAAGATCGGCAGCAACGCCATCATTGGGCTCTACGTTCACCTCTGCTGTCTCGTCGAGCGCCTTGTTACCAGAAACCCCATTGAGACCTACGTTGGCCAGGACCGCTTCGAGGAGGAACGCGCCGATTTCATCGAGTCCTTCAGGCAGAGCTTCTCGAGCATCTCGACGCGCTATCGCGTAGAGGTTCCCGTAAGCGAGATCGCATATGTCTTCGACTACATAAGCGTGAGCGCCGCCCCGGCGCGAGAAGAGCGCCTCGGCTCCTCGGACCTCCTGCTCGACGAGTGACCTTCCCCGCGCCGCCGCAAGCTGACCGCGCGTCCTCAATAATCCGATAACCCCTTGCCCGGCGCGAATCCGGATAGCGCCGAGGCAGTACCGAACGCAAAACTTCATTTGATAGGAGCAAACATGAGTGTTGTTATGGCACGAATCGACAATCGCCTGCTTCACGGCATCATCGTGACGCAGTGGGCCCCGGTGTCGGGCGCGACCCGAGTCATGGTCATCGACGACAAGGTCGCCGGCGACGAGGTCCTGAAGTCCACCATGAGGATGGCGCGCCCCGCGGGCATGGCCGTTTCGATCATCTCCGAGCAGACCGCGCTCAAGAACTTCGCCGCGGGCAAGTACGACCGCGAGAAGGTCTTCGTCATCGCCAAGGAGCCCGAGACGATGCTTCGCCTGGTCGAGTCGGGCGTCGAGCTCCCGTCGCTGGTCGTCGGCGGCTCGCTCGTCAAGGAGGACGGCATCCAGCTCACCCAGCGCGCCTACGCCTCCGCCGAGAACGTCCAGAGCTACAAGGCGCTCATCGCCCGTGGCGTCAAGGTGACGGCCCAGTTCGTGCCCGCCGACAAGCCCGTCTCCGTCGCAGACCTCATCTAAGGGGGAAATATGGTCAACTTCACTATCCTGCAGGTCGTCCTTTTGACCCTGCTGGCCTTCATCAAGCACGTGGACTACTACGGCATCCCGATGATCTTCGTCAATTACGCCGTTTTCTGGGGCCTCATCACCGGAGTCGTCATGGGCGACTGGAAGACCGGCCTTGTCATCGGCGGCACCATTCAGCTCATGCAGCTCGGCGTCGCGGGCTTCGGCGGCTCCTCCATTCCCGACTACGGCACGATGGCCATCATCGCCACCGCCTACGGCGTGACCCTGGGCTCCGACACGGGCCTCGCCATCGGCCTGCCGGTCGGCATGCTCGGCATCCAGCTCGACGTCGTCGCCAAGATCCTCAACGGCTTTGTCGTCGAGAAGTCCCAGAAGTTCTGCAACGAGGGTAAGTTCAATCAGATGAACGCCATCCTGTGGGTCTGCCCCGCGCTCTTCGGCCTGTGCGCCGCCCTGCCCGTCTTTGTCTCCGTGACGCTCGGCCAGCCCGCCGTCAACTGGCTCCTCGAGGTCATGCCCCAGTGGTTCCTCTCCGGCCTCACCCTCGCCGGCAAGATGCTCCCGGCCGTCGGTATCGCCATGCTGCTCCGCTACATGCCAACCGCCAAGTACTTCCAGTACCTGCTCGCCGGCTTCTTCCTCTCGGCCTTCCTGAACGTGCCCATCATCGGCGCCGCCATCGTCGGCGTTGCCCTCGCGATTGCGTTCTACCAGCGTGCCGAGAGGGACACCGAGCTCGCCGCCCACGCTTCCGCAGACGCCTTCATCGGAGAGGATGAGTAACCATGGAAAACGAGAACATCACCGCCGTCGCCGAGGGCAAGCCCTCCGGCTACAAGGTCACCAAGAAGGACCTGCGCAACGCGAACTGGCGCTGGCTCATGAGCGTGTGCACCTTCAACTACCAGACCCAGCAGGGCGCCTCAGTCGCCTACGCCCTCTCGCCGGTCCTGAGGAAGATCTACACGAACGACGAGGACTATAAGCAAGCGCTCAACAACCACTTCCGCTACTACAACACCCAGCCTTGGCTCGCCGCCATCATCCTTGGCGCCTGCGTGGCCATGGAGGAGCGCGACGGCCTAGCGGCGGCGGACGCCGTCCAAGACCTGAAGATCGGCACCATGGGACCGCTCGCCGGCGTCGGCGACTCCCTGCTCATGACCATGATCCCGACCATCATGGGCTCCATCGCCGCCTACATGGCCATCGAGGGCAACCCCGTGGGAGCCGGCATCTGGTTCGCGCTCATCCTGGCCATCTTCTGGGTCCGCATGCACGCCCTCGAGTTCGGCTACAAGCAGGGCGTGAAGCTCGTCACCGACTTCAGCGAGAAGCTTCCCAACCTCACTGCCGCCGCCTCCGTGCTCGGCCTCACCGTGGTCGGCTGCCTCATCGCCTCGGTCATCGGCGTCACCTGCCCGATTAGCTTCAGCTTCGGCGACGTCGCGATGGAGATTCAGCCGCTGCTCGACAAGATCCTGCCTGCCATGATCCCCGCCGCCATCACGGGAAGCGCGTATTACCTTCTTACCAAGAAGAACGCGAGCATGACGGCCCTCATCCTCGTGGTGATCGTCCTCGCGATGGTCGCCTCCGCCGCCGGCATCCTCGCCTAGCTTCGACCCAAGAGATTGGTGAATCAATGAGAAAGATAGTTGTGGCGAGCCATTCCCTTCTCGCCCAGGGCTTCAAGGACACCCTCGAGTTCCTTACGGGTAAGGGCGACGCCGTCAACGCCGTGTGCGCCTACGTGAACGACAACGGCGAGGGGCTCGACGCGGCGGTCGAGGCGGCTCTTTCGGGCACTGACGAGGTCGTCGTCCTCACCGACGCGTACGGCGGCAGCGTGAACCAGCGCTTTTCCCGCTTCGCCTCCGACCGGATCCACGTGATCGCGGGTGTCAACCTCCCGCTCGCCATGACGGTCGCGCTCGCGCGCCCCGACGAGAAACTCGACTTCGACGCCCTCGTCAACGAGGCGCGCCAGCAGATCATCTACGTGAACGGTGCCAGTTCCGCCGAGTGCGACGACGACGAATAGAGGAGGTCGACGATGAGAGAGTTCCTTAAGGACGTGTGGATGCACGGCGGTGAGGAAAGCCGCGCCATCACCCCCGAGAACATCACGGGCGAGAAGGGCCGCGCCGCCATGTCGGCCAGCCACCTCGGCGTCGGCCGCAAGGGCTCGTGCTGCGTGCCCCTTGAGTCCGGCGAGACCATCACGCTCGCGGACATCGAGGGACCCGGCATCATCCGCCACATCTGGATGACCGTCCCCGACAAGACCGCCGCCGGCAGCTTCGTCATGCGTGACCTCGTGCTGCGCTTCTACTGGGACGACGAGGAGACCCCCTCGGTCGAGTGCCCTGTCGGCGACTTCTTCTGCAACGGCTTCGGTGAGCGCGCCATCGTCAACTCGATGCCCATCTGCGTGAACCCGACGGGCGGCATGAACTGCTACTTCGAGATGCCCTTCAGGAAGCACGCCAAGGTCACGCTTACGAGCGAGCACCCCGGGTTCATTAAGTACATCTTCTACACGTTCAACTACGCGCTCACCGACGTGCCGGACGACGCCATGTACTTCCACGCCCGCTTTAACCGCGAGCGCAGCACCCGCAGGGGCGTCGACTACACCGTGCTCGACGGCGTGCGCGGCAAGGGCTACTACGTCGGCACCTACATGGCCCTGTGCGCCCTGGAGCGCTATTGGTGGGGCGAGGGCGAGATGAAGTTCTTCCTCGACGGCGACGAGGAGTTCCCCACGGTCACCTCGACGGGAGCCGAGGACTACTTCGGCGGTGCCTGGGCCTTCCTCGACAGGCCGCCCCACGCGCTGCCCGAGGCACAGTGCTTCAACACGCTGTTCGCCGGCTACCCGTACCGCTCGACGCGCGACGCCACGCGCGACCGCTTCAGCGCGGGCAAGCCGAACCCGAATCCGATGCTCGCGACTAACGACGACGCGCTGCCCAGGCACGGCCTCTACAGGTGGCACCTTCCCGACCCGATCTCGTTCAAGGAGGACCTGCGCGTGACGTTCCAGGACCTCGGCAACGACGACATCAAGCTCTACGAGCGCGAGGACGACATCTCCACCGTCGCCTACTGGTACCAAAGCGAGCCGCACGCCGTGCTCGCCCCGTTTGCCGCAAGGCAGGACCGCGTGCCCAGGTAGGGTCGCCTCGAAACAAGCCAACGTTATGGGCGCCCGCGGTTGACCATGACTGCGGGCGTCCCTTTGTAAGGAGGATCACATGAGCGAAAAGCAAATGAGGCTCGGCGCCCTCGAAGCCGGCGGGACCAAGATGGTCTGTGCCGTGGTGTCCGGCGACGGCGAGGTCCTCGACCGTATGGAGACCCCGACGCTTACGCCCGCCGAGACCGTCCCGCAGATGATCGAGTGGTTCACCGCCCGCGATGTGGACGCGTTGGGCATCGGCGCCTTCGGCCCGACCTGCGTCGACCCCAACGACGAGCGCTACGGCTCCATCCTCCAGACGCCCAAGCTCGCGTGGCGAGGCCATGGTCTTCGCGCCGCGTTCGCCGACGCCCTCGGGATTCCGGTGGCCTACGACACGGACGTGAACGTTGCCTGCCTCGGCGAAGTGGTCTTCGGCTGCTGCAAGGGGCTCGAGGACGCCGTCTACGTGACCATCGGCACCGGCGTGGGCGCGGGCGTCATGTGCGCGGGCAGACTCCTTCACGGCATGCTGCACCCCGAGGCCGGTCACATGCTGGTAAGGACCCGTCCCACCGAGGAGGGACGCTGCGTCTGCCCGAGCCACGCGAGCTGTCTCGAGGGGCTCGCCTCCGGCCCCGCCATCGCCGCGCGCTGGGGAAAGCCCGCGGCCGAGCTCGCGGACAACGATGAGGTGTGGGCGCTCGAGGGGGATTATCTGGGGCAGATGTGCGCGAACCTCGTGCTCATGTACTCGCCTCGCCGCATCGTCCTCGGCGGCGGCGTGATGCACCAGGAGCAGCTCTACGGCATCGTCCACAAGAAGACCCTCGAATATCTGGGTGGCTACATCCAGACCGCCGAGCTTAAGGACATGGAGAGCTACATCTGCGCCCCGGGCTGCGGCGGCGACCAAGGAATCCTCGGCGCGGCCGAGCTGGCAAGAAGGGCGCTCGCGTAACTTGCGCTCTCTCCGCCATACAACGCGTTAAGAAAAGACGAGCGCTTCTTGCCAATTGAGCGGCAAGAAGTGCTCGTCTTTTGCATTTGTTTTTGGGGCAGGACGCCCCGCCTCCGCTAGAGTCCCTGGACCGCCACACCCACGAGGTTTGGACCGGTGTGGACAAGAAGCGCGGGGCTGATGTCGGAGCGGACGACCTCCACCGCGTTGGCCACGCGCTCGCACAGGGCCTGCTCCATGCGGTCGTAGAGGTCGGCGTGGGCCGAGGTGCGGCTCGCGGCAAAGCGCACCTTGGGGTGCTTCTCGACGATGGCGGCGATGAGCTTGACCTCGGTGCGATGCGGTACTTGCACAGCCATTTCGTGTACGCGAGGCTGTTGGCTTTCTGGGCCACGGCAATCACCTTCCCCCTAGTATGATGACCTGAACAATCCTCATGCTAGGGGGAAGGTTTTTGTCGCGTAGCGGAAATTGGCCTCCACCCGCTGAGCGGGTGGCTTTCTATGCCGCGCGTGCCGCGCGGCACGGACTAAAGTCCATGAATAAAAACGAGGAAGGCCACGTCCGGCCTCCCTCGCAAAGAGTCTCTGATTGCTCCCACTCATTGGGGACAGACTTACATGAGTGATTGCACTCATTGGGGACAGACTTAAATGAGTGCTCTTGAAATGCCGGCGCCTGGGGACGTTCTTTTTCTGTCTGCAGTTTGGGACGTTCCTTTTCTGTCGGCAGTTTGGGACGGTCCTTAGAGCTGCAGCGCGTCATGAGCGACGAGGCGAAGCGGATCATCCTGTCTTTCGAGTTCTAAGCAGAATTCCCCGTCTCTGAGTAATGATTAGTGCGCATTTGTGCGTATTTGTGTGCGTAGGATTGCGTGGCTATGCGTGTATAAGCGCCGTCTGCTGCTGTATTATGACCATTTGGCGGTTATATACGCAAAAGTACGCACATACGCGCTAATTTGTGCGAATATAGAGACGGCAGAAATGTTAGATGCTCCATGACCCAGGAGGCACATATGGCAGATTCCAAGCAGGCTCCACTCGACGCCGCGGCAGCCGCCAAAGCAGCATTCGCTTCGGTCCAGGACAAGCCGTTCCCTAACGACATCTTTACGGCTCCCGAGCTCCGCTGGGCCGTGATCGGGTGCGGCGTTATCGCCAACCAGATGGCCCAGTCCCTCGCTCTTGCCGGCCGCAAGCTCGCGGGCGTCGCCAACCGCACGCTGTCCAAGGCTCAGACTTTTGCCGAGCAGTATGGCATCGAGAAGGTCTATGACACAGTCGAAGACCTCTACGCCGATCCGGGCATCGACGCCGTCTATATCACCACGCCGCACAACACGCATATCACCTATCTGCGCGCTGCCCTGGCAGCCGGCAAGCACGTGCTCTGCGAGAAAGCCATTACCCTCAATTCCGCTGAGCTCGACGAGGCGCGTGCCATCGCCGACGAGCACAACGTCGTCCTCATGGACGCCACCACGGTGCTCCACATGCCTTTGTATCAGGAGCTGCGTCGTCGCATGGATGTCGGTGAGTTCGGCCGCATGAATCTCGCTCAGCTCAACTTTGGCAGCTACAAGGAGTACGGCGATCTGACCAATCGCTTCTACAACCGCAACCTTGCTGGCGGTGCCATGCTCGATATTGGCGTGTATGCCCTGTCCGTCATGCGTCTCTTTATGGCCAGCCAGCCCGCTGAGGTCGTTTCACTGGGCAACACCTGTGAGACTGGCGTTGACGTTGCGGGCGGCATCGTCTGCCGCAATGCCGAGCAGCAGCTGGGCGTCGTGAGCCTTACGCTTCACTCCAAGCAGCCCAAGCGCTCGGTCATCAGCTTTGACAAGTGCTACATCGAGGTCAACGAATATCCGCGTGCCGATCACGCGACCATCGTGTGGACTGCCGACGGCTACCGCGAGGAGGTCCACGCTGGCACCGAGGCCTACGCACTGTGCTACGAGATGGCCGATCTTGAGAAGGCCGTTGCCGGCGACGACTCCAAGCGCGAGCTGCTGGATTATGCTTCTGATGTTATGGAGCTTATGACCAAGCTTCGCGCCGACTGGGGAGTCGTGTACCCCGAGGAGGAGTAAGCGATGCTTGCGGAAGATAGGCTCAACGCAATCGTATCGATGGTGCAACAGACGGGCTCGGTTACCGTACCGGAGCTTGCTGAGGCCCTGGGCGTGACGGCGTCTACCATTCGGCGCGACCTGCAGACGCTCAATCGCGCACACCGTATCGCCAAGGTGCACGGTGGGGCGACGAGCCTTGAGCGCGCGCACGTGACGCGCGACCTAACGCTTAATGAGCGCAGCGATCTCCATAACGACGACAAGGAACGTATCTGCGCCCGTGCGGCGGCGCTGGTAGAGCCCGAGAGCTTTGTGTACATCGATTCGGGTTCGACGACGCTCAGGCTCATCGAGCATCTTCCGCATCTCGAAGGGGTCACCTATGTGACTGATTCCGTGCTCCATGCTCAGCATCTCGCTTTGCGCGGCATGCGTACCGTGGTGCTGGGCGGCGAGCTCAAACCCGAGACCGAGGCGCTCGTTGGCCCCGATGCCTTGGCAACTCTAGACCGCTACAACTTCAACTGCGGCTTTTGGGGTTCCAACGGCATTGCCGCCGAGCAGGGCTTTACGACGCCCGATATCGAGGAGGCACAGGTCAAGCGCATCTCGATGCGCCATACGGCCAAACGCTTCGTAATCTCGGATGCCAGCAAATTTGGCATGGTGGCGCCCGTCAAGTTCGCGGACTTCCGCGAAGCAACGATTATTACCGCAGGCGAGGTCCCCGCCAAGTACCGGGCAATGGACAACGTCATCACGGTCTAGCGACGGGAAGGCCAAAACCACCACAAAGGGGACAGGCACCTTTGTGGTGGGTCAATGGAAAAGCGGCAACGACCATCCCGGGCGCTGCCGCTTTTGTTGTCTACCGGTTTATCTAAATCTGTAACAACCAGACCGTTAAAAGCAGGCTAGATGTTACAGATCGAGATACTTACGAACCGCGCCGCCCCTTTGTCTCAATCTGTAACATCTGGGACTGATTTTGCCGAGTTACTGTTACAGATTGAGACTATTCCCTTGAGGGAATTCGAATGTCTCGATCTGTAACAGATAGACCGGAAAATGGGTTCTAACTGTTACAGATCGAGACGTTTTGGGACCGCGGCTGAGCCATTGCGGCAAAACCACCATAAAGGTGCTTGTCCCCTTTGTGGTGGTTTAGGGCTCCCAGGGGCAGGGGGCTTCGATGTGGATGTGCTCGCCGGTTACGGGATGCGTAAAGGACACGCTGTGGGCATGGAGCATGAGGCCGCAGGGGCGCGGCGTTCCGTACAGGTCGTCGCCAACCAGGGGATGATGCTCGCTTGCCAGGTGCACGCGAATCTGATGCTTGCGGCCGGTGAGCAGCTCGACATCAATATACGAGCGCGTGGGCAGGCCTCGACGGCTCTTAAGACGCTTGAGCACCTTTACGCGTGTTTGAGACGGCTTGCCGCTGGCGCCGACGCGCATCTTTCGACTGTCGTGACGGTCGCGGGCGATGGGCTTGTCGATGAGCTTTTCGTTCCAGTCGATCTTGCCCTCGGCCAGCGCCAGGTAGTGCTTTTCGAACGCGTGGTCGATGATCATCTGATCAAAGGCGGGCTGCGTCTGCTTGTCGAGTGAGAACAGCACCACGCCGGTGGTGTCACGGTCCAAGCGGTTGAGCGGCTGCATGTCGGTCGCGGCAAAGCCGTCGCCCATCGCCAGCAGCAGGTCGCTGGCGTAGTCGGTGAGCGTGCGCTCGCCGGTGCCATCGCCGTGGACGATCATACCGGCAGGCTTGTCGATGGCCATGAGCCAGGCGTCGCAGTAGAGGACTTGAGGTTCTTCGTTCACGTGTAAGCCTTTCGGTTAGCTAATTCCCACAAACATGCAGCCCGAGGTGGCGCCGCGCAGGCGGGCAGCGGGCTTGCGGCCGGCTTGCGCGGCCTCGACGGCGCGACGGACGCGAGCGACGGCACGGCCAATCTCATCGGCCTCGAGCAAGGTTCCGTCGACCATAAGACGGCGTACGCCGGCGTCGAGCAGCTGTGGAACCTGCGGTGTGAGGTCGATGGGGTAGGCGTCGTACAGGCGAGAGCGGCCGTGGATGTCGGTGCGGACGGGCATGACCTTTCCGTCGATATTCTTGAGCGAGAGCTTGCGGGCACGCAGGCGGCAGTTGGCACAATCGTGGATGCAGCCGTTGGCAACCTGCAGAATGCAATGCTCGCTTGTCATGACGCGCGGGCGGCCAAAGACGGTGATGCCTAGAGCCGCGGGCGCGGCGGCGCCGAGCGAGACAATCTCGTCGAGCGTGATCTCGGGCGAGAGCCAAAACGCACCGGCTCCGCGCTCGGCAAGCGCCTCCATGCAGGGCGTGTTGTGCACCGGCAGGCAAGAGCGAATCTCGGCCGTGGCGCCAACCTGGGCGGCCAGGGCAAGCTCAGAGATGTTGCCAATAGCGACCGTGGCGCCGGCAACAACCCATGGGTCAACGCGGACGTGGTCAACGGCGCGGCAGACCTCATCGAGCACGGGTACGATGTCCTGCTCAAACGTATCGGCGGGGGAGAGCTCGGCCGCATCGAGCGCGTCGGTGGTCATGTAGATGCGCGTTGCACCCTCCGCCCGCGCTGCCTCGGCGGTCTCGAGCGAGGTGACGGTGGCGCAGATCTGCGGCTCGTCGCGGTAGTGCTCGGGCGCGGGGCGGGAATCACTGGTGACAATCGCCGGCAGCTCGAGCGTTTTCGCGCGCTCCGCGTACGGCGCCAGAATGGCCTCTTCCAGCGCCTTGCAAGCGGCGGCGCGCACCTTATGTACGGCGGAGAAACCCATGCCACAGCCCTCATCGAGCGCCACCTCAAAGCTCGCAGCCTCAAAGGGAGAGGAACCCATGCGGCCGACGTGCTCAACCAGATCGGACGCCTCGACCGCACGGGTCTTGGCGGCTTCGACAGTAAAGCCCGTGGCGGCGGCGGTGAGCGCGGGGTTGTCACAGCAGGTGAGTGTGACAGCAAACGGCTCGCCCAGGCGCGCCACGACGGACACATCAACAGCTCGGCGGCGCAGCACATCGCGCTTGAGCGCGGCGCCGGCGGCGTCGATGGCACGCTGACTGCGAATCACGCGGACGCGGCAGCCCTCGGGCATGCTGCGGGGCACGCGACATTCGATGATGTCGCCCGCGGCGGCATCATCGGCGGCAATGGTGGTCAGGAACTGGTCAAACTCGTTATCGTGGCGAAGCTCCAGCAGGTCGCCCTTGCCCACGGGCTCAAACAGCTCAATACGGGCGATGGCGGCGCGGCGACGGCGGTCGTCGGGCTTGAGGCCGCGCACATCGCGGTTGGCCGGGCGGCTGCCCAGCACCGTGCCCACGATCTGGCCGCGGTTGTTGGAACGCTCATAGCTCATCATCTCGTCGCCCGAGGTGCCGTCCTGATAGGCGTGCGTAAAGTCGCGGTTAAAGCAGCGCTTGAGCTGGCGCTGGCGGGCGTCTTTCTCGTCCTTGGCAACGGTGGTTCCGGCCAGCATGTCATCAATCTGATGACGATACACGTCGACGATGGAATACACGTAATCGGGCGCCTTCATGCGGCCCTCGAGCTTGAGCGACGCGGCGCCGGCGTCATACAGGCGGCGAACAAGTTGTGAAGTGTTGGTGTCACGCGGGCACAGCGCGCGCTCGCGACCGGCAGGGGAGAGCGAGCGACCGTTCTCGTCGATCAGCTCGTAGGGCAAGCGGCAGGGCTGGGCGCACATGCCACGGTTGGCCGATCGTCCCGCCATGGCAAAGCTCGAAAGCAGACACAGGCCAGAGTAGCAAAAGCAGATGGCACCGTGGCTAAAGACCTCGAGGTCGACATCGGGCGCGGCGTCGTGGATGGCGGCGATCTCGTCGATGGAAAGCTCGCGCGAGAGGGTCACGCGGTCGGCGCCCTGCTCGCGGCACCAAAGGGTTCCGCGGTCGTCGTGGATGTTCGCCTGGGTCGAGATATGCGTCTCGATGCCGGGCATCGTGCGCTTGACCTCAAAGAACAGGCCCCAGTCCTGGATGATGAAGGCGTCGGCGCCCAGCGTGGAGCAGCGATGGATGAGCTGCAGCGCATCGCTCATCTCGGATTCCTTGATGACGATGTTGACCGTGACGTAGACGCGCGAGCCGGCCAGATGCGCGGCGCGGCAGGCCTGCTCAAAGGCCTCGTCGGTAAAGTTGGTGGCCTTGCGGCGTGCGTTGAAGCTGCCCATGCCGCAGTAGATGGCGTCTGCCCCGGCGGCGAGCGCGGCGGCAAAGGGCTCCGGGCCTCCGGCGGGGGCCAAGAGTTCGGGTCTGCGGTTGGTGGTTCGACTGGCGGTTGCGGTCATATCCTGCCTTTCAAAATGCTCAGATACTCAAAAGTATAGTGGTGCCGTCGCGGCAGGCGATGCCCGTGCTCTAAGCGGGATAAAGTCTTCAGCAGCTTGGACTGGCTGCTTCACATGAGAACCGTTCAGCGGTCCGGGGAAACCGTTGGGCGATAAAATATTCTCGCAACGTGATAATAATCTTGCATCGCGCGGAAACCTTGAGTACTATCCCAATCAAGCGCGGTGTTCAGACCGAACTGTGCCTCCCGGTGTGAACGCCGCGCTCCCGTTCCCTTTTACTTGTAAGGAGAAAAACATGAGCAAGACCGTCGTGTCTTCCGATAACGCACCCGCAGCCATCGGCCCGTATTCCCCCGGTATCCAGACTGGCAACATGGTGTTTCTGTCCGGCCAGCTGGGCATCGATCCCGCGACCGGCAAGCTGCCCGAGGGTGTCGAGGCCCAGGCTAAGCAGTCCCTTGCTAATGTCGAGGCCCTGCTGACCGCTGCCGGCGCCACCTTTGCCGATGTCGTCAAGACCACAGTCTACCTGGCTGACATTGCCGACTTCGCTGCCGTAAACGAGATCTACGCCTCCAAGTTCGAGGCCCCGTTCCCCGCGCGCAGCGCTTTCCAGGTTGCCGCTCTTCCGGCTGGCGGTCTGGTCGAGATCGAGGTTGTCGCCGCTCTCTAAGGTGTTGGTAACAACTAAACATGACATGCAAAAAGACCCTGCAGCGCGTGCGAGCTGCAGGGTCTTTTGTCAAGCGATGCGACAAAAATGATCCGTTTCCCTTCGTCCCCAAGGGATCACGTTTAGCCCTCCTTGCGGACTTTTTGCAGGTAGCGGTACACGCTGGGCTCCGAGATGCCCAACGCGGTGGCAGCGCAGGCCACGGCGCCCTTGAGCATGAACACCCCGTTGCCGTTGAGGTGGCGAATGACGTCCACGCGGTCGCTCTGACCAAGCGACGCTACATCCAGCCCGCGCGCGCTCAGCAACTCGGCAATGCTGCGGTCGATGAGCTCCTGGGCGGACTCCGAAAGGCTTTCGACCTCGATAGGGGCGGGCTCCGTGCGCGTCGGCGCTGCGTCGAAGCACGCCATGAGCTGCTGCGCCATGGCGTTTATGGAGCGTACGGTCGAGAGGTCGGTGTTGACGCAGAGCATACCGACGATCTCGTCATCCTCGCGGATAAAGAACGTCGCGGACTCCAGCGTCTTGCCTCCGGCGCCGCGGCCCTCGTAGCCCGTAATAAACGGCAGGTCGCGATACTTGGGGTCGTGCATGATCTTGAGCGCCAGATCGGTGGCGGGACCGCCGACCTTACGGCCGCTCACAATGCCGTTGCGAATATCGACGATGGCGTGGTCGGGATCCGAGAAATCGTGCAGCACGATCTCGCTGTTCTTACCGAGTATCTGCTCCAGGAAATCGACCATCGGCAAAAAGCGGCGTACGGTCTCGTTCACGGGCAACTCCTTTGGGTGAAATCGGAAATGTTCATAACAATTTTTTCTCATGGTAACACGGTGTCTATTGACTCGCATATTCGCAGGTACATTGCGTAATACAGACGAGCGGTAGGATTTTGGCGGTAAACGGTTGACCAAAAGAAAAGTTAGATGTTATTTTGACCGGACACTTTCCTGACCTGCGGAAATGCATTGTCTCAGCTTAAGAATAGTCTGATAACAAAAAATTATTATTGAGAATGAGAATCATCTTTAATACAATATGCAACGAAGGCACAACCTCAACCCCGCACTGCGTCACAATAGAGCGTTAGATGCGAAAACAACTACTTCGAGGATTGGTGGTCAAATGACCCAGGAGACGGTTACGAACGGCACTGAAGCCCTGTTCACTCGCGAAGGCATGCCTCCCGTTAAGGAAATGATCCCGTGTGCCCTTCAGCACGTACTGGCATCGTTTGCCGGCATCATTACCCCGGCGGTCATCATGGCCGGCGTCTACGGCTTTAATAGCCAGCAGAGCACCGACATCATCCAGGTCGCGCTCATTCTTTCGGCGATCGATACGGCCCTTCAGGCCTTCGCTCCCTTCCGTCGCATCGGCGGCGGCCTGCCCATCGTCATGGGTGTTTCGTTCGCGTTCCTGCCGGCTCTGCAGGCCATGGGTGCCTCGGGCTTTAGCTTTGGTGCGCTGCTGGGCGGCGAGATCGTCGGCGGCGCCGTCGCGGTCCTCTTTGGTCTGGCCTACAGCAAGATCAAGTGGCTGTTCCCGCCCGTCGTGACCGGTACGGTCATCTTCTCCATTGGCGTTTCGCTGTATCCCACGGCCGTCAAGTATATGGCCGGCGGTATGGGTACGCCGCTGTGGGGCACTCCGCAGGCCTGGTGCGTCGCTCTTATCACCTTCGCCGTGGTCTTTGCGCTCGCCAACTTTGGCAAGGGCACGCTCAAGCTGGGATCCGTGTTCTTTGGCATGATCGTTGGCATGATCGTCTCCATCCCCTTTGGCATGATCGACTTCTCCAGCGTCGCCACCGCTCAGGTCTTCGCCCTTCCCAAGCTCATGCCCTACGCGCTCGAGTTTGATCCCGAGGTCTGCATTACCCTCGCTGTCGTGTTCCCCATGGTTGCTATCCAGGTTATCGGTGACGTCTCCGCCGCCTGCCTGGGCTCCATCGACCGTATGCCCACCGAGCGCGAGCTCTCCGGCGCTATCGTGTCGCAGGGCCTCACCTCTATGGTCGGCGGCCTGCTGGGCGGTCTTCCCACCAGCGCCCTTGGCCAGAACGTGGGCATCATCTGCTCCAACAAGGTCGTTAACAAGTGGGTCTTTGTGATCATCGCAGCCGTCTTTGCCATCGCCGGTCTGTTCCCGCAGCTCTCTGCCGTCCTTTCCGCTATCCCGCAGCCCGTTATCGGCGGCGCGACCGTCGGCGTCTTTGGCACCATTACCATGAACGGCGTGCGCATGTTCACCCGCGAGGGCCTCACGCAGCGCACTACCACCATCGTCGGTACCTCCGTCGTCTTTGGCCTGGGTATCTGGATGGCCAGCGGTTGCCTTGCCGGCGAGGGTATGCCCGCCTGGGTGTCCACCGTCATCGGCTCCAATGCCGTAACCCCCACCGCCATCATGGCCATTGTCCTTAACCTGATCCTTCCGCAGACGCCAGTCGTGGCTCAGCACATCGATGCCGCCAAGGACGCTGCCGTGGATCTGGTCTTGCCCGAGAGCAAGAAGTAACCAATTCGGTGCTATTCGTCGGCGGACGCATCGCCTCGTCCGCCGACGTCATGCGGCGCCAAGCCGCACTTCAAAGGGTTTGTCCCTTTGGTGAAGCGTTGACGGGAGAGGGCCCGTTTCCGGTGTAGGCCGGCGCTTCGCACTCCGCCATGTCAGAGGTGTCAAACCCCGCCTCTGATGTTGAAGGGAGCATCCATGCTTCTGGTCGCTAACGGTTCCGTCTTTACCCGCAACGCGCAGGCCCCGTTCATTCCCAACGGTGCGGTCGCCATTGACGGAGATACGATCGTCGAAGTGGGCCCCGAGTGCGAGCTCAAGGCCAAGTACCCGGATGCCGAGTACGTCGACGCCCAGGGTAACCTCATCATGCCCGGACTCATCAACTGCCACACCCACATCTACTCGGGTCTGGCTCGCGGCCTTGCCATTAAGGGCTGCAACCCCACCAACTTCCTGGAGAATCTTGAGCAGCAGTGGTGGAAGATCGACGACAACCTGACGCTCGACGGCACCAAGGCCAGCGCCTATGCCACGATTCTGGACTCCATCCGCGATGGCGTCACCACGATCTTCGATCACCACGCGAGCTTCTGCGAGATTCCGGGCAGCCTCTTTGCCATTAAGGACGCCGCTCAGGAGCTGGGCATGCGTTCGTGCCTGTGCTACGAGGTCTCCGATCGCCGCGGCCAGGAAAAATGCGACCAGGCCATTGCCGAGAACGCCGAATTTGCCCAGTGGGCCGCCAAGGAGCGTCGCGATAACGACAACCACATGATCGCCGCCATGTTTGGCGGTCACGCCACCTTTACGCTGTCGGACGAGACCATGGACAAGATGGCCGAGGCCAACAACGGCCTGACCGGCTTCCACATCCATGTGTGCGAGGGCATGAATGACGTGTGGGATTCCCGCCTCAACCGCGGTGGCATCAGCCCCGTCGAGCGCCTGCTGCAGCACAACCTGCTGGGTCCCGACACCATGCTCGGCCACTGCATCCACGTGACGCCCGCCGAGATGGATATCGTCAAGGAGTCCGGCACCTGGCTCGTCAACAACCCCGAATCCAATATGGGCAACGCCGTGGGCTGCGCCCCCGTGCTCGAGTTCTTCCGCCGCGGCATCCCCGTGTGCATGGGCACCGACGCCTACACCCACGATATGCTCGAGAGCCTCAAGGTCTTCCTGATCATTCAGCGCCACAACGCCGCCATGCCCAACGTGGGCTGGTGCGAGGCCATGACCATGCTGTTCGAGAACAACGCCAAGATGGCGAGCAAGTACTTCGATCGCAAGCTCGGTGTGCTCGAGGCCGGCGCTGCCGCCGACGTCATCGTCATGGACTACAAGCCCTTTACGCCGCTGAGCGAGGAGAACATCGACGGCCACATGCTCTTTGGCATGATGGGCAAAAACTGCCGCACCACCATCATCAACGGCCGCGTCCTGTACAAGGATCGCGAGTTCGTTGGCATTGATGAGGACAAGATCAACGCGTGGACCATGGCCGAGTCCAAGAAGCTCTGGAGCACGCTCAACGATCGCACGTACTAATTACAAGTAGATTCACGCGCGTCGGATGTTTCGCCGCATCCGACGCGCGTATAGGCGACCTCCGCGGGGTCGCCGGCGCTTGTGCTAGCGCTACACCGTATTTGCGCCCGCCGCGCGGTCTCGCCGGGCGTTACAGAGAGGAGCTCACTATGAGCGACATCATGAGGCCGATCCCGTTTTCGCAGCTGATGAACTGGATCATCGAGGAGCACAAGACCCAGGACGCCATCTTTGGCGTGCGCAAGATGGTCACGGCCAACCAGGAGGGCGCGCTTCCCATTTTTGACGAGCGAATCGAGACTCCGTTTGGCCCGGCCGCCGGTCCCAATACGCAGCTGGCCCAGAACATCGTGGCATCCTACGTGGCCGGTTCCCGCTTCTTTGAGCTCAAGACCGTCCAGGTTATGGACGGCGAGGAGCTCTCCAAGTGCGTCAACAAGCCCTGCATTGTGGCTCAGGACGAGTGCTACAACTGCGAATGGTCGACCGAGCTCGAGGTTCCGCAGGCCTTTGCCGAGTACGTGAAGGCATGGTTCGCCTGCCACCTGATCGCTCGCGAGTACGGTCTGGGCAGCCCGGACGGCTTTGTCTTCAACATGTCCGTGGGTTATGACCTCGAGGGTATTAAGAGCCCCAAGGTCGACGCCTACATCGAGGGTATGAAGGACGCCAGCGGCTCTGACGTCTGGAATGAGTGCCGCGCATGGGCGCTCGCCAACCTGGACAAGTTTGAGCATGTCGACGCCGCGTTTGTCGAGTCCATCCCGGCTCGCGTGTCCAACTCCATCACCGAGTCCACGCTGCATGGCTGCCCGCCGGCGGAGATCGAGCGCATCGCGACCTATCTGATTACCGAAAAGGGCCTCAACACCTACATCAAGTGCAACCCCACGCTGCTGGGCTATGAGTTTGCCCGCCAGCGCCTGAACGAGCTGGGCTTTGACTACATCGTCTTCGATGACACGCACTTCCGCGAGGACCTGCAGTGGGCCGATGCCGTGCCCATGTTCGAGCGCCTGATTGCCCTGTGCGCCGAGCGCGGCCTGGAGTTTGGCGTCAAGCTGACCAACACGTTCCCCGTCGACGTGACGAGGAACGAGCTGCCCTCCACCGAGATGTACATGTCGGGCCGTTCGCTGTTCTCGCTGACCATCGAGGCCGCCCGTCGCATTACCGAGCAGTTCGATGGCAAGCTGCGCATCAGCTACTCCGGCGGTGCCACGGTCTACAACATCCGCGCCCTGTACGATGCCGGCATTTGGCCCGTTACCCTGGCGACCGACGTGCTCAAGCCCGGTGGCTACGAGCGCTTTAGCCAGATGGCCGGCGAGTTTGCCGACCTGGATGGCAAGCCGTTTGCGGGCGTCTCGCTCGAGGCCGTGACTGCGATCCAGACCGACTCGCTCACCAATCCGCTCTACAAGAAGCCGTTGCGTCCGCTGCCCGACCGCAAGGTCGCCGGCAAGAGCCCGCTTTCCGACTGCTTTACCACGCCGTGCCGCACGAGCTGCCCCATCCAGCAGGATATTCCCGCCTACCTGGCGGCTGTTGACGAGGGCCGCTACGAGGATGCACTCAACATTATCATCGAACGTAACGCCCTGCCGTTCATTACCGGCACCATCTGCCCGCATCCCTGCGGCCGTGCCTGCGAGCGTGCATTCTACGAGCCCGAGGGCGCCCAGATCCGCGCCAGCAAGCTCAAAGCCGCCCGCGAGGCCATGACCGCCGTGCTGCCCAAGCTGCGCGCCCAGGCCATCGCCAACGACGGCGAGCGCAACGTTGCCGTTATCGGCGGCGGCCCGGCCGGCCTGGCGACGGCGTTCTTCCTGACGCGTGCCGGCGTGCCCGTCACCATCTTCGAGGCTCGCGACTCGCTCGGCGGCGTGGTCCGTCACGTCATCCCCGAGTTCCGTATCGCCAGCGACGATATCTCCCACGATGCCGAGCTCTGCCTGGCCTTTGGCGCCAAGGTTCAGCTCAACGCCCGCGTGGAGTCCATTGACGAGCTCAAGGCCCAGGGCTTTACCGATGTGGTCGTGGCAACCGGTGCCTGGATGCCCGGCTCTGCGGGCCTGGGCGAGGGCGCCGAGCTCGACGTGCTGGAGTTCCTCGAGGCCGCCAAGAAGGGCGAGAAGCTCGAGCTGGGCGAGGACGTCGTGGTCATTGGCGCCGGCAACACCGCCATGGACGCGGCCCGCGTGGCCAAGCGCCTGGCTGGCGTGAAGAACGTGCGCCTGGTGTATCGCCGTACCAAGAAGCAGATGCCCGCCGACGAGGAAGAGCTCGATCTTGCTCTTGCCGACGGCGTTGAGTTCTGCGAGCTGCTGGCGCCCAAGGCGCTCAACGGCGCCGTGCTGACCTGCGATGTTATGGAGCTTGGCGAGCCGGATGCAAGCGGTCGTCGCAGCCCCGTCGCCACGGGCGAGACCGTCGAGCTTCCCGCCACCACGGTGATCTGCGCCGTGGGCGAGGGCATCGATGCCAGCCTGTACGACGCCGCGGGCGTCGAGCACGACCGTCGCGGCCGCCTTGCCGCCACCTCCACCGGCGTCGAGGGCGTCTGGGCTGCAGGTGACTGCCGTCGCGGTCCGGCCACCGTGGTCGAGGCTATCGCCGATGCCGCCGAGGTCGCCCGTGCCATCGCTGGCGTGGACTTTAACAAGTACGCCGACTGCAACGAGCAGGCCGGCCGCGAGGACACCTGCTACGAGCGCAAGGGGACGCTCTGCCGCGATAAGCGCAACTGCACCAAGACCCGCTGCCTGGGCTGCGGCTCGGTGTGCGAGGTCTGCTGCGACGTGTGCCCCAACCGCGCCAACGTTGCTATTAAGGTGCCGGGCCTGGCCAAGCATCAGGTGGTACATGTCGACGGCATGTGCAACGAGTGCGGCAACTGCGCTGTGTTCTGCCCCTACCAGGAGGGTCGTCCCTACAAGGACAAGCTCACCCTGTTCTGGAGCGAGCAGGACATGGAGAACTCCGAGAACGAGGGCTTCCTGGCCGTGGACGAGGACCACTTTAAGGTCCGCGTCGCCGGCACGGTCCGCACCGTCTCGGTCGATGCCGTCAACACCGGCCTTCCCGAGGCCGTCCGCCTGACCATCAAGGCCGTGCGCGACAGCTATCCGTATCTTCTTAAGAAATAGGCGAGTCTCTTATGGCCAAATCCATTCAACATAACGTGGCCTACGTTGCCTGCGGAAGCGGTTGCGCCTCCGCAGGCGGCGACGCCCGCTGCAGCGAAGGCTGCATTGGCTGTGGCGCCTGCGTCACGGCCTGCCCCCACGGTGCCATTGCACTGGTCGATGGCATCGCCCGCGTGGATCGCTCAAAGTGCACGGGTTGTGGCCTGTGCGGCATGGCGTGCCCACAGCGCGTGATTGCCTTCGTTCCCGGCTACCAGAACATCCTGGTGCGCTGCAACAACACCGATAAGGGCGCCATTGCGCGCAAGATTTGCGACACGAGCTGCATCGGTTGCGGCATGTGCGCCAAAAAGTGTCCTGCCGGCGCTATCCGTATCGAGGACAACTGCGCCCATATCGACGGCGCGGACTGCCTGTCGTGCGGCATGTGCGCCGTCGTCTGCCCGCACGGTGCCATCCACGACCGCACCGGCATCGCCGCCGGCGTGTAGAAGGGAATCACCATGGCACAGGAATTCACTTTTACCGTTAACGGCGTCGAGCGCACGACGACTCAGAACAAGCCGCTGCTCCGCTACTTGCGCGACGACCTGCATATCCACTCCGCCAAGGACGGCTGCTCCGAGGGCGCCTGCGGCACCTGCACCATCCATGTGGACGGTGCGGCCGTGAAGGCGTGCGTTCTGACCACCGCTCTTGCCGCCGGCCGCAACATCGTGACCGTCGAGGGCCTGCCCCAGGACGTGCGCGAGGCCTTTGTGTACGCCTTTGGCGCCGTGGGTGCCGTGCAGTGCGGTTTTTGCATCCCCGGCATGGTCATGGCGGGTGCGGCGCTCATCGCCGAGGACCCCGAGCCCACCGAGGAGCAGATCAAGTACGCCATCCGCGGCAACGTCTGCCGCTGCACCGGCTACAAGAAGATTATCGAGGGCATTTCGCTGGCCGCTGCGGTGCTCCGCGGCGAAAAGCGGATCGACGAGGGCCTGGAGCGCGGCGACGACTACGGTGTGGGCAAGCGCGCCTTCCGTATCGACGTGCGCAAGAAGGTGCTCGGCGAGGGCAAATACCCCGATGACATCGACGAGCTCGATCAACCGGGTCTGACCTACGCCAGCGCCGTGCGCTCCAAGTACCCGCGCGCCCGTGTGCTCTCCATCGACACCTCCAAGGCCGAGGCCCTGCCCGGCGTGGTGGGTATCCTACGCGCCGAGGACGTGCCGGTCAACCAGGTCGGCCACCTTATCCAGGACTGGGACGTCATGATCGCGGTGGGCGATATCACCCGCTGCGTGGGCGATGCCATCGTGCTGGTGGTCGCCGAGGACGAGGCGACGCTCGAGAAGGCCAAGAAGCTCGTAAAGATCGATTACGAGCCGCTGGAGCCCGTGCGTAACATTGTCGAGGCCAGGGCTGCCGACGCCCCGCGCCTGCACGACAGCTTCTTTGCCTTTGGCAACACGGTAGAGCTCAAGGACAACGTGTGCCAGAGCCGCCATGTGACGCGCGGCGACGCCGCCAAGGCGTTGGCGGAGAGCGCATTTACCGTGACGCAGCGCTTTACCACGCCCTTTACCGAGCATGCCTTCTTGGAGCCCGAGTGCGCCGTCGCCTTCCCGTACAAGAACGGCGTCAAGGTGCAGTCGACCGACCAGGGTGCCTACGATACGCGCAAAGAGTGCGCCCACATGTTTGGCTGGGATAGCGAACCCGAGCGTGTGGTCGTCGAGACCATGCTCGTGGGTGGCGGCTTTGGTGGTAAGGAGGACGTTTCGGTCCAGCACCTGGCCGCGCTCGCCGCATATAAGTTCCAGCGTCCTGTGAAGTGCAAGCTCACGCGTGCCGAGTCGCTCGCTTTCCATCCCAAGCGTCATGCGATGGACGGCACCTTTACGCTGGGCTGCGATGCCGAGGGCATCTTTACCGGTCTGGATTGCGAGATCAACTTTGATACCGGCGCCTACGCGTCGCTGTGCGGCCCGGTGCTCGAGCGCGCCTGCACGCATGCCGTCGGCCCCTACAAGTACCAGAACACCGACATTCGCGGCTTTGGCTACTACACCAACAACCCGCCCGCCGGCGCGTACCGCGGCTTTGGCGTTTGCCAGTCCGAGTTTGCACTCGAGAGCCTAATCGACCTGCTGGCAGAGAAGGTTGGCCTGGACCCGTGGGAGATTCGTTACCGAAACGCCATCGAGCCGGGTGAGGTTTTGCCCAACGGCCAGATCGCCGATTGCTCCACGGCGCTTAAGGAGACGCTGCTCGAGGTCAAGGATGCCTACTATGCGCATCCCGGACACGCCGGTATCGCCTGCGCCATGAAGAACGCCGGCGTGGGCGTGGGCCTGCCCGATGCCGGCCGCTGCAAGATTCGCGTCGAGGGTGGCCGCGCCGTGGTCTACGCCGCCACGTCCGACATCGGCCAGGGCTGCAACACGGTCTTTTTGCAGGACGTTGCCGAGGCATGCGGTCTGCCGCTGAGCCGCATCGCCAACGGCGAGTGCTCCACCGAGAACGCTCCCGACTCCGGCACCACGTCTGGTTCGCGCCAGACAGTCGTGACCGGCGAGGCCGTGCGCGGCGCCGCCTTCCTGCTGCGCGACGCCATGGTTGGCATCGAGGCCGGCAAGCCTGCGCCTACCGCCCCGGTGAGCGCGCACGGCGACGGCGTCAAGATCGAGTATGACGACGGTCGCGCCTACCAGCTGCGCACACAGGAACTCGTCGCCGGCCAGGGTATGCATCCTCAGGACCCTGCGGCCACCATCAAGGCGCTCGAGGGATGCGAGTTTGGCTACGTGTATCTGGAGCCGACCGACAAGCTGGGCGCCGATGTTCCCAACCCCAAGAGCCACATCTGCTACGGCTTTGCCACACATGTGGTCATTCTGGACGATGACGGTCGTGTAAGCGAGGTCTATGCCGCGCACGATTCCGGCAAGGTGGTCAACCCCATCTCCATCCAGGGTCAGATCGAAGGCGGCGTGCTCATGGGTATGGGCTATGCGCTTACCGAGGACTGGCCGCTCAAGGACTGCGTGCCCCAGGCAAGGTACGGCACGCTCGGGCTGTTCCGTGCGCCCGAGATTCCGGATATCCACGCCATCTACGTGGAGAAGGACGAACTGCTGCCCGTGGCATACGGCGGCAAGGGCATCGGCGAGATTGCAACGATCCCCACGGCGCCCGCCGTGCAGAACGCCTATCGCGCATTCGACGGCAAGCTGCGTCCGGATCTGCCCATGGTGGATACGCCGTACAGCCGCGCTCGTCACCGCGGGTAGAGTAGAGCGCGGACGACCATTGCTGACTGCCGTTTGCGCTTGCCATCAACTGTATAAGCTGCGCCTTTGGCCCCAGCTCCATCGTGAGCCGGGGCCTTTTGCTTAGAGCGGAAACTGCGTCCCGGAATTGGCGCTCAGAATGGGATGCGCTGCAGAGCCTCAAATGGAACATGCGTTCCAGGACCCGCAACGGCGCCGCCGCGCAATTTTGTGTCCGCACGGGCAGCTGCACTTGCTGTGATATGACCGTTCGAGAAACGAGCGGCAAGCAACGGAGGGAGGCCCTAACCGTGTCAGCTGAAAAGACGCCGTGTATCTCGGCTATCGATACGACGAACTTTGCGCGCCAGATTGTGCTGGACTTTGAGTTTGCGCCGGTGCCAAAGCAGCGTCAGCGCCGTGGACTGTGCAATGAGATTATCGAGGCCGGCACCGTCAAGCTCGATTACCACGGCAACGTTATGGGCGAGTTCTCGCAGTTTGTACAGACGGAATTTACCGAAGGCGTTGCGTTCCCCGTCCGCGAGCTCACAGGGATATCGGCCGTGGGCACCGCGATGGCCGATCCGCTCTACATGGTGATCAAAAGGCTCAGCGATTGGATCGGGCGCTACTCCGCCCAGGTGGTCTGTTGGAGCGGGGCGGATCGTCGACAGCTTTTGATCGAGTGTCAAGCAAAGCACATCGATCTTTCCGCATTTCCTACGGACTGGGCCGACCTGCAGGCGTTTTACACCTCGATCATGGACATGAGCAGCCACGGGTGCGTCTCTTTGAGTGACGCAGCGACGTGGTTTGGCATCGAGTTCGACGAGTCGACGGGTCACGCCCACAGCGCCCTAGCCGATGCGCGCGTGACCGCCAAGCTGCTCAAGCAGATGATGGACGGGGACTACCGCGTGAGCCCGCGCGCCCAGGAGGTCCGTCAACGGTGGGGGATGGGCGAGCGAGCTCAGACGCGCCTTTCCAGCAAGTGCTCCGAGCTGGGCGACCTGCTGCTAAAGCTGAAGGCGGAGGGGGTAGGCCTTTTGAGAACGCCATTCGGTTTGGCATGGCGGGGCTGTAAGCGCGAGCCCGCCCTGCTGTTTGAATCGAAGCGTCAACCAGTATGACGAGCTGTCTGGCCTGTCTGCCTAAGCCCCCGCAATCCCGCGGGCCGCACTCAACAGCTCATACTCCCTCTGGCTCCACTAGTACGGCTCGGCCGTGCGTACGGCGTCGCGACACAGGTCCAGGAACACCTCGGCGCCCTCGCAGAAGCACTCGCGGGCAAAGGTGCCGGATCCGTCCGCAATGCATGCGCCGTCAGCAAAGAGCTTCCAGTTAGACGGCTCGCGCGAGTTGTCTCCGAGCAGCTTGATCTGCAGTACGTGCGGGTCGCCAGTGGCGCAGAGTTCTTCCTCGAGCTTCTGCCCGGTAAAGCGCATCTGGTGGGAGAGACTGCTCTTGACCATGGCCGAGGCATAGCTACTCGGTTCGTCCAGAAGATGCATTCGTTTTGGCTTGGCTGCCAGGTTGTGGAAGTTGCGCTCACTGCGCACGGAAAAATTGTCCATACGGACTCCTTTCATCGATGTTGGCAGGGCCACCGTGCCTCTTGGCCGGTTGGCGTCGGGATCGTGGAGCCAACTCTCTACCCCGACTCTGGATAAAACGTGCCCGCTCCTTGCAGGCACGGTGGAGTCTATCAGCGCGCGCGGAAGCAAACCAACGCCATCCACGAAATGACGCGCGGATGGCGTTGGTTTCCCAAGTGATTATTCGGCTCTCATTCGGAAAAGTGTCGAAATCAGCCGTGTAAAAGTACGGAAAAGTGTCGAAATAGGCACCTTAAAACTTCGGAAAAGTGTAGCTGGATGACAAAGCAGCACTTAGAAGCCGGTGCTGGATGCGGAATCCTGCGGCCGCCTTCAGCTCTCGCTACTCATCGTCCCTGTCGTTGGGGTCGCCCTTGAGGGTGTTGATGTCCAGGTACTGGTTATCGTCCTCTTTTTGCTGGGTCTCCGACTCCGCTTGGGTGGGGCCGCGGAACAGCTGGAATCCCTCAAACGCAATGACACCGAGCAGGGCAATGATAATGGCGATAAAGGCAACCTTGACTGCCTGCGGAAATTCCGAGAAACGCAGCGCCTTTTCCTCGGCGTAATAATCGGCGAAGCGCTCTTCGCCCGTGCTTTTGGTATACGCCGGCGCGGACGCGGCCTCCGGGTCATATTCCGGTGCAGGCGTGGCAGCGTACGGATCGTTGAGATAATCGCTCGATGTGGTGCCATAATCCTCGGTCTCGATGCGACCGGCGTCAGCATAGCCATCGGAATAATCGGAATATGCCGCACCGCCCTCATAGCCCGCGGCGCTCGTGTTGGCGGCAAAAAGCGGGTTAACTGGAACGTCGAGCGCCGGCATGCCGGTAGAGGTCTCATCCAGATCGGCTGCAGCCCAGGAATCGTAGGCAACCTGATGGGCAACGGGCTCATCGAGCCTTGTGACCGGAGGCTTGCGTGCCGCAGGAACAGGCAACTGCTGGGCGCTGTACATAACGGTGCTGTCGGCCGATTTGCCCTGCGTCGCTGCAGCGAGAAATGCCGCCGTCTCGGACGGGTCGCTTGCGGGGCGGGGAGCGGGTGTGGGCGCCGAAGTGGGTGTAGGCGCGGGCGTCGAAACGGGCGACTGCGCAGGAGTCGGCGCAGATGCGGGCTTAGGCGCAAGTGCGGGATTGGGGCTTGACGGGCGAGCCCCGCCGCCCATGAGTTCGTCGGCGGTCCACGGGCGATCATCCATCACGTCGTCAAGGCTCAGCGAAAACAAGTCGTCTTCACCCTCATCGAACATGCGGTGCACATGTCCACCAATTGCCGGAATCAATCCGCGACCGGTGCATGATGCCTTGCTCAACGCCATTCTGTTCCACCCTTTCGAAATGCTAATGACATCGATTATATGGAACTTCCCAAGCGGCTCGGTCTTGGATTCGTGCTTTCCAGAACTCGCGCCCAAAAGGGGAGGGGCAATCCAGGTGAGTGCCTACTTGTCGCCTGCTGCCGCCTTGGCCTCATTGAGGTAGCTATAGAAGCTGTACTTGGAGATGCCAAAGAACTCGCAGGCGCGTTCGCTCGACTTGGAGATGAGGAAGGCGCCGCGACGGTCGAGGTAGCCAATGGCGCGGATACGCTCGTCTTTGGTCATGAGCGCCGCGGGCTTGCCCACAAACTGTTCGCACTCGCGCAGCAGGTCTTCGAGCAGGTCGCCGATGTTTTTGGTAATGGGCTCGGGCTCGGTGTAGTCCGTGCCGCCGGTGCCGGTAAAGGCATCGAGCGAGCGCTCAAAAGCCTTCATGAGCGTAATGTCAAAGTTGATGCCCAAAATGCCGACGGGTTTGCCCTCATCGTTGCGGATAAAGATGGTCGAGGACTTGAGCAGCTTGCCATCGGTGGTTTTGGTGAGGTATGGCTCGCGGTCGTGCACGTCGGTGGTGCCCTCGTGCATGGACTCAAGCACAATATGGCTGGGGCCGTCACCCAGTTTGCGCCCGCTGACGTGGCCGTTTTCGATCACTACGATGGAGTGGTCCACGTCATCGGTCTCCAGGTCGTGGACGACGATTTCGCAGTTGGGGCCAAATTGGAGCGCCAGGCCGTGTGCAAGGCGCTTGTAGAACTCAATCTGTGCGGGGGTCATGGGTGCCTTCCTAAAAATTAGTTTGGGCTCACTGTGCCATAAACCCCACTTGTTCGCAAATAACGAAAGCATCGCTGCGTTATGTGACCGTTCGGCGGCGAAAAGGTACCGATTACGGCAACAAACAATTTGTTAGGTTTTCCAATCAAAAAGTGTGATAGAACAGTGCTAACAAACTTTTTGTTTGGCATCCACATAAAAGTTCAGTCGCATGAATGGGAATGGGCTGAAACGCGTATGCGGGGGCCGGCAAGAGAGGACTTAAGGAGTTCACCGTATGGCCGATAAGATCCAGTGGGCGGGCAACACGATGCCCAAGAGCGATGACAAGCACTTGGGAATCATGAGCCTCGACCACGTGAAGAAGGCCCGTGCCTTCCACCAGTCGTTCCCCCAGTACACCGTCACTCCGCTTGCCCGCCTGGACGGCCAGGCCGCGCGCCTGGGCCTGTCCAACCTGTGCGTTAAGGACGAGAGCTATCGCTTTGGCCTCAACGCCTTTAAGGTTCTGGGCGGTTCGTTTGCCATGGCCAACTACATTGCCGACGAGACCGGCAAGGACGTTGCCGAGTGCACCTTCGACTACCTGACTTCCGATCAGCTTGCCAAGGACTTTGGCCAAGCTACCTTCTTTACCGCCACCGACGGCAACCATGGCCGCGGCGTGGCATGGGCCGCCAACAAGCTGGGCCAGAAGGCCGTCGTACACATGCCCAAGGGTTCCACCAAGCCCCGCTTCGATAACATCGCCGCCGAGGGCGCCACGGTGACCATCGAAGAGGTCAACTACGACGAGTGCGTGCGCATGGCCGCCGCCGAGGCCGATGCCTGCGAGCGCGGCGTCATCGTTCAGGACACCGCCTGGGAGGGCTACGAGAAGATCCCGTCCTGGATCATGGAGGGCTACGGCACCATGGCTTCCGAGGCTGCCGAGCAGCTGCGCGAGATGGCCATCAACCGCCCGACGCACGTCTTTGTCCAGGCTGGTGTGGGCTCGCTCGCCGGCGCCGTGGTGGGCTACTTCACCAACCTGTATCCCGATAACCCGCCCACCTTCGTCGTGGTCGAGTGCGCTCCTGCCGCCTGCCTGTACAAGGGCGCTGCCGCCGGCGACGGCGACCCGCGCATCGTGGACGGCGACATGCCCTCCATCATGGCGGGCCTGTGCTGCGGCGAGCCCAACATTCTGGGCTGGGATATCCTGCGCAACCACACCACTGCCTTCGTGTCCTGCCCCGACTGGGTCACCGCTCGCGGCATGCGCACCCTGGGCGCTCCCGAGAAGGGCGACCCGCGCGTCATCTCCGGCGAGTCCGGCGCAGTGACCACCGGCCTGGTCGAGACCCTCATGCTCGATCCCGAGTACGCCGAGCTCAAGGAGCTCATCGGCCTGGACAAGACGAGCTCCGTGCTCTGTTTCTCCACGGAAGGTGACACGGACCCCGACCAGTATCGCCGCATCGTCTGGGAAGGCGAATACCCCACTTGCTAATACTGGGCGGAGTAAATAGGTATCGCTCCGCCACCTCACAGGTAGATCCCTTCGTATGAAAGGTTATGAACAATGGCTAAAGAACTCGATTTCGACGCTATCAAGGCTGCTGCTGAGTCCCATCGTGCTGATATGACGCGTTTTCTTCGCGCTATGATCTCCCATCCCTCTGAGTCTTGCGAGGAGGGCGAGGTTGTCGCCTGCATCAAGGCCGAGATGGAGAGCCTTGGCTATGACGAGGTCAAGGTCGACGGCTTGGGCAACGTCATGGGCTTTATGGGCGAGGGCGACAAGATCATCGCCATCGACTCTCACATCGACACCGTCGGCATCGGCAACATCGAGAACTGGGATGCCGATCCCTATGAGGGCTACGAGACCGACGAGATCATCTACGGCCGCGGCGGCTCCGACCAGGAGGGTGGCATGGCTTCTGCTACCTACGCTGCCAAGATGATGAAGGACATGGGCCTCATCCCCGAGGGCTACAAGATCATGGTCGTCGGCACCGTCCAGGAAGAGGACTGCGACGGCATGTGCTGGCAGTACATCTACAACAAGGACGGCATTAAGCCCGAGTTCGTCATTTCCACCGAGCCCACCGACGGCGGCATCTATCGCGGTCACCGCGGCCGCATGGAGATCCGCGTCGACGTTCACGGCACCTCCTGCCACGGCTCCGCTCCCGACCGCGGCGACAACGCCATCTACAAGATGGCCGACATCATCGCCGACGTCCGCGCCCTCAACAACAACGGCTGCGACGAGTCGACCGACATCAAGGGCCTCGTCAAGATGCTCGACCCCAAGTACAACCCCGAGCACTTCGAGGATGCCCGCTTCCTGGGCCGCGGCACCTGCACCGTCAGCCAGATCTTCTACACCAGCCCCAGCCGCTGCGCTGTCGCTGACTCCTGCGCCATCTCTATCGACCGTCGCATGACCGCCGGCGAGACCTGGGAGTCCTGCCTGGACGAGATCCGCAACCTGCCGGCCGCCAAGAAGTACGGCGACGACGTGAAGGTCTCCATGTACATGTACGACCGTCCGTCCTGGACCGGCGAGGTTTACGAGACCGAGGCTTACTTCCCTACGTGGATCAACAAGGAGACCGCTCCGCACGTCAAGGCCCTCGTCGACGCTCACAAGGCCATGTTCGGTGACGAGCGCATCGGCTGCGAGCCCAGCATGGACAAGCGCACCGGTCGTCCGCTGTGCGACAAGTGGACCTTCTCCACGAACTGCGTTTCCATCCAGGGCCGCTATGGCATCCCCTGCGTCGGCTTTGGCCCGGGTGCCGAGTCTCAGGCTCACGCTCCCAACGAGGTCACCTACAAGGACGACCTGGTCACCGCTGCCGCCATGTATGTGGCTGCCCTGAACCTCTACGATCCGAGCCAGGCCGATGGCGACGCCACCGTGTTCCGCGCCGGTCTGACCAACAACAAGATCGATTAGTCCCATTCCTCGATTTTGTTGAGCCGGGGACAGCTTGTGTCCCCGGCACCCCCTGTTGACTTGGGGCCCGCGGTCGTTATCTCCCATGCTTCCTCAACGGTGGCGGGTCCTCGTCATGGTGCTCTGCATGTTCTAGCCACACGCGCATGCCGGAGCACATCTACTCATTGCGATCGTTTCATCTTTAGAAAGGACATTTCCATGGACGCTAAGTTTACCGAGCTCGTCGAGCAGCTGAACGGCCTCGATTTTAAGGGTATGTACGGCAGCGACTTCCTGCACACCTGGGACAAGACCACCGATGAGCTCAAGGCGCTCTACATCGTCGCCGACGCACTGCGCGAGCTGCGTGAGAACAACGTCTCGTCCAAGATCTTCGACTCGGGCCTGGCCGTCTCCCTGTTCCGCGACAACTCCACCCGTACGCGCTTCTCCTTCTCTAAGGCCGCCAACCTGCTCGGCCTTGAGCTGCAGGACCTGGACGAGAAGAAGTCCCAGATCGCTCACGGCGAGACCGTCCGCGAGACCGCTACCATGATCTCCTTCATGGCCGACGTCATCGGCATCCGCGACGACATGTACATCGGCAAGGGCGACGCCTACATGGCCGAGGTCTCCGAGTCTGTTCAGCAGGCCTACAAGGACGGCGTTCTGGATCACCGTCCCACGCTCATCTCCCTGCAGTCCGACTCCGATCACCCCACGCAGTCCTCTGCCGACATGCTCTACCTCATCAACGAGTTTGGCGGCCTCGAGAACCTCAAGGGCAAGAAGGTTGCCGTCACCTGGGCCTATTCGCCCTCTTACGGCAAGCCGCTGTCCTGCCCGCAGTCGCTGATCAGCCTGCTGCCCCGCTTTGGCATGGACGTCACCCTGGCCCACCCCGAGGGCTACGACCTCATGCCCGAGGTCGTCGAGCGTGCTAAGGGCTACGCCGCCGAGTCCGGCACCACCTTTAAGCAGGTCAACACCATGGCCGAGGCCTTCGAGGGCGCCGACATCGTGATCCCCAAGAGCTGGGCTCCGTTTGCCGCCATGGAGAAGCGTACCAACCTGTACGCCGAGGGCGACGACGCCGGCATCGCTGCGCTCGAGAAGGAGCTGCTCGCTCAGAACGCTACGCATCAGGATTGGTGCTCCACGACCGAGCTCATGGAGAAGACCGCCAACGGCCAGGACACCATCTTTATGCATCCGCTGCCCGCCGACATCTCCGGTGTCTCCTGCGAGCACGGCGAGGTCAACGCCGACGTCTTCGACATGCACCGTGTGGGCATGTACAAGGAGGCCAGCTACAAGCCGTACGCCATCGCAGCCATGATGTTCCTGCAGAAGGTTGCCGATCCCGCCGCTACCCTCAAGGCCCTCGACGAGCGCAACACCGCCCGTTGGTTCCAGGCCTAAAGCTGGGCTGAGAAATGGCTAAGCGTATTGTTGTCGCCTTGGGCGGAAACGCCCTCGGCGCCAACCTTCCCGAGCAGATGGAGGCCGTCAAGACGACTTCCAAGGCTATCGTCGACCTGATCGAGGAAGGCAACGAGGTTGTCGTCGTACATGGCAACGGCCCCCAGGTGGGTATGATCGCCAACGCGATGGCAGAGCTCACGCGCTCTAACCCTCAAAAGTACATTCCCTGCCCGCTGTCCGTTTGCGGCGCCATGAGCCAGGGCTACATTGGCTATGACCTGCAAAATGCGCTGCGCGAGGAAATGCTCGACCGCAACATCGACAAGGGTGTCGCCACCGTGCTCACCCAGGTCGAGGTTGCGGCGGACGACCCGGCCTTTGCCGACCCGGTCAAGCCGATCGGTCCGTGGATGAGCGAGGCCGAGGCCAAGGAGCTGGAAGCCGACCGCGGCTATCAGTTCATCCACGACGAGAAGCAGGGCTTCCGTCGCGTGGTTGCCTCGCCCAAGCCCGTGAACATCGTCGAACTCGACACCATTAAGTCGCTCGTCGAGTCCAACCACGTGGTGATCTCCTGCGGCGGTGGCGGCATTCCCGTCACCAAGGCCCAGGGCAACCACCTTAAGGGCGCTGCCGCCGTCATCGATAAGGACTTTGCGGCCGAGAAGCTCGCCGAGCAGCTCGACGCCGATGCCCTGATTATCCTGACGGCCGTGGAGAAGGTTGCCATTGGCTTTGGCACCGACCACGAGCAGTGGCTCGACACACTGACCGCGGCTGACGTAAAGCGTCTGTCCGAGGCCAACGAGTTCGGTCGCGGCTCCATGCTGCCCAAGGTCCAGGCTGCCTCGACGTTTGCCGAGAGCAAGCCGGGCCGCACGGCGCTCATCACGCTGCTCGAGAAGGCGCGTGACGGTCTTGCCGGCAAGACCGGTACCACGTTTACCGGCGACGCTGAGTAGGCATATCTGCACCATTGAGGAGGGTGCCCTGCGTCGCGGGGTGCCCTCCTTTGTGCTATGGGGAGCCAAGGGGCGTTCGCTGGAAAACGAGTGCGTGCCTGTTCCGACGGAGTGCGAGCTTGCTATGGTGGGTATAGCAACTATGATGTCCAAGGTAGCCAGGGGAGGTTTGCGGAGATGAAACTCGGTTGCGTCATTATGGCTTCGGGCGAGGGCAAGCGGTTTGGCTCTAACAAGATGCTTGCCGATATCTATGGCAAGCCGCTGATTGCCTGGACTATCGATTCGGTTCCCCGGGGCTTTGACGTTGTGGTTTCGACGCGTTGGCCCGAGGTCGCCCAGATTTGCGAGGACAAGCATTGCCCGCGTGCGCTGCACGATGGCGAGCTGCGTAGCGAAAGCGTCCGTGCGGGCCTTTCGTGGGGGGCGAGTCGCGGCTGGAAGGGTTGCCTCTTTTTGCCGGGCGACCAGCCGCTTGTGAGCGCGGATTCTTTTGAGGCTATGGTTCGTGCATTTGATGAGCGTGGCCGCAAGCATCCGGTGCGTCTTGCGTGCAACGGTGAGCCTTCGAGCCCGGTGCTCTTTCCGGCGGAACTGTTCGATGCACTCATGTGTCTTGAGGGCAAGGACGGTGGCGGTTCGATTCTCAAGGACCGTATCGACGTGGTGCTGGTCGAGGCGCGTGCCTACGAGCTGTGGGACGTCGATACCGCCAAGGGACAGCGACGCATAACGGAGCATATCGCCGCCTGCTCGTATTTTGATCGCGTGGCCAACTGCATCAATCAATAAGGAGCAATTATGATCATCATCAAAAACGGCGCGCTCGTGACGCCACAGGGGCTTCGCCGCGCCGATCTTGCCATGGATGGCGATAAGATCGTGCGGATCGCCGCGGCGATCGAGCCGGCCGAGGGCGATACCGTCGAAGATGCCGCGGGCTGTTGGGTGTTTCCCGGCTTTATCGACGGTCACACGCACATGCAGTGCTGGACTGGCATGGATTGGACGGCCGATAGCTTTGAGACCGGTACGCGTGCGGCTGCCTGCGGCGGTACGACGACCATCGTGGACTACGCGACGGCCGATCGCGGCGTGACCATGCCCGATGCCTTGGCCGAGTGGCATCGCCGCGCCGATGGCACCTGCACGGCTAACTACGCCTTTCATATGGCACTCGCCGAGTGGAACGAGCGTAACCGCGCCGATCTCTCGGCCATGCGCGAGGCGGGCGTATCGTCGTTCAAGACCTACTTTGCCTATGACCACCTGCGCCTGGACGATGCCGAGACGCTCGAGGTGCTCGAGGAGCTCAAGCGTATTGGCGGCATACTGTGCGTGCATTGCGAGAACGGTACGCTGGTGAATGAGCTGCAGAAGCGCGTGTTTGAGCAGGGCATCCACGGGCCCGAGGGCCATGCGCTCAGCCGTCCGGATGTGTGCGAGGCCGAGGCAGTGAGCCGGCTGCTATATCTGGCGCACCTGGCCGGCGACGCACCGGTCAACGTGGTGCACCTTTCGACCAAGCTGGGGCTCGAGGCCATCCGCGCTGCCAAGGCGCGCGGGCAGAAGAATATCTATGTCGAGACCTGCCCTCAGTATCTGATGCTCGACGATACGTGCTACTTGGAGCAGGGCGAGGACGGCTTTGCGGGTGCCAAGTATGTGATGAGTCCGCCGCTGCGCCATGCCGGCGACCGTGCGGCACTGCGCGAGGCGCTTGTGGCCGGCGAGATCGATACGATTGCGACCGACCACTGCAGCTTTAACCTGCACGGGCAAAAGGACCGCGGGCGCGACGACTTCCGCGCGATTCCCAACGGCGGGCCCGGTGTGGAGCATCGCCCCGTCGCGATCGCTACGAGCTTTGAGGGACAGCTGGGCCCCGAGGATCTGTGCCGCTTGATGAGCGAGAACCCGGCGCGCGTCTTTGGCATGTATCCGCGCAAGGGCTGTCTTGCCGAGGGTGCCGATGCCGACGTGTGCGTATGGGATCCCAAGGCGCGCTGGACGATCAGCGCCGCGACGCAGCATCAGGCCGTGGACTACACGCCGCTCGAGGGCTTTGAGGCGTACGGCCGCGCCAAGGCCGTGTTTGTGAACGGCGTGCTGGCTGCGCGCGACGGCGAGCCCACCGGAGCCCAACCCGGCCGCTACGTCCCCCGTTAGCAGCAAGGATGCCGTCAGGGTAGCTAATTTGGGACGGGGCTCTTTTAGCTACCCCTTGAGGCTGCTGGCGACGATGAGACGGTCGAGGGCTGCCTCGAAGCGGTCAGACATCGTGGGGTCGCTGAGCGTGTCGACTTGGTTGAGCATGATGCGGGCATTGTTGAGCTTCAGCATCTGCAGCTCGGCATTGAGCACCATGGCGACGCGCTCTGGGGTGGCAGCGTCGGTGGGTTCGCAACCGCAGCGCTCGCAGAAGAGCTTGGGGCGGTGGACAACCTCGGCGACGCGCTTGCCCAGCCCCGAGGCGCCGACGACCCAGACAACGTTTGCCGTGGCGGCGGGAATTACCGGCTCCCAGGCGGCGTGGGCCTTGAGCGGGAGCCGTTTGCTGCCGTCCGCCTCGGCCAACACATAATCAAAGCGCTGCGCCAGCTCGTCGAGCGGCTCGGCGGGGGCGGAGAGCTTGCCTGTCTCCGGGTCCAAAACACCCGCCTGGCAGATACTTCCGCGGCTCATGCCCGTGCATGCCTCGCAGGTGCAACCGGGTACATGTGCAGCGCCCGGCTTCCAAGGCGCGGCGTCCAGACGACGGCTCGACCCGTCCCATGGCACGCCGGCGACGGGAAACATGTGTGTGGTGGTACAGAGGAGCACGCGGCCGCCAGCGCGCATGAGCTCAAGACCCAGCGTCTTTAGCAGGGTCGACTTGCCGCCGCTGCCGATAATCGCGGTAATGCCCGGCTCGATCCTGAGCGCCGAGGCAAGATTGCCGCTAACCGTTTCCATCTGTTCACCGCCGTATAATACTGTGATAATAAATAATCATCAGAGTAGCGGCCGAACCGCTTTTGCTCTGCTCAAACCGTAGCACAGGGAGGTGCCCCGGGAATGCTCGTTTATGTTCGCGGCGCCGGCGATATCGCCACGGGCGTCGCCGCTCGCTTGGTGCGCGCCGGCGTTTCGGTCGTTATGGCCGATATCGCGGTTCCCACGTGCATCCGCCGCACAATCTGTTTTTGCGAGGCCATTCGCCTGGGCGAGGTCGAGGTCGAAGGCATTCGCGCTCGCTTGGCACGGACGCCGGCTGAGGCGCTTGAGATTACCGAGGCTGGAGACGTCGCCGTTGTGGTGGACCCTCAGGCCAAGATGCTCGGCGAGCTGAAACCCGCGGCTGTGGTCGACGCGATTTTGGCTAAGCGCAACTTGGGCACCACGCGCGACATGGCGCCTGCCGTCATCGCTGTGGGGCCGGGCTTTACCGCGCCGGTTGACTGCGACGCCGTGGTCGAGACCATGCGCGGGCATTTTCTCGGCCGTGTCATTACCCAAGGTTCGCCCCAGCCCAACACGGGCGTGCCGGGCATTATCGCCGGCTATGGCAAGGAACGTGTTATCCACAGCCCCGCCGCCGGCGTGTTTCGGTCCGACCGCGCAATCGGCGACATCGTGAGCGCCGGAGACGTGATTGGCTACGCGGGCGATACGCCCATGTGCACGCAGATCGATGGCTGTCTGCGCGGGCTTTTGGCGAACGGCGTGCAGGTGACTGAGGGCTTTAAATGCGCCGATGTCGACCCGCGCGGCGATGCCAGCTATATCAACTACATTTCGGACAAAGCGACGTCGGTCGGCGGCGGCGTGCTCGAGGCACTCGCTATGCTCACCGATGTCTTTAGAGGATAGAAGGCGGCAATGGAAAAGCTCGATGTTGTGAATGCGGCGCTTGCCGCCCTGCGTGCTGGCGAGACGTGCGAGCTGGTGGTCGTGGCCGGTACGGCGGGGTCGTCCCCGCGCGGTGTGGGCGCCTGGATGGCCGTCTTTGCCGATGGCAGCCAGGCGGGCACTATCGGCGGCGGCAAGATTGAGCTCTTTGCGCTGGATGAGGCGCGCGAGCTCCTGAGCGCGGGACAGTCGCGTCTGGTCCGCTACACCATGGGCGGCGAGAACTCCGATACCGGCATGATCTGCGGCGGAGCCATCTGCCTGTGCTATCTGCGCCTGGATGTATCGCAGGCGCCGTTGTTCCAGTCGGTTGCCGACATCTTGGCCTATCGGCGCATCGGCGACTTCGTCATCGACTTTGAGCCGTTTATCGCGAGCGTGCTCGAGGGCGATGTGGCCGAGTACCATGGCGAGGAATCGCGCCGCACCATTGCGGGCTGCCCCGGGCTTTCGCTGGTGGAGGAGGGGAGTAAGGTCACCTACACCAACGCGGCCTCCGAGATTCCCGCGGCGCACATCGAGACGCTCTGCCCCGAGGGCCTGACCTATATCTTTGGCTGCGGCCACGTGGGTGCTGCGACGGCGCGGGTGCTCACGGCGGCGGGCTTTGCCGTCGTGGCTTGCGACGACCGCCCCGGCACGCTGACCCCCGAATGGGTGCCCGGTGTCTACGACCGTCGTCTGGTCGACTACAAGAACCTGAGCAAGCAGTGCCCCATCGGCCCGCGCGACCTAGTGGTCGTCGCCACGGCGGGTCACAAGTCCGATATCGACGTGGTGATTCAGGCCATGCGCGCCAAACCCGCCTATCTGGGCTGCTTGGGCTCGCGCCGCAAGACGGCCTTTGTGCGCGCCCGCCTGGAGCAGGAGGGCTTTACGCAGGACCAGATCGACGGGCTGCACCTGCCGATCGGCGTTGCCATCGAGGCCGAGGATCCCGAGGAGATTGCCATCTCCATCGCTGCCGAGATGATCCACCTGCGCCGCACCAAGCTCGTCCCCCGCAAGCGCTAGTCGCATCCCCATCAATAAGTTGCGGTGAAATGCGGGCTGTTTAAGCCAGTTAAGCCGTCAAACAGTCCCTATTTCACCGCAACTGCCATTTTCCTCCGTCGCATGCGGATCGGTTTGTGCGGGGGAGTTGTGGAGTTGTGCAGGCAGACGAGGTTTTTCTGGAAAAACGCTCCCGATGCGCGTATAGTACCGATTGTTTTGTCGGCTCCTGCTGTGTCGAGTCCAAACCGCGTAATGCCATGAGCGGCGCGGATGCAGCCAGGAGGCACGAGGACAACCCATCGTGGCCACGCCCCGTGCTTAAAACCCCAAGAAGGAGTGAACAATGGCAGAAGAGAAGTATGTGCCGCGTCTGAAGACCAAGTACAACAACGAGGTCAAGCAGCAGCTTCAGGACAAGTTCCAGTACGAGAACGTCATGATGATCCCCAAGTTTGAGAAGATCGTCGTGAACATGGGTGTCGGCGAGGCCGCTACCGATTCCAAGGCCATCGACGGTGCCGTGCGCGACCTGCGCGCCATCACCGGCCAGCAGCCGATGATTACCCGTGCCCGCAAGTCCATCGCTACCTTCCGCCTGCGCGCTGGTATGCCGATCGGCTGCAAGGTTACCCTGCGTGGCGACCGTATGTGGGAGTTCTTCGATCGCCTGACCTCCGTCGCGATCCCCCGTATCCGCGACTTCCGCGGCATCTCCGCCAAGAGCTTCGACGGCCGTGGTAACTTCTCCATGGGCGTCACCGAGCAGCTCATCTTCCCCGAGATTGACTTCGACTCCGTCGATCACCAGCGTGGTATGGACATCACTTTCGTGACCACCGCCAACACCGATGAGGAGGCCAAGGCCCTTCTGGACGCCTTCGGTTTCCCGTTCAAGAAATAGGTTCACCTGCCCTATGAGCGCCGTTCCCAGAAGGGGGCGGCGCTTGGGGCGAACAATACTCTATGTGAGGAGGATATAAGTGGCTAAGACATCGATGATCGTCAAGTGCAATCGCAAGCAGAAGTTCTCTACTCGTGAGTACACGCGCTGCCAGCGCTGCGGCCGTCCGCACTCTGTGTACCGCAAGTTCGGCCTGTGCCGTGTCTGCTTCCGCGAGCTTGCACTCAAGGGCGAGCTTCCCGGCGTTAAGAAGGCCAGCTGGTAAGTCACTACCAGCGTTTCAAGCATCAGTTTGGAACAGGGAAAACGCGCTAAAAAGGCTTTGCCGTTAAGGGCGGCGAAGAACCAAGAGCACGTGTTCATCAAGAACGAAGGAGAATCTGTATGAACCTTACAGACCCGATCGCAGATATGCTTACGCGCATCCGTAACGCTAACTCTGTGAACAAGGCCACGGTCTCCATGCCGAGCAGCAAGAAGCTCGTCGAGATCGCTCGTGTTCTGCACGAGGAGGGCTACATCGAGGGCTACGATGTCGAGGACACCGTTCCCCAGAAGACTCTGCACATCACGCTTAAGTATGGTCCCAAGAAGGCTAAGGTCATCAACGGCATCCGCCGCATTTCCAAGCCGGGCCTGCGTAAGTACACCGGCGTTGCCGACATGCCCCGCGTCCGCGGTGGCCTTGGTACCGCCATTATTTCCACCAGCCATGGCGTCATGACCGACCGCGATGCTCGCAAGCACAACGTCGGCGGCGAGATCATCGCTTACGTCTGGTAATTCGCTCGGTAGGTAGAAGGAAAGGAGATCACCGTGTCTCGTATCGGTAATAAGCCTGTCCAGATTCCCGCCGGAGTCGAAGTGGCAGTCAACGGCAACAACGTTGTCGTCAAGGGCCCCAAGGGCCAGCTCGAGCTCGATGTCTTTGAGAAGCTCGCTATCAACGTCGAGGACAACGTCCTCACCGTTTCCCGTCCCGACGACGAGCGTGAGACCCGTGCCCGCCACGGCCTCACCCGCGCCCTCATCCACAACATGGTGGTTGGCGTTTCCGAGGGCTTCGAGAAGAAGCTCGAGCTCGCCGGCGTCGGTTACCGCGTGCAGCAGAAGGGCAAGAACCTCGAGTTCTCCCTGGGCTTCTCGCACCCCGTGATCGTCGAGGCTCCCGAGGGCATCACCTTCGAGGTTCCCGACAACACCCACGTGAACGTCAAGGGTATCAACAAGCAGCAGGTCGGTCAGATCGCCGCTGAGATCCGCGGCCATCGTCCTCCCGAGCCTTACAAGGGCAAGGGTATCCACTACGTTGGCGAGCACATCCGCCGCAAGCTGGGTAAGGCCGCCAAGTAGTCGTAACCGACTCACTCGCATAAGACCAGCACCCCGTCAGGTGCTGGCAAGATCAACCTTTTTAGGAGTTTACGTATGAACAAGCATAAGGCGAAGCTGGAAGGCCTCAAGCGTCGTCAGCGTCGTGTTCGCGGCAAGGTCTCGGGTACCTCCGAGCGTCCGCGTCTTCGCGTGACCCGTACTAACGCCAACATCTATGCCCAGATCATCGACGACAGCAAGGGCTCCAGCCTGACGCTCGTCTCTGCCTCGACCCTCGAGGCCGAGTTCAAGGGCACCCACACCTCGAACAAGGAGGCTGCGGAGAAGGTCGGTCAGCTCGTTGGCAAGCGCGCCATCGAGGCCGGCATCACCAAGGTCGCCTTCGATCGCGGTGGCCGTATCTACCATGGCCGCGTCAAGGCCCTCGCCGACGGTGCTCGTGCCGCCGGTCTCGAGTTCTAGGAGGTATGTAGCACATGGCTCGTAATCAGAAGCAGCAGCGCGAGGCCTCCGAGTTCGAGGAGCGCGTCGTTTACATCAACCGCGTGTCGAAGACCGTCAAGGGTGGTCGTCGCATGAGCCTCGTCGCTCTCGTCGTCGTTGGCGACGGCAAGGGCAACGTCGGCGTTGGCATGGGCAAGTCCGCTGAGGTGCCCATGGCCATCTCCAAGGCGTCTCTCGATGCCAAGAAGAACATGTTCCACGTGCCGGTGACCGAGCAGGGCACCATCCCGCACGAGGTTCTCGGCCACTTTGGTGCCGGCCGCATCATCATCAAGCCCGCTGTCGAGGGTACCGGCGTTATCGCCGGCGGCGCTGTGCGTCCCCTCTTCGAGCTTGCTGGCATCAAGAACGTCCTGTCCAAGTCCCTCGGTACCGACAACGGCCTCAACATCATTAAGGCTGCCGTCGAGGGCCTCAAGGAGCTCTCCAGCCCTGAGGACGTCGCGGCTCGCCGTGGCCTGACGGTCTCCGAGATGTTCGTCGGTAAGGAGAACTAAGCATGGCTGACACCATCAAGATCAAGCAGGTCCGCAGCACCAACGGTTGCAAGCAGGACCAGGTCCGTACTGTCCGTGCCCTCGGTCTCCACAGGATCCGCGAGGTTCGCGAGATTGCTGACAACGAGTCCGTCCGCGGCATGATCTTCAAGGTCAAGCACCTTGTCGAGATTGTAGAGGAGTAGCAAATGCAGCTTCACGATCTTACTCCCGCGCCCGGTTCCACCAAGAACCGCAAGCGCGTCGGCCGTGGCAATTCTTCGGGTCACGGCACCACTTCTGGCCGCGGTCAGAAGGGCCAGGGTTCCCGCTCTGGCGGCACCAAGGGTGCCGGCTTCGAGGGTGGCCAGACTCCGCTGGCTATGCGCCTGCCCAAGCTTCCGGGCTTCCGCAACCCCCGTCGTATCGAGTACACCGCTGTTAACGTTGAGCGTCTCGAGCGTAAGTTCGAGGATGGCGCTGTGATCGACGGTGCCGCTCTTAAGGCCGCTCGCATCACCAAGAGCGAGTTCGAGCCCGTCAAGGTGCTCGGCAATGGTGAGCTCACCAAGAAGTTCACGGTCAAGGTCGACAAGGTCAGCGCTTCTGCGCAGGCCAAGATCGAGGCCGCCGGCGGAAAGGTCGAGCTGCCGTGCTAAATGGTCTTAAGAATGCTTTCCGCATCAAAGAATTGCGCGAAAAGATTCTTTTTACCATAGCTATGCTCGTCGTGTACCGCATTGGTGCGCACGTTCCTGTGCCCGGCATTCCCTTCCAGGGGATGCTGGGCCTTTTCTCGACCGATAACAATTCGGTCGCCGCAGGTGCTATGGCCCTCCTGAATCTTTTCTCTGGCGGCGCGTTGAGCTATGTGTCGGTGTTTTCGCTGGGCATCATGCCTTACATCACCAGCTCAATCATCCTCCAGATGCTCCAGGCCGTTGTGCCTTCCCTGCATGAGCTTGCCCGCGAGGGCGAGGTCGGTCAGACCAAGATTACGCAGTATTCGCGTTACCTCACCCTGGCTCTGGCAATCCTCAACTCCGTGGGTTACCTCTTCCTCTTTAAGAGCTTCGGCATCAGCTTCAATGGCGCCGGCGCTCCCGAGATCATCTTCGACCTCATGATTGTCGGCACGCTCACCGCGGGCGCCATGCTGATCATGTGGATTGGTGAGCTCATCACCCAGCGCGGTATCGGCAATGGCATGTCGCTGATCATCTTTGCGAACATCATGGCCGGTCTGCCGCAGGCGATCTTCTCCAGCACCGAGGGCAATGCCGGTGGCATCATCACCATGGTGATCATCTGCGCCATCATCTTGCTGGTTATCCCGCTGATTGTTTTCCTTGAGCGTGGCCAGCGCCGCATCCCGGTCTCCTACGCCAAACGCGTCGTGGGCCGTCGCATGATGGGTGGCCAGACCACCTACCTGCCCATTAAGGTCAACACCGCGGGTGTCGTGCCGATCATCTTCGCTTCGGCGCTGCTGTACTTCCCGGCTCAGATTGCCGTGTTCTTCCCCGGCATCGGTTGGATTCAGGCAGTTGCCTCCGCGCTTTCGACCGGTTGGCTCAACTGGGTGCTTAACGTTGTCCTCATCGTGTTCTTCGCGTACTTCTACACCTCCATGGTGTTCAACCCCGATGACACGGCCGACAACCTTAAGAAGCAGGGCGGCTTTATTCCGGGCGTGCGTCCGGGTAGGGCTACCGCGGCCTACATCAAGAACGCGCTCAACAAGATCACGCTTCCCAGCGCTGTCTTTTTGGCGCTCATCGCCATCGTGCCTTCGATCATCTTCTCCTTTACGGGTAACCATCTGATCCAGGCATTTGGTGGCACGTCCATCCTCATCATGGTCGGCGTCGTGCTCGACACGGTCGATAAGCTCGAAGGCCAGATCAAGATGTATGATTACGATGGATTCTTTAAATAGGCTAGAGGAGGATTGCTCATGAACCTCGTATTGCTCGGAGCTCCGGGTGCCGGTAAGGGTACCGTCGCACAGGAGCTCGTCGCCGAGTTTGGCGTCGCTCACATTTCCACGGGTGACCTGCTGCGTGCTGCCGTCAAGGGTGGCACCGAGCTTGGTATTCAGGCTAAGAAGTACATGGACGCTGGCGAGCTCGTTCCCGACCAGCTCGTGATCGACCTTGTCAAGGAGCGCCTTGCCGCCGACGATGCCCAGCAGGGCTTTATTCTCGACGGCTTCCCGCGCAACACCGCCCAGGCTGTGACGCTCGATTCCGAGCTCTCCGCCATGGGTCGCGAGATCGATTGCGCCCTTCTGGTCGATGTGGCCCCTGAGGTCATCATCGATCGTCTGTCTTCGCGTCGCACTTGCCGCGCCTGCGGTTACACCGGCACCGCTGCCGATGCTACCTGCCCCAAGTGCGCCGGCGAGATGTATCAGCGCGACGACGACAAGCCCGAGACCATCAAGAACCGTCTCGACGTCTACGAGAAGTCCACGAGCCCGCTCGTCGACTACTATCGTGGCCAGGGTCTGCTCAAGTCGGTCAACGGTGACCAGGCTCGCGAGACCGTGTACGGGGATGTCAAAGAGGCTCTCGGTCTATGATCAAGATTAAGTCTGCAACGCAAATCGAGCAGATGAAGAAGGCAGGAGCGCTATCTAAGATGGCGCTCCGCCACGTTGGAGCCATGGTGCGCCCTGGTGTTTCGACCTTTGAGCTCGATCAGCTCGCGGAGCAGATTATCCGTATGCATGGCGGCACCCCGGCCTTTAAGGGTTACGGCGGGTTCCCCGGTACCATTTGCGCATCGATTAACGATGCCGTGGTCCACGGTATTCCCAACCCCGACATGATCCTGCGCGATGGCGATATCATCTCCATCGATACGGGAGCCGTTGTCGACGGTTGGGTTGGCGATAACGCTTGGACGTTTTTTGTCGGCACACCCACGCCCGAGGCCAAGGCCCTGTGCGAGGTCACGCGCGATTGCCTTAAGGCTGCCATCGAGCAGGCTGTTCCCGGTAACCATATCGGGGACGTCGGTTATGCCGTTCAGTCCCTCGCCGAGTCTCACGGTTACGGCGTGCTTCGTGACTATGTGGGCCATGGCATTGGCCGCGTGATGCACGAGGACCCCAACGTTCCTAACTATGGAAAGAAGGGGAGGGGCGTTCGCCTCCAGGCCGGCATGGTCATTGCCATCGAGCCGATGGTTACGATGGGTTCCAACCATGTGAGCACGGGCTCCGACGGTTGGATTGTTACGACCAACGACCACCTGCCCGCCGCGCACTACGAGAACACCGTCGCCATTACCAATGACGGTCCGGTGATTATCACCACGGATGCCCAAGGTGCTTGGTGTTCGCTCCAAGGCGGAGAAATGTAACAAGTTCCACTTAGTTGTGGAGCCATTACGAAGTTATTACGATGCGTGCATACGTGTTGTAGAATACTCAATCGCTGTCGTTTTCTAGAGAAAGATGATTGCTTGTGAAGAAGGAAGACGCAATTGAGCTCGAGGGTACGGTAAAGGAACCGCTGCCCAATGCCATGTTTAAGGTCGAGCTCGAGAACGGTCATTCGGTTCTGTGCAACATTTCTGGCAAGATCCGAATGAATTACATCCGTATTCTCCCCGGTGACAGGGTTGTCGTGGAGCTTTCCCCGTACGACCTGACCCGCGGCCGCATCACCTATCGCTACAAATAGCGGCACGCATACGCGCACTCCATTTCCGACTGCAGGCTTAGCTCAACCTACGGTCGGATTGTGTGTGAAGACCAGCCATAGTTTTAAACGCCTGCGGCTGGGCGAGTAGATAGTAGGGAAGTAGTTTGAGCGCTACCGAAAGGAAGAACGATGAAGGTACGTCCTTCGGTCAAGAAGATGTGCGATAAGTGCAAAATCATTAGGCGCCATGGCAAGGTCCTCGTCATTTGCGAGAACCCCCGTCATAAGCAGCGTCAGGGTTAAGAGAGGAGACTACGTTGGCCCGTATTAATGGTGTCGACCTCCCGCGTGAGAAGCGCGTTGAGATCGGTCTGACCTACATTTACGGCATCGGCCGCACCACTGCGACGAAGATCTGCGTCGAGTGCAACGTTAACGTGGATACGCGCGTTAAGGACCTCACCGAGGATGAGGTTAACGCCATCCGTGATTATATCGATAAGAACCAGATCATGGTTGAGGGCGACCTCCGCCGTGAGCGCAACCAGAACGTCAAGCGCCTTATGGACATCGGCTGCAACCGCGGCCTTCGTCACCGCAAGGGCCTCCCGGTCCGCGGCCAGCGCACCCACACTAACGCTCGTACCCGCAAGGGCCCGAAGCGTCAGATCGGTGCTAAGAAGAAGAAATAAGGAGCGCTAGATAGATGGCTACTGCTAAGAAGAACGTTCGCGCTGCCCGTCTGAAGCGCGCGGACCGTAAGAACATTTCCGTGGGCCAGGCTCACATTCGTTCTACGTTCAACAACACGATCGTTTCGATCACCGATCCCCAGGGCAACGTCATTTCCTGGAAGTCGGCTGGCCAGGTGGGCTTCAAGGGCTCCCGTAAGTCCACGCCGTTCGCTGCCCAGATGGCTGCCGAGGCTGCTGCCAAGCAGGCCATGGAGCACGGTATGAAGAAGGTTTCCGTCTTCGTCAAGGGCCCCGGCTCCGGTCGTGAGACCGCCATTCGCTCCCTCCAGGCTGCTGGCCTCGAGGTCTCGAGCATCCAGGACAAGACCCCCATTCCGCACAACGGCTGCCGCCCCAAGAAGCGTCGCCGCGTGTAACTGAAAGGATCGTATCAATATGGCAATCGACAGGACTCCTGTTCTTAAGCGCTGCCGTCAGCTCGGGATCGATCCCGCTGAGCTCGGTTACAGCAGCAAGAAGGAATCTATCCGTCAGCCCAAGCGCCGTCGCAAGGAATCTGAGTACGGCATGCAGCTGCGCGAGAAGCAGAAGGTCAAGTTCATCTATGGCGTTCTGGAGAAGCAGTTCCACGGCTACTTCAACAAGGCCCGCAAGATGAACGGCGTCACCGGTGAGAACCTCATGATCATCCTTGAGTCTCGCCTCGACAACGTCGTCTTCCGTCTTGGCTTCGCCCGCACCCGCAAAGAGGCTCGTCAGTCCGTCCGTCACGGTCACTTCACCGTGAACGGCAAACGCGTGGACATCCCGTCCTACCGCGTCAAGGCCGGCGACGTCGTCGCTGTCGGCGAGAAGTTCCGTGACCTCCTCCCCATCAAGGAGGCCCTGATTTCCTCCGAGCGTTTCGAGGTCCCTGGCTGGCTCGAGGTCGATATCGAGAAGCTGTCTGGTAACGTGCTCGCTCTGCCGACGCGTGAGCAGATCAGCGGTGATATCAACGAGCAGCTCATCGTCGAGCTCTACTCTAAGTAGTCCATCCGGGCTGCTGAGGCTGGAGGTAATACATGTCAGAATTCATTAGGCCTCAGGTTCAGGTCGAAGAGATTAACGAGACGTCTGCTCGTGTCTCCGTTGAGCCGCTCGAGCGTGGCTACGGCGATACGCTGGGTAACTCCCTTCGTCGCGTTCTTCTGTCCTCGCTCGAGGGTGCCGCCGTCGAGGCTATTCAGATCGATGGCGCGCAGCACGAGTTCATGACCATCCCTAACATGGTCGAGGATGTCACCGACATCGTCCTGAATGTCAAGGGTCTTGTCTTCAGGGCTCTCGGCACGACCGACGAGGCGACCGCCACCATTTCTGTTGACGGCCCCTGCGAGGTCACCGGTGCGGACTTCTTTATTCCGTCCGAGTTTGAGCTGGTCAACCCCGAGCAGCACATCGCTACGCTCACCGAGGGTGGCCATCTCACCATGAGCATGCGCATCGGCTATGGCCGCGGCTATGTCTCTGGCGAGGCTAACAAGCGCGACAACGATCCCATCGGTGTGATCCACGTCGACTCGCTGTACTCGCCGGTGTCCCGTTGCGCCAAGCTCGTTGAGGCTTGCCGTGTCGGTCAGCACACCGACTACGACCGCCTTGTCCTTGAGATCGAGACCAACGGCTCCATCGCTCCGCGCGACGCCGTGGTCCAGGCTGCCAATATCATCAACCAGCATATGGCTGCCTTTATGAACCTTGCCGAGACCCCCGAGGTCGAGGAGGAGGCTTCGATCTTCGCTCCCGAGGTCACCAACGACAACGCCGAGCTGGACAAGCAGATTGAGGATCTGGACCTTTCCGTCCGTTCCTACAACTGCCTTAAGCGCGCCAGCATTCACTCGGTCCGTCAGCTCGTTGAGTTCTCGGAGAACGATCTGCTCAACATCCGTAACTTCGGTGTTAAGTCGATCGAGGAAGTGAAGGACAAGCTAGAGTCCATGGGCCTGAGCCTGAAGGCTTAATGCTTCGCATATTTGAGGAGAAACTAGACCATGCGTCACAACGTTAAGAAGGGCCTGAAGCTCGGCACCGATGCGAGCCACACCAAGGCCATGAAGAAGAGCCTGGCCAAGGCCCTCTTCGAGAACGACCGCATCAAGACCACCGAGACCCGCGCTAAGGCGCTGCGTTCGGTCGTCGATCCGATCATCACCTGGGCCAAGAAGGGCGACCTGCACTCTCGTCGTCTGGCCATCGCCAAGCTCGGCGATAAGCAGCTCGTTGCCGAGATCTTCGACAAGGCTGCCCAGGGCATGTGGCAGGACCGCAACGGCGGTTACACCCGCATCATGAAGCTCGGCAACCGTAAGGGCGACAACGCTCCTATCGTTATCATGGAGCTCGTCACCGAGCCTTGCACGCCTAAGGCCAAGAAGGCTGCTCCGGCCCCCAAGAAGGCCGCTGCTCCCAAGAAGGTCGAGGCCGTCGAGGAGGCTCCTGCTGAGGAGACCGCTGAGTAGACAATCCGTCTGCATAGGCTATATTCGAGGGGTACGTTCGCGTACCCCTCTTTTTTTGTCGCGATACCGTTGATTGTTTGTTGGGAGCGCCCATGACCGCGCCGTCTGATTTCAATTCGATTCCTGAGCTCGATGCCACGCTTGTATTCTGTGTTGCCTATGATGGCTCGTCCTATAGCGGATTTGCCGAGCAGCCGGGCCAGACGACCGTTGCGGGCGAGTTGCGCCGCGCTATCGAGACGCTGCTGCGCCGCCCGATCGATCTGACGTGTGCGGGTCGTACCGATGCCGGCGTGCATGCGGTGGCCCAGTACATTAGCGTGCCCGTAACGGACGCTGAGCTTGCTCTGGCGCGCCGTAGGTGGCTGAGGGCTATGGATGCCCTCCTGCCCAAAGATATCGCCATAAACGAGGTCTACAAGGCCCGTAAAGGCTTTTCTGCCCGCTTTGACGCGCGGTCCCGTACGTATACGTACCGTATTGCCGATCGCGATGCGCGCCCCGTGCTCTCGCGCGGTGCGGTGTGGTGGCATCGCTATCCCCTCGACGTCGATGCGATGGCGGCCGCCTGCCCTGCGCTTTTGGGCGAGCAGGACTTTAAGAGCTTTTGCAAGGTTGCCTCTGCTGTGGGCAAGCCCACGCACCGCTGCGTGATGCGTGCGGAGTTTGGTCACGAGGTCGCTTTTGGCGAGGATATCCTGATCTTCACTATCGAGGGCAATGCGTTTTTGCACTCGATGGTGCGTACCATTGTAGGAACGCTCGTGGAGATTGGCATGCATCGTCGCGATCCTCAGTGGATGCGCGAGGTTATTGACGCCCGTGACCGAACCGCTGCGGGTCCCACGGCGCCTGCCTGCGGCCTTACGTTTATGGGTGTGGATTACGGCCCCGACGAGCTTGTCGTTCTCGACTAGGGGAGGGCTCGACGCGTCGTGCGTCGACACCTTTCATCTGTGGGCTGCGCGTGTGCAACATCTGTTCTTGGCGTGCAATACAACCGGTGTCTCATTGCTTTTATTGCCGGGGTGTACCATGAACCACGGTTTGATTCATTGCTGTCGAGAGGACGGAAAATTTGGTTCGACGTGGCTCGCATCCGCGACTTTCGGTGATCCTTGTGGTAGAAGGTTCGCCCAGCTATGCGATGCGTGCGCTCGAGAGTATCCAGAACCAAGACCTCTACGATTTGCAGATTGTCGTTGTCTGTCGCGATACTGCGCCCGGTGTGCGCCATTCGCTTCAAGTTGCTGCCGACAGGGACATCCATATTGATTTGATTGACGTCGAGGACGCGAAGCACAGCGCTTGTCTTCGTGCCGGTTTTGCTGCCTCGCGCGGCTCTCAAATCATCGCTATGAACGCCGATGAGTGGTTTGCTCCGCAGTCCCTTTCCAAGATGGTCGATATCGCGTGCGATACTGCGGCAGACATAGTGTTCCCCACGGTGTCGCTCGACCGCTATGATGCACATCGAGAGCGCCATTCGCGTGTCTTGGATGCTGCCTCTATTGTCATCGAAGACAAGTCTTCGATGGTGGCCGGGCTGCCTCAGTTGATTTTAGGCGGCTTGGTTGCTCAAGTCTCTGGCGTGATGTACAGCCGTCCACTGTTTGAGGCATGTCTTTTGTGCGATAAGACGTTTCGCACGGTTGGGTTTATGGCGTGCGCGCTCTCGCAGGCACAGCGCGTCTCCGGATGCGGCGACGCTTGTTTCCACACGGCGGCGCCTAAGCTTACAGATGCCTTTGATCCCACCATGTATGCCAAGGTATCCGATGACACCCGGGCGCTCGACGAGCTTGCGGACTCACTCTCGGAAGCAGATAGCGGTGGTCGGCTCAAGCTGGCAAGCCAAAAGTTCTACTTTGCCGGACTGGTCGCCTGCATCGAGAATTTGTGTTTGAGCCCGCATGGAGTGTCGTCAATCGAGCGTTCCGCCCGCATGCGTGATATGCTCGAGGCGCCTCGAACCCGTCAAATGGTCGCCGCGCTCAAGGATAACCATCGGGGGCTCGGTCTGTTGTTTGGGCCGATCGCTAGCGCCAAGCCCGCGCGTTGCGTGATGTGTACGCATCTGGCAGCTTTTCTTAACCGGACGGGCGCAAAAACCGCCTAAACGGCTCATTACGAAACAAATTTGCATAGAATTGTTTCGAAATGCGTTCTTATACACAAAAGCCTTCAAATAGCGTTAAACTATTCAATCACTGATTGATTGTCTCCGCCATCTTTTGGAGTGAGGGTTTGTATGGCTAAAAAACGCAATGGGCGCCAGGATGCCATTAGAGATATTGTGCGCAATAAGGACGTCCGCACGCAGCGTGTGCTGGTCGATGAGCTCCGTGCTATGGGCTTTGATTGCACGCAGGCGACTGTCTCTCGCGATATTGCCGATATGGGGCTGCGTAAGCTCCCTGAGGGCATCTATGTTCTGGCAGAGGACCTGCACCTGCAGCGCATGGTTTCCGAGCTCGTAACGGGCGTTCTGCGTACCGATAATCTGGTTATGATCAAGGCTCAGCCTGGCACGGCTTCCGGCATCGCCGCCGCCGTTGATGCGGCAGAGTTGCCCGATGTGCTTGGCTCGCTTGCCGGCAACGATACGATTTTGGTCATTGCCCAGACGGCCGAGGACGGCGAGCGTCTCGAGGCGCTGATCAATAAGCTGAGCAATTCTCGCAAGTAGGCGTGCGGGTCGTGCGCTCGGCACTGCGTGCGCTTACATAGTGGCTTGTAAGGGGTATCGACGTTGGTCGGTACCCCCTTTTTTTGTTTGCTGGTATAACGACCGCCCAGTCGCTTCAAACTAAAAGGCCCCGAGCAGTTCAATAAGCTGCTCGGGGCCTTGTTGGCTTTAGTCGCGTACTTCTTAGCCGACCGTATCGTCAGGCGTGGGCGAGGGGTCGGGAGTGGGAGTGGGCGTAGGCGTAGGCGTGCCGCCATCGCCGCCGGTCGAACCACCAGTGGAGCCGCCCGTCGAGCCACCGGTCGTACCGGTGCCGCCGGTGGTGTCGCCGCCCGTGGTCTCGGTGGTCGTGGTCGTCGTGGTAGTCGTTGTGGTGGTTTCCTCTTCGTCCTCGTTCTCGTCCTTGTCGTCGTTCTCCGACTTCTTGGTGTTGTTGGTGCCGTAGAACTTCCAGACGCTGTTGTTCTTGTAGGTGGGCGCCGTTCCGGTCGCAAACTCCTCGCGCTCGGTACCGGTCAGAACGGTGTTCATAAACCGCTTAAAGACAGGCAGGTTGGTGCTGTCGCCCAGCAGGTCCGTGCCGTATTTTTGGATGGGGATCTCGCCCGCGGAATAGCCGGTCCACAGGGCGCACGCCAGCTGCGGGGTATAGCCGCAGAACCACAGGTTGGTGGTGTTGTCGGTGGTGCCCGTCTTGCCGGCATAGGGCTGGTTGACACTCAGGGCGCCGGCAGCACCCGTACCGCTGCCCTTCATGACGCCGGACAGAACATCGGTGACCGCGGCGGCCTCGCCCTCGGTAAGCACCTGTGAGGGATTGTCGGTGTGCTGGTACAGCACCGAACCGGTACGAGAGTCAATCTCGGTGATGGCGATCGGCTGGCGATAGTAGCCGCCGTTGGCAAACGTCGCGTAGGCGGCGGCCATCTCGAGCGGCGAGATCGAGCCGGTGCCGAGGGTCATGACGGGAACGTCCTCGATGTTGTCCTTGGCGGGGTCGATGCCGAGCTTTTTGACGAGCGAGATGATCTTGCTGTTGCCGACGGCTTCCGCCACCTGGATGTAGCCGGTGTTGGAGGAGTATGCCGTCGCCTGCTTAAGCGTGATGTTGCCATAGCTCTGGTTGGCGTAGTTTTGTACCTCGGTTGTGGTGCCCTTGGCCTTGAGCGGCGAGTTGCAGTTGAGGGTGACGTTGGGGTTCATGCCGTTTTGGATGGCAGTTGCCAGCGTAAAGGCCTTAAAGGTGGAGCCGACGGGACGCTTGGCCGTGGCATGGTTTACGTGGTTCTCGTCGGCGTTGTAGTCGTAGCCGCCCACCATGCACTTGATGTAGCCGGTCTTGGGGTCGACGACGACCATGCCCATGTCCAGGCCGTCAAGCGAGAGCGTGTCGAGCTGCTCGCGGACGGCATTCTCTGCCACCTGCTGCATCGTGGGGTCGATGGTGGTCTTGACGGTCAGGCCGCCCTTAAAGAGCACGTCGGTCGAGAACTCCTGCTCCAGTAGCTGCTTGACGTAGGAGACAAAGTAGGGCTGCGAGTATACGTCGACGCCGCTGCCCGAAATCTCGGTCACGTTGAGGGTGATGGGCTCGGCCTGTGCGGCATCGTGCTCCTCCTGGGTGATGTGGCCCAGGCGCAGCATGTTGTCGAGAACCTTGTTGCGGCGAGACAGCGCCAGGTCGGGGTTGACCGTGGGGTCGTACTGCGAAGGCGAGTTGGGAAGGCCGATGAGCAGCGCGGCCTCGCTGAGGGTGAGGTCGGCGGCGCTCTTGGACAGATAGGTCTCGGCTGCGGCCTCGATGCCGTAGGCGCCGTGGCCGTAATAGATGGTGTTGAGGTACATCATGAGGATCTCGTCTTTGGAGTACATGTCCTCCATCTTGATGGCGATGTAGGCCTCGCGCACCTTACGCTCAATGGTCGAGTCGAACTGCTCCTCCTGCAGGATGGTGTTGCGCACAAGCTGCTGGGTGATAGTCGAGGCGCCTTCGTGCCCGCCACCGAGGGTTGCCACCGCAGCACGCGCGATACCCCACAGGTCGATACCGCCGTGCTCGTAGAAGCGCTCGTCCTCGACGTCAACGGTGCCCTGCAGCACGTAGGGGGAGACCTCGTCCTTGGTGATGGACTTGCGGTTTTGCGTGTAGAAGCTCGCGATCTTGTTGCCGTTGCAGTCGACGATCTCGGTGGGCTCGCTCACCAGATACGCGTTGGCGTCGGTGTAGTCGGGCAGATCGGACAGCCAGCGGTTGACGTTGCCGACCATGCCGATGCCAAATGCCACGCCCGCAATCAGCAGAAAGCCCAAAAACGAGAGCAGGATTATGGGCAGAGCATGCGTCTTTGAACGGCTGCGTCCCTGTCGTTGGCGAGGACCCATATATTGACCTCCAGGTATGTCGTGCCGGACGGTGGATGTGCCGTCGGGGCAGGATGGACATAAGTTATTACACGATAAACCAAACGGGGCGCGCGAGGCCTCGTGTATGCTGGAAGACGGCATTTTTCAGAGTGAATGCATACCTTGGTAAGGAGTTTGTCGATGGCGATTCGGACGATGGGGCCGAGCGGACAATACGAGACTGGATTGGATGCTGCCGGTGCGGCGCTGCCCGAGCTGCTGGCGCCGGCGGGCGGACTCGACCAGATGCTTGCGGCCATCGCCGCGGGTGCCGATGCCATCTATGCGGGGTTGGGCGGCTTTAACGCCCGTGTGAGCGCCCATGGCTTTACGGATAACGAGTTTGCGCGCGGCTGCGCCGTGGCGCATGCCCATGGCGTGCGTGTGTACGTAACGCTCAACGTGTTCGTGTTTGACGATGAGTTGTCCGACGCGGTGGCGTTGGGAGCTCATGCACTGGAGCTGGGCGCCGATGCTCTGATTGTCGCCGATGCCGGGTTGGCCTGCGCGCTGCGCGCGGCGATTCCCGGGGTCGAGATTCACCTGTCCACGCAGGCGGGCGCTCATAGCGAGGGTGCCGTGCGGCTTGCCGCCGATGAGCTGGGGGTCGAGCGCGTGACGACGGCACGCGAGCTGACGGTCGACGAGATTGCGGCGCTATGTGCCACGGGCGTGCCCATCGAGGTATTCTGCCACGGTGCGATTTGCATCGGCTATTCGGGGGCGTGCGAGTTCTCGGTCCTGCGGCGTGGGCGCTCGGCGATGCGCGGCGACTGCACGCAGCCGTGCCGTCTGGCGTACGACCTAGTGGACGAGGCGGGACAGAGCGTTGTCGCCGTCGAGGGGGATCGTCTACTGTGTCCGCGTGACTATCTGGGTATCGCGCACCTGCCCGAGCTTGTTGCCGCCGGCGTGGCATCGCTCAAGATCGAGGGGCGCATGAAGAATCCCGATTACGTATTCAACGTGGTGAGGGTGTGGCGTCGGGCACTCGATATGCTGTGCGACGGCGCGTGGGACTCCGGTGCCGTGGAAGAGCTTGAACGCGAGCTGGGAAGGTCGTTTAACCGTGGGTTTACCGATGCTTACCTGCGGGGTCGTTCGGGTGCCGAGCTCATGAGCTTTGAGCGCGCGATCAACCAGGGCGTGCGCGTGGGCCACTTGGTGGCGGTGGGTCACGAAGAGGTGACGGTTGAGCTTGATGCCGCCGTGGCGGCGGGCGATACGCTCGAAATCCGATTTTACCCGGGTGCCGACGCGCGTCCCGATGTGCCCAAGCGCTGGCCACAGGTGCCTTGCCCCGTGGATGCCGCTGCGGGGGAGCGCATCGTCGTGCATTGCAAACGTAAGGTGGACGCGGGCTGCGAGGTCTATCTGATTCGCAGCGCCGGCGTGTTGGATCAGACGGCGGCGGTGTTGGAGCGCATGCGGGCCGAGGCGGATGCGATTGCGCCCGTTGCGCGTGCCGTTGAGGTGCTGCCCTTTGAGGGCGCTGCGGTGGATGGCGGTGCGTCGACGGAGTTGGTGGGGTCGGCGGGGCCGGCAAAGCGCGAGGATTTTGCTCGTATGGTCTTTGCCTGGGAGCTGATGGATGTGGGTCCGCGCGATGAGCGAGATCTGTCCGATACAACGGTGGTGCTCGACGAAGTGTGCCGCGCGGGCGACGCCGAGCGGACTCGGGCGCTTATGCAGCGTGCCGGGCGCGTCGTCTGCCGCAATCTGGGACAAGTGGCGATGGCCCGCGAGCTGGGCACAACGTTTGACGTGGCGGCGCCGGTGTTCTGTGCCAATCGGGCCACGCTTACCTGGCTGCGCGGACTCGGTGCGGGGCGGGTGTGCTTGTCGGCCGAGTTGCTCGGCAATGATGCGGAGCGTGTTGCCGAACTTGCCGCTTGCCCCGGTGTCTTGGGGCCTGTCGATGCCGACCGTCCCGAGCTCATGGTGTGCGAGCACTGCTTGCTGACTGCCGAGGGCGCCTGCGCCACGGATGCAACGGGGCAGGTCCGTTGCCGTGACTGCTCGCGCCGTCAGCAGGCGCGCTTTTTGGTCGAACGTGACGGCACGCGTTTGCCGGTCGTTATCGACGCGTGCGGCAGGACGAGGATTTTCCTGTCGTAGGTGCCGCGTCGCGCTGTTTTGGTTATTATTAGTGGGTTTATGAACTTCCAGCACCGCCGTATCCGGTGAGGGTGCTATAGCAAAAGGAGGATACCCAATGCTGTCTGTTGACGAGCAAATGCGTATCATCACCTCGGGTGCAGCGCAGATCGTCCCCGAGGCCGACCTTCGCAAGAAGCTTGAGAAGGGCGAGCCCCTCAACATCAAGCTCGGCGTCGATCCCACCAGCCCCGACCTGCACCTGGGCCATGCCGTGCCCCTGCGCAAGATGCGTCAGTTCCAGGACCTGGGCCACAACGTCACCCTTATCATCGGCAACGGCACTGCGCTGATCGGCGACCCCTCGGGCAAGAACTCCACCCGCCCGCAGCTTTCGCAGGAGCAGATCGAGGCCAACGCCGAGACCTACGTGAGCCAGGCCATGAAGATCCTGGACCCCGAGAAGACCACCATCGTGCACAACGGCGACTGGATCCTTTCGATGGACCTGGCCGGCCTGCTGCAGGTGTGCTCCAAGTTCACCGTCGCCCGCATCCTCGAGCGCGACGACTTTACCAAGCGCTACCAGTCCCAGACGCCGATTGCCCTGCACGAGTTCCTGTACCCTGTGATGCAGGCCTTCGACTCCGTGCAGATCAAGGCCGACGTCGAGATGGGCGGCACCGACCAGCTCTTTAACCTGCTCGCCGGCCGCGAGCTCATGGAGAAGATGGGCATGGAACCGCAGATCGCGCTCACCATGCCGCTGCTCGAGGGCACCGACGGCGTCCGTAAGATGTCCAAGTCCTACGGTAACTACATCGGCCTGACCGATGCTCCCAAGGATATGTTCGGCAAGACCATGTCCATCCCCGACGAGATGATTGGCAAGTACTATCGTCTGGCCAGTTCGCTCACCCCGGCCGAGGTCGACAAGATCGATGCCGCCCTGGCCGATGGCTCCGCCGACCCCTACGAGCTCAAGCGCGCTCTAGGCCGCGACCTGTGCGACACCTACCACGGCGCCGGCGCCGGCGACGAGGCCCAGGCCGAGTTCGACCGTGTGTTCAAGGAGGGCCAGCTTGCCGACTTCCCCGAGAAGCACGTTGAGCTGACCGTCAACGACGAGGGCCAGATTTACCTCGCTGGCCTGCTCAAGGACCTGGGCCTTTCGGCCAGCGCCGGTCAGGCCCGCCGCGACATTGACGGCGGCGGCGTCAAGATCAACGGCAAGGCTGTGGCTCCCAAGAGCTACAACATCGATCCGAGCGCCCTCAAGCTGGGCGACACCCTCTCCGTGGGCAAGCGCAAGGGCTTTAAGTTGGTCTAACGAGCGAGTTGACCTCACAAGTGCAATAAGGCCGCAGCCGGGAATCCCGACTGCGGCCTTTTTGGTTACGACGATCCCTTGGGGACGGAGGGATCATTTGGCGGTGCCGTTAAGCGGAAGGGGTGTTAGCGGGACTTTCTTTTGGGCATACAATGGCTATTGGCTTGCTGCGGTGAAGGTCTGTCCGCTCCGCAGCTTTTTTCTACGGTTAAAGGAGTATGTATGTCCGTTGAGGTCATGAGGTCTGTGATCGATGCTGCCGAGGGGCGCGTGCCCGTCGACACGCTGTTTACCAATGCGCAGATTGTCGACGTGTACGGTCAGCGCGTGGCGCCCGGTAGCGTTGCCGTCAAGGGCGGCGTAATCGTCGGCGTGCTCTACGACGGTCGCGACGATGCCGCCGGCACCTATGAGGCTGCCGAGGTTATCGACTGCCAGGGTCGCTATCTCGCCCCCGGCTTTATCGACGGACATCTGCACATTGAGTCCTCGAACATCCGCCCCGCCGAGTATGCGCGCATGGCGGCGACGCGCGGTACTACCACCGCCATTGCCGACAGCCACGAGATCGCCAACGTGGCGGGCCTGGACGGCCTGCACTTTATGATCGAGGACGGTCGCCGCGCGCCCATTTCCATCAAGTACATGATGCCCTCGTGCGTGCCCGCGCTGCCCGATGAGCAAGCGGGCGCTGTGATTACCGCCGCTGACATGCAGGCGTTTTTTGCCGAGCATCCGGGCGATGTTTTTGGCCTGGGCGAGATGATGAACCTGCCGGGTGTCTTTATGGCCGACCCCGAGACCTGTGCTCGCATCGATGCTGCCAACCAGACGCCGTCCAAGCAGGTCGACGGCCATGCACCGCTCGTTGCCGGCAAGGACCTTAATGCCTATGCCGCGGCGGGCATTATCGCCGATCACGAGTCGACGATTCCCGAGGAGGCGCTCGATAAACTGTCTCGTGGCATGTACGTGATGCTGCGCGAGGGCACGTGCAGCCATGACCTGGCCAATCTGTCGCCGATGCTGCTGGAGAACCCCGCGCGCGCCCGCCGCTGCTGCTTTGCGACTGACGACCGCGCCCCTTCCGATGCGCTTGCGACTGGCATGATCGACAATGCCTGCCGCGTGGCGATTGAGGCCGGTATCGACCCCGTGGTCGCTATCTCTATGGCGTCCCTCTCCACGGCCGAGGCGTTTGGCCTGGATCACGGCTGCCGCGACCCGCACGAGTTGCGTGGTGCGATTGCCCCGGGCAAGCGTGCCGACCTGCTGGTGCTCAATGACCTGACGTTTGCTACGGCTCCGCATCGCGTATATGTCGCCGGTGCTCTGGTGGCGCAGGACGGCACCTTTGTGGGCGAGATCGCACCCGAGATGGCCGAGGTTGCGGCCCTTGCCGATGAGCTGCGCGCCTCCGTTAAGCTGCCGAAGCTTTCGCTCGACGTGTTTGACTATGCCTTTAAGCCGGGCGAGGCCGTTATCGATGTCATCCCGGGTATGGCTATCACAGGTATGGCTCGCCCCGAGAGTGCCGAGGGCCTGCGCCGCATTATGCTGATCGAGCGCCACGGCCGCGGCGTGTCGCTGCAGGCCGAGGGCGCCGACGGTGACGGCCCCGCGGGTCTGGGCTTGGTTGGCAAGCATATCGGTCGCGGCTGGGTGCGCGGCTTTACCATCACGGGTGGCGCCATTGCCTCCACGATTGGCCACGACTCGCACAACGTGTGCGTGGTGGGCGACAACGCGGCGGATATGATGGCTGCCGTTGAGGCCGTGGGCCAGGGCGGCCACGTGCTGGTGCGCAACGGCGAAGTCGTGGCGCGCATTCCGCTGGCGCTCGGTGGCCTTATGAGCGAGGGCACGGCCGAGGATGTCGCCGCGCAGCACGACGACTTTATGGTCAAGGCGCGCGCCATGGGTATCGAGCCGCCGCTCGACCCCATCATGGGCATCATTTTCCTGCCCCTGCCGGTAATCCCGACGCTCCGCATCCGCCCCGAGGGCATGTTCGACGTCACGACCTTCACCTACGCCGACTAGTCATCGGGGACGTTCTTAAACGACTAGCCGTCGGGGTGGTGTGTCGCCTGACGCCGCGACCGTGAGACCTCTGGCATGTGTGAGCTATTTGCCAGGTCCTTGTAACGTTTACGCCCGCGGAGTCTTATTTGAGCTCCCTTTGGGTACGTTGGAATCGGATACACGTTCGATTCCAACAAGCCCGAAGGGAGCTTTTCTATGTTTAAACTGATTGCATCCGATATGGACGGCACACTGCTTGACGAAAACGGCCAGGTGCCTCCCGAGACCTACGAACTGATTCTGGCGCTACACGAGCATGGCGTGCATTTCGCCGCATCGTCAGGTCGTCGCTACGATCGCCTGTGCGAGTTCTTTGCGCCCGTTCGCGACAAGATGGACTTTGTCGCCGCTAACGGCGCCCAAGTCTACGCCGACGGTAAGATGGTAGACCGTGAGGTGTATTCCCACCTGGCGATTCGAAGGCTCGCCCAAGCCGTCAGGACGTTTCCCAATCTGCATCTTGCGCTCTTTGACCGAACCAAGTCCTTCCTGCTCGATGACGAGTGCAAGTTCGTGCGTGAGGTCGATAAGGACCTTCCCAATGCCGAGCGTATTTGGGAGCTGCCCGATCCCAGCGTAAATATCATCAAAGCGAGTATCTTTTGCGACGACAGTGCGGTTATGGACAGTGCGTACGTGCTACAGCGCGAACTTGGTCAGCTCTTTACTTTTGCGCCTTCGGGCAACGCGTGGATCGATGCCATGCAGCCCGGTGTGTCGAAGGCCTCGGGTATCGCGCAGCTCGCGGAGCATTACGGCATTGATCGCGACGAGGTCATAGCGTTTGGCGACTCGATGAACGACTACGAGATCATTCGCTTTGTCGGCACGGGCTGCGCGATGGAAAACGCGCGCCCCGCGCTTAAGGCGGTGGCCGATCGCGTGGTGGGTTGTAACCGCGACCACGCCGTCCAGCAGGAGCTCCGCCACGTTCTGGAGAGCCTCGCCTAATCCAGCAGTTAGGGACGTTCCTTTTCTGCCGGGTTGCTGCTGCTAGGCGAGGGCGGCCATGATGGTGTGGGCGACGCCGTCGTGGTCGTTGTCGTATCCGGTGACGGCGTCGGCGGCCTCGCGGTCTTCGGGCTCGGCGTTGATCATGGCCATGCCGTGGCCCGCTGCCTGCAGCATGGGGATGTCGTTGATGTTGTCGCCGAACGCCCAGGCGTCGGCGAGACGCTCGCCCAGGTGCTCGCATAGCCACGTGAGGGCCGTTCCCTTGGTGGCGCCCTCACCCATGACCTCGATATTCATGGCGTAAGAACGCGTGACCTCAATGCCTCCGAGCGTGTCGAGCTCAGCCGCGATGGCGTCGCGATCGGCCGGGTCGTGCCAGTACATGGCGATGCGTTCGAGCGTCTCGACCCCGTCGATCTTGCTGTCGATATCCATGTCGATCGGTGTTCGTGTGCGCTTGAGCGAAGCCGCGATGTGGGGGTCGCCGCCGCAGAATTCGTCCAGGCGCGTGTAGAGCGAGCGGGGGAGGAAGCACTGCCCATCCGCGAAGATATCGAAGGTCACATCGTGGCCGGCGGCGATGCGATGGACGCGATGAGCAATGCCGCGATCGAGCGGACGGCTCAAAATGCGCGTGGCGCGCGAGGCATCGTTGGGCACATCGTCGTCGAGCTGCCAGACGCTGGCGCCATTGGCGCAGACGGCATAGTGCACGGAGGGATGGGCGAGGATGGGCTCAAAGATGCCCGACAGCGGACGTCCCGTGCAGGGCACAAATTCAATTCCGCGTCGAGCGAGTTCGTCGAGCATCGACCAGGTGGCATCGCTCATTTGCTTATCGCTCGTCAGCAGCGTTCCGTCCATATCGGAAAACACAATCATTTGATACAGCCCTTTCTGCTGGCATAAAAAGCGTGGCCGAGGGCGGCGATGCCCTGGCCACGCTCGAGTTCTATAACGGTTCGCGTCCTAGCGGTCGGCGAGCGGCTTGTACGCTAGCGGCTCGATCACCGGACGATAGGCCGGGCGAATAATACGGTGCGCGCAGAAGAGCTCTTCCATGCGGTGCGCCGACCAGCCGGCCATGCGGGCGACGGCAAATAGCGGCGTAAAGAGCGTCTCGGGCACGCCGAGCATCTTGTAGATAAAGCCCGTGTACAGGTCGATGTTGGCGCAGATGGGCTTGGTCATGCCGTGATCGCGCATCACTTGCGGGGCCAAGCGCTCGATGCGCTCGATGAGCGCGAACTCCTCGCCCAAGTCCTTCTTGGCGGCAAGCGTGCGCGCGTAACGGCGGCACACCTCGGCGCGCGGGTCGCTCAGCGTGTAGACGGCGTGGCCCATACCGTAGATGAGGCCGGTGCCGTCGAAAGCCTGCTTGTCGAGGATCTTGCCCAGGTAGGCCGCGACCTCGTCCTCGTTTTCCCAGTTGGAAACATGCGCGCGGATGTCTTCGTGCATGGACACGACTTTGGCGTTGGCGCCGCCGTGGCGCGGACCCTTGAGTGAGCCGATAGCCGCGGCGTAGGCAGAATACGGGTCGGTGGCCGAGGAGGACAGCACGCGGCAGGCGAACGTGGAGTTGTTGCCGCCGCCGTGCTCTGCATGCAGCATGAGCATCACGTCGAGCAGCATGGCTTCGTCACGGTTGAATGCCATGCCGCCGCGCAACACCTGCAGGATGGTCTCGGCGGTGGAAAGGCCGGGCGTGGGGTGCGGCACATGAACCTCGGAGCCGCGGCGCTTGGCGACCGAGGCCATATGCGCGAAGGCGGCGATGCGGGGGAGACGGGCGAGCATGGAGATGGCGACGTCGATTTCGTGCTCGGGCGTAATGACGTCGGGTTCGGCGTCGAAGGCGTAGAGCAACAACACGGCGCGCTGAAGCACATTCATGATGCTCGACGACACCGTGGTCATAGGGAACTCTTTGACGTACTCGTCGCTCAGATGTCTAAAGGCGCCCAGGCGCTCGCAAAAGCCGTCGAGCTCTTCCTTGTTGGGCAGCGAGCCCGTGATGAGCAGGTAGGCGACCTCTTCGTAGCCATAGCGATTCTCGGCCTGGGCATTGTTGACCAGATCCTCGATGCTGTAGCCGCGAAGCGTGAGCTTGCCCTGATCGGGCACGACCTTTCCGTCGACCTTGTTGTAGCCGTGCACATCCGAGATGCGAGTGAGGCCCGCGACCACGCCCGAGCCGTCGGCATTGCGCAGGCCGCGCTTGACATTGTGCTCAACAAACAGGCCCTCGTCATAAGGGTCGGTCGGCAGGCCGTGGTAGAGGTTTTCGCTTTCGGGCGAAATCTGACGGCTCGCCTCGTAATCCAGAACCAGGCGGCTCAAGTGGTCATCGAAGCGGTAATAGATTTTCTTGGCGTCGTAGGCCATGCGCGCTCCTCTCCGGGCCGCATCGGGGTGACTTGCATGGGCATGCGCGCGTCAGGCTATCCCCAGCGGCTTGCTCGCTACAGGCGGTACATAAAGTTGAAGACGTCCTCGCGCTGGATGGACACGTTGACGCCCGAAAGCTCGCCGGCCTCGGCCAGCGCCTTCTGCAGCTCGGCGAAGTCGAGCTTGGACTCGGCGGTATCGGCCAGCATGGTCATGGTGAAGATGTCCTCGATAATGGACTGCGTGATGTCGCGGATGTCGACGTTGGCCTCGCCTAGGACACGGGTGACGCCGGCGACGATGCCGGGGCGGTTCTTGCCAAGGACGGTGATGACGATACGGGAGGACGAGATCTCGGCCATGGGAAACCCTTTCGCGTGATTGCGGCGCGCGCGGGGCGCTCCGCTACGGTACAGTGTTCATCATTGTACCTGTCTGGCGCAAAAAAGGCGCGCTCGCTGCGGCGTTACATGCCTGCAACATGAGCGTAAGGGGGAAGGCCGCACGGGGAAGAGCCGTCTGGCGCGTGTCCGGCTCGTGTTGGGTTGATTTCCGATCTCAGCCGAACACATTGAGCGGACAGGCCGTTCCCGCAGTCAGCCGAACGCCTCCGACGGCTGATTCCGAACTGGAAGCGGAGGGCATCCCCGCCCTTCGGTAGGGGATACCGCTCCGCGGCGCATGCCGCGGGCGGCGCCCCTATCGGACCACCGTGACCTCAGTTGGGATGGGCCCAGCACTGCCGCGTACTCGGTGAGCTAGAGCCAACTGTTCGTCTTCACGTCGCGTATGGCGATATTTCGGTCGTCCGGCTCGGTGATGCCGTAGCCGAACGCCTGGAGCGTCTCGATGGACTCCTGGATCCTCTGTTGGAACATGGGACCCGGATCGACCCTCGGCCCGAGGTGCCCGCGCCAAAGGCACGGCGTGGCGCGCAGCATGTTATGGATTTTGGAGATGGGCTCGATGTCGGCGTAGACGTTGAGCGTCGCCATGGCGTCCTTGTGGCCGAGGATCGATTGGAGCGCCTTGATATCGCCGCCTTGGCGGATCCACTGCGTTGCGAACGTGTGGCGAAGGCCGTGGAACGTGATCAGCTCGTCGTTGGTGCCCATGAGGCCGTTGGTCTCCGAGAACGTCTTGAACGCCCTGCGGATATAGCTTGTCGTCGCGAAGGTCGCGCCCGGCTCCGACAGGATGTAGCAGTCCCCGATCTCGACCGCCCCGGTAAGGCCGCGCAAGCGCAGCTTTCCGCAGTCGATCTCGTGGGTCTCCTTCAGGAAGGGGAGTAGGCCGACCGGGTCGATGGGGATACCCCTGGCGTCATGGGTCTTGGTGTCCTTGATGAACGAACCCATTCCCTTCGCGTACGCCACCGAGTGTCTGATCGAGATCAGGCCCGTCTCGAAATCCACATCGCACCACCGAAGGCCGCAGACCTCGCCGATTCGCATCCCCGTGTGCAGGGCGAGTACGACCGCCCTCTAATCCTCGGCGGACCAATCGAGTCCGAACTCCTTTCGGGCATCCTCTTCGCTCATGACTTCGAGAAGGTCTCCGGGTTGGCAACGAAGGGCGAGGCATAGCTGCTCGAGTGTGTTGAAGCGAATGCCGCGAATATGCCCTTTTTTAATACGGGACAGGTTCACGGGCGTGGTTCCAATCCTTTCGGCAAGTTCGTTCGAGGAAATCTTTCGCTCGGCCATGAGCTTGTCGAGGCGAACAATTACGGGCATGGCGTTTCCTTACGCAATCTCGTCGGAGTCGAGGTACAGCTCTCGGGCGTACAAGAAGAGCTGGGAAAGCATGAGCAGGACGATGCCGAGAACCAGAGAGGTCCAATCGAATGATGAAGCGATCTCTTGGGCGCCGACGGTCCCCTCGCCGCCAAACATCGAAACGGAGGTTTTGAGTGAGCCGGCGTAGAGGCTGGTGGCAGCTTGAACAACGAAGAGAATGCCGAGCACCTTCAAGCATGTCGCAGACCCTTTCTTGAAGGGGTCTCCGCTCTTGATCGTCCACACGAGAACGGCGCTGAGGATGGTCGTAGCGATACCGATGACGGCAGGGACCAATGTCGAGATCGCAAGGGCTGGATACGCGGGGGAGTCTGCAATTACAGGGTTGTCGAGCACTTCGATTGCTGGCTTTAAGGAGAACGCCACTTGTGCGATGGCGGTGGCGCAAAGGGTCGCAGAGGCTATCGCACATGCGATGCGGAAGGAATGAAGCCGGGGAGTGCGATTGTCGGAACTCATAATAACCTCCGAAGAATTTAAAAAACTCAGGTTACTTTTTAACAGTTTATGTTAAATTGACTTTGCCGGCAAGTAATCACAGCATGCTGCAACCGAAACCCCTCTAGATTGGAGAGGATTATGTTCAGTACTGTTTAGTCGTGTAAGCTCTTGGTTTTCCTCGGCCTCGCTCTTTGTCTGTTGCTGCCGGGAGCCCCCGCTTTTGCGGATACCCCGATGCCTCCTTCCCAGGAGAGCAGCCAGTGTGCCCTCGTTGAGCCCCTCGGGTATACGGACGACGTCGTCGATACCTACTGGAGCTACAGCTGTCCTCGCGGCGTAAGCGGGCACAGCATCTCGATGTTCAACATCTCTTACAAGACGATCTCCTACCGAAATGGCTATCGCCGATCCGCGCATCATAGGGAATCCCGCCTCGCTGCAATGTGCTCCTGTGGTGTTCTTGGCACAACTGATAAATGGCAATTTGTCTATAGCACCTACTAGATGCGAGGAAGGGCCGAGCATTTTGTTCGGCCCCTCTGTTCCGACTGGATGAGGTTAAGGTTGGCGATGAATATGCTCAAAATCTCGAAGGCGATCTTTAGGTCGCTTCTCTCCTCCAGGTCGCTCTGTGTTGTCGTTGTTGCGTTGATGGTTCTTTGTGCTCTGCCCGTCTTCAGGAGCGCGGTTGGCATCGACGGACGGGTCGAATACCTCGAGTCGGGAATAACCCGTGTTGAGCAGGAATTGTCAGCATCCTATGCGGATGCGCTTGTGAATGCGGGGGAGGACGGTGTCTATACCTCTTCATCAAGCATGCCCGCGCTTCTGTACCCTCTTGCCGCGGGACGTCTTATCTTGGCACCGCTCTCTCCCCTACTTCCGTTTCTGCAGATATCGGATGGAGAGTACACCTATTATGACGGATCGAAGGAGTACTTGCTATGGGTCGCAACGGCCGTTGCCGTCTCGTTCCTTGCCGCGCGTCTTAACAAACGTGAAAAGCTCATCATCCAGGCACCGATGGGCGAGCTGGGTAGACTTGTTGCATCGAGCGTATGGGCGAGTGTTTTTGCAATGCTTGCCGTCCTCGCCATCAATCTTCCAGGGATAATCGCCGCGCTTGTGAAGAATGGCCCGGGCTCGCCGTTCTATCCGATAGGCTACATTCAATATGCGACTCCGGTTATCAAACCGGCTTGGCTGGTGTTCGCGCAGACGGCCATCTTGCAATTCTTGGTGGCAGCGTTCATCTCGCTTGTCGTTCACCTTGCCGTGAAGATTGCCAATAACCCTACGCTTGGAATCGTGTTCGTATGTGCCCTGATGGGGGTGACGATGGTTCCCGGGTATTACGGAAGATCCATCGCTTTACGTGAGTTCGCCCTGTTGAATCCCCTTACGTATGCGAACACTGAGTTGACCGTCGGCGCCTATAGCCCGTACCCGACAACGCAGATAGTGAATCTGCCTGGACTTTGCTTCGAGCGTGGCGCGATTGCCCTCGTATGCGCAATCGGGATCGAGGTGCTGGCAATTAGCCTGCTTTGCGTTGCTGGAAAGAGCGGCTGCGCGTGCCCGATATCCCCGATTTGTCTTGAGAGAGGTTCCTTCACTGCATCGAGAACGGCAACTCGTTCGAGCGCTTGTGCCTCCGCCGTTGCATACGTAAGAACGATGGGGAAACTGCTCCTGCGTTCTCCTACCCTCGCCGTATGCGCGATTGCAATGTCGACGACGATGCTGGCCCCGGCTCTGGTCGAGATGTTTCCTGACGCTGATAACGTTTCCGCTGTTCGGTATAGGGATGGGGAACTCCGTTCAATAGATCGGTATCTAGAGCAGAACGCTGCGAATATGGACGTCGAGGGCAAAGCGGCCCTGGAAGACATGCGGGATGCTCTTTCGGGTTTCGTGTACGCGCCTATGCCTGCGGAGGGGTTTCGAAGCCTTGCGACGTACGAGCGCGCTCGAGGTGAGCTGGGCGCGGCAGATGCGACTCTCCTGCAATCGATCGGAATCGAGCCGGAGACTCCTTCTCGTGCGGAGGCGCGCGCCCTTCTGCTTGAGTCGATCGCGAGCTTGCCGGACCCCAAGGTTTACGAGTTAAGTACGAAGATGCCCCCATTAATCCTCCTTTCGTATCTCCAGGCAGCGCTTCCCTCCTTATTTTTGCTGTTGCCCGTGGTTGTCACATCGCTCGCGTGCACCCACCTGCAGTGTCGTTCCCTTCTGGTTCTCCAGATCCCCGCAACAGCGCATGTGCGTTTTCTGACGGCTGTTGCGCTGGCTCTCCTGCTTGGCTTGGTGCTGCTTTTGGTGTCGATGGTTCCCGCTGTCGTTGTGTCCGTGATTAAGAACGGTGCGGGTGGATCGGAGTATCCCGTCGCTCTCATTCGGGCGGGAGCTTCGACAACGTCCATGGTGGGGGAGGCGGTGTTGTGCAGTATTCCGTTGCTGGTCATGGCATACGGCGTGATTTCCGTCGTCGCTGCGTTGACAGCAGCGATTAGCCGCAACCCCGTTGTCACCGGAATGGTTTGCGCGGTTCTCTTGGTGTTGGGTTCGTTGAGCGCTCATGTTGAAAGCGTGGGCATGGGCGTCGCGCTGCTGGCTCCATTCGCCTCGTTTGATCCCGCTTCCCAGGTGGGGACGATTGGGTTCCTTGGGCGAGGGACGAACGCGATGCCTTTTGGAGAGGTCGTCGGCGCATCGGGCGCTCTGCTGGTGGTCTTGGGCGCCGTATCTCCGTTGATGGTGCGCCTGAGTGTTCCAAAGATCGAAAGGGGATGATCTCGATGATTGACCTTCAAACGCTGACGATCTCTTATGGAAAGAAGGTGCTCGTAGATTCGGTGAACGCTGAGTTTGCCCCGGGTACGGTCTACGGTCTCGTCGCTCCGAACGGGCATGGAAAGACGACGTTGCTGCGTGCGATGGCAGGTTTGCCGGGTCCTCGCGTGGACGGGAGCATCGTTCTGGATGAGGTGCAGGGTACGGGTGCGAGAGAGGTCCGTTCTATGATCTTCTATGCACCTGGTGAGGGGACGCTGCTGTATCCCGGATTGCGTGCGGAAGATCACCTCAAGATGGTTTGCGATATGTGGCCGCATGCTCGCGATATCGAAGAGATAGTGGAACAAACGCAGATAGGCGAGTTCGCGAAGATGAGGATCCGCACTCTGAGCCAGGGCATGAAGCAGCAGCTTACCCTGGCGATTGCGTATGCGACGGGCGCGCGGTACCTTCTATTAGATGAGCCCATGAACGCGCTCGACCCCAGCAGGGTGGACTTGCATTCCGAGATTCTCAGGAAGCTGGCCGATTCTGGTACGTGCATCATCATGTCATCCCACATCTTGGATTCGGTCGATAGGCTGTGCGATGAGATTCTGTTTTTGAAGGATGGGAGGCTCATTAGAAGCATTCCGCAAGATGATGCTGCGCCGAAGTCTCCTGGATCCCATTTCGCAAAGCCTGCCGGACGCGCCGAGGGTGCGCTAAGCACGTATCGGCGACTCTACGAAAAGGGCGGGTAGAAATGCAAGTTAAAAATCTATGTGGCCAATGTGATACCGTTGAACCCGCATATCGATACCGCTCAGCCATTCGCCTCGCCCCCGTCGCACGTATCTTCATCCGGTCTGTTACTTTTAATCTAACAATTCTTTGAGGAACGTAGGTGCTTCTAAATGTACTGTCGACTTCTTCTCAAACTAATCCTAAGAGACAGGGCCGCATGGATTTGTACGCTCGTTCTCGCTGCAGCCTTCTCCGTCCCCATTGCGTTCAATTCACCCATCTACGGGCCCTTCTTTATGAAGCAGGGCATGCAGAGCTTTGTCGACGCATTCAATACGCGCGCGCCCCAGGCCAGCGGCACAGACCTATCTCCAGAGCAGCAAAATGACGCGGAGCTTGCAAGATACGCGAACGCCGCCCTTGCCGCTCAAACCGACGCCGCCTTTCTCGATTCTGCCGAGAGCTACTACGCGCTCATGGGCGAAGGCTTCCAATCCGGATCCATCGTGGGAGACCGAGAGACCAATGACGCGGAGCTCGCATATTGCCGTGCTCTGAGCAGTTCCGGCATCGCGGATATCCCGGCCTCCGCAAACGACCTGCCGTTCCTCTCCTTCCTGCCCTACGCCATTGCCCAGGCGCCGTCCTTCCTTCCCTTCATCCCCTTCCTTCTCTCGTCGATACTCGTGCTCGGCGCCACAAGGCCCGGGACCCTGGCGGCAAAGGCGCCCGTGCCCAAATTCCGGCGCCTTATCCAAACCGTGTTTTCGATAATTGGCGCGGGGACCGCGATGCTCCTCGCCGGCCTTGCGCCCGGGAGTATTTACGCCTTGGCCCTAAACGGCTTCGGGCAGATCGGGTACCCGATCGCCTTCTTCCATAACGGCGCGCTCACTACCACGACCGCGGGAGACGTCTTCACGACCATACTTCTCGCGCTGCTCGCGGGTGGAACCTTGATATCCGTTTGTTCCGTCGTCCTATCGACCGCAACGAGGCGCGTCTTCGCGGGCCCCCTTACCTCCGCGTTGCTTGTCGCGGCCCCGGCATTCCCGTTATTGTCCGATTCGGCACTGGGGCATAATGCCGCGCTCGAGCTCCTGCCGCTGGCCGTGTTCTCGCCTATCGAGGCAACGGGTTACGTAGGATGCTTCCCGACAGAATTCATTGGCTCCGGTTCGGGCGGCGCATCGATGCTTGCCGTGGCCCTGGTATACGTCGCGGTCTTTTTTACGGTCGGCGCCGTTGCGACACGTTCCCCCAAACAGCCTGGACCCGCGAAAAAGCACCATGGGCTCGAGCTTCTAGACGCGAGCGTGGGATACGGGAGCACGACGATACTTTCGATCGGATCGCTTTCCTTGGGCCCGGGAACGGCGGCGGGGCTCGTCGCTCCCAACGGCTCGGGGAAAACCACCCTTCTTGAAGCGCTGTCGGGCCAATTTCCCACCCGCATCCGCTCGGGAAGCCTGTTGGCAGACGGAATCTACCAACGTCGATCAGCCGAATTCGCAGAACTCGTCTACCTGAGCTCTTCGGGCGGCGCGGATCTCTACCCCACGCTATCGGCCCGCGAGCACCTCTCTTTCGTTAGGGAGGCGTGGAAATCGGCCGCCGACATCGACTCGCTCTGCAACTCCCTCGGAATCTCCCCATATCTCGACAAGCCGACCCGTAAACTCTCGACAGGAATGAAGCAGCAGGTAAAGCTTGCCATGGCGATAGCGACCGATTGCCCGTACCTCATCCTCGATGAACCGCTGAACGGCCTCGATCCGGGAAAACGGAAAACCTCCTGCGACGCGATGCGCAGCGAGGTGGAGCGGGGACGCAGCGTGCTCATCTCAAGCCATCTGCTCGACGACCTGGCAGACCTCACCGACTCGTTCTACTTCATCGAGGCCGGCACGCTCGTGGAAAAGACCGAGTCGTCCTCGCAGACGCTCAAGCAGGAATACCTCGATACATACGAGAGAGGTGAATGACATGAAACTATTTGAACAGCTGAAGTCCAATGCGTCGCGCATGGCTGTCTACGCCATCCTCGTGGCAACGGCTTTATGCGGAATCGCGGCACCCGTCTATGCGCTCAACGGGGAGAAAGGCGATGTCGAACCCGCGTACATGGCTTCGACGGTTAAAGACCGGTACAAAGCCTTCTCTGGAGACACGTTTTACGTAGCAGAGTACGACACGACCTACCGTCAGCTTCGCTACAACAAGAGATACGAATATCTAGGCGCAAAAGTAATCAGCTATACGTCGGGTTGGTACCGCTCCAGCTATGGACACATAACCCAGTTCAAGTGTAACTACCGCGTGTACAACTAAAGCAACCGGCCGGGACGAGGGGCGACGCAAAAGCGTCGCCCCCGTTTTTAACCATGCCAGCTGAACCTGGTTCAGTTTGGTTGATTTCCGATCTCAGCCGAACACATTGAGCGGAAAGGCCGTTCCCGCAGTCAGTCGAACGTCCCCGGGGCCCTTCTCAGGCCCCGGGGACGGCATTTTCCCAGTTGAAGGAACGGTGGAGATGTGTTTCGATGGGTCAGATTCGTGTCGTTCCGAAAAGACCGTGAACCTTTTGTGGGACGCGCGGCGCCGTGGTACCATAGCCGAGTTTGTTGTCTTGGTCGGAAACCAAGACGCCTTATGCGCTGATCGGTAACCAGCGCCTGACCAATAAGGAGTCCTACCATGAAGCAGGGTATCCATCCCCAGTATGTCGAGTGCACGGTGACGTGCTCCTGCGGCAACACCTTCAAGACGCACGCTACCGTGTCCGAGATGAAGGTCGAGCTTTGCAACGAGTGCCACCCGTTCTACACCGGCCAGCAGAAGTTCGTCGACACCGGTGGACGCGTCCAGCGCTTCGCCGACAAGTTCGGTGGCGCCGCTGCCGCCCAGCTCAAGAAGGCTGAGGAGGCCAAGGCTGCCAAGGCCGCCAAGGCTGCTGAGGCCGAGGCCGCTCGCAAGGCCGCCGCTGAGGCTAAGGCTGCCGAGAAGGCTAAGCGTGCCGCTAAGTTTGCCGAGGAGGCTGCCAAGCAGGCCGCCGAGGCTCCCGCAGAGGCTCCCGTCGAGGAGGCCGCTGCCGAGGCCGAGACCACCGAGGCTGCTGAGTAAATAGCTCGCCGCGGAATCGCTCGCATTCATGTCATGAGGGCCGTGCATCCATTTGGGCGTGCGGCCCTTTTCTTTTTATTGGTGCAAGCTAACCTGTCCCCGTGGCACCAAATGGCAGAGAGACGGCGTTTGCTCAGATAAAACTTGCCAAAATAAACCTGTCCCATTGTGGCAGGTTGGTCATAGTTATTACGTGGCGGTCGAGGTCGACCGTATAGGCCGCGCCTTGTTTGGCTAAAGTACAATCATCTGTGTTTAACTCGCCCGCAGCTGCACGGCGTGGGCGATGGCCAAAAAGGAAAACCACATGGGATTCATGTCAAAGCTGCTGTCCTTTGGATCCGATAAGGACCTTAAGCGCTACTACAAGATCGTCGACCAGATCAACGGTCTTGAGCCCCAGTTTGAGAAGATGACCGAGGAGGAACTCCGCGCCCAGACCGATAAGTTCCGCGAGCGTTACGCCAACGGCGAGTCGCTCGACGACATGCTCCCCGAGGCCTTTGCCACCGTGCGTGAGGCTTCCAAGCGCACCATGGGTATGCGCCACTTTGACGTGCAGCTCATTGGCGCCATGGCGCTGCACGAGGGCCACATCGCCGAGATGAAGACCGGCGAAGGTAAGACCCTCGTCTCCACGTTGGCCGGCTATCTCAACGCTATTGCCGGCAAGGGCGTGCACGTCGTTACTGTCAACGATTACCTTGCCAAGCGCGACTCCGAGTGGATGGGCCGCATCTACAAGTACCTGGGCATGACCGTCGGTCTGCTCCAGAACAACATGCCGCTCGAGCTCAAGCGCCCGGCCTACCAGGCCGACGTCACCTACGGCACCAACTCCGAGTTCGGCTTTGATTACCTGCGCGACAACATGGTCACCCGTCCCGAGCAGCGCGTGCAGCGCGGTCACAACTACGCCATCGTCGACGAGGTCGACTCCATCCTGATCGATGAGGCCAGGACGCCGCTCATTATCTCGGGCGCCGGCACTAAGTCCGCCAGCACCTACAAGGACTTCGCGCGTGCCGTGCGTGGCCTTGAGCGCGGCGAGGACGTGTCGCACGACATGCTTACCGCCACCGAGGATGTTGAGCCCACGGGCGACTACGTCATGGACGAGGCCAAGCACACCATTGCTGCCACCGAGCGCGGCCTTAAGAAAATCGAGCGCCGCCTGGGTATCGATGACATCTATGCCGATCTCTCCGGCCAGCTGGTCAACCACCTGCAGCAGGCGCTGAAGGCCCAGTACATGTTCCACCGCGATAAGCAGTACGTGGTCACCAACGGCGAGGTCAAGATCGTCGACGAGTTCACCGGCCGCATTATGGAAGGCCGCCGTTACTCCGAGGGCCTGCACCAGGCCATTGAGGCCAAAGAGGGTGTGCTCGTGCGCGAGGAGAACCAGACACTCGCCACCATCACCCTGCAGAACTACTTCCGCCTGTATGACAAGCTCTCTGGCATGACCGGCACGGCGCTCACCGAGGACGCCGAGTTCCGCGAGATCTACAAGCTGCCCGTCGAGGTCATTCCCCCCAACAAGCCCGTGCAGCGTGTTGACCACGAGGACCTGGTCTACCGCACCATTCAGGCTAAATACAACGCCGTTGCCGACGACGTTGAGCGTCGTCACGCCAAGGGCCAGCCGGTCCTGGTGGGCACCGTCTCCATCGAGAGCTCCGAGAAGCTGTCTGCCGCCCTCACCAAGCGCGGCATCGCGCACGAGGTCCTCAACGCCAAGCACCACGAGCGCGAGGCCCATATCGTGGCCCAGGCCGGACGCTACGGTGCCGTGACCATTGCCACCAACATGGCCGGTCGTGGCACCGACATCCTGCTGGGCGGCAACCCCGACGAGCTGGTGCGCGAACGCCTGGAGTACGAGGGCCTGACCATGGAAGACGTGACGCCCGAGCAGCTCGAGCAGTTTAACGCCGAGGCCAAGGAGACCTGCAAGGCCGAGCGCGAGCGCGTGCTTGCCGCCGGCGGCCTGACCGTTATCGGTACCGAGCGCCATGAGTCTCGCCGTATTGACAACCAGCTGCGTGGCCGTTCCGGCCGTCAGGGCGATCCGGGCGAGACCCAGTTCTACCTGTCGCTCGAGGATGACCTCATGCGCCTGTTCGGCGGCGACAGGATGGACCGCGTCTCCAAGATGATGGTCACGGCCGACATGGGCGACGACATGCCCATCCAGCACAAGATTATTTCCAAGGCCGTCGAGAGCGCCCAGCACAAGGTCGAGAGCATCAACTTCTCCATGCGTAAGAGCGTTCTTGAGTACGACGACGTTATGAACAAGCAGCGCCAGGTCATCTACGCCGAGCGCAACAAGATTCTGGACGGCAAGGACCTGACCGACCACATCACCGAGGTCATGCACGATACCGTGTACCGCTGCGTGCAGGAGTTCTGCACCAAGGACAGCCACGAGGGCGAGCGCGATCTTGAGGGCCTGCGTAAGTGGGTTGTGGAGCTCACCGGCCACATCGATACGCCGAAGTTCCCCGACGAGGATTATGAGGCCCTGGCTGCCGATGTCCTGGCTTACGTAGAGAAGTGCTACAACATGAAGGCCGAGCGCTTGGGCGAGGACCTGATGCGCGAGCTCAATACCCAGGTCATGCTGCGCGTCATCGATACCCGCTGGATGAACTACCTGCAGGAGATGGACTACCTCAAGACCGGCATCGGCCTGCGCGGCTTTGGCCAGCGCGACCCGCTGGTTGAGTACAAGACCGAGGCCTACGGCGCGTTCCAGATACTCGTCGATACCATGTATGAGGATTACCTGCGCACGGTTCTGCGCATCGAGATCAAGGCTGCCCCGCGTGCCGTGGAGCACAAGGAGGAGCCCGCGCTCGAGGGCGCGCACTTTTCCGGTCCTGCCGAGGTCGATGGTGACAACGGCGACTCGGTGCTGCGCAAGCAGGCGCAGGTGCAGGCCCGCACGGCTGTTCAAGGCGGACCGGCTGCCGTCAACAACGGTGGCAAGGTGACCACCTATCGCAAGTCCGAGAGCGACGATCCGTACGTCAACGTGGGCCGCAACGACCTTTGCCCCTGCGGTAGCGGCAAGAAGTTTAAGTACTGCCACGGCAGGAATCGTTAATGGCTGAGGCTTTAGAGGTAACGCCCGCCGAGCTGGACGCGTTCGCGGACCGGCTCGGCGAGGTCGAGTCGTATCTCCATCTGGACGAAAAGCGCACGCGCGTGACCGAGCTCGAGGCCAAAAGTGTTGCCCCTGGCTTTTGGGATGACGCCGACGCCGCCCGTGCCACCATGGAGGAGATCGCGCGTACCAAGGAAGATATCGCTGCCGTGGACACCGCGCGCGGCGAGCTTTCCGATGCCCGCGCCGCGCTGGAGCTTGCCGAGGAGATGGGGGATGACCCCGACGCCGCCGCCCTTCGCGAGGAGGCTGCCGCTACGGCAGAACGCCTGGCCCGCGCTATCGACGAGCTCGAGCTTTCGAGCTGGTTTACTGGTGAGTTCGATCACGGCGATGCTATTGTGACCATCAAGCCCGGACAGGGTGGTCTGGAGGCCCAGGACTGGACCTTCATGCTCTTTAAGATGTACATGAAGTACTGCCAGCGTCGCGGCTGGAAGGTCACCATCAACGACTGTCCCGCGGCCGAGGTCATCGGCATTGACCGTGCGACCTTTACCGTCGAGGGCAAGGATGCCTTTGGCATGCTGCGCGCCGAGGCCGGCGTCCACCGCTTGGTTCGCATTAGCCCCACCGACGACAAGAAGCGCCGCCAGACCACGTTTGCCGGCGTCGAGGTCATCCCCGTGCTACCCGATGATATCGACATCGAGATCAGTCCCGATGACATCCGCGTGGACGTGTACCACGCGAGCGGCCCGGGCGGCCAGGGCGTTAACACAACCGACTCCGCCGTGCGCGTGACGCATTTCCCCAGCGGCATTGTGGTCACCTGCCAAAACGAGCGCAGCCAGATCCAGAACAAGGCCGCGTGCATGCAGATCCTCAAGGCTCGCCTGTACGAGATTGAGCTCGAGAAGCGCGCCGAGGCCCTGGATGAGATCCGCGGGCCCAAGACCACGATTGGTTTTGGCAACCAGATCCGCAGCTACGTGCTCTACCCGTATCAGATGGTTAAGGACCTACGCACGGGCGTTGAGACCAGCAACGTCGAGGCAGTTCTTGACGATGGCGACCTGGACCCGTTTGTTATTGGCTACCATCGCTGGGCCACTGGCAACGCCGATGCAGAAGGCTCGGAGATCTAAAACATCGGGCGGCTTCAAGCCGATGCTAAGCCCAACGGTTGGACGGGTTTGTATCCGGAATAAACCCTGCGCAGGGGTGGTTTTTGTTCGGCGAATCGGTAGAATCGAATACAGCAAGAAGTTCGAAGCGCATCCGTTTGGGTGCGCTTTTTTGAGGGAGGTAGCATGGCATATCGTCTGGACATCAAGCGCATTCTATCGATGAACTTCTTTCACGACCTGCCCCAGATTATGTTGGGGTGCGCTCTGGCCGCTATTGCGACCGACCTGTTTTTGATTCCCAACGGCCTTGCTGCCGGTGGTGTTACGGGCCTTGCCACCATTATCCAGGCGGTCGGCGCATCGCGCGGCATATCGCTTCCCGTTGGTATTCAGACGATCGTGATGAACGCCTTGCTGTTGCTGGTCGTTATGCGCGAGGGCGGCATGTTCTACGTGGTGCAGACCGCGACGGGCTTTGTGCTGCTGGGCTTCTTTACCGATCTGTTCGCCCCGTTTGTAGCACCTCTGGCGGATGCGGACCTGATGCTCCCTGCCATGTGGGGCGGCATTATTACAGGCATCGGTTACGGCATGGTGCTGCGCGCCGGCGCCAACACCGGCGGCTCGGACACGATTGGCCAAATCATCTCGCGTAATACCTCGCTGCCCGTGGGCTCGACCGTCATGGCGATCGATGTTGCCGTATGCGCGCTGTCGGCTCCGGTCTTTTCAATCGAAAATGCACTATATGCAGGCCTTTCGATGGTCATTAGCGGCTACGTGATCGATGCCGTGGTCGATGGTGGCAACAAACGCCGTATGGTACTCATCATCTCGGACAAGTTCCCTGATATCGCTGCCGATATCATGTATGGCCTGGGTCGTGGTTGTACCAAGTTTAAGGCGACTGGCATGTATTCGGGTGCCGAGAAGCCGGTGATCATGGTCATCGTGAACCGTCGAGAGCTCAATACCCTCAAGACGATCGTGCGCGAGCGCGATCCTCACGCCATTGTGACGGTCGCCGACGTTACGGAAGCTTTCGGCGAGGGATTCAAGGACATTAGCGCGTAGGGCCGACCGCGTCCCATCCAAAAGACGTTCACATTGATAAACCGTTTCATCAGCGGTTCTGCCTGCTAAATTGTTCAAATAATGATAAAAACTCTGGTAAAGCCATCAGTTTCCAGCATAATGAATGACGTACGTGCATTGCGGCTGTGTTGGGATTACCTTCGGTGCCGTGCGCATTTTGTCTAATGAGGATGAAAGGAAGGCACAATGAGCGACGAAGAGCTCAAAAAGGTTGCCAACGAGGTAAGGAAGGGCATCGTCACCGGCGTGCACGCTGCCAAGTCCGGCCATCCGGGCGGTTCGCTCGGCGCTGCCGACATCATGACCTATCTGTACTTTGAGGAAATGAACGTCGACCCGGCCCATCCCCGCAAGGCCGACCGCGATCGCTTTGTGCTTTCCAAGGGCCACTGTGCGCCTGGTCTGTACGCCGTGCTCGCCGAGCGTGGGTTCTTCCCCAAGGAGGATCTTGAGACGCTGCGCCACATCGGCAGCCACCTGCAGGGCCATCCCAACATGAACGACACTCCGGGCGTTGACATGTCCACCGGTTCGCTCGGCCAGGGCATCTCCGCCGCCGTGGGCATGGCCGTTGCCGCCAAGCACTGGGGCGATACTTACCGCACGTACGCCCTGCTGGGCGATGGCGAGAGCGAGGAGGGCCAGGTCTGGGAGGCCGCCATGTTTGCCGGCAACCAGCAGCTCGACAACCTCTGTGTGATCGTCGACCACAACGGCCTGCAGATCGACGGTCCCGTCGAGGAGGTCAACGACCCCATGCCGCTCGCCGACAAGTTCCGCGCCTTTAAGTTCCACGTGGTGGAGCTTGCCGACGGCAACGATTTCGATCAGATCCGCGCCGCCTTTGCCGAGGCTCGCGCTACCAAGGGCCAGCCGACCGCCATTATCGCCGAGACCCTGAAGGGCAAGGGCGTGTCCTTTATGGAGAACCAGGTTGGTTGGCACGGCAAGGCCCCCAATGATGAACAGTTTGAGCAGGCCATGGCAGAGCTCACGGCCGCCGGAGAGGAGCTCTAGGATGGCAGACGTCAAGAAAATCGCCACGCGCGTAAGCTACGGCGAGGCCCTCGTCGAGCTCGCCAACGAGCACGATGACTTTGTGGTCCTCGACGCCGACCTGGCCGCCGCCACGCAGACCGGTAAGTTTAAGGCCGCCTGCCCTGATCGTTTCTTCGATGTGGGTATCGCCGAGAGCAACCTGATGGGTGTTGCCGCCGGTATCGCAACCACCGGTCGCGTTGCCTTCGCGAGCACCTTTGCCATGTTCGCCGCCGGCCGCGCCTTTGAGCAGGTCCGTAACTCCATCGGCTACCCGCACCTCAACGTTAAGATCGGTGCCACGCACGCCGGTATCTCGGTGGGCGAGGACGGTGCCACACACCAGTGCTGCGAGGATATCGCCCTGATGCGCGTCATCCCCGGCATGACTGTGATCGTTCCTGCCGACGACGTCGAGGCCCGCGCCGTGACGCGCGCCGCCTACGAGTGCGACGGTCCCGTGTACATGCGCTTTGCCCGTCTGGCCTCGCCGGTTATCAACGACCCCGAGACCTACAAGTTTGAGCTGGGTCGCGGCATCGTTATGCGCGAGGGCGCCGACGTTACCATCATTGCCTGTGGTCTGATGGTCGGCGAGGCTCTCGAGGCCGCCGAGCAGCTTGCTGCCGAGGGCATCGATGCCGAGGTCATCAACATGCACACCATCAAGCCCATCGATGCCGACCTGATCGTCAAGAGCGCCACCAAGACCGGCCACGTCGTGACCGTCGAGGAGCACTCTGTGATCGGTGGCCTGGGCAGCGCCGTTGCCGACGTCCTGTGCGAGCAGTGCCCGACGCCGCTCAAGAAGATCGGCGTCAACGACACCTTCGGTGAGTCTGGCCCGGGTGCCGAGCTCCTGCACAAGTACGGCCTGGACGCCGCCAACATCGTGGCGACCACCAAGGAGTTCTTGGCATAAGGCAAGACGAGGCAAAGTATCGTCTCAACAACCACATCCAAGCCAGAACAGGGGCATCCCCAAAGAGGGCGCCCCTGTTTTTGTTGAATTTAAATTAGAGTCCTGCCAAGCAAAGGTCCCATGGGGAAACGGGCCCATCCCAACAAAGTGCAATTCAGACCCTTCCAACTTTGTATGCGCAGCATTTCAAGTTGGTGCGTCGGTCCCATAGTAGCCGCAGGCCGGGCGCAGGGTTACCTCCCAAATCTTTCCGCAGCGCAGGCCGGCGTTTGTCCGCAGCTCCGCAGGAGCAGGACAAATGCCGGCCATGCGCGAGGACGATTTGGGAGGTAACCCTGCGCCCGGCCGGTGGGATCCCAAAGCCCGCCATGCTTCTTATGTGCAGCAAAGCTAATGCTGCTAAAATGTAAAGCGCTCATGTAGTTTAAACGCACGACGATAAGGAGCACCAGTGGGTAACCACTTCCGTACCTCCGGTGCGGGCGATGATGCCCCCAAGACGCAGACGGGCGTCCAGGGCAGTCGTTTCGCCACTCCGGATTCAGAGGGCCGGCCTGTTGCTCAGGCCCCCGCTCAGCCGGCAGATCAGGCACAGCCGGCATCCGATCCCTTTGCCTACAATCCCACCAGCGATGTCGCGCTTTCCGGCACGGCGGGTTTTGAGCCCGTTCAGGCCGTGACCGCTCGCGTGGAGCAGCCTCAGGCTGGCGCCGCCACGCCGCAGCCTACCATGGCCGGCATTCCCGACCCCATGGCCCCTGCGACGCCGGTTCCTCAGCCTGCGCAGTCCGGTCTCTTTGCCGCTATTCCCGATCCCACGCAGCCTGCTGTCCCGGTGGTCGAGAGCGATCAGGCCGCCGAGGTCGCAAGCCTCGATAACGCGCTCAACAACCCCGATTTTACGTCGGTGTTTGCGCCCATCGATCCGCAAGCCAGCCGCAAGAAGATGGCCAAGCAGGCCGGTGTCGAGCCCGTCATCCTTATGGAGCATGTCACCAAGATCTATCCGGCACAGCCCAACAAGCCTGCACTCGACGACATCAACATCGAGATCTATCCGGGCGAGTTCGTCTTCCTGGTCGGTCATTCCGGCTCGGGTAAGACCACGCTGCTGTCGACGCTCAACCGCGACGTCAAGCCGACGAGCGGCCGCATCCTGGTTGCCGGTCAGGACCTCATGAAGATCAAGAATCGCAAGGTTCCGTTCCTGCGTCGTCAGATTGGCGCCGTGTTCCAGGACTTTAAGCTTCTGCCTCAAAAATCTGCCTACGAAAACGTGGCGTTTGCCCTGCAGTGCATCGGCAAGCCCAAGGGCGTTATTCGCAGCCAGGTTCCCGAGGTGCTGCGTCTGGTCGGCCTGGCTGATCAGATGGACTCGCTGCCCGATCAGCTTTCCGGTGGCGAGCAGCAGCGCGTTGCCGTTGCCCGCGCCATGGTCAACCGCCCGCCGCTTTTGATCTGTGACGAGCCCACGGGCAACCTCGACCCGGCGATTTCGCTGGGCATCATGAAGCTGCTCGAGCGCATTAACCGCACCGGCACCACCGTGATCGTCGCTACGCACGACCGCGAGATGGTCGATAGCATGCACCGTCGCGTGATCGCCCTCGAGGGCGGCCACGTAATCCGCGACCAGGAGAGGGGAGGTTACGGCAACTATGGCACCAACTAACGTGGGCTACTCGCTCAAAGAGGCAATGAGCCACTTCTTCCGTAACTGGACCACCTCGCTCGGCGCCGTCATCACGATCTTCCTTTCGCTGTTTATCATCGGCCTGTTCATCATGGGTTCCGCGATGCTGAACTCCGTGATCGGCACCGTCGAGGATCAGGTTGTCATCAACGCGTTCATTAGCGATGACGCCGATCAGGCCGATGTCCAGGCTTTTGAGGCCGAGCTTAAGACGTGGAATAACGTCAAGTCCGTGACCTATAAGGACAAGGACGACGCGCTGGCCGAGTATACGAGCAAGATGTCGGGCAACGCCGACGCCACCATGAGCGCGCTCGATGGCCAGAACCCGCTGCCGGCTTCGTTTGCAATTGAGATGGACGATCCGTCCAAGGTCGAGAGCACGGCCCAGAAGCTCAAGAAGAACGCCGACTTCCAGAAGATCGCGGATGACGGCGACGTCAACGCGAGCGTGCTGTACGGCCAGGAGGAAGTGAGCCGCCTGTTCCAGGTGACCAACTACATCCGCATCGCCGCCGTGGTGCTCGTTGGCCTTCTGACCTTTATCGCATTCATCTTCATCAACAACACGATTCGCCTGTCCATCACGGCGCGTCGTCGTGAGATTGCGATTATGCGTCTGGTCGGCGCCAGCAACGGCTTCATTCGCGGCCCGTTTATCACCGAGGGCGTACTGCAGGCCATTTTGGGCTCGCTGCTTTCCATCGGCGTTCTGGAGCTGCTGCGCAATCTGATGATTCCGCGTCTGCAGGAGAGCATCGGCTGGATGTCGTTTGCCCTGCCGATGCAGTACTACCTGGTGACCTATGCTGCGCTGATTCTGGTCGGTGTGATTATCGGTCTCTTTGGTTCTGCCATAGCCATGCGCCGCTACCTGCGCGTGTAGGCATGTCTGGAATTCATCCCTTCCAACGGGTCGTCTCTTATGGGGCGGCCCGTTTTTTGATCCCAAGGGAACGGCAGGAAAGCGAATCATTTGGGTAGACTCTTTGGAGTTCGTCATCGATAGCAAGGAGGCGCCATGGGGCGCAATAACAAGCATAAGCGCGGTGCCCGAAATAAGCGTGGGCCGGTGCGCAGCGAACGCCGTCCGAGCCTGACCGGGCGCGTGCAGCTCCATGAGCATGGCGCCTATGTCATAACCGAGAGCGGCGACTACAAGGTTATGGGCCGCGGTAAGCGCGAGATCATGGATGGCGATACCGTTGCCGTGAGCATTAAGAACAGCCCGCACGGTGAGCGGCGCGCCGTGATCGAAGGCGTGGTTGAGCGCGCAGCCATAAGCGTGGTGGGTACGTACCAGACCGCTGGTCCGCTCGGTGTGATCGAGCCGCTCGATTCGCGCCTGAAGGCCGACTTCTTCATTCTGCCCGAGGATACCTCGGCGGATCGTCTGGGCGTCCACCCGGGTGATGCCGTTGTCGCGCGCATTTTGACCTACCCGACGCGCCTGGAATCGGGCACCGTGACGATCGAACGCCGCATTGGCGGAGATGACGCGCCCGATTTGGGCGTTCAATACGTGATGGCGCGTTACGGCTATACCGATAGCTATCCCGAGGCCGCGCTGGACGAGGCCGAGGGACTTTCGCTCGATGTGTCCGCGGCGCTTAAGGACCCGCTCCGCCGCGATCTGCGCGACCGCTTTGTCATCACGATCGACCCGGTCGACGCGCGCGACTTTGACGATGCCATTTCGCTTGAGCGCACGCCCGAGGGTGGCTACAAGCTGGGTGTGCATATCGCTGACGTTTCTCACTATGTGGCTTGGGACGGGCATATCGATCTTGAGGCTCGCCATCGTACGACATCGGTGTATCTGGCCGATCGCGTGCTTCCCATGCTGCCCGAACGCCTGTCCAATGACCTGTGTTCGCTTCGCCCTGACGAGGACCGTCTTGCGTTTACCGTTGACATTGAACTCGATGCGCAGGGTCGCGTGCGGCATTACGATCCGTACCCCAGCGTGATTCGCTCGCGTGTGCGTATGGACTATGACGGCGCCGAGGCGCTGCTGGTGCGCGCCGGCGCGGTGGAGTATGGGGTGCTGGAGGGTGCGGCCGAGGATGTTGCGGCTGCTGAGGCCTCGCGCGAGGAGGCGCTTGAGCGCGGTCTTGCGTGCGAGAAGGCCGCCCGCGGCTGCAACGTCGACCTCGGCAATTTCCTTGTCGCCGCCAACGAACTCGCCGAACTTCGCCGTCGTATTCGTCGCGTCCGCGGCTCAGTCGATTTTGACACGGCCGAGATTCGCGCTCTATTGGATGAGGACGGAGTACCCGTGCAGATTGTGGCGCGCGAGCGTTCGTGTGCCACGTCGCTTATCGAGGAAGCCATGCTGCTCGCCAACGAGTGCGTTGCAGAGTGGCTGGCAGACCGTGATATCGAGGCCTGCTATCGCGTGCATGAGGATCCGAGCCCCGATAGCCTGCACGGTGCCGCCGTTGCGCTGGCGCAGCTAGGCATCATCGACGATCGCCGTGCTGCCGGTATTGCCCTGGGGAGTCCCGATGAGCTGCAGGCTGCAGTTGATGCTGCCGCCGGTACGGCCAACGCACCGCTCGTCAACACGCTGCTTCTGCGCAGCATGCAGCGCGCGCTGTACAAGCCGCGCAACGAGGGCCACTTTGCGCTCGCCGCGCCGTGCTACTGCCACTTTACGAGTCCCATCCGTCGCTACCCCGATCTGGTGGTGCACCGCGTACTCAAGCTGCAGTTGGCCTATGAGCAGCTCGGCGGCAAGGACGCCTTGGTCCGTACGCCGCGGCTGATCGGCAAGGGGCGCGAGTCGCTGCCGCGCATTCTGCCGCAGATCTGCCGCGCATGCAGCGATGCCGAGCGCGCGGCAGATGCCGCCAGCCATGCGACGCAAAAGATCAAGATTGCCCAGTACTATGAGGACCGTCTGGGCGAGCGCTATGCCGGAACCGTCTCGTGGATTAGCAGCATGGGCCTCTTTGTACGCTTGGACCTGACGCAGGTCGAAGGCTTGGTTTCGATCAAGAGCCTGGGCAACGAGTGGTTCGAGTTCGACGAGGACGCGCTAACGCTCACAGGTGCCGACACGGGCACCCGTTACGAGCTGGGGCAGCGCGTAATTATCGAGGTCTCGCGCGTCAATACCACGCGTGGGCACTTGGACTTTAAGCTTATCCATTAGCCAAATCTCGACTCATGGCGGGAGAGCGGAGGGCGGTCTTTCGGGGCCGCCCTCCGCATTTGGATCATGGCTACCTTGCCGTCTGCTCGGCCGCCCGCTTACCTGCTATTCGAGAGGTAAAACCTACCAAAATAAACCTGTCCCTTTTTGGCAGGTTTACAAGAAAGCGGGGATGAGATGGCGACGGTGTATGGTTATGCGCGGGTGAGTTCGCGCGATCAGAATCTTAATCGGCAGCTGGATGCGCTGGGCGCCTATGGCGTGGGCTCGGCGAATATTTATGCCGACCATGCGAGCGGCAAGGACTTCGATCGACCGCGCTATCGCGAGCTGCTGCACGTCCTGGGAGACGGGGACGTGCTGGTGGTGCTTTCTATCGACCGACTTGGCCGTAATTACTCCGAGATTCTTGAGGAATGGCGTCGCATTACCAAGGAGCTCGGGGTTGCCATTGTGGTGTTGGACATGCCATTGCTTGACACGCGCGCCAGGGCCAGCGGCGCGCCGGATGTGACTAATACCCTGATTGCCGATATTGTGCTGCAACTGCTGAGCTACGTGGCGCAGGTGGAGCGCGAGAATATCCATCGGCGCCAGGCGGAGGGGATTGCAGCGGCGCGGGCGCGAGGGGTCCGTTTCGGTCGACCTCGCAAGCCGTGCCCTCCTCAGTTTGAGCTGGTACGCGATAGCTATGAGGCAGGCGATATTACCCGCAGCCAGGCAGCAAAGTGCCTGGGCGTGTGCGTGGGGACGTTCGATCGCTGGATGCGCGAGGCGGGGTAGGGGTTTGCGCCGCTTTGGCGCTTCCTGTTGCGATTCAAATTTTGATACGGTGACGATGCCATTTGGGGCTACACTCGCTGATATTCAAAAAAGGAGGTAGGCCCTTGGCGCGCGTAAAACAAATAATCGGATGGACCGCGATCGTTCTGTTTACTGCAACGCTGGCGGGCATCTGGGTGCTGACGGAGCAAAATGCGGTGGAGACGTCGTTGCTGAGCGAGTCCACCGCGCGTGTGGTGGAGGGTCAAGCTACGGGCGTACAGGCTGCCGATGTCGCGGGTGAAGCTCAGACCGAGAACGGGATGACCGGGGGCACCGATTCGGCTGCTTCGGATGTCCGGTCTGGCCGACTTGCTTCCATTCGCATGTGGGTGGGCACGAACGTCCGTCGCGTTGCCCATACCGTAGAGTTTTTCTTCGCCGGATTGTTCGCCTCGGTGGTCGTGGTTTGCTTTTCCAGGCGTCCGTGGAGCGTATGCTCCCGTTGCGTGCCCGTGTTGCTCTTTTGCGCCGTCTGCTCCGTTGGCGATCAGGTACATAAGATCTTTGTTCCCGGCAGGCATTTCGACGTTATCGATTTAGGATTCGATGCTGCGGGCTATGTTACCGCGATGCTGTTGGTATTGCTGGCAGCGGTGTTGGTGCGCCATGCGACTCGGCCGATCGGCGCCCATGCGAGGCGCTAGCCGGTAACAAGCCCGTTTTTGATAATGCGATCTTGTTGAATTATTTTGTGTCGCGCGTATTTCCGAGCGGTCGGATTTGAGGGGCGAGCGGTAGAACGCTCGCCCTTTGTGCGCCACGATGCGGCACAATGTACCGTAAAAGCTGTTTATATACGGTACGAATCGTTCGTTGGTCTTTAATTCTTCTCAACGGAGGTGTTTGAGATGGCAAACGGATTGCTTTTGCGGCTTCGCGAGCGTGAGCTCAGCGCGAGCCCGGCGGAACGCAATGTCATCGCATATGTAAGCGCTCATCCGCACGAGGTGGTCGGGCTGTCCGTCCGCGGTCTTGCCGATGCCACGTTCTCCTCGCCCTCGAGCATTTTGCGCTTTTGCAAGCGCTTGGGTTTTGCGGGCTACAAGGAGTTCCAGCGCGAACTGATTGCCGAGCTGGCGCTCTTGGGTGACAAGAAAGACGTTGCCCTCGAGGACATCTCCATGGATGACAGCGTCGAACGTATCGTGGGGAAGGTGATGAAAAGCAACGTGCGCACGATCGAGGCGACGGCGCGAACGCTCGATTACACCGTCTTGGAGCGATGTGCGGCCTATCTTAAGCGGGCACGTGCGGTCAATCTGTTCGGTATCGGTGCCTCTCGTTTGGTCGCGCACGATCTGGCGCAAAAGCTCATGCGTGTCGACAAAGAGTGCCATCTGTACGACGACTGGCATGATCAGCTCTTGTGTGCCAAGAACATGCATGAGGGCGATATGGCAATCGCCTTTAGCTACTCGGGCTTGACGCAAGAGGTGCTGGACTGCGCCGCCGAGGCCCAACGTCACAACTGTCCCGTTGTGGCCGTGACCAAAGTAGATGGATCATCCAAGCTTGCCACCATGGCCGATGCCGTGCTCGGCGTCGCTGCGAGTGAGCCCTTGGTCCGCAGCGGTGCCATGGCTTCGCGTATGGCCCAGCTTATGGTTGTCGATGCCCTGTACGCTGCTTACGTTGCCAGCGACTACGAACGGGCGACGCATGTCATTAAGCAAAACTACATCGAGAAACAGGAAAGATGAGGTGAATGAAATGCTCGATTTAACAAAATTCACGACCGAACAGCGTAATCAAAGTTCAATGGACCTCGATACGATGACATCGCTGCAAATCGTCACGACGATGAATGATGAGGATCTTCGTGCCGTCCAGTCGGTCACGAAGGTGTTGCCCCAGGTTGCCACAGCAATCGACTGGGCTGCTGAGGCACTCGAGCGCGGCGGGCGCGTCTTTTACATGGGCGCAGGCACCAGCGGTCGTCTGGGCGTACTCGACGCTTCGGAGTGTCCGCCCACGTTTGGCGTGTCACCCGATCTGATTGTCGGGCTCATTGCCGGAGGCGAGACGGCGTTTATCAAGGCTGTCGAAGGTGCCGAAGACAGCGAGGAACTTGGCGCGAGCGACCTGCGGGAGCGTGGACTCTCGGACAAGGATCTTGTCGTTGGCCTGGCGGCAAGCGGCCGTACTCCCTATGTGGTGGGCGGCCTTGTGTACGCCAAGGCAACTGGGTGCAAGACCATTGCAATTGCCTGCAACCAAGGGTCGAAGATCGGGGAGAGCGCAGATCTTGCCATTGAACCCGTGCCCGGTCCCGAGGTGCTGACCGGCTCAACGAGGCTCAAGGCGGGAACGGTTCAAAAGCTCATTCTCAACATGATTTCGACCGGTGCCATGGTCAAGATCGGCAAGGTATACCAAAACCTGATGGTCGATGTGCAGCAGACGAACGAGAAGTTGGTGGTGCGCGGCCAGAACATCGTGATGGAGGCGACCGGCTGCACGCGCGAGCGCGCTATTCAGGCGCTTGCAGATGCCGGCGGCCACGTAAAAACCGCTATTGTCTCGGTACTGCTGGACTGCGATGTCGAGCAGGCTGCGGTAGCTCTTGAGCGAGCGCGAGGCCATGTCCGTGCTGCGGTGAGTGGCCATGAGAAGAGCAATGCCGATGCCCAATAGGTGCGCGGCGTGAGCTGATATGACATCCAAACGAGATACCCAATACAAGGAGGAGTTATGACGAACAAAGAGCTGGCTCAAAAGCTGCTGGACCTTTTGGGCGGTAAAGACAACGTGCTCGCAAACGCGGCGTGCATGACGCGCCTGCGCGTGACCGTCAAAGACACGGGCAGCGTCGACACGGAGGGTATTAAGGCACTCGACGGCGTGATGGGCTTGGTCGAGGACGACACGATGCAGATCGTGCTGGGGCCGGGCAAGGTGAATAAGGTGCTCGAGGAGTTCTCCAAGCTCACCGGCCTTGCGAAAGGCATTGCCGACGAGAGCGTGGTTGACGCTGCGGCCACAAACAAGGCCGCGCAGAAGGCAAAGTACGAGTCCAAGCCGGTTCAGGCCTTCCTCAAGAAGATTTCCAATGTCTTCGTCGCCCTGCTTCCCGGCATCATTGCGGCTGGCCTCATCAACGGTATCTGCAACGTCATTAACGTCTCGACGGCAGGCGCGCTTGCAGGCGAGTGGTGGTACCAGGGCATTCGTTCCATGGGCTGGGCCCTGTTTGCCTATCTGCCCATCTTGGTGGGCTATAACGCGGCACGTGAGTTTGGCGGCTCCGCTGCGCTGGGCGGCATCGCCGGCATGATGTGTATCGCCAACAGTGCCATGCCCCTGCTTGCGCCTGGCGCGGCTGATCCTGCCACTGCCATTCTGCTGCCGCTCACCAATGCGCAGTACAACCCCGCAGCGGGCGGCATGATCGCGGCTCTTATCGCTGGCGCATTTTTTGCCTGGATGGAGCGTCAGATTCGCAAGGTTATGCCCAACGCACTCGACACGTTTTTGTCCCCGCTGCTGGTGCTCATCATCGGCGCCTTTGCTCTGATGCTCGTCATCCAGCCGGTTGGCGCATGGCTGACGACTGCCATCTTTAGCGTTTTGACCTTTATTTTCGAGAAGCTGGGCGTCCTGGGCGGCTATATCCTGTCGGCAGGCTTCTTGCCGCTGGTTTCCGTCGGCCTGCATCAGGCGCTCACGCCGATCCACGCTATGCTCAACGATCCCGACGGCGCTACCAAGGGCATCAATTACCTGCTCCCCATCCTTATGATGGCTGGCGGCGGCCAGGTCGGTGCCGGTCTGGCGCTGTACTTTAAGACCAAGAACGCCAAGCTCAAGAAGTATGTCGCAGAGTCCATTCCCGTTGGCATTCTGGGTGTGGGCGAGCCTCTGATGTATGCCGTTACGCTGCCGCTCGTTCGCCCGTTTGTGACGGCCTGCCTGGGTGCCGGATTTGGCGGCGCGCTCGCGGCGCTGCTTCACATCGGCACGGTTTCTCAGGGCGTTTCCGGTCTGTTTGGCCTGCTGATCGTCGTTCCTGGCCAGCAGCTCGGCTACGTTGCCGCTATGCTGCTTGCCTATGCCGCCGGCTTTGTCCTGACGTGGTTCTTTGGCGTCGACGAGCAGAAGATCAACGAGTTCTTTGGCGAATAGTTTGATATCGCGAGCCGTGTTGCTCAGGGCTCGCGGCGCGCGGCAGATTTCTTGATGCTATGGTTGTGCCGGTGGGGCTAACTGCTCCGCCGGCCTTTTTTAAAGGAGCGTTGAAACGTGAAAACGGGTATTTCGATTTATCTTTCCAGCCCTCTGCAGGATATTGAGCGGACGATTGAGCACGGTGCCGCGGCGGGTGCGCGCTATGCGTTTACCTCACTGCATATTCCCGAGGATGGGGGAGCGGCGTATGCCGATAAGGTCCGTCATGTGCTGTCGCTGCTTTCCGCCCGCGGCATTGCGCTCATTGCCGATGTGGGACCGCGCACGTGCGATTTGCTCGGGCTTGAGCGCATCGAGGACCTGCGCGATCTGGGGTTGGAATACCTTCGTTTGGACTATGGCTTTAGCGCCCAGCGGGTCGCGGAGCTGTCCGGTGTATTTCGCATAGTGGTCAATGCATCGACGGTGAGTTCTGATGAAATCGCATCGTGGCGTGAGGCCGGTGCCGATGTGACTCGTTTTGCCGCCTGCCACAATTTTTACCCCAAGCCTTATACCGGTTTAGCTCTGGAGGACATTGCTCGGGTGAATCTTCGTCTTGCGGCGCTTGGATTCGAAATCATGGCTTTTGTGCCGGGTGATGCCAACGTTCGCGGGCCGGTATTCGAGGGACTGCCGACGGTCGAGGCGCAGCGCGGTCGCGCGTCAAAGGTTGCCCTCAATATGCTTGAGCTTGCACATGGCGCCGATTGCGACATTGTGTTGGTCGGCGACCCCGATCTTTCCGATGCGGGCTGGGCGCAGTTTGCTCAAGTTTCCGCCGGATACGTGGACCTGCAATGCGAGCTTGAGCCCGGTTATGCCTATGTGCGCGGGCAGATTCATCACGACCGACCCGATTCGAGCACCCTCATCTTTAGGTCTCAGGAGTCGCGTACGACGCTTAAGCCGGATTCCGTGCCGATGGATGCCGGTGCCGGCCTGTCACGAAAGACGGGGTCGATCGCTGTGAGCAATAGCGGCTATGGGCGCTACGAAGGCGAGCTTGAGATTGCGCGGGTCGATTTTCCCGGTGACGAGCGCATGAACGTTGCGGGTCATATCACGCCCGAGGCAATGGAGCTGCTGCCGTTCATCAAACGCGGATTCGGGGTACGGTTCGTTTAGCGTGTGACCCGTGGGCTACAATTGGCCCATCATGCGAAGGCGCCTCGTGTGGCGTGTGCCTGCGTTGGCCGATCTATATTCGGAGGATTTCCATGACCGTACTGTTTGTTGAATATCCCAAGTGCTCGACCTGTAAGAAGGCCAAGGCATGGCTGGACGAACACGGGGTAGAGTATATCGACCGCGATATCGTTTTGGACAATCCCACGGCTGATGAGCTTGCGACCTGGATTGCTCGTTCGGGACTGCCGGTGCGGCGCTTCTTTAATTCGTCGGGCATGAAATATCGAGAGCTGGGCCTGAAGGCGCGTCTAGATGCGGGCATGACGGATCGGGAGTGCTACGAGCTGCTGGCGACCGACGGCATGCTGGTTAAGCGTCCGCTGTTGGTGGGCGACGACTTTGCGATTCCCGGCTTTAGGGAATCGGCTTGGGTCGAGGCGTTGCTGTAGCGGCTGCGGAAAGTGCGACCCGTTTTGAGTGCTCAGGGTGGGACGTGTTTTCCATCGGCGGGCTCGCTCGGCTCAATCCTCCAACTGCGCCCATTCGTGCGGATCGTAGACCTTTACGTGCTTGTTGGGCTTGCCGCTCCAGTACTCCTCGTCCATAAAGGGCAGATATGCCTGAACGCCGGGGCAGATAAAGGGGATCCGCTGCTGTTGCAGTCGCTCGCGCTGGCGCTGCTCCAGGTGCGCCTCGGATATGACGGTCGGCATACCGGACAGCTCGACGAGGCTTGCCTGGATTCGCTTAAGGTCGGGGAGTCCCGCGTGCCATGACATCCGCATGATCAAAAAGGATGCACGGCGGTATTTTGCCTGCATCACCGTGATGGCGGGGCGCAGAGTGGGATGGATTTTGTCCCGTTCGGGCCAAAGGTCAGCAGTGATCTCGAGGCCCAGGGTCTCCCATAGGTAATCAAGCTCTTCGTCCATGGCGCCTCGATATCTACGTGATCATTGATACTTCGATTGTGTTGCCTGGTGCTATCGTTTTCGCGGTAGAATCTGCCAACGGTTGACGGCTACCGCTCGCGGCGTTTTGCCCTTCGTGTGCAGCGGTCGACTTCACAGGTCCTTCACGTGTTGGCCGTATTTGACTGAATTTCAAAAAAGTCAAAATTGGGGCTTGCGTCACGGCCGGACTTCCCGTATATTTCTTTCTTGCGCAAAGGCACAGCCGAGCGCAGCGATGCAGTCATTGGGATGTCGTCTAATGGCAGGACAGCGGATTCTGGTTCCGTCAATGGGGGTTCGACTCCCTCCATCCCAGCCATTGCATTTGCTACATATGGCCCGTTCGTCTAGCGGTTTAGGACGCCGCCCTCTCAAGGCGGAGATCACCAGTTCGAATCTGGTACGGGCTACCAAAATTGAACGCCCGGGCCTCGTAAGAGACCCGGGTTTTGTGTATTGACCGATATTTAAGGCGCGCGTTGAGTCTGCCGCCCGGACCGAGGAGTTGTCATGGACCTGCCTATCAGCTTGGAAGACATCACGTATGCCGAGAACTATCTGGCGCAGGGCGACCTGGCTACGGCGACGCCGCTGCTGGAGCGTCTGGTGGAGCTTGCCGAGGAGTATATCGACGCTGAATGCAAGACGGAGGAGAAGCGCCAGTACTTTAGCTTCGACAGCAAGTTTGAGCGTCTGGCCTACCGCCGCGTGGAAAAGGATCCGCGCGAGCTGGTGCAGGTCGAGGTGCCCTTTGATCGCCTGTATTCCGACATGGCGTATGCCTACATTCGCCAGCAGGATTATGTGAGTGCTCGGAATGCCTTGATGCAGGCCGTGCGTTGGGATCCCATGAACTGCAACTATCGCTTGGACTTGGCCGAGCTGTTCCGCGCGCTCGAGGACAAGCAGGAGTGGGCATCGCTCTCGTTCTCGGTGCTGGAGCGCGCGAGCGACGGTAAGTGCGCCGCACGCGCCTACACCAATTTGGGTCAGTACTTCTTGGAGCCCGAGACCGAGAACATTTCGGCTGCCGTGGGCTGCGCGCGTCTGGCGCTGCGCCTGGCGCCCAATGATGCGCATACGACGCGCCTGCTCAACAAGATCCATACCACCTATCCGGATGCCGCGGACGAGAGTGACGACCATGTGATGGGTGAGCTCGCCCTGCAGGGCGTGCCGACCTCGCCTTCGGCCGAGATCGCCATCTGCCTGATCATGTGCGCGACCGATGCTGCAAGCGACGGCGACAAGCAGGAGGCTACGCGTCTGACGGTCCGTGCCCGCGACCTGGTGGGCGAGGAGGCATGCGCGGCGATTATCAAGCTGGTGCGCGAGAGCGATGCCGAGCTTAATGCCGAGCGCAGGGCAAAGCGCGAGGCTGCGGGTTCAAACGCCGATGGCGCCAAGGAGGCCGGCGATGCCCAGTAAGCGCGAGCGCAAGCTCATCTCCAAGAATCGCTCGGCACACCACGAGTACTTTATCGATGAGACCTTTGAGTGCGGCATTGAGCTGAGTGGCACTGAGGTCAAGTCGATTCGCGAGCGCGCGTGCCAGATCACCGACACCTTTGCACTGATCCGTGGCGGCGAGTGCTGGCTCGTGGGTCTGCATATTCACCCTTATAGCCATGGTGGCGTGTGGAACCGCGACCCTGATCGCCGTCGTCGTCTGCTGCTGCACCGCAAGGAGATTGACTTTCTCGACGGCAAACTTCGTAACCGTGGTTATGCGCTGGTACCGTTGGAGCTCTACTTTAATACCGACGGCCGCGTAAAGCTGCTGCTGGGCCTAGGCCGCGGCAAGAAGCTTTACGACAAGCGCGAGGATATGGCCAAGCGCGATGTTCAACGCGAGATTGACCGCGCACTTAAGGAGCGTAATCGCTAGGCGCTCTGTGTAAGTTGCGGTGGAATACGGACTGTTTTGCCTGTTTGAGGGGCTATTCAGTCCCTATTTCACCGCAACTGCGGGCGTCTCATCTTGCTTATACTGTTTTGACACATATGTCTCAAAGGCGGCGTCCGTTATGGGCGCCGCTTTTTTTGTGGGTACATACATCCATGAGGTTCCAACCCGGGTTAGGGGAGTGATTGTTATGGACAAAACTGCGTTCTTTACCATGCCGAGCGGTCTGTACGTGGTGAGCGCCGCGGCAGACGGGCTGCGCGCCGGCTGCGTCATCAACACTGCGGTGCAGGTGACGTCCATGCCGCCGCGCATTTCGGTTGCCGTGAACAAGGACAACGTCACCTCGGGCGTCATCGCTTCGGCCAAAGCGTTCGCGCTGACCGTGATCGATCAGACGGCCGATATGCTCTACATCGGTAACTTTGGGTTCCGCACCAGCAGCGACTATGACAAGTTTGCCAAGTACGAGACTCGCGAGACTGCTCTCGGCATGCCTTATGTGCCCGAGCACGCGGCGGCGCTGTTTAGCTGCCGTTTGATCGACACTGTGGATGTGGGCACGCATCTACTGTTTATCGGCGAGGTCGAGGATGCCGAGCGCCTAAGCGACGAGACGCCGCTCACCTACGATTATTACCATAAGGTCCTGAAGGGCAAGACGCCTCCGAAGGCGTCCTCGTATCAAGGCTAGAAATGTTTTAAAAATACTTGCATTATATTATTGAGAATCTATACTGATAAATGAAGTACATCACCAGTCGCGTTCGAGAGGAGAACATCATGGCTGAGGAGAAGAAGACGTATAAGTTCGTGTGCGTCGTTTGCGGTTACGAGGTTGAGGTCGATACGCCCGAGCTGCCCGAGGATTATGTGTGCCCGGTGTGCGGCGTCGGTCCCGATCAGTTTGAGCTCGTCGAGGAGTAGCTCGCAGACACACGGCGAAAGCCGAACATAGCTCTGTCCAAGGGCCCCGGTCGGTCATCCCGGCCGGGGCCCTTTTCCTCCGTCTCCAAAGGATCACGGTTGCTGTTGACCGATCCTGTCTGTTGTGAGTCCGGCCGACCGTTTGTCTCAATCTGTAACATCTAGCAGTGAAAACGGGGTCTACGTGTTACAGATCGAGACAAACGGAGCTGTCCCTCGGAATGATCTCGATCTGTAACATCTAGACACCAAAAGCGGGTCTAGATGTTACAGATCGAGACGTTTGCCTGGGTAAGTGCCCCGCCCCATTACATTCCTGTCAGCAACACGACATCGAGAATCGTCACGATGGCACCGATTCCTACGAGCAGCGCGTTGAGCGGGCGCGAGTTGGCGTATTTGCCCATGACGCGGGGCGAACTGGTGAGTCGTATGAGCACAAAGACCGTAATCGGCAGCTGAAGCGACAGCAGCGCCTGACTCCAGATAAGACCTTCAAAAGGATTCGGGACGACCAGGCAGGCAACAACTGCGCCGGCAAAGCAGAGTGCCACGCCAATCGATGAGTGTCGGTCGTGGATGTCGTATTCCTCGTCGAACATGCCCGCGGTGATGGTTCCCGCCGCCATGCCCGCTGTCACGCTGCTCGATAGTCCCGCGAACAGCAGCGCTACCGCAAAGATGGTCGAGCTCGCCGGGCCCAAGATGGGGGAGAGCGTGGCCGCTGCGACGGCGAGGTCGTCAACGACAATGCCGTGCGCAAAGAAGGTCGTTGCGGCCAGGATGACCATGGCCGAGTTGATTGCCCAGCCCACGCCCATCGAAAAGAGCGTATCGAAGAGCTCATAGCGCAGACGCTCTTCGATAACCTGCTCGCCTTGGCCTTCGAAGTGCATGGATTGGATGACCTCGGAGTGCAGGAAGAGGTTGTGGGGCATAACGACCGCACCCAGGACGCTCACGATAATCGCGGCAGAGCCAGTGGGCATACTGGGCGTGATCCAGCTTGCGGCGGCTTGCGGCCAGTCGACCTTGACCAGCGCAAGCTCGGCCAAAAACGAGAGTCCTACCACGCCTACGAAGGCGATGATCCAGCGTTCGGCACGCTTGTAGGAGTTCGTCATGAGCATCGCCATCGATACTGCCGCCACGATGACGCAGCCCGCGCGCACGGGCAGCCCAAAGAGCATTTGAAGGGCAATCGCGCCACCCAGGACTTCGGCCATGGCGGTGGCGATCGTAGCGAGATAGGCGCTGCCGAGTACAGCACGTCCCACGATACGGGGGAGAAAGCGGGTCGTGGCCTCGGCAAGACAGGCGCCCGTGGCGATGCCCAAGTGCGCCGCGTTGTGCTGCAAGACGATGAGCATGATCGTGGACAGCGTGACGATCCACAACAGCGTGTAGCCAAACTGCGAGCCTGCGGCCATGTTGGAGGCCCAGTTGCCCGGGTCGATAAAGCCGACTGTTACGAGCAGTCCGGGGCCGATGTGCCGCGCAATGTCTAGACCTCCGTGGCCTCCGGTGCGGTGCGAGCCAAAGTGTTGTTTGAGATGGTTGAGCATGGTGCGCTCCTGCGTGCCGTTTGTTTGACGCCGCAAAGGATACCCGTTTTAGGCTAAAAAGTTAACCAAGACTAACAAAATTGTTGTATTTGAATAGGATGGTGAAAGGGGGCTGCCGAAATGTCTCGATCTGTAACAACTAGGGATGGAAATTGGGCCTAGGTGTTACAGATCGAGACAGGAAGAAATGGTCCTATGGAAAACCTCGATTTGTAACAGCTGACCGCCAAAACCGGCCCTTCGTGTTACAGATCGAGACATTCGGAACCGTCCTGCAGAAAATCTCAATCTGTAACATCTAGGCGCCAAAATCGGCTCCTCTTGTTACAGATTGAGATGTTTGAAGCGGTGGGCTTACAGGCCGAACTTGGGCGCCTTGTTGCCGCCCTTGAGGTCGGCGGCACCCACTCACAGGGCGTGCGTTACGCGATTGTTTCGAAACGGGCGGGAAACACAGCGGGCCGGCGATGCTCCTAGTATGCCTAGTCAACTGACTGTCTTAATTTCTAGGGGAGGATCGCGATGCAGGCAGATTCCGCTCAGCAGCAGGGCCTTTATCGCCCCGAATTCGACCACGATGCATGTGGCATCGGCGCGCTTGCCGATATCAACGGTGAGCGCCATCACCAGATTCTGGACGATGCACTGTCCATTCTGGTCAACTTGGAGCACCGCGGCGGCACGGGACTCGAGAAGAACACCGGCGACGGCGCTGGCATCCTGTTCCAGGTTCCGCATCACTTTTTTCGTAAAGAGGCCCAAAAGTGCGGCCAGATTCTGCCGGCAGAGGGCGACTATGGTGTGGCCATGCTGTTCTTCCCGCAGGACGACAAGGGCGTAGAGGATGCCCGTCGCGTGTTCGAGGAGGGCTGCGCCGAGGCCGGCGTGCCGCTGCTCTTTTGGCGCGAGGTGCCGGTCGACCCGCACGACCTGGGCGAGACGGCGCGCGCCTGCATGCCCACCATCTTGCAGGCCTTCCTGGGCCGTCCGGACGACACGCCCGCCGGCGATACCTTTGAGCGTCGCCTGTACGTGTGCCGTCGCACCATCGAAAAGAAGGCCGACACCGAGTTTGCCCTGCGCGACAAGATCTTCTACGTGTGCTCTATGAGCTCGCGCACCATCGTGTACAAGGGCATGCTGGTCGCCACGCAGATGCGCCGCTTCTTCATCGACCTCAACGACGCCGCCGTCAAGACGGCCGTGGCGCTCGTCCACTCGCGCTACTCCACCAACACCACGCCCAGTTGGGAGCGTGCGCACCCCAACCGCTTTATCATCCACAACGGCGAGATCAACACCCTCAAGGGCAACGTCAACTGGATTCGCGCCCGCGAGCCCAATCTGTACAGCCCCGTGCTGCAGCACGATCTTGAGCGTGTGATGCCCATCATCAACCGCGAGGGCTCCGACTCCGCGATTCTGGACAATGTGCTCGAGTTCTTGGTCATGAACGGTCGCCCGCTCACGCGTGCCGCGTCCATGCTGCTGCCCGAGCCGTGGGACCACAACGACAATCTGAGCGAAGAACGCCGCGCCTACGACGCCTACCAGTCCATGCTCATGGAGCCCTGGGACGGCCCTGCCGCCATCGCCTTTACCGACGGTCGCACCCTGGGTGCCGCCCTCGACCGTAACGGCCTGCGTCCCGCCCGCTACTATGTGACGCGCGACGGTCGCTTTATGCTGGCAAGCGAGGTGGGCGCCATCGAGGTGAGCCCCGAGAACATCCTGACGAGCGGCTGTCTGGGGCCGGGCCAGATGCTCGAGGTCGATTTTGCCCGCGGCCGCGTGATCTACAACGACGAGCTGCGCGCCCGCTATGCCAAGGAAAAGCCCTACCGTGATTGGATCGCCGAGGAGACGCTGACCGTCGATGCGCTCGATAGGCCTGCCGCGGCAACGCCCGCCGAGGACGCCGAGGTGCCCGCCGCCGTGCGTATGGCCAAGCTCGGCTACCACTGGGATGACGTCGACGAGGTCGTGCGCCCTATGGCCCAGCAGGGCAAGGCCCCGCTCGCCTCGATGGGCATCGACGCGCCGCTGGCTTGTCTGTCCAAGAAGACGCGTTCGTTCTTCGACTATTTCTATCAGCTATTCGCTCAGGTCACGAACCCGCCCATCGACGCCCTTCGCGAGCATATGGTCACCTCGACCACGCTCTACCTGGGCAACCACGGTAACCTGCTCGAGGATTCCCGCACGGCCTGCCAGCTGGTGCGCTTGGAGCGTCCGCTGCTGAGCGAGGAGGAGTTTGACCGCATCTGCGCCATCGACCGCGTGGGCTTTAAGACCCGACGTTTCCGTGCCGTGTACCGCCGCGATGCCGGCGAGGGCACGCTGCAGGCTGCGCTCAAGCAGCTTGCAGAGGACGTTGAGGCCGCGGTCCGCGACGGCGTGAACATCGTGGTGTTGAGCGATCGTGCCGCCGCGGGCGAGGTGCCCGTGCCGTCGCTGCTCGCTGTGGGCTGCGTGCACAACCACCTGATCCGCGCCGGCGTGCGTACCTTTGCCGACATCGTGGTGGAGTGCGGCGACGCCGTGTCCCCGCACGACTTTGCGGCACTGGTGGGTTACTCCGCGAGCGGCGTCTATCCGTACAACGCACATGCGTGCATCCGCGATTTGGCGGCGCGCGGCGACCTGGACGTGACGGCCGAGCAGGGCATTGACAACTACAACAAGGCTGCGACCGCCGGCATCGTTTCCATCATGTCCAAGATGGGCATCTCCACGGTGCAGAGCTACCATTCGGCGCAGATCTTCGAGGCCGTGGGCTTTACGCCGGAGTTTGTCAACGCGTACTTCGCCGGCACGGTGAGCCGTGTGGGCGGTATGGGTGTCGAGGACGTTGAGCGCGAGCAAAACGAGCGCTACGACGCCGCGCTCGCTATTCTTAAGAGCCCGGCTCCCGATCAGCTGCCCACGCTGGGTCTGACCAAGTGGCGCCCGCTCGGCGGCGAGGAGCACCTGATCGACCCTCAGACCGTCTATCTGCTCCAGACCGCCTGCCGTGAGGACAGCTACGACACCTTTAAGGAGTACAGCGCCCGCCTGCACCGCACCGGCCGTGCCGTGCGCCTGCGCGACTTGCTCGACTTTAATGCCAGCGGCCGCACTCCGGTGGCACTCGACGAGGTCGAGCCTGCGCTCAACATCGTCCGCCGCTTTAACACCGGCGCCATGTCGTACGGCTCCATCAGCAAAGAGGCACACGAGTGCATGGCCATCGCCATGAATCGCCTGCATGGACGTTCCAATTCCGGCGAGGGCGGCGAGGACCCGCGTCGCGAGACCCCGCTGGCCAACGGCGACTCCAAGAACTCCGCCATCAAGCAGGTGGCAAGTGCGCGCTTTGGCGTGACGAGCCGCTACCTGTGCAGCGCCTTCGAGATTCAGATCAAGATGGCCCAGGGCGCCAAGCCCGGCGAGGGCGGTCACCTGCCCGGCAAGAAGGTCTACCCCTGGATCGCCGAGGTCCGTCAGTCCACGCCCGGCATCGGCCTGATCTCGCCTCCGCCGCACCACGACATTTACTCTATCGAGGACCTGGCAGAGCTGATCTTCGATCTTAAAAACGCCAACCCCGGCGCGCGCGTGTCGGTCAAGCTGGTCAGCGAAGCCGGCGTCGGCACCATCGCCACCGGTGTTGCCAAGGGCGCTGCCGACAAGATCTTGATCAGTGGCCACAACGGCGGCTCGGGTGCCGCTGCGCGCGACTCTATCTGGCATGCGGGTCTGCCGCTGGAGCTTGGCCTTGCCGAGGCCCAGCAGACGCTGCTGCAAAACGGCCTGCGCTCACGCGTGGTGCTCGAGGCTGACGGCAAGCTCATGGACGGTACCGATGTCGCCGTCGCCTGCCTGCTGGGTGCCGAGGAGTTTGGTTTTGCGACCATGCCGCTCATCTCCATGGGTTGCCTCATGCAGCGCGACTGCCAGCAGGACACCTGCCCGGCCGGCATCGCTACGCAAAACTGCCGCCTGCGTCGCGGCTTCCGCGGCAAGCCCGAGCACGTTGAGCACTTTATGCTCTTTGTTGCCGAGCAGCTGCGCGAGGTCATGGCGAGCCTGGGCTTCCGCACCGTCGACGAGATGGTCGGCCATCCCGAGTGCTTGCGCCAGATCGAGGTGCCGGGCAACCGCAAGGCCAACCTGCTCGACCTGTCGCCCGTGCTGGCGAGCGCGACCTGCGAGTTCGGTGCCCATATCCCGGGTGCCGACGGTCGTCACTTCCTGCCGCAGATGGCCGCGGACAGCGAGCTCGACAAGACGCTCGACTCCACGTTGTTTGTGCCCTATACGGCCGATGCCCGTGCGCACCTGCGTCCGATTCGCTTCCGCGCCGATATCGCCAACGTCAACCGCTGCGTGGGCACCATCCTGGGCAACGCGGTGACCAAGGCGCATCCCGAGGGCCTGCCCGCCGGCTCCATTACCATCGATTGCGATGGTTCGGCCGGTCAGAGCTTTGGCGCCTTCCTACCGCGCGGCATTACGCTCAACGTGTGCGGCGACGCCAACGATTACTTTGGCAAGGGCCTTTCGGGCGGCGAGGTGTCGGTGCGCCCCAACCCGCATGCGACCTACAAGTTCGACGAGAACATCATCGTGGGCAACGTTGCGTTCTTTGGTGCCACGAGCGGCCGCGGCTTCATTAACGGTCTTGCCGGCCAGCGTTTTGCCGTGCGCAACTCCGGTGCCACCGTGGTGGTCGAGGGCTGCGGCAACCATGGCTGCGAGTATATGACGGGCGGTCTGGCGCTCATCTTGGGCGAGGTCGGACAGAACTTCGCTGCCGGCATGACAGGCGGCGTGGCCTACGTCTTTGACCAGTACGGTACGCTCGATGTCCGTGTGAACCACGAGAGCGTTGAGCTCAAGGCCCCGACGGCCGGCGAGCTGGCGCAGATTCGCGAGCTCATCCAGGAGCACGTGGACGCGACGCAAAGCCCGCGCGGCATTAAGCTGCTCTACAGCTTCGAGACGATGAGCAAGCACTTTGTGAAGGTCATTCCGACCGAGTACGAGCGCGTGCTGGCGATTGTCGCCGCGGGCGAGGCTGCCGGCAAGACGCATGCGCAGGCCGAGGAACTGGCGTTTGACATTGTGACCGGTCGCGCGAGTGCCGCGGATGTCGCTCGCTTTGATGTCGCGGGCGGTGCTGCGGGCGCTGCGTCCGTGGCTGCCAGCTCTGTTGCTTCGACCAAGAAGGAGGCGTAAGTGCCATGGGTAAGCCCGGTGCTTTTCTTGATATCGATCGCGTGACCCACGAGCTTCGCCCCGTGGAGGAACGCAGCCATGATTTTGATCCGCTGTACGTGGAGCTCGATGACGATGCACGCCGTGCCCAGGCGAGCCGCTGCATGATGTGCGGCGTGGCGTTTTGCCAGATGGGCGCGAGCTTTGGCAAGGCGCGCCCGAGCGGTTGCCCGCTGCACAACCTGATTCCCGAGTGGAACGAGCTGGTGTACCGCGGCCGCTGGGACGAGTCTGCCGAGCGCCTGTCGCTCACCTCGCCCATGCCCGAGTTCACGAGTCGCGTGTGTCCGGCGCTGTGCGAGGCCGCGTGCAACCTGGGTTCGGTCGATGGCCAGCCCACGACGATCCATGACAACGAGCGTGCGATCAGCGACCATGAGTGGGCAAATGGCGGTCCGCGTCGCTTTGAGCCGGCAGGGGAGGGCGCACCCACGGTTGCCGTGGTGGGCTCCGGTCCTGCTGGTCTGGTGGCGGCATGGGAGCTTGCGCGTCGTGGCGCCCGCGTGACGGTGTTTGAGCGCGACGACCGCCCGGGCGGTCTGCTTATGTACGGCATTCCCAACATGAAGCTCGAGAAGTCCGTGGTCGAGCGTCGCGTGGCGCTCATGCGCGAGCTGGGCATTGTGTTTGAGCTGGGTGCCGATGTGAACGATCCCAAGATTGCCGCCGAGCTCGATGACTTTGACGCCGTCGTGGTGGCTGCCGGCGCTCGTGCGCCCCGCGGTCTTTCGGCTGCGAACGTGGATGCTCCGGGCGTGGTGTACGCGGTGGACTACCTGACGGCTTCGACTGTCTCGGTGCTCGATGGCGGCGAGCCCGCGGTGAACGCGCGCGACCTGGACGTTGTGGTCATTGGCGGCGGCGATACTGGAAACGACTGCGTGGGTACCGCCGTGCGTCAGGGCGCGCGCAGCGTGCGCCAATTTGAGTTCTTGCCGGCTGCGCCCGATAAGCGCGCGGCGAGCAACCCCTGGCCGCAGTGGCCCAACGTTAAGAAGACCGACTACGGCCAGCAGGAGGCTATCGCAGCCATGGGCGGCGAGATGCGTGCCTGGGGCGTGGATACGCTCGAGGTGCTGCTGGACAAGAAGGGTGCGGCTGCGGGTCTGCGCGTGGTCGATCTGGACTGGTCGGCGGGAAAGCCCGAGCGCATCGCGGGCTCCGAGCACGAGGTGCCGGCGCAGCTGGTGCTCATCGCCTGCGGCTTTACGGGTCCGGAGCACAGCGTGTTCGATGCTGTCGGCGTGCCTGTCGCCACAGCGGGTCGTCCGCTGCCCGTGATGGCTGCCGAGGGCTCGCACCTCGCGGCTCGCACGGAGGGTGTCGCCGCGGATGCCGCGCCGGTGTATGTGGCCGGTGACGCCCGCAACGGCAGCTCGCTCGTTGTGAACGCCATGGTCGATGCCCTGGCCTGCGCAGCCGAAGTCGCCGAGGCGCTGGAGCTGTAAAGTAGTCATTTAAGACCGTCCCCAATGACTAGTCATTTTTTGTCTAGTCGTTGGGGACACTCTTTGCGAGCGATTTGCTCGTTTGTCGACGTACGGGTGTTCATTTGTCGACTTCTTGGGCTGTGGTCACCTGTTGTTTCTGTGGTGGCCGCGGGCATCTGGCTCAAAAGAGTGGGCTGGCTGTCTATGTCTACCTGCGGTTTCTTTGCGGTCCGCTCATTCGGTCAAGTGCCCCGTCAAGTGTTTGGTCAGCATCTGGTTTGCAGTCGAAGGCCTATTTTGCCCGCGCTTGCCTCGGTTGCTCGCCCTCCTCGTAAGCTCAAATTGAGGTCCATCAGTTTGAGGAGGATGCCATGACTGACCAAGTTTTTGACCGAGCACAGCTGGCCGAGGCCGTCGGCAACGATATTGCCGACATGGCTCACTTTTGGATGCTGCGGAAGTTTCAATTCCTGGAGCCGGCGCGCGAGCAGTTCGAGATTGTCGTCGATCCGTGGCTCAGCTATTGCGAGGAACCTTCTCAAAACGAAATCATGGCCTACAACATGGCGTTTACCGATTGGCTGCTGTTTGAGCGCCCCTATTACCACGGCAAGACGCTGTTGGAGCTGTATGTGAATGAGCCGCCGGCGTCGCTTCCGCCTGCGTCGCTCAAGCGGCTTGAGCAAGTGTGCGGCACGCATTACTTTTCGCGTTTTGGCATTTTGGACAAGGATCCTGCAGCTGGTATGGTCGCGCTGCGTGACACGCGCACCGATCGACGTTTTGATGTCTACGACCCGCATATCGTGCAAAAGGAACACTGGCGCGAAGGTGCGATTGCGGTGCGTCTCGCGTGCGTTGACGATGTCTGGCTGACGGCGGGACAGCTCTATCTGTATGACATCGCGCGCCTGAGTGACACGGCGGTCGACGGGCCAGGTGCCGTGCATCCGGAGGACGTGGAGGAGGGTTTCGACACCTCGTGCATCAGCTTCTTTTTGCGCCTGGTCCGCGACATCATGGGCGCCCAGGGGCGCTACGTAAAGTCGCTCAACATCTACGAGCAGGAATGGGAGTAGGGGATGGGCAGTTGTCGCCTACCTTGCCTTCTGCCTTTATGTCTCGATCTGTAACGTTTGGGGACAAAAAACCGGTCTACCTGTTACAGATCGAGATGAATGCTTGGGCGCCGCTGGTTTGTCTAAATCTGTAACGTTTGGGGGCCTGGAGAACGTCTAACTGTTACAGATCGAGACGTTTGGCACCTGGCTGGGGGGGAATGTCTCAATCTGTAACATCTACAGTCCAAAAATCGGTCTTCCTGTTACAGATCAAGACATTTATCAGCGGAGGCAACGGTGACAAGGGGGTGCGGACAGAAAGTTGGACCGCGGGGCGGTCCGGACTGGAGGTTCGCATG
>CABRZS010000005.1:0-121273 GCA_902475525.1 uncultured Collinsella sp.
GGCGGCTGATCCGGTCCGACCGGGCCGCGCGGCAAGGAGATATATTGCCAGACCGGAGGGGCGCCGGGGGCGGGAATCTGGGCGTACACATTTCCTACACATATTAAAACCCTGCTTACGTTTGCCAGCCGTTCTCTACCGCTCACCGAGGGCCTCTTTATAGTGAAGCGTCATATGGCTAAAGCTGATAGGCTCCCTTAGCCAAGGCACAGCCGGCATCGAGCAACTCATCGCGCTCCTCCACCGAGAACCCCTCGGCGTATACGCGAACCACCGGTTCGGTCCCGCTGGGGCGGATCAGCAGCCAGGTGTCATCCTCGAATGCCAAACGTAAACCATCCATATGGCTTACAGCCTGCGGCGCCTTGCCGCAAATCGATTTAGGATTCATGCCAGGAAGCAGCGTTCGCAGCGATTCGGCGTCTTCGGCCTCAAGGCGCAAATCGCGACGCCCATAGCTCGTCTTACCAAAACTGGCCTCGAGCTGATCGACCAAAACGCCCAAAGGCGCGCCCGTCTTTGCCATAAGCTCACACAGAATCAGACAGGCGAGGATTCCATCGCGCTCGGGCATATGCGCGGCGATGCCGATACCGCCGGCCTCCTCGCCTCCCATGAGGACGCCGCCCTTCTTCATCTCTGCAGCTATATATTTGAAACCGACCGGCTTAACGGTCACACGACAGCCAAGCGCCTCGGCAATGCGACGCACGAGCGTCGAGCATGAAAGATTGACGACGACGCGCCCCTCCAAATTACGAAATTGAACCAAGTCGCCCAAAACGAGCGCCATGATCTGATGCGGATGTATATATCTGCCGCGCTCGTCAACCGCGCCGATACGGTCGGCGTCGCCGTCGGTCACCAGGCCAGCGCAAGCTCCGTCCTCGATAACCGTATGCTCGCAAGCGTCCACCCACGGCTCAACGGGGTCGGGGCAGATATCTTCTTGGTCAGGCGCCTGCCCGGCGTGAATCTCGTGCACCTCAACGCCAAGCTCGCGCAGCAAGTCGGCTAGATAGCCCTGGGCTGCGCCGCCCATGGGGTCAACAACCACGCGCAGGTGCGCGGCGCGGATGGCTTCGGCATCGACAAATGATGCCACCGCTTGCATATAGTCAGGAATGATATCCGCGGTGCGATATTGCCCCTCGATCCCCATTGGCTCGGGAGCCATGGTCTCTTCGAGCTCTTCGATGACATCCTGGTTGGCGGTCGAGCCGTCACCCATGCGAATCTTGAGACACAAATAACCCTGCGGATGATGGGACCCCGTCACCATGAGCGCGCCGCACGCCTCACCGTCATAAGCCGCCGCCCACGTAAGGGCAGGGGTCGGAACAGGTCGCGAAGCGAGCACGGCGTCTAGCCCGTGCGCTGCTAGCACACCCGCCGCAAGCTCAGCGAACTCGCGCGCCAGGGGCCGAGTGTCGAACCCTATATATACCGTTTTGCCCGGATTGGTCTTTTGCCACAACTCGCCGACGGCATCGGCGATACGGGCAACGTTATCGGCAGTGAAGTCCTCATCGACGCGAGCGCGCCAACCGTCAGTTCCAAAATGAATTATCGCGCACACGCGCAGACACCTCACAGTGTTTGGATCATGGTACGCATGAGGTATACCCGCGATACACACTCGGCAACCTGCCGGCACCAGCATTCACCATTTGGGCAAATGCTGCCGAGGACATGCAGGCAATAAAAAAACCGCCCCGTATGGAGCGGTTTTGCCCTTTATATATCGAGCGCCTCGGCCATCGCTGCCGTAGTGATTGCCGTGGTTCCACAGCAACTGCCCACCATTGCGGCACCGGCATGTCTCCATTCGATGCATGCGCGCGCGAAAGCTTCGGGGTTCTCGTGCCATACGGGGCCATCCTGAGTCTGGACCGGATCGCCCACGTTGGGACGCACCGTGACGGGAGTAGTCGCCGATGCAACCATCCTGGGCACCGCCGCGTTCGCGGCCGCAAGCGAACAGCAATTAACACCAACCGAGTTTGCGCCGTGTTTTTCGGCGTACAAAACGGCTGCCTCGATGTTGAGGCCATCGCCCAACAGGTCGCCTTTGTCATCAACGACAAAACTCACCAGGACAGGCATGCCGTCAGCGGCATCTCGAGCGCCGGCAAGCATGGGCTGCAAATTACGGATAGACGTCACCGTCTCGATCAGCAGACCATCAACACCAGCATTGAGTAAGGCGTGCGCCTGTTCGCGCGCAATGCCTCGGATCTCACGAAACTCGGCAGAGTCCTCGGCAAACCACTCAATACCGATCGGACCCATCGAGCCCAGCAGCAGCTGAGGGTGCGCCTGGCGGGCATCGTCGACGGCCCCGCGATTGACCTCCGCCACGGACGGCGCAATCTGGTCGTGCTTGAGGGCATAGCTTGATGCCTGAAAGGTATTGGTAATGAGTACCTGCGCGCCGGCGGCGACATACAAGCGATGGATACGAGAAACGGTCTGCGGCTCTGCCAGATTCCAAAACGCCGGTGGAATATCGGCGGCATCGTACTCACTCAACAGAACACTGCCCATGGGGCCCTGCGCCAACAAGGTCTCGCTCGACAAGCGGCGCGTAAGTTCCTCGGCACCAAAGCGGTTGTAATAACTCGTATCCATATATATCCCGCTATTCCTCGACGCTGATTCCCTGCTTTTCGAGATAGGCGAGCCAGCGGCTCATCGTGTCCTCGGATAGCGCATGCTCCATCATGCAGGCCTCGGAATCGGCTCGCTCAAATTCGACACCGAGCTCCTGAACCAAAAACGTGCGGATGAGGCGATGACGGTACCAGATAGCCGTGCCAACCTCGCGGCCGCGATCGGTCAGGATTACCTTGCCATAGTGCGATTGCTCGACAAGCTCGGATGCCTTGAGCGCCGAAACCGCTTTATTGACCGATGCCTTGGAGACGCCAAGGCGCTGCGCGATGTCGACCGATCGCACGCCGTTGGTTTCCCCCTCTTCGCTTTCAATGCGAACCATGCACTCCAAGTAGTCTTCGTTCGCCACCGTCAGATGTAGTTCGCGCGAGCTATTTGTCGTATCCATGATCTTCCGTCCCTTCTGCATTCAATGGCTGATTCTACCCCATCCAAGCGTCGCGGTATGCCGTGGCATACCGTGCTAGAGTTCTTGTTGCACACGACGACCAAGATTGGAGCGGTCTTTATGGAAAACACCACCACGAACCCCGATGTCCTCGAGCGCTTTTTGCGCTACGTCCAGATCAACACGCAGTCCGAGGATGCAAACTGCGACCAGGTACCTTCGAGCGCCGTTCAGTTTGACCTTGCCAACGTGCTGGCTGAAGAGCTGCGCGAGCTTGGTGCGGAAGATGCCCACGTGACCGAGCATGCCTATGTCTGCGCGCATATCCCCGCAAGTGCGGGCGCTGAGGACAAGCCCGCCCTGGGCCTGATCGCCCATCTCGACACCACCGAAGTTGCACCGGGCGCCGGCGTGAAGCCGCACATCGTACACTACGAAGGCGGCGACCTGGTCTGCGGCACGGTTGACGGTAAGCCCGTTGCCATGAGTACCGTCAAGCTTCCCGCCCTGAACGACCTCGCGGGTGAGGACCTGGTCTGCAGCGATGGCACCACACTGCTGGGCGCGGACGACAAGGCAGGCGTCGCCGAGATCATGTCGCTTGCCGCACGTATCGCTCAGGACCCTTCTCTGCCCCATCCCGCACTCGGCATTTGCTTCTGCCCTGACGAGGAGATCGGCCACGGAGCCGAGCTGTTGGATATCGATACCTTTGGCTGCAAGTACGCCTACACGGTCGACGGCGGCCCCATCGGCGAGCTGGAGTGGGAGTGCTTTAACGCCGCCGAGGCGACCGTCCGCTTTGAGGGCCAGTCCATCCACCCGGGCGACGCCAAGGGCCGTATGGTCAACGCAGGCAATCTGTTCTGCGACTTCAACGCGTTGCTCCCCTACGTGCAGCGCCCGGAGTATACGGAAGGCTACGAGGGCTTTTATCACCTTGAGGGTGTATCTGCAACCGTCGACCACGCCACGGCGCGCTACATCGTCCGCGACCATGACGCCGCCAAGTTCCAGCAGAAACTCGACCTTATTGATGCCGCCGCCTCGATGCTCAACCAGCGTCTGGGTGAGGAGCGCGTGACGGTCGAGATTAAGCAGCAATATCGAAATATGGCCGAGATCGTTTGTGACTTTCCCGAGCTTATTGATGTTGCCAAGGAAGCCTACCTTGCCTGCGGCGTTGAGCCCCAAGTGCTGCCGATTCGCGGCGGCACCGACGGCGCGCAGCTGTCGTTCCGCGGTCTGCCCTGCCCCAACCTTTCCACCGGCGGCTATTGCTACCACGGCGTCAACGAATTCGTCCCGGTCAGTTCGCTCGTCAAGATGACCGACGTGCTCCAGGAGCTCGTCTCCCGCTTTGCATAAGCCTGGCTGCACAAGTCCAAAAGACGAATCGCCCCGTCCTCAACCGAGAACGGGGCGATTTTTTTGCTGCAATGAGAACAGGTTGACGCACGCCAGCCTCTTAACGCAAGGAGTGTCCCAAACTGCCGGCACAAAAGGAACGTCCCCAAGTGCCGCAAAATGACGACATCCACTCTCGCTTTGTGGGTAGTCATTGGGGAGGTTCTTGTTTGACTAGTCGTTTAAAAACGTCCCCAATGACTACCCAACGACTAGTCCGGACCAAGGCAACGCCGATGTTTTGGCAACGACAGACACTATGACCCAATCCGAGGGCACTAAAAAGATAGGAGCCCCCGCTCGTGACCGCGGGTCGGGGCTGCGACAATGATGTTGAAGTGCCATAGGCGCAGCCGCGCCGCAACGAGGTTGGGAGGCTCCCATGCCAAAGTATTCTACCGCGTTCGGGATGGACGTCCACCTGAGGTCGACCACCGTCTGCGCCCTCGACGCGGACACCGGCGAGGCCGTGACGAGGAGGTTCCCCGGCAACCCCTGGGGCGAGATCGCCGGGTGGATGGGTGGGTTCCCCGGGCCGTCGCTCGCGGCCTACGAGAGCGGCTACCCCGGCTTCGCCCCGCAGAGGGAGCTCGCCGGGCTCGGCGTCGAGTGTGTCGTCGCCGCGGTCTCGAAGATCCCCAGGTCGGCCGCCGACTCGGCCTCCAAGAACGACAGGAACGACGCCGCCAGGATGGCCAAGGCGATACTCGCCCACGACATCTCCCCCGTATGGGTCCCCTCCCCCGAGGTCGAGGGCATCAGGGACCTCGCCGGCGCCTACGACGGGGCGACCGCGCGCCTGGCGACCGCCAAGCAGCGGCTGCTCGCCTTCCTCGCAAAGCGAGGGTTCGCCTACGGCGGCACCACGCCCGCCGGCAACCCGAGGAAGTACTGGACCTACGACTTCCTGAGGTGGCTCGACAAGGTCAGGCCGGAGGACGATGGCGGGATCCGGACGCTCGCCGCCCTGAGGAACGAGGTCGAGGCCGCGGCGGAGGCCCGGGCGGACCTGCTCTCCGAGTACAGGGCGGCCGTGGATGCCAGCCCGATCGCCGCGGAGGTGGCCGCCCTCCAGTCGATCAAGGGCTGCGCCTTCGCGCTGGCCGCAGCCTTCTCGGCCGAGGTCGGCGACTTCACGAGGTTCCGCTCCGGAAGGCAGGTCACGGCCTACTTCGGCCTCGCGCCGAGCCAGAGGTCGAGCGGCGAGTCCGTGCGGCTCGGAGGCATCAGCGGTGCGGGCAACGCGCTCGTGAGGAAGCTGGCCGTCGAGGGCTCATGGTGCTACGCCGCGGCGCGGCACCAGCCGAAGCTCATGCCGAGGGACACGGGCGTGCCCCTCGAGATAAGGATGCACGGGAGGAAGGGGTCCGAGCGGCTCCTGCGGCGGCGCGAGGAGATGCTCGCCCGCGGCATGCCCCAGGCGAAGGCCAACGCGGCCACCGCGGCCGAGCTCGTGAGGTGGCTCTGGGCCCTCGGCATGATGTGCCGGGAGGGCGCGGAATAGACATAGCCCCCGTCCCGGCGAGCCGGGCGGCCTTCGGGGACACCCCCTATTTCGCTGTGCGCGCGGAGCCCTCCGCATACGCCCCGACAGACTTGGGGAACCCCGCCGAAGGAATGGAGTGCGGGCCGACAGAACGGTATCCGCGGATATGAGACTGAGCCGAAGGCGTCGACGACATGCCGGGGGCGGACCGGGACGGGTTAACGGCAGGCCCCGCCGACCGATTGCAAGCGGTCGGCGGGGCCATTGTGGCTCTTGACAGCGGATTGGGTCATATGAGCGAAAACCCGCCAGAGCGAGCAAGGTGCCTTGAAACGAGGCGGCATTGATCTTTTGATCATGCCGCCGAAGTTGAAAGGCAGATTGCCGCTCTGGCGGGTTTGCAGCGTCAACTGGTTACGCGGGCTGGTAAGCCCGCGTAACCCTAATAATTGGCTTCGTAGCCGTTGCCGTCGCCGGTGGGCTCTTCGTAGTAGTCCGAATCGCTCGAATCGCTTGAGTCATCGGAATCGTCAGAGCTGACCGATGAGGTTGCGGTACCGTTTGCGTAGTCGTCAGACGTGTTGTTGTTCAGGTCGCCGATCGTAGAGCTGGAACCGTCGGAAAGACCCATGGTGTTGGGACCCTTGGGATCCTTGCCGGCATCGACGCGCTCCATCATTTCCTTGAGTTCGTCCTCGTAGACAAAGACGTAGCTCACACCGTCGATCATGGTGCTGTCGTCGGCGTACGAGGGCAGGTTGGCCGAGTAGATACCGTCGACATCCATACCGCGCATGGCATTGACCGTAGCCACGATATCCTGAACGCTCATATCGGTTACGAGCATATCGGACAGCGAATTAACCAGGCCAAAGATCTTCGTGGCATCGAAGTTATTGAGAATCTGGTTGGCAAGGGCGCCAAGCACCTGACGCTGGTGGCGCATGCGCGTGTAATCGCCGTCGGCATAGGTGTAGCGGCAGCGGGCATAGGTAAGGGCGGTGGCACCGTCCATATGCTGCTGGCCAGCGGTAATCTTAATATCCAGGTGCTCGGGGTCGTCAACATCATCGGTTGCGTTAATGTCGATACCGCCAACCGAATCAATCAGCGCCTGCATACCGTCGAAGCTGACCTCGGCATAGTGGGAAATCTGAACACCGCACAGCTCGTTGACCGCCTCGACCATGGCCTCGGCGCCGCCAACGGTATGGCAGGCGTTGATCTTCATGGTCTCGCCCTTGTACTCGACCTTGGTGTCGCGCGGAACGGAAATGAGCGTCGCCTGCTTTTGCGTGGGGTCGATGCGTGCCAGGATAATCGAGTCGGCACGATACGTATCCTCGCCCGGACGGCCGTCGGTACCAAGAAGCAGCACGTAGAACGGATCCTTTGCCTCATCGGTGTCAACCAGAACCCGACGCAGATTGTCGGTAATGACATTAGAATCGCCGAGCTTGCCCATAATGGTGGCAAACCACAGGCCGGCAGCGGTAGTGGCACTCAACAGTACGCCAAGCACGACAATGAGCGCGACGTGACGAATCGTGTGGCTACGACGACGTTGGCGAGCGCGCTCGGAATAGCGAGCCACGTTATCGCGACTGTAGATCTTGGCCTGCGCACCAGTTGAGGGTCTTCGGGTGGTGGTATCTGCGAGGGGCTTTTTATTAAACATAGGCAACCTGTATTAGTAGATGACGGGATCGGGGACGGTAGCATGCTCGACATGCGCGCCGAGCGCCTGCAGCTTTTCGACAAACTGCTCGTAGCCGCGCTTGATGTGATGGATAGCCGAAACCTCGGTCGTCCCGTCGGCGATCAAGCCCGCTACGACGAGGGCCGCTCCTCCGCGCAGATCGGGCGAGGTAACCTGTGCACCCGAGAAGCCCTTGACGCCATGAATCATGGCATGATGGCTCTCGATACGAATGTCGGCACCCATGCGCACCAGCTCAGAGGCAAACATAAAGCGATTCTCGAAGATGTTTTCGGTAATAACAGAACTGCCGTCGGCAAGGGCGGAGAGCACCATAATCTGCGCCTGCATGTCCGTCGGGAAGCCGGGGAACGGAAGCGTCTGGATGTCGACCGGCTTGATACGCTCGGCACGGTTCACATGGACGCCATCCTCGACGCGCTCGCAGTCGATACCCATGAGCTCCATCTTCTTGAGCACCATGCCCAAGTGAATGGGGCAAAAGCCCGTGACATCGACACCGCGATCGTCGGCCATCAACGCACCGGCAACGATAAAGGTACCGGCCTCGATGCGATCACCCACCACGCGATGGGTAACAGGATGCAGCTCTTCCACGCCCTCGATAGTCACGACGGGCGTACCGGCGCCAACAATCTTGGCGCCCATCTCGTTGAGCATGTTAGCGAGATCGACGATCTCGGGCTCGCGGGCGGCATTGTCGATAACCGTGGTGCCCTGTGCGCGCACAGAGGCCATGATGAGGTTCTCGGTCGCACCGACGCTGGCAAACTCGAGCGTGACGGTGGTACCGCGCAGACCTTGGGGCGCATTAGCGTTGATGTAACCGTGGGCGGTATCGAACTCAACGCCCAGGGCCTCAAGACCAAGAATGTGCATATCGATCTTGCGAGCACCCAGGTTGCAGCCGCCCGGCATGGCAATTTTGGCGCGATGGAAGCGGCCCAGCAGGGGTCCCATGACGGCGGTGGAAGCGCGCATCTTGGCAACGAGCTCGTAGGGGGCCTCCCATGAATCGACCTGAGAGGTATCAATCTCGAGCGTGTGCTCGTCGAGAACATCGATCGTAGCGCCCATGCCCTTGAGCACCTTGCCCATCACGTGGACATCGGAAATATCGGGCACGTTCTGCAGCGTCGTCTTGCCCGGCGCCAGAAGCGTTGCCGCCATGAGTTTGAGCGCGGAGTTCTTGGCGCCCGAGACGGGCACGGAGCCTCCGATGGCGTGGCCACCCTCAACGCGGATAATATCCAAGGTCTACCCTTTCAAAAAGCATGCCCGGGGTGGCTGGGCCATCCCGGGCATGATGTGTTCGCAAATGGTCGAACGCTAAATCGTTTGACTATTGGGCAAGCTTGAGCTTACACCATGCGATTTCATTATAGAGGTAGGCGCGGCGTGCATCATCCTCCGACAAATTACCCAGCTTCTCTTCAAAACCTTGAATATCAGCTTTAAGCTTGTCGGCATCGACGGTCGCCAAATCGCAAGCGCGCTCGGCGAGAACGGTCACGACATCGTCCGCAACCTGGGCATAGCCGCCGGCCACGGCAAACGTGTGGTCGACAGTGCCCATGGCCTTATCGGAAACGCGAACGTAACCGCGGTCGATCGTGCAAATCTCGCTGGAGTGAGCAGGCAGGACGCCAAACTCGCCATCCGTGGACGGAATCGACACAAACGCAGCGTCGCCCTCATAGGCGCAGCTCACGGGGCACACGATGCGGATACGCATAACCTACTTCTCCCCCATCTTGCGGGCGCGCTCGCGCACGTCCTCAATCGTGGAAGCATAGCGGAAAGCCTGCTCGGGCAGGTCATCGGCCTTGCCGTCGACAATCTCGGCAAAAGAGCGGACGGTATCCTCGACGCGGACGTAGACACCGGGGTTGCCGGTGAACTTCTCGGCGACGTGGAAGGACTGCGAGAGGAACTGCTGAATCTTACGGGCACGGTTGACCGTAAGGCGCTGCTCCTCGGACAGCTCGTCCATACCCAGAATGGCGATGATGTCCTGAAGGTCGGAGTACTCCTGCAGGAGCTCCTGGACCTTGACGGCGACACGGTAGTGCTCCTCGCCAACGATCGAGGGATCGAGAGCGTCGGAGGAAGACGCAAGCGGGTCGATAGCCGGGAACAGGCCGAGCGACGAAATGCTACGCGAAAGAACCGTGGTGGCATCGAGGTGAGTAAACGTCGTGGCAGGCGCCGGGTCGGTCAGGTCGTCTGCGGGGACGTAGACAGCCTGGACGGAGGTAATGGAGCCCGTCTTGGTCGAGGTAATGCGCTCCTGGAGGTCGCCCATCTCGGTTGCCAGCGTGGGCTGGTAACCAACGGCGGAGGGCATACGGCCCAGCAGTGCGGAAACCTCGGAACCCGCCTGGGAGAAGCGGAAGATGTTGTCGATGAACAGCAGAACGTCCTGGCCGCGATCGCGGAAGTACTCAGCGGTGGTAAGGCCGGCCAGACCGATGCGCAGACGCGCTCCGGGCGGCTCGTTCATCTGACCATAGACCAAGCAGGTCTTGTCGATAACGCCAGACTCGCTCATCTCGAGATAAAGGTCGGTGCCCTCGCGGGTACGCTCGCCGACGCCGGTGAACACCGAGGTGCCGCCGTGCTCCTGGGCGAGGTTGTTGATGAGCTCCTGAATCAGAACGGTCTTGCCAACGCCGGCGCCGCCGAACAGGCCGGTCTTGCCGCCACGGATGTAGGGCTCGAGCAGGTCGACGGCCTTGATGCCGGTCTCGAAGATCTCGGTCTTGGTGGTGAGCTCGTCAAAGCGGGGCGCTGCATGGTGGATGGGGTAGAACTCCTCCACCTCGGGCATGGGCTTGCCGTCGACGGGCTTGCCCATGACGTTCCAAATGCGACCGAGCGTCTTGGGACCAACGGGCATCTTCATGGGCTCACCGCTATCGGTAGCGATGAGGCCGCGCTGCAGGCCGTCGGTCGAGGACATGGCGACCGTGCGGACGACGCCGCCCGGAAGCTGGCTCTCGACCTCGAGGATCGTGCTCAGATGACCGATCGGGGTCTCGGCCTCGACCGTGAGCGCGTTGTAGATCGGGGGCACCGCGCCGTCAAACTTGACGTCGACGACAGGGCCGATGATACGCACAATGCGACCATCACCGGCGGTCGTCTTCTTGGTGGCTTCCTCGACCGCAAGCTTTACGGTGTTATTAGCCATTACTGTTCCTCCAATGCTGAGGCTCCGCCGACGATCTCGTTAATCTCGGTCGTGATCGAAGCCTGGCGCACGCGACTATACGTGCGGGTAAGGGTCGAGATGATCGCGGTGGCGTTTTCCGTCGCGGAGTGCATGGCCTTGCGGCGTGCACCCTGCTCGGCAGCCGCCGAATCGATCAGGGCCTGGTAGATGACCGTCAGGATATAAGACGGCACAAGCTTGCCGAGAACATGCTCGGGAGAGGGCACGAACTCGAACGTGGACGAGATGCGCTTAGGGGCGTCGGTCTCGTTCTTACGCGGACCGTGGGCCATAGCGATCATCTCGGGGTCGAGCGGCAACAGATGCTCGACGCGAAGCTCCTGATCCACGCGGTTCTTGGCGTGGTGGTAGACAAGCTCGACACGGTCAAGCTCACCGGCACGATACGCATCGCAGATATGAGAGGAAATCATGCGAGCCTGATTAAAATCGGGCTCGGAGGAATTGCCCTCAAAGTGCATGACAACGTTTGCACGGTCGCGGAAATACGTGGCCGGCTTGCGTCCGCACGCAATGATCTCGCACTCGATGCCGTCGTTCGCCCAAGAAGCGGCGAGCTTTTCGGCCGTGCGCTCCACCGTCGTATTGAAACCGCCGGCAAGGCCGCGGTCAGAAGCAATGACGACAATCAGGCCACGCTTAACGCTCTCATGCTTCTGCAGCATGGGATCGGTGCCCGAACAGGAGGCGTCGCCGGCGACCGTCAACATGACGTCGGTCAGCGCCTCCTTATAGGGCTCGGCCTGCTTGGAGCGATCGAGGGCACGACGGATCTTGGCCGTAGAGACCATCTCCATCGTGCGCGTGATCTGCTTGGTCGTGGTAACCGAGGAGATTCGCTTCTTAATGTCGCGAAGGTTGGCCATGGGGCTTAGTTCTCCTCTGATCCAGAAACATCCGAATGGTGCTTGGCCATGAACTGCTGCTTGAAGTCGCCGATGACGCGCAAGAGCTCAGCCTTGGTGTCATCATCGATCTTCTTGGCGCGAACCTTGTCGAGCAGCGAACCAAAGCCATTGTCCATGTACTCGATGAGCTCGGCACGGAAGGGCAGCACGTCGGCGATCTCCAGGTCATCCAGGAAGCCCTCGTTGCCAGCGAACAGCGTAACGATCTGCTCGCCAACCTCAAACGGCTTGTAACGCGGCTGCTTCAGGAGCTCGGTCATGCGAGCACCATGGGTCAGCTGCTTCTGAGTAGCCTCGTCGAGGTCGGAGCCGAACTGCGTAAAGCCAGCGAGCTCCTGATAGGAAGCGAGGTCCAGACGGAGGTTGCCGGCGACCTGCTTCATGGCCTTGGTCTGCGCATCGCCACCGACGCGGGACACGGAGATGCCCACGTCGACTGCCGGGCGCTGACCCTGGAAGAAGAGCTCGGACTGCAGGTAAATCTGACCATCGGTAATGGAAATGACGTTGGTCGGAATGTAGGCCGAGACGTCGCCGTCCTGGGTCTCGATGATCGGCAGTGCCGTCATGGAGCCGTAACCGTTCTTCTTGGACATCTTGACGGCACGCTCGAGCAGACGAGAGTGCAGGTAGAAGATGTCGCCAGGATAGGCCTCGCGTCCGGGCGGACGATGCAGCGTCAGCGACATCTGACGGTAGGCCACAGCCTGCTTGGACAGGTCGTCGTAGATGACGAGCACGTGGCCGCCGGGGTTGGTCTCGCTGGCGGGCTTGCCGTCCTCGCCGTTGTACATGAAGAACTCGCCGATAGCGGCACCGGCCATAGGCGCGATGTACTGCATAGGGGCGGAATCGGCAGCGGTGGCCGAAACGATGATGGTGTAGTCGAGCGCACCGTGCTGAGCGAGGGTCTCGCGGATGTTGGCAACCGTGGAGGCCTTCTGGCCGATGGCGACATAGATGCAGACCATGCCCTTGCCGCGCTGGTTGAGGATAGCGTCGATGGCGATGGCGGTCTTACCGGTCTTACGGTCGCCGATGATGAGCTCACGCTGACCGCGGCCAATAGGCACCATGGAGTCGATAGCGAGCAGACCGGTCTGAACCGGCTCGCACACCGGGGTACGATCGATGACGCCGGGAGCCTTGAACTCGATGGGGCGACGGTGCGTGGCGACGATGTCGCCCAGGCCGTCAATGGGCTGGCCGAGCGGATTGACGACGCGGCCGAGCATGGCACGGCTCACGGGGATATCCATAATGCGGCCAGTGGTGCGGCACTCGTCGCCTTCCTTGATGGAGTCGACGGCACCGAACAGAACGGCGCCGACCTCGTCACGGTCAAGGTTCTGGGCAAGGCCGAAGACGGTCTCACCGGTATCGGAGCTCTTGAACTCCAGAAGCTCGCCTGCCATGGCGCTCTTGAGGCCGGAGACGCGCGCGATGCCGTCGCCTACCTCGTCGACCGTTGAAACCTCATGCGTATCGACCGTCGCGGAGAGGCTCGTGAGCTGCTCCTGCAGTTTCTTGGCGATATCCTGGGCATTGAGGGTTTCGGACATTAGGCTTCACCTCCGTACGAATTAGCAGAGTTTGCGAGGGTCTCCTGCGCGATGCGCAGCTGCGTCTTGACGGAAATGTCACGACGCTCGCCGCGGGCCTCGAGCACCAGGCCGCCCACGACAGACGGGTCGACCTGCTCGATAAGGAATACCTTGCGGCCGAAGTCCTGCTCGCATTTCTTAGTGATGGTTTGACGCAGCTCGTCGTCGAGCGGGATCGCCGTGGTGACGGTCACGCCCACTACATCCTCGTCTTCCTCGGCAACATACTTAAAGGCAGCTGCCACCTTGGGAAGAAGGTCGAGCTGGTCGCGCTTGGACATGGTGTCGAGCACGGCGATGATCTCGGGGCTGGCAGAAGCCAAGCGCTCGATCATCTCGAGGTCCTCGAACACATGGTTCTCGGCCTTGGCGGCTTCCAGAAGGGAGCGCGCGTAGGTCTCGAGCACCTTGTCCTGATAGCGGCTAGTCGGCATTCAGGCTACCTGCTTCCTGGATGTAGCGCTCGATGAGCTTCTTCTGCTCGGCATCGTCCTCGAGCGCCTCGCCCACGATCTTGGTGGCGACGGCAACGGACAGGTCGGCGATGGAGCTCGCGGCACCGGCGTAAATGGACTTGCGCTCGTCCTCGACGGTCGTATGGGCCTTGGCGATGATCTCCTCGGCCTCCTTGTGAGCAGCCTCGATGATACGGGCGCGCTCGGACTCGGCGTCCTTACGGGCCTCGAGGACGATGTCGGCAGCCTGACGGCGGGCGTCGGTGACGATCGAGTCGGACTCAGCGCGCTTGGCGATAGCCTCCTGCTTGGTCTTCTCGGCCTCGTCGAGGCTCTCCTCGATCTTCTTGCCGCGCTCCTCCATGGTTTTCATGATGCCCGGCAGGGCGACCTTGGCCAGCACGATCCAGATGATCAGGAAGGCGATAAGCGCCGGGATGAACTCCGCCATCTTAGGGATGAGGATGTCCGCACCGGCGGCGCCGTCCTCGGCGAACGCGGAAACCGGCATGAGCAGCGCGGCCGCGGACGCGGAGAGTGCGATCGCGCTCTTCTGGGATGAAAGATTCATACTTGACGCTCCGTGCTATTTAACGATCAGCGCGACAACGAAGCCGATCAGAGCCAGAGCCTCGCCGAAGGCGGAGCCCATGATGAAGACGGTGAACACGCGGCCCTGGACCTCAGGCTGACGGGCCATAGCACCCGTAGCACCCAGAGCAGACAGGCCGATAGCAAGACCAGCGCCGATAACACCGAGACCGTAACCGATAACTCCCACGATTCCTCCTTTGTCGTGCGTGTCTTATTTCACGCAGGATAACCTTTTTATAACTGCCGGGCTCCATGGGTACGGGCACCGGCGGTTTAACGAATTGCTTACCTTTAAGGCGCGAACGGAAGACTACTCCTCCTCTGCGACCTCCTCTGCCTCGGAGACATACACGGCGGTAAGGACCGTGAAGACGTAAGCCTGGATAGCGCCGACCACAAGCTCGATCGCATAGATCAGGATGAGGATGGCAAGCCAGGCCAGCGAAGGCAGGGCGCCGACGGCGTGCGCCGCGGAAACCTGCTGAAGCAGCGGCTGCATGAACATGCTCGCCATGATGGCGAACGAGCCCATGACCACGTGTCCTGCGAACATGTTGCAGAACAGACGGACGGCGAGCGTGATGAGGCGCAGGAAGGTCGAGAAAAGCTCGACGACCCACACGAGCACGTTCATCGGGAAGCTCACGCCCTGCGGGGCGAGGCTCTTGATGTAGCCGATCACGCCGTGAGCCTTGCATCCGTAGTAGATGAAGTACACGAAGGCGAAAATGGCGAGTGCGGCGGTGGAGCCGATTGCGCCGGTGCCGGGCTTCATTCCCGGGATCAAGCCGATCATGTTATTGATCAGGATGAACAGGAAAAGCGAGCACAGGAACGGGAAGTGCTTCTTCCAGTTCTCACCCACGACGCCCTTGCCGATATCGTTCTCGACGTACTCGATGATGTACTCGAAACCGTTGACGAAGAAGCCCTTGGGAACCAGGGTCTGCTTCTTCTTGAACACGGCCAGGACGATCAGGAGCACGATCGTGGAGACGATCAGCCAAAACGAGTACTGCGTGATGCCGCAGCTCAGATCGCCCACGACAGGGGTGGAGCTGAACTCGCTGACCAGATGATTAATCTCATCAGGCAGCTTTTCAAAAATTTCCACGACTTACCTTTCGACCTCATGAGGATCTCGCAGCGCCTTGGCGACGCGAACCGCGCAGGCGGCCATAAAGGCCACGAAGCCGATCGCCTCGCCCAGGAGGAACATGCGAAATGCCTCTCCGAACAACACAAACACAACCAAGGTAAAGACGAGCAGGGCGATTGCCGAGACCGCCAGACTCACCATGCCCTTGAGCATGTCCGCATTCTGCTTATCGTCAAGAACCGGCTTGAGCGTAAAAACAAAGGGAAGAAAGGCGACCGCGCCCGCGATGACGCCTGCAACGATAGCGAGCAGATCGGCTATCTGAAACACTGGCGTCCTCACTTTCCCTCTTTAACGCTTCCCAGAACAGTTCCCGCCAAACATTGGTGACTATTGTACGAGCCAATCGCTAAAGTACAACCGAAAAAGCATCGGTTAATACGCACCTGTTCGTTTTCTTAAGACCTTCTTTATGCCGCAGGTAGGTAATACGTTTTTCTCGAACCCTGCAGGGCAAAACGTCCGTTAACGGGAGTGCGCGCGGTCGCCTTTTGTTCGTCCGCGCGCACCGTTTCTTCGTATTTGCAGCCGCGGCCGTTTAGCCCAGCGACTAGAGCGTGCCGTAGATGCGGTCGCCGGCGTCGCCCAGGCCGGGAACGATGTAGGCAGCCTCGTTGAGATGGTCGTCGATGGCGCAGGTATAGATATGCACATCTGGGTCCTTCTCGGTCAGCGACTTGAGGCCCTCGGGGGCCGCGACGATGCACAGCATGCGGATGTCCTTGACACCGCGCTCGCGCAGGTAGCTGATGGCCATCTCGGCCGAACCGCCCGTGGCAAGCATGGGGTCGACGACCAGGCAGATGCGCTGGTCGATATCCTTGGGCATCTTGCAGTAATACTCGTGCGGCTCGTGGGTGACCTCGTCGCGCTCCATGCCGATGTGACCCACGCGAGCGGAGGGCACCAGGTCGAGGATGCCGTCGACCATGCCAAGGCCCGCACGCAGGATGGGCACGATGGCGAGTTTCTTGCCGGCAAGCTGTTTGAACGTGGCGGTAGTGATGGGGGTCTCGACCTCGACGTCTTCCATAGGCAGGTCGCGCATGGCCTCGTAGCCGTCAAAAAGCGCGAGTTCGCGCACGAGCTGGCGGAACTGGTTGGTGCCGGTGTTTTTGTCGCGCAGGATCGACAGTTTGTGCTGGACGAGCGGGTGATCGACAAGCGTCACACGGGACGCATCGTAGGTGACGGTCATGGATTGATTGCCCCTTTCGTTGCGGCCGCAAAACGGCCTTGCTGACAAGGTGTGCAGCAATGTTGCCGCCGCACGCCATGCATTAGTTTAGCGGTTTGTTGTATCGAGCAGCCCATCGCGGCTCTACTGTGCAGTACTGAGCGAGCGCTTGACTGCATCACGCCAGCCCGTAAGGTTTTGCTCGCGGCGCGCGGCGGACATATGGGGAAGGAAGGTCCTAACGATCTGGGCATTTTGCTCCAGCTCTTCCAGATCTTCCCAATAGCCGACGGCAAGACCCGCCAAGTACGCGGCACCGATTGCCGTGGTCTCCACCGTCTCACATTGCAGCACGGGGATATCCAGCAGGTCGGCCTGGAATTGCATGATGAACTCGTTGCGCGAGGCACCGCCATCGACAGACAGGCGCTCGATCGAAAGCCCCACGTCCTGCTCCATGGCGCGCAGCACGTCGTAGCTCTGATATGCCATGGATTCGCAGGCGGCGCGTACGATGGTCGCACGGCTCGAGGCGCCGGTCAGACCGCACACGATACCGCGGGCATGCGGGTCCCACCAGGGAGCGCCCAAACCCGCAAAGGCGGGAACGAAGTAGCAGCCCTCGTTGTCGTTAATCGAAGCGGCAAGTTGTGCCGACTCGCTCACGCTCGAGATGATGCCCATGTTGTTGCGAAGCCAGTTCATGGTGGAGCCGGCAGCAAAGATGGAGCCCTCGAGTGCATAGCTGATCTTCCCGTTCGCAGCGATACCGATGGTGGAAACCAAGCCGTTCTTGGATTCGACGATCTCGTCGCCGGTGTTCATGAGCATAAAGCAACCCGTGCCATAGGTGTTTTTGGTCTGGCCGGGACGGAAACAGCAGTGGCCGAACAGCGACGCCTGCTGGTCGCCCGCCACGCCCATGATGGGCGGCATGTTGGTCATGATGTCGCTCGCGACGCGGCCGTAGTCACCCGAGCTCCAGCGAACCTCGGGCATCATGGAACGTGGAACGTCAAAGAGCGCCAGCAGGTCGTCGTCCCAATCGAGCGTATGGATATTAAAGAGCGCCGTGCGGCTGGCATTGGTGTAGTCGGTGGCAAAGACCTGGCCGCCGGTGAGGTTGTAGATGAGCCAAGTGTCGATGGTGCCAAACATGAGGTCGCCCGCCGCCGCGCTCTCGCGTGCGCCGTCGACGTTGTCGAGAATCCACTGCACCTTGGAGGCCGAGAAATACGGGTCGAGCGTGAGTCCCGTGCGGGAGCGCACCAGCTCTTCTGCGCCCTGCTCGACCAGCTCGTCGATCAGAGGTGCGGTGCGACGGCATTGCCACACGATGGCGTTATAGATGGGTTGGCCGCTTATGCGGTCCCACACAACCGTGGTCTCGCGCTGGTTGGAGATGCCGATGGCGGCAATGCGGTCGGAGTGGATACCACTCTTAAACTGGACTTCCATCATGACGGCGATTTGACTGGCAAGGACCGCCATGGGGTCTTGCTCTACCCAACCGGGACGCGGAAAACTGGTTTTGACGCTGCGACGTGCCTGCGCGACGATGCATCCGTACTCGTCGACGATGGTCGCAAGTACCGAGGTGGTGCCGCAGTCGAGCGCCATGATGTAGGAACCGCCAAAGTTAAACGAGGCATCTTCCATGCCCAGGCTGCCCAGATTCAACGACATCGCTTACACCTTTCTATTGCATCGGGTCGGACAGGACCCGTTCGATCTCTGATGCGGGAAGTGCGCCTTGGCGCAGGATCTGGAGCCCGCCGTGCTGGAACGACACGATGGTCGAGGCATCGCGACACGGAGTCTCACCGGCGTCGACGGCAACATCGACACCCTCCAGGATGTGACCCTCGACGGCGGCAAAGCTTGCCGGCGAGGGCGCACCGTGCGTGTTGGCGCTGGTGCAGGCAAGGGGGCTGCCACAGGCGCGAATGAGCGCCTGCACCACGGGCGAGGCCGAAGCGCGAAGTGCCACCGTGTCGTCGGCGGCGCGCATAAAGGTCGGCACGCAGGGGGCCGCCTTGACCACGATAGTCAGGGCGCCCGGCCAGCATCGTCGGGCGAGCACGCGGGCCTCGTTAGGGATATCCACGCCATAGCGGTCGAGTGCCTCGGCATCATCGACCAGCCAGGCAACCGTTTGGGTGAGCTCGCGCTGCTTGAGGGTAAAGATACGACGATAGCCGGTACCGAGTGCGGGGACCGCGGCGCCGTTGACGGTGGCCTGCGGATCTCGCGGCCACGATGGGAATTCGCTTGTATCTTGGGGCACGGCGTCCGAGAAGGCGTTGACTGCCACGGCGACACCGTAGACGGTCTCGGTCGGGATCAAAGCCAGGCCGCCGCGGCCGAGCACCTCGGCCGTGCGCTCGACGGCAAGCCGATGCGGCTCGCGCGTTCCCTCGTATACCCGATAGACCGTCTGCATGTGTATGCCAGCCCCTTACGCTCTGGTGCAAGTTTGTTTACTGTGGGGCATTCTCGCACGAAACGTTCAACCTATTTGCCCAAAGCGCATGTTGGTTTGGTGAGCGGCTCTAGTAGTCGGTGAAAGTGAGGGGGTTATTGGACTGCGACGAACTTCTTTGGCCTGCCGGCGTGACGTTCTTGGGCGGCGTAGCGCTCGATACTGTCTATCGTTATCATCCGACGGCCGTCGACGAGTTCAACATCGAGCTTTCCGGCTTTGACCAGCGCGGTAATCCGCGGAGCGGAGACTTTGAGGTCCAGCGCTGCGTCTTTAAATGTTCGGCACGCCGCTTCCCGAGCGTCCTCGTGGTCGATTTCGACTGAAAGGGCCACGATCTCGGCCGAGCGTTCGTACCCCGCCGGAGTCAAACCGTTGTTGAGGTCGTCGGCCAAAAACGCCATCAGCGCCTCGGTGGCATGGGCAATCGCTTCTTCGCGCGTATCGCCATCGGCAAAGGCGCCGGGAATCTGCGGGAAGCTAGCGCAGTAACCATCGTCTTCTTTTATGAGAACGCAGTCATAGGTAAATCGCTGCCTCATTTTGCCTCCAACTACCATCCAGCTTGGCGACGAATACTTGCCCACGTGCCCTTCTTTGGTCGATCACCACCAGAGCCGTTCACGGTGACAACGCGGTCACCAGAAACATACTTAGCATGACTACCGACTTGCGCGACCTTCACGAATCCATCGTGCTTGAGTAGGGCAATGATTTCCCGAAAGGTAGGAGGTTGCATGGGCCGACCTCTTTCAGCCGTCCTAATTATAAACTACTTTATAATTTTTGCTAACCAGTTAATAAATATTACTGGCGTTGCTTGGGCTCGGTGACGATGGCTCGGACAATGCGGGGGCGATCGGTGAGGTCGTGGACGATACGCACGTCCGAAAGGCCTGCTTGACGACAGAGCTCGGCCGCGGCGTCGAGCGCGCCCTCGTAGAGCTCGCAGGCAAACAGGCCGCCGGCACGCAGCATGTAGGGCGCCGCGTTGAGCAGGCGGCGGAAGATATCGAGACCGTCGGCACCGCCCTCGAGCGCCAGATCGGGCTCAAAGTCCTTGACCTCATGCGGCAGCGAGCGCATGACGTCGGTCGGGATGTAAGGTGGGTTGGAGACGAGCACATCAAAGGTGCCCCACTCTTCGCGGGGAATGGAACTCACCAGGTTTGTGAGGCTGAAGGCGACCTCGTCGGACGTGAGGCCAAGCGCATCACGGTTTTTGGTGGCCAGATCGATGGCGCGCGGCTCGATATCGGTAGCAGTGCAGGTAACGTGGCCGCGGCGCTCCCAGGCAAGGGAGAGCGAAATGCAGCCCGTGCCGCAGCCGACCTCGAGAACGCGGGCAGTGCGGGGCTCGGCTGGGGCAGATACGTTGGCCTCGGCGGCATCTTGCGCGGGAGTCGCCTGTTGGTCGTTGTCCTCAATGGCGATGCCGTATTCGTCGAGCTCGGGCTCGGGGGTTTCCATGGCCTCTGCTTCTGCCGCTTCGGCTTCTGCCGCCTGCGCGGCGGCTTCCTCGGCCTCGCGATCGGCCAGTTCCTCGGCATAAGCGCGACTGCCCAGCACATCGCCGCCTAGCGCCGCCTCGTCGGCAGCTGTGAGGTTGGCGGCACGGCGCTCGGCCGTCGCTCGCTCGTCGGCCAATGCGGCCTCGGCTTTGCGTGCCTGCTCGACCTCATCGTTCCAAGGCAGCTCAACACGCTGACGGGCAGCGGCCTCGGGGCTCAGTACCTCGGCATCCAGATAATTGAGGACTTCCTCGACGAGCATCTCGGTCTCGGGGCGCGGAATGAGCACACCGGGGGCGCACGCGACGTCGATCATGCGAAACTGCGTGCTGCCCGTGATGTATTGCAGCGGCTCGCCCTTAGCGCGGCGGACAACGGCCGCATGCATGGTCTCGAGCTGGGCCGCGTTAAGCGTCTCGTCCATACGCATATATAGGTCAATGCGCGCCAGGCCCGTGGCGGCGCACAGCAGCCACTCGGCAGAAAGACGGGGGTGCTCCTCGCCGCGCTCGGCCAGGTACTCCTTGGTCCACTCGAGACAACGCTTGATGGTCCAAATCTCGTTTGCCATGGGGCCCTCCCCTCTTAAGCGCCGGACGGCGCGCGAATGTCGGAGCAGATTGTAAGCGAGGCCAGCGCTTGGCAAGGGGCGATTGAAGGCGATTATCGAGAATCAGCCCAGAATTTTGCTTGGAGTCTGCCTAGAGTGTTCATTCGCTGACGTCTAAATTTGCATTCGTCAAGCTTTTGGCAAGGTTGCCCCAAAACTGACCAATATCTAACCAAGAACTTGCCACATCGCTTGACGCGCGACCCATCAAAAATCGCTCCGCGACTTCTTGAACGATATTTTGAGCAATATTTTCGATAGCGGACTTATGCCGTCAATTACCTTAAGCAGGTAAGCAGCTCAAATGACATCACAGCCGACTGAATAAAATATCAAGGCAATGTCACCAATGACTCCCTACGGATCATTTGACAACCAAGGAAACGCCGATGTTTTGGCAATGCCAGCGAGCGCCACCCAGAGCGAACAAGTTGGCATGAAAAAGGCAGGGCATAGACCTTCTGGTCATGCCTTGCCTTTTGAATGACAAATTGTCGCTCTGGGCGGCGCGCAGCGTCGAGCAGTTACGGCGTTTGGTAAAACGCCGTAACTTAAACAGCCTGTGCCAGCTTCTCGGCACGCTCGGCGGCGGCGAGCGCCTCGATGACGGTGCCGAGCTGGTCGCCCAGGAGGACGCCATTGTAGGTGGAGTTGAAACCGATGCGGTGATCGGTCACGCGGTCCTGGGGCTGGTTGTAGGTACGGATCTTCTCGGAACGGTTGCCGTGGCCGATCTGGCTCTGGCGCTCGGCACCAAGCTCTGCCTGCTGCTTCTCGAGTTCCATCTCGTACAGACGGGCGCGCAGCATCTGCATGCAGACCTCGCGATTCTGAATCTGGGAGCGCTGCTCCTGCGACTGCACCACGGTATTGGTGGGCAGGTGGGTGATGCGCACGGCGGAGTAGGTGGTGTTAACGCACTGACCGCCAGGGCCCGAAGCGCAGTAAGTGTCGATGCGCAGGTCAGACTGGTTGATCTGGACGTCGATCTCCTCGGCCTCGGGAAGCACGGCGACGGTTGCCGTGGAGGTCTGGATACGGCCCTGGGACTCGGTCTTGGGAACGCGCTGGACACGGTGTACGCCGGACTCGAACTTCATGACGGAGTAGACGCGGTCGCCCTCGACCTTGAACTCGATGGACTTAAAGCCGCCGGCCTCGCTGGGGCTGGAATCGAGCACGGTGGTCTTCCAGCCACGCGACTCGCAAAAGCGCTGATACATCTTGTACAGGTCGCCGGCAAAGATAGCCGCCTCGTCGCCACCGGCGGCGGAGCGAATCTCGACGATGGTGTTCTTGTCGTCGTTGGGGTCGCTCGGGATGAGCATGTACTTAATGTCTTCCTCGAGCTGGGGAAGCTTGGCCTCGTTTTCGGAGATGTCCATCTGGAGCATCTCCTTCTCATCGGCATCGGTAGTATCGTGGAGCATTTCCTTGGCAGCCTCGATGTCATCGAGCGCGCCGATGTACTCGCGCGAGGCGGCGATGAGGTCGGACTGGTGCGCGTACTCCTTGTTGAGACGCGTGAACTCCTTGATGTCGGAGGCAACGGCCGGGTCGGAAAGCTTCTTCTCGAGCTCCTCATAGGCCTTGATGATCTTTTCGAGCTTGTCGCGCATGGCGGGACTCCTTTATATGCGTGAAGGTGAAAATCGGCAGAATTGATGGGGCGCATGGCGCCACTGCGGGGGTAAGCCCAGCTAGAGCATGTCGATCTTCAGATACATGCGCATCCCTTCGCGTGTGGGGTACATAGTTGCGATCTAACCCATACATGATAGCGTGCGCAGGCAAACCTGCATATAACCCGCACGGAATGAGTGGACGTAGCCGTTGGGTACGTTCCTTAACGACTAGTCGTTTAAGAGCGTCCCCAACGGCTAACAAAGGGACTGTCGCTTTGTCAGATTCTAGAGCGTGTGGAGTAGGGCGATGAGGAAGCGTACGCCCTGGAGGTAGGCGCGGCGGGTGATGCGCTCGTTGGTGCCGTGGACGCCGCGGTCGCACTCGTCATCGTCGACCACAAACGCCGAAAAACGAATGCATTCGGAGCAAATGTGCTGGTAGTTGGCAGCGTCGGTCGCGCCGATCACGGTCGAGGGAACGATACCGATAGGAGCTCCGCCCGCCGCTGATGATCCGTTTTCCTCCGTCCCCTTTGGATCGCGGAAATAGCGGGCGGCGATGGAGCGAACCGCCTCGAGGCCGGGACCACCGATGCGCGGGGACGGCGAGGGCTCGGAGCTGCCGGGGCCCAGCTCCACTTCGACACGACCGGCAAGGTCCGCCCCGGCAACCGCCTCACGGCAGCGCGCCACAACGTCGGCCACGCCCGTGCCCTCGAGCATGCGGAAGTTGATATTGGCCCACATATCCTGTGGCATCACGTTGGCGCCGGTGCTGCCACCCTCGATCTGCGTGGGCGCGCAGGTGGTCGTCACCAGCGGATAGAGCTTCTTGCTGGCGAGGCAGTCGCGGACAATGACGTCCCCGTTGGCGGCAATCTCATCCGCCGTGTAGAGCCCCAGCTCGACGAGCTGTGCGGCAAGCAGATCGGTCACGCGCGTCGGCCACTCGATATCGCAGATTGCGGCGATAGCGCGGCTCAGTACCTCGAGCGATGTGCCGCCGTAGGGGTTGGACGAATGCCCGCCCTCACTCTTCGTCTTGAGCACAATATCGGCGTAGCCCTTCTCGGCAAGGTCGGCATGCATAAGCCAGCCCTCGCCCGCGCCGTACTCGGCAGCCGAAACAATACGGTAGTCACCCTCGTCGATCAGGTATTCAAGTTCAATACCGCGCTCCTCGAGCACGCGACCGATCGCCCGCGCGCCGTACTGCGTGGTTTCCTCGTCCTGGCCAAAAGCCAGCAGCAGGGTTCGCTCGTGCTCCCAGCCGTGCGTCAACGCATACTCAACCGCCTCGAGAATACCTGCGACCTGGTCTTTCATGTCGATAGCGCCGCGACCCCAAATGTAGGTGTCGTCCACCTGTCCGCTAAAGGGGGCGTGCGTCCAGTCGGCCTCGGTACCCGGCACCACGGGGACCACGTCCATGTGGCCCATGAGCATGACGGGTTTGAGGGCGGAGTCGGAACCGCCAAGCGTCACCAACAGCGAATGGCCGACAAGCTCGACCTCGCCCGCCGCAAATACGTGCGGCCAGGCCTGCTGCATATACGCGCGCAGGTCGTCGAAGGGCTGCCAATCCACCGCCTCGGCATCCATGCTCGAAATGGTCGGAAACGACAGCACGCGGCCCAAGTGCTCGCACGCGCCGGCCTCGTCTATATCGGCAAAATCGTCCTCATGCGCAAAGAAGCGCCAAACCTCGGCCATGACATCCTTTCGATTGTGACGACAAAGGCCGCCCCACGGGAGCGGCCCTGCAACGTAAGCGTTTGCGGTCGGTTATTTGTCCTCGAGATAGCGAGAGAGGAACTCACGAGTGCGCTGGTGTTTGGGGTTGCCGAAGAGCTCGGCCGGCGCGGCATCCTCGAGCACCACGCCCTTGTCCATAAAGACCACGCGGTCGGACACCGTGCGGGCAAAGGCCATCTCGTGCGTGACGACGACCATGGTCATGCCGTCGGCGGCGAGCTTGCGCATGACCTCGAGCACCTCGCCCACGATCTCGGGGTCGAGCGCGGAGGTCGGCTCGTCGAACAGCATGATCTGCGGATTCATACATAGGGCACGAGCGATGGCCACGCGCTGTTTTTGACCACCGGACAGGCGACCAACGGCGGCGTGCGCGAACTTTTCGAGTCCCACGCTCGTCAGATGCTCCATCGCGACCTTCTCGGCCTCGGCCTTGCTCATCTTTTTGAGCGTGACGGGCGCGAGCGTGCAGTTGTCGAGCACGTCCATGTTGTTGAACAGGTTGAAGCCCTGGAACACCATGCCGATGTCCTCGCGCAGTTTATTGATATTGCAGCGCTCGGCAGTAAGGTCCTGACCGTGGAACCAGATATGGCCCGCGTCCGGGGTCTCGAGCAGGTTAAGGCAGCGCAGAAACGTCGACTTGCCCGAGCCCGAGGCGCCGATGATGGTGACGACCTCGCCGGGATTGACGGACAAGTCGATGCCCTTGAGTACCTCGAGTGAGCCAAAGCTCTTGCGCAGGCCCTCGACGCGGATAAGCGGCTCTTGGTTTTGCACGGCTGCCGCAGTGCCGGTAGTGGCGGTATCTGCCATGATGATTCTCCTCGTCTTAAGCCTAGTTAGAGCTGGGCAGCGTGGCAGGAGCCTCGGCGCCGAGCTTTTTGCCAAAGGCCTCGAGCAGGCGGCTCGCCACGAGCGTCAGGATCAGATAGACCACGAGCGCCACGCAGTAGACCTCCATCTGGCGGTAGTACACGCCGGCGACGGTGGTGGTGGCGTACATGAGGTCGAACACGCCGATGACCGAGAGCACCGACGAGTCCTTGATGTTGATGATGAGCTCGTTGGTGAGCGCCGGGATCGCGTTTTTAATACCCTGAGGGAACACGACCTTGCGCATAGCCTGCCACTGCGACAGGCCCAGCGAGCGCGCTGCCTCGGCCTGGCCGGGATCGATGGACTCGATGCCGCCGCGCAGGACCTCCATCATGTAGGCGGTAGAGTTGAGCGAGATGGTGACGAGGCCGGCGGTGAAGGTACTCCAGATCTGGTTGGCCTGGGCGGTCTCGAAGCCCATGCCGCGCAGAACGGTAAAGCCCGCGTAATAGATGAGCAGGCCCTGGACCATCATGGGCGTGCCGCGCACGACGGTGGAATAGACGGTCGCAAAGCCTCGGCCAATGCTCTTAAAGAAGCGCACCAGGTCGTTGTCGACGCGATCGAAGGTCTGGGTGCGCAAGAACACAAAGAGCAGCGCCAAGAAGAAGGCGATGACCGTGCCGAAGGTGGCAAGCGCGATGGTGATCTCGATACCGCGGATAAAGAAGTCGCCGCTCTTGTAGGTCATGTAGACCAAGCTCGACAGAAAGTCGCTGGGATTGGAGTCCGAGACAATGCTCACCTGCACCAGGTCGACAAACGACATGACGCAGCGGTCGATAAAGAAGATCGCCGCGATGGCAACCACGACATAGCTGCCCAGGCGCGCGCCGCGACGGAAACGCTCGGATGCAAACGGCGACGTTTCGCGATAGTCGCTCCAGTGCATAACCTTGGTGACGAGCGCTGCCGCCGACACGACGATCCAGGCCCAAAGAATCGCCCAAAGGCAATCCTGGAAGATGCCGGTGGGCGCCAAAAAGCTCAGCGGCGTGGGGTTGCGCTGGCTAAATGCCAAGCCGAGCGCCGCGATAACGCTCGTGCCCAGGTACACATAACGGTGGTCGGCCTTGATAAAGGAGGCCAGACGATTGATGCCTTTCATGCTGCCTCCCTATGCCGGCTGACGGTCGAGGCACGCGTCCCACATCTGGTCGCGCTCCTCCTGGCTGATGCCCTTGAGTGTCTTGTCGATGAGCTTAAGCAGTTTGTCCGATCCCTTGCGGCAACCGACATTCGCCGTGACCTCCTGCTTAAAGCCCTCGCCCTCGGCAAAGTGGATGGGGACGATACCGGGATTTTGGGCCATATAGCCCTTTTCGTTCTCAGTGTTGTAGGTCACGGCGTCGCACGTGCCCTGCAGCAGATTCGAGAACACCGTGGGGACCGAATCGACCGGGTTCTTGTGCACAACGCCCGGAATCTCGTCGATGACGGTATCGAGCATCGTGTCCTTTTGGCCGAGCACCGTGGCACCGCTGAAGTCGCTGAGCTTGGTGGCGTTTTGGTAGGGCGAGCCCTCTTTTACGAACAGGCCAAAGTAGCCAATGAAGTACGGGTCGGAAAAGCCGACGGACTCCTCGCGCTCGGGCGTGGCGCTCATGCCGGCGATGATGAGGTCAATCTGGCCGTTGTTGAGCGAGTCGATAAGGCCCGAGAAGCTCTGCTTGACGGCAACGGGCTCGCCGCCGAGAGCCTTGCAGACGATCTTGGCGATCTGCACGTCGTAGCCATCGGCGTAGGCTCCCTGCACGTTATCGATGGGGATCGTGAACTCGCTGGCCTCGGAAACCTGCCAGTTGTACGGGGCGTAGGCCGCCTCCATGCCAATGCGGATCTTATCCTTGCCGATCACAGAATCGGACAGGTCGTCGCGACCGCCGCCCGTCGTGGACTGAACTACTTCCAGCGTGGAGGGACGCTGGCAGCCGGCAAGTGCGCCGGCGACGACAGAAGCGCTCGCAGCGAGAGCGCTACCCAAAAAGATGCGACGGCTGCATACCGGCTGTGGATGCGCGTCGCGCTGTTGTCGAGATTGCATCTGGTGCCTTCCCAATTTCGTTTTGCTGACAATAAGACAGGATATACGCCCGCAACCAGCAGCGCGGCATGTGCGCGAAAAATTAATAGACACACGAGGACGATTGGCGCAAAGCAGCCTGCCCCATGTACCACTTGGCATGAAAAAGGCAAGGCATAGACCTTCTGGTCATGCCTTGCCTTTTGAATGACAAATTGTCGCTCTGGGTGGCGCGCAGCGTCGACCGGTCCGTCGTTCGTTAGAACGGCGGAACCTCTAGAGCAGGGTGACGCTAAAGGAACGGATGTCGGTAGCGCCCGGTGCCAACGTGATGGTGTTGACCTTGTGCTCAAAGACATCGTCCTCGGTGTCCATGGTGGTGTGGCCGGTCCAGGGCTCGAGCGCCACAAACGGAGCGTCGTTGGCGGCAGACCACACGCCGATGTACTTAAAGCCCTCAAAGTCGATCTTGACGCCGTGGCCCGACTTGCGGCCGCGCAGCGTGAGCGTGGAGCCCGGAGTATCGGTGAACATGATGGCATCGTTATCGAAGCTGCGGTGCGTGATGGGCAGCACGTCCGAGTTATCGGGAGCCTTGTAGCTACCCTCGAACGTCATGAGACCGTCGGGCGTGATGATGGGAGCCTCGTTGGTCCAAGCCTCGGTAAACGCCAGCTCGTAATCCTCGAATACCTCGTCCTCGGCACCGGGGGCGGGCACGTTAAATGCGGGGTGGCCGCCCACCGAGAACGGCAGGTCCACGTCGCCGGTGTTCGTAACGGCAAAGGTCTGGGTAAGCGTGGCGTCGCCGGTCAGGGCATAGGTCATGTTGAGCTTAAAGTGAAACGGAAAGGCCTTGAGCGACTCGGGCGTATCGGTGATCTCGTACGTTACCGAGGAGCCGTCCTCCGAAACCTCGACCAGCTTGTGCTCGACGATGCGCGCGAGTCCGTGGCGCGGCATCTCGCAGGTGCCGGCCGCAGACGTTGCCGTGTTGTTGCGCAGCGAGCCCACAATGGGGAACAGGATGGGCGCATGCTTGCCCCAAAAGGTGGGATCGCCCTGCCACAGATACTCGTTGCCGTTGAGGGCAAGGCTCGTGAGCTGGGCACCCATGGAATCGATGGCCGCGGTGAGGCCGCCGCGCTTGATGGTAGTGACGGTGGACATGCTACTTCCTCCAATAGTAAACAACGGTGTCGAGGGCTATTGTCCCACTCTTGGCGGCGGGGTTGAGCGACAGGTGCAGTTATTGAGCAATAGCGTAAAGGTCAAACCCGCCCTGCGGCGTGCTATCGACCGTATCGGGCGCCTGTGAATTAAAACTCACCGGAACCATGCGCTTTGAGGCACGGTAACGCGTGCCGTCGGTGGCGACGGGCGGCTCATCGACCGTGAGCTCGTAGTCGCCGGGCTTGAGCTCGATGCCGTCACCTTCGGAATTGACGTATTGGTACTCGTCGATCGCTTGCCCCTTGAGCGTGCGACCCACGATATGGACGAGCATCTGGCTGTCGCCGCGCGCGGTGTCCCACGTCGCGCCGTCCTTGACCTCGACCGATACATGCACCGAGCGCGTGCGGCTGAGCGATTGTTCGACGGACATCTCGACCTTGGCGGCGTCTTGGCGCTGCTGCTCGACATGACCCCAGATGCTGCCGATCGCCGAGCAAGCGATGACGCCGGCCATAAAGGCGATGAGAATGGGGCCGAGCGGAGAGCGACGGCCCGCGTCTTCCTCGCGAGCCAGGTTGGGGCGATGGGTGGGGGCGGGCGCCTGGGCACCCTGCGCGGGCACGTCGAGTATGCTGAAGGATGCCGTGCTGCCGGGGTCGATGGTATGGCGCGGCTGTGGGGTCTTTGCCGGCGAGATGGACATGTCCGCCGGCTCACCGAGTGTGGCCGTAGCGTCAGCCTTGGCCTCGTCTGCCTCGGCTTGGGCCCAGGCTTGTTCGAAGGTCAGGGGCTCGACGGGGTCGAGGGCGGCGTCCGAGTCGGCGGCGGCGACGTTGCCGGTCTCGTCCTCGTCGCTCGACACGTCACACGGCGTAGGCTCGTCCCACTCCTCGTCCGGAGCCTCGCCCTCGCTATACCACCATTCAAAGTTATCGATATCCATACGGGGCGCCCCTTAGGCCTCGCAAATAAACACTTGCTAGCCTTATACCCCCAGACGGCGCTGGAGCTCGCCGGCACAGACAGGAAAACCGTCACAACATTCGACGCTTTTCCTCGTTTTCGAGATTTTCGCCGAATGTTGTGACGGTTTAGGCAGCAGCCACACCACGAATGCGACGAAGGAGCAGTCCCCTTGTCACATCTGGAGGGCGACGGGGATTTGGATGCAGCAGAAGTCCTCTTGGTGGGACTCGTCGTAGCTCGTGGTATCGAGGTAGCAAAAGTCGAAGGCGTTGCCAATGGGCAGGAGCGCGTGCTTGTCCATGCAGGCAACGATGGCGCGGATGCCCTCAGGCTCGTACGGCATACCCCAGCGGCTCATGCACAGATACGTGCCTGCGGGCAGCACCTCGATGCCAATCTCTGCCAGCTCGGCGGGATCGCTCGGCAGCAGCTCCTCGGCACCGCGCGGCAGCACGGCAAAGGAGCCGGCGCCGGCAATAGGGTCGTCGGAATGCAGCGCCTCGCGACGCAGCATGGCGCCCCAGCCGCGCATGGGGCGCGTGCCCGTCAGCGCACGCATGCGCAGGATTGCCCGCATGAGCGTGGGGTGAAGCATCGAGCGGCCGCGCTCTATATCGCCCGGAAACTCCTCAAAGACCACGTAGCGGCGCTCGAATTGCTTGAGCTCCGGCTTGCCCTCGCGCTCGCGCCAGTAAACCGCCTCGTCGTAAAAGCTTAGACGCTCCTGTACGCTCGCGCGCTCGGCTTTGAGCTCAGCGATCTGTTCATCGAGCGCCTGCACCCGCGAGCGCAGGTGATCGGTCATCTCGCCAATGTCGAACGTCGAGGTCAGGCGGTCAATCTCGTCGAGTTCGAGCCCCAGGTCGCGCAGCATGCAGATCAGACGCATGAGCGGGATCTGCGTAGGCGAATAGAAACGGTAGCCTTTTTCGTTGACCACGGCGGGCTTAAACAGGCCGATCTTGTCGTAGTAGATGAGCGTTTGGCGCGAAACGTTAAACAAGCTCGCCATCTCGCTAATCGCATACATGCCCGTCTGCATAGGTCCTCCCGACACATCCCTTTTGCGCACAAAGCCCGCCGCCCACAGGGGCAGCGGGCTCAAACACTCCTCGTATCCTACCCTAAAGACGCCTATGACCAGCGCTTATAGTTTGCGCATGACACGCCGACGGCCTCGAGCGCCTTGGCGGCGATGTGATGCACCGCGTCATCGAGCGTGGCGGGGCCGTTGTAAAACGTGAGCATGGGCGGCATGAGCATGACGCCCGGTACGCGCGCCAGGCGCGCCATGTTGTCGACATGAATGGCGCTGAAGGGCGTCTCGCGCACCATGAGCACCAGGCGGCGCTGCTCTTTCATCTGCACGTCGGCCGCGCGCAACAACAGGTTTTCGCTGTAGCCGCTCGCAATGCCGGCGAGCGTCTTCATGGAGCAGGGGGCCACGATCATACCGTCGACCGGATAGGTGCCGCTTGCGATGGCGGCGCCGATGTTCTTGTTGTCGTAGACCACATCGGCGTGCGCGACAAACTCGTCGAGCGTCATGCCGAGCTCCTGCTCGATGGTGATCTCTCCCCCGCGCGTGACGACAAGCGCCGACTCGGCGCCGGCCTGGCGCAGGCATTTGAGGCACTCAAGGCCCAGCGCGGCACCGCTGGCGCCCGAAACGCCAACGACGATGCGACGGGGACGGACAGAAGACTCAGGCATGACAACTCCTAACAACAAAATGGCAGCTATAGGTCGGGCAATGTCAGCGGGCGCGCGTCTGGCGAGGCAAGGTGCCCCGAAACAAGAAGGCATAGGGCTTATGCCCATGCCTTCGCAGTTGAGGGGCAGATTGCCCGCCAGGCGCGGGCGCAGCGTCGAGTGGTCCGGCGTTCGGTAGAACGCCGGAACCTTAGAAAGCAATCTCCTTGGCCCACTTGTCCTTGTCGATCTCCATGAACTGCGAGCGAATGAAATTCTTCTTGAGGTCGAACGGAACCGTGCAGTCGAAGATGGCCTTGCAGGCGATGCCGTGCTCGCGAATCGTGGGGTCGAACGCGGGGTCGTTGGACGGGTCGAGCACGTGGCAGTGGCAGCCGGGGATGGTGATGAGGTCGACGTCGGCCTGGAAGCGCGTGGTCATGGCCCACATCACGTCGCTCATATCAAAGATGTCGACATCCTCGTCAACCAAGATCACATGCTTGAGCTCGGAGAATGCCGAGAAGGCGAGCATGGCGGCGTTGCGCTGACGGCCCTCGTCATTTTTGCTCGACTTCTTAAACTGCATGATGGCAACGAACTTGCCGCCGCCGCAGGGGGCAGCGTGGACGTTGAGCAGGCGGCCCGGGATGGCGGTCTCGACCATCTTGTAGATGGATGCCTCGGTGGGGATGCCGGCCATGGACACGTGCTCGTGCGAGGGACCGATGCAGCTCTCCATGATGGGATTGACGCGCGTGGTGACGGCGGTGATCTTGATCACCGGGCAGACCTTGGCGCCACCGGTGTAGCCGGGGAACTCGGGCATGGCGTAGCCGTGGCCGTTGACGTCCTCGTTGATGGTCTCGTCGTGCATGAGGTAGCCCTCGAGCACATACTCGGCATTGGCGATGCACTTCTGCGGAACGGTGACGCAGTCGGCAAGCTCGACGGCGTGGCCGCGCAGGGCGCCGGCGATCTGCAGCTCGTTGAAGCCGAGCGGCGTGGTGGGCGCCTCGAAGCCACAGCACATGTACACGGCGGGGTCCAGGCCGATGGAGATGGAGATGGGCATGTCCTCGCCGCGCTGGCAGTACTCGTCAAAGAACGCGCCCAGGTGACGGCTACCCGGAGTGATCCACATGGCGAGCTTGTCCTTGTCGACGCAGGAGAAGCGGTGGATGGTCACGTCGGACTGGGAGCCGTCGGGGCTCGTGCCGTAGGCGAGGCCCATGGTGATGTAGGGGCCGCCGTCGACGGGCGTGTTGGTGGGAGCGGGGACGATCTTGCGCAGGTCAAAGCCCTCGTCGGTCGTCTTGTACACGACCTCCTGACAGTCGACGTGCGCACCCTCGGCGATCTGCTCTGGCGCGATCAGGTTCTCGAAGCGCTTGCCGATTTCGAGGCCCAGGTGCTCCTCGTCCAGGTCGAGCAGGGCGGCAACGCGCTTGCGGCTGGCAAGCATGCCGATGCAGACCCTGGCATCGTCAAAGCCCTTGACGTTGTTGAAGACCATCGCCGGGCCCTCTTTGGTCGGGCGCATAACGGTGCCGCCGGCACCGACGTGACGATAGACACCCGAGACCTCGGCGTCCGGGTCGACCTGAGTGTCGGTCTCGAGCAGCTGGCCCGGCATCTCGCGCAAAAAGTCGAGCGCGGAGCGCAGGTCGTGAATCTGGGAAGCATCGGTAGTGGACATAGCATGCTCCTTTCGGGAGAGCGCCCGGCGGCGAGGATGCCGCCGGGCTGGGTAACGTAGTGGGGCCGCGGCGCTCATAGATGGGACGCTCGGCCACTCGCAGTTCGAGCACTCGGCTGCTTACAGCCCAAGCGCTCGACCGCTTACATCAGGCCAAAGAGGTGGAACCAGGCGGCCTCGACCAGCACGACGATAAAGACGACCACAGTGAGGGGAATGCCCATGCGCATAGCCTCTTTGGAGGTGTAGCCGCCGGCGTCCTTGCCCTCGCCGATAAGGATCGGCAGGTTGTGGAACGGCAGGATGTAGTGGATGTTGATGGACGTGAAGACGATGAGCGCCACGGCGAGCGGGCTCACGCTGGAGCCGGCCGCGAAGCTGATGAACGCCGGCACGCACACGCCGAGCACGGCCATGACCGAGCCCATGAACATGTGGATGATCATGGAGAGCGCGGCGACGAGCAGGGCGAACAGGAAGATGTTCTCGGGCACGGAGCTGGGAAGCACGACGTCGGCGATCCAGGCGTTCATGCCGGTGGCGCCGCCCACGGAACCCACGGCCATGGCGGCCGTCAGGAACATGAGGGACTTGATGTCGACAGCGTTCCAGCTGGCGGGAGTGAGGACCTCGCCGATGATGGGCATGGCGAGAGAGACGCCGATGGCAAGCGTCACCCAGCCGATGTAATCGCCCGAGACGGTGAGCCACAGCGCGATGGCGATGACAAGCCACACGACGGTGCGGATCTCCTTAACGGAGAGCTTGCCGAGCGCGGCCTGCTTGGCCACGATCTGCTCGCGATCGTAGACGAGCTCCTTGCTGGGCTTAAAGAGGAAGAGACCCAGGAACAGGGTGCACAGCAGCGCGACCAGCATAGGCACGCTCATGTACAGGAACCAGTCGACAAAGGACGGGCTCATGCCGCCGGCCTCGGCGCTGTACTGCGCGACAAGCGGGTTGAGCGTGGAGTCGCCCGTCAGGAAGAACATGGAGCCCGGGGCAGCAGCGGCAAACACGAGGAAGCCGAGCTTGCCGCGGTCGTCGTCACCGTAGCCGGCGGACTCGGCAATGACCGAGACGACGGCGAGAATGAGGAAGGCGCGGGGGAACGGATGCGGGATCAGCAGCGACAGCACAAAGGTGAGCGCGAAGATTGAGATGATAAGCGACTTGGCATCGCGCACGAACTTGAGCATAAACGCATAGGCGATGCGCTCGCCCAGGCCCGACTCCTTGACCGCGCTGGCGATGAGGTAGGCGCCGATGACGAGCCACATGGTGGCTTTGGTCCACGAGCTAAACGTGGAGGCGACCGTCGCCGAGATGCTCGCGGCGCCCGTGTCGTCCACGCACACCTTGAACAGAACGAGCAGCGCGCAGTAGAGCAGGCCCACAAAGCCCGGCTGTGCCACGCCACATGCCCAGAACACCACCGTGGCGAGCGTCAGTGCTAGACAGGTCTGAGCGCCGACCGTAAGCTCGACCGTCGAGCTCAGCTCCGCCAAAGGAAGAAACTTCACCAGCAAAAAGACAACGATACCCAGCACAAAGCCAATTTCGCGCTTGGTGATCTTAAACGCCTTCTTTTCCGCTTCCATCTCCCCACCTTTCTTGTTGGGGGCGCTCCGGATTCGCAGCCACGTTGCCACTTAAAAAGGGGCGCCCGTTATCGGACACCCCTTACGTTGCGCTGTGTTGCGGCAATACAGTCAAGCGGGATTTTTGGATGAGAAGCGATCCCCTAGACAAAAACCGTCACAACATTCGACGCTTTTCCTCGTTTTCGAGATTTTCATCGAATGTTGTGACGGTTTGGATGTGCCAAAGGGACTGTCTTTTTTCACATTGCGAGGGCAGCACGGATGGATGGGTCGCTGAGGGCCTCGCGGAGCCAGGGGGCCAGCTGCTCGGGGCGACCCCGCAGGTAGCCGTCGAGCTCGGACGGGGCGACCGGGCGCACCTCCGAGATCTCCTCTTGGTTGATATGCAGCTCGCCCGGCTCAACATGGGCTACGAACACCTCGCACCATTCGCACTCGCAGCGGCCGTCGCCGTGGTCCTCGCGGTACACCACGTGTCCGAGGTGCTTGAGCTGATCGGGCTCGCGCGTGATGCCAAGCTCTTCGTTGATGCGACGTGCCGTGGCGGCCGCGACGTCTTCCCCGGGGAGCGGATGGCCGGCACAGCCATCGGCCAGCACCCCGCCCCACAGGCGTTTGAGCGGACTGCGACGACAGAGCAGCAGGCGCGCGTCTTCGCCCTGGCCCTCGACCAGAAGCGTCAGAAATGCCTGATGCAGGATTCCCTCGCCGGTATGGGCCTCGATGCGGTCGACGGGGCCAAGCGCCTCGCCGGTCGCGGCATCGACCGCCACGACCTCGGCGCCTGCGCCGCCCTCATCCCAGCCGGCGCGCAGAATGCGGGCTGCGGCCTCCTCAAGCGCGGCGATGAGTTCCTTGGTGGTATCGAGCATGCGCCGCAAGTCGTCCGCGGTCGCGTTCTCCACATGAAAACCCGTGCTTGCAACTACCGGCACGCCAAAGCGCGTGGCCAGCGCCGCCGCAATATCGTGCGCCGGGATCTCGTCTCGATGGCACGGAACGGCCAGGATGCTCACCGTCGCCGTACGGCCGGGCTCGGGGCGAGGAATGGCCTGCGCCGTGGCGCCCAGGTGCGCAAACTCCGGCGAGCAGGCGTACACCGCCATGCCTCGCGGCGTCACCGTCAACTGGGCCTCGAGCGCAAACTTGCCCTCGCCCACTACAACCTTTGTCGTGTGCATACCCATGGGATCTCCTGTCGCCCGCAATGTACCTGAGACCATCTTCGCCTGTATTGCGACTATACAGGCAAGCGCAGCCTGCGGCAAAGGAGGCAGGCACCTGACACATTCTGTTAGAGTTGCAGGGATTGAATCCCGCTTATTCATGCGACATTGGAGTGACAACCTTGACCGCCGCAACCACGCCTAAAAGTAAGTCAACCGCCGCCGCGCTCTCCCCCGCGCGCACCAGGCTCTGCCTAGCGCTGCTCGTGCTGCTGGGATTCTCGCTCGGCTGCTCCGAGTTCGTGGTCATCGGCATCGAAAGTGACTTGGCGACGGAACTCGGCATATCGCTTGCCACTGCGGGCCAGCTCATCAGCGTTTTTGCACTGGTCTACGCTATCGCGACGCCGGTGCTTGCGCTCAGCACGGGGCGCTTCCGTCGTTACCAGCTGCTCGTGTGCTACAGCATCGTCTTTGTGCTCGGCAACCTGGTCATGGCGTTGGCGCCCAACTTCCAGGTGCTCTTTATCTCGCGCATTGTCCTGGGATCCGTCTCGGGCGCGCTGCTCGCCGTGGGCGTGACGTACATCCCCGAGCTGCTGTCCCCGCAGCAAACTTCGCTTGCCATCTCGGTCGTGTACGGCGCGTTTTCCGTGGCGATGGTCTTTGTCACTTCGATCGGCAAGTTTGTGGCCGACACGCTCGATTGGCACGTGGCCATGTACGGTACGCTGACCTTTGCCGTTTTGATCTGCGGAGCGCTCGTGGCGTTTATGCCGCGCGCCGGACAGACCGACGAACCCGCTACCTTCCGCGAGCAGGCGGGTCTGCTACGCGAACCGAGCATCATCACCGGCATGCTTATCTTTTTGTTTGGCGTGGGCTCGGTCTATGTATTCTACGGCTACGTTACGCCTTATCTTGAGCAGGTGCTGGGTATGGGCACTGTTCAGGCGAGCACCACGCTTATGGCCTACGGCGTGTTCTGCCTGATCTCGAACATCCTGGGCGGATGGATCGACGCACGTTTTGGCATGAAGGCACTGCTTGTGACGTTTGTGCTGCAGGCTGCGGCGTTGCTCGGGCTGTTTGCCGTGGGCGGCACCATGCCGCTCGCGCTGGTCTTTGTCTTTAGCTTGGCGCTGCTCATGTACCTGTTCTCAGTCTCGTGCATCACACACTTTATGGACGTGGCACGCAGCCGCCATCCCAAGTCGATGGTACTCGCAAGTTCGGTTGAGCCCATGGCGTTTAACGTCGGCATTTCGTTTGGCACCACAGTGGGCGGCGCCGTGGTAAGCAGCGTTGGCATTGCGTACGTGGGCGCCGTGGGCGCCGCGTTCTCGCTTGTGGCCTGGGCGCTTACGCTGGTGACGATTAAGTTGGCTCGCTGGGAGCGCAGGCGGGCAAGGGCGTAGAGCGAGGTTCCCTCTAAAACGTCTATCGTTCCAGTCGCGACGCTTACCTGACGACAGACTAAGCCAGCTCCTTTAGCTGTGGTTCGATCGCATGTACTTCGAATGCACGATTTTCCAGTTTTCGTGTATCCGAAGTACACGAAATGTGCGCGGGGCACCTCAAAGGCGGCGGCAGACGCATTGTCTGCCGCCGCCTTTTATACTGGATTTTATAGATATGCGAGTCGTTTACTCCATGCCCAGCAGCTCGCGCATCTGAGTTGCGTAGTTAGATGCCATGTTGCCGTAGACAATCTGCACGCCGCCGTTGACATGCACGATGCCACGCGCTTCGAGCTTTTCGGTAAACTCGGCGTCATCAACCACCTTGTCACAGTCATTGAGCTGGATGCGCAGACGGGTGAAGCAGGCCTCGACAGACTTAATATTGTTGTCGCCGCCCACTGCCTCAACGATGGCGGGAATGAGGTCGCTGATCACAGTCTTGGGAGCCTTTGCGGCCTCATCGTCGGACTCTTCCTCGCGGCCGGGGGTCTTAAGGTCCTTCTTAAGAATGATGAACTTGAAGACGAAGTAGTACACCACGAAGTAGATGGGGCCGAGGAACAGGATAACCTGCCAGTTGGAGCCCTTGGCTGCACCCATAATGCCGTTAAAGATCAACGACAAGAGCGGGCCGCCGAAGGACGCGGAGCCAGCCACGTTGAACTGCAGGATATAGGTCAGCGCATAAGCAAGACCAGCCATAAGAGCGTGGAACACGTAGAGGATGGGCGCGATAAACAGGAAGGAGTACTCGAGCGGCTCGGTAATGCCGGAGAGGATGCAAGGCACCACGATGGCGATCATGAGTGCTGCGGTCTTCTTCTTGTTCTTGGGAAGCGCCGTCTTGTAGAAGGCGAGTGCAGCGCCGGGCAGGCCGAACATGGCGAAGATAACCTTGCCGTTCATGACAAAACGGCTGACCTCGATGTTAAACGGCGTGCTGGGAGAGCCCAGGATCGCATTGTAGATATTGATAGCGCCCTGAACAGTCTGGCCGTCGATGGTCTCGACGCCACCGAGCGACGTGAAGAAGAACGGCAAATAGACAAAGTGGTGCAGACCAAAAGGCAGGAGCATGCGCTCGCCGGCGCCGTAGACAAATGCACCAAAGGCACCCGTAGTCTTGATGAACTCGGACAGCGCACCGAGAGCGTTCTGAATAAACGGGAAAACAAAGGACATGACCAATGCGAGGATGCTGCATGAGAGCAGCGTCACCGCCGGGATAAAGCGCGTGCCGTTGAAGATGGAGAACACGGCAGGCAGCTCAATCTTGTAGTAACGGTTATGCAACCATGCGACGATTGCGCCTACCAGAAGACCGCCGATAACGCCGGTGTCGAGCGTGGTGATGCCGAGGATCGTGCTCTGGCCCGTCGTAAGATTCGCGGGATCGATGACACCAGTCGCCGTAAGGAACGTGCCCATCACGGAGTTCATGCACATGTAGCCCAAAAAGCCACAAAGCGCCGCGGTAGCCTTCTCGGACTTGGCGAAGCCATAGGCGAGACAAATCGAGAAGATAACCGGGATGTTGTTCATAACGATGCTGGCAGCGGCCTTGAGAATCGAAAAGAAGATCGCAAAGCCCGGAGCAGCAAGCCAGGGAACAGCTGCCGTAAGGGTGGGGCTGGTAAAGGCATTGCCAAAGCCCTGAAGGATGCCGGCGATTGGCAGGATCAGGACAGGCGTCATGAGGACTTTGCCCAGACGCTGGAACTTTGCCAGCAGCTCATCTTTGTTCATGGGATACCCCTCTTAAAGAAACGGGGCGTGCAGTTCTACAACCCACACGCCCCATAACAGTTATCAAGCGCTATGGAACTAGCTACTTAAGCTCCGGCCAGTAATCCTTATTGGCCTCGATGAGCTTGTCGAGCACTTTGCGAGCCTTCTTTGCGTCACCGACCAGACGATTAAGCGTGAGTGCCTGCAGAGCCTTCTCGTAGGAACCCTCCATCCAAGCCTCAACAGTCAGGCGCTCATAGGCGTACTGGTTCTCCATAAGGCCGCGATAGAAGGTACCGATCTTGCCAACAGCATAGGGCTGCGGGCCATTGGCGCCCACGCTTGCCGCGACCTCGACCATGGCGTCATCGGGCATGCCCTCGATAATGCCGTTGTTGGGCACGATGACAATGAAGGTCTTGTTGGTGTTGCGATAAATGGCCGAGGTGATTTCCACGATCATATCGCCATGAGCGTCGTTTTGCACAACCGAGGAGTTCTTTGCGGTGCCGACTTTGGCAACACGCTCGCACTCGGCGAACACGCGCTTTTCACGACCGTTGATAACCTCGTCGGAGCGAGTGTAGTCGGGGTCGAGGTGAGCGACCTTGTACTCGGGATACAGATAGTACTGCAGATAAGTGTTGGGCAGATAGTCGGGGAAGTCCTCGAGCATGTCCTTGACCATGGCGTAGGTATCAAGCCAGGACTGGTCACGCTGCTCGGCATCGGCAGGAAGGAAGCCGTTCTTCTCCGTGTACTCCTTAATCTGCGGGACGAGGTCATGGCCCTCTTCATCGTAGATGTGCTTGAACCAACCGAAGTGATTGAGGCCGAAGTACACGGGCTCCGTCTTGCTCATATCGCGACCGAGCAGGCGACCGTAAGAGCGCATGAGGTTGACAGGCTGGTCGCAGATGTTGAGGACGCGATGCTCATCGGGCAGGACGCGCTCGAGACCATATGCCACAATAGCAGCCGGGTTGGTGTAGTTGATAATCCACGCCTCCGGGCTATGAGCGCGAACGTCGTTGACGATCTCAACCATGTCATGCATGGAGCGCATACCGTAAGCCATGCCGCCAGGGCCCACCGTTTCCTGGCCGATGATTCCCATATGCAGCGGAATCTTCTCGTCCTTGCTGCGCATCTCGTAGCCGCCGGTACGAATCTGGCAGAGCACAAAGTCAACGTCGGTGTATGCCTCGTCCTTATCGGTGGTGTAACCAAACTCCACACCGGGCTCCTCCTCGGCAAAGAGGATCTTGCCAAACTCGCCGATCGGACGCTGACGCTCGGCATCGATGTCATAGAGCATCACGCGGTTCAGCGGCAGAATGTCCATGTGCTTGGTCAGGGCTTTAAGAATGCCAGGGCACCACGTGGAGCCGCCGCCAACGATCACAATATTGAGCTTATCCTTCATGTTCCGTCCCTCCAGGGTTGGCTGATCGGTGTTCTCGAAGACCTTGGGCTCCGCGGTTGTCCTCGGCTTGCTTCGTTTCGATTGATATTTTGCGACATAAGGTCATTTGCGAGTCCCCGTGTGGGCCAATGCGAAACGGGGACACATGATTTCGCTCACGACACAGATATGTGTAGGCAAACACGCGCGTTTGCCCAGTTCATGGGCAATAGGCAATCTTGACCGATTACCGATTTCTCACCTGGCTACACAAAGCGGTACCATATATACGGCGAGGTGCGAGGGGCTGAAACATCTTATGAAAGATCAAGAATCTTTTTATGATCATGTGCGAGCTGGCGAGAGCAAGCTCAACGATCTCGAAAGCGAGATCATGCGCTACATCATCGAGCTGCGTGATGATATTGACGATGTCACGCTTAAGAGCGTTGCTGAACGGTTCTTCGTCGCTCCCAATACAATCGTCAGGCTTGCCCATAAGCTTGGCTTCTCGGGGTTTACGGAGCTCAAACAATCGTATTCCGCCTCGCTCGACCGCAATCGATTCACTATCGAGGCACTTCCTCTTGATACCCAGCTCGTACAGACCAAAGATCTGCTTAACGACCGGGTCATCGATTCGGTTGTGAGTCTTATCCAGGACGCCTCGCATATCGTGTTCTTCTGCTCGGGTTTTTCGAAGTACCCGTGCCTCGAAATGGCTGAAAAGCTCAAAATAATGGGCAAGAATACCGACACGCTCAGTGAACGCCACGTCATGAGGCATTACGCAGAACTGCTTGGCAAAAACGACCTGGTCTTCAGCGTTTCAGTCAGCGGTGAGACGCAGGTGTCTATTGACGCCACATCGATAGCCAAAACGCGCGGATGCAAGGTCGTCACGCTCACCGGCTTTTCTCGAAATTCTCTCTCGAAACTAGCCGACTACCCCATCTACACCGTGCAAAAAGAAATCCGCTTGGGCAGCATGGACCTCGACAGTCGATTGATGTTCTATTACGTTTTCGAATTGATATTTGAGCGTTACTTCAAACTGGCCAAGAAATAAAACTTGGCATGCGTCCGGCTTCGACCCTTTAGCAGCCTTCTATATGAAAGGTATCGTCCTATGCAACGCGTACTGTTTATCTGTCATGGGAACATCTGCCGCTCGACGATGGCTGAGTCCGTGTTTACCGAGCTGGTGCGCCGCGCTGGGCGCGCGGGCGAGTTTGTCATCGATTCTGCAGCGACCTCGACCGAGGAGATCGGCAACCCGCCGCACCACGGTACCGTTGCCAAGCTACGCGAGGTCGGAATCCCCGTCGTCGCCCACCGCGCGCGCCAGGTGCGTCGCGCGGAGTATGGCGACTGGGATCGCATTGTCTATATGGATGCTGAGAACGCGCGCGGCCTGCGTCGCATCTTTGGCGACGACCCCGACGGCAGGATTACGCGCTTGCTCGACTGGACCGATCGCCCCGGCGACGTGGCCGATCCCTGGTATACCGGCAATTTCGATGCCACCTACCGCGATGTGCTCGCCGGTTGCACCGCTATGCTCGAGCAACTGTAGGCTCGCGAGCGCGCATGCCGCGCGAACCGCGCCATCGGCATAAATCGAGCGTGGATTTTCTCCCACTTTGAGCGTTCAAGTGCGCTCTAAACGGGAGAAAATCCACGCTCATTTTCTCGGGCAGTGGAACTCGATACGACCAAGGGACTGCCCCTTTGTCACATTCGGGACTGGCCCTAGACCGGCTTGACCTCCAGCTTTATCCCCTCGGCACGGGAGTCGCCCAAAACATCCGAAAGGACCCAGGTCGCATATAGCGGCAAATAAAGAACAGCTCCGTTGCGCTCAACGTTGCCTCTCGAGAAAACAATCCCGAGCCTTACGCCATATTCGGCCGTATCAAGCACATGACCGAGCGCAGCGTGCGCGTGGTAATAGGAGCCCGATTTAACCTCGATCGGGACAGCCGTCCCATCCGGTCCGTCGACCACAAAGTCCACTTCGCCGCGCTTTTTCGTCTGATAGTAGTAAAGCTGGCGATTCTGGGCAGCCAGCTGCTGGGCCACCACGTTTTCGTAAATGCCGCCCAGATTGGGCTCCTTGCTATCAAGATACGCCGCCTGGGCGACTCCAACGGGGTAGCGCGCCATCAACATGCCCGTATCCGATTGATATAGCTTGAACTGCGATGGCCGCGCCGTCTTGAGCAGGGGCGATTTTGGCTCGGTTACGATATCGGCCTTGAGAGCAACGCCGGCATCGACAAGCCAGACAAAATCTCGCTGTTACTTGTCGTAATGCGCCTTGGGGTCAATGGAATTGAGCACGAAGCGTTTGTTTTCGCCCTCGAGCATAATAGGGAGCTGATCGTAAATGCTCTGCACCTGAAGGGCTCGCCCGCTTGCATACTTAGAGATATCCCGCCGGTACTGTTCGTTGAGCTCTGACTGTAGCTGACGAACAGAGGCAAGGTCGCCCTGCGTGTCAAGGAAACGCTGCACGACCTCCGGCATTCCGCCGACAACGGTATAGGTCCTGAAGTTTGCCATCATCGCGTCATGAATGTAATCAGGAATGGGCTTCTCGCTGATACACGCATCGCGTATCGTTTGGCGAGCTCCCTCGCTCACCCCGATCGCCCAGCAAAACTCCTCAAAATCGAGCGGGAACATCCTAAGCTCGTGAACATATCCCACAGGATAGGACCTAACGCCCTTGAACTGGGTCCCGAGCATTGACCCCGAAAACGCCCAGTGGCATCTCCCGTCCTCAACAAGGAACTTTGCCATCGTCATGATGTCGGGGGCCTCTTGGACCTCATCGATAAACACGAGCGTTTTGCCTGGCGCTATCGGCTTTCCCGAAAGAAGCGTCACCCTGCTGATGAAATCATCGGCATCCCGTGCCTCGAGAAGAGCATCTTTTGCCTGGCGATTTTCCGCGAGATTGAGCTCGATATAGGTTGCGTAGTTTGACTTACCGAACTCGCGAATCGAGTAGCTCTTACCGATTTGGCGAGAACCCGTGACGAACAACGCCTTTCGTTCAATGGATCTCTGCCAACAATCAAGATCATCAGCGATTTTCCTGCGCAACATAAGCTCTCCCATCGCCTCGATAAATGAAATGCAGATATTTATATCGACTATTATCGATGAAATGCAGAGATTTTTAGTACCGAAATTGGATGAAATGCAGAAATTTGAGCTTACTCGCGCACAGAACAACGACGCGTGCGCCTAAGCATGGGCATAAGTGAGGTCGGGATTCTCGCATACAAATCGAGCGAGGACTATCTCCCACTTTGAGTGCGAAATTGCGCCCAAAACGGGAGATAATCCACGCTCGATATTTCGACGGGAGAAAATCCTCGCTCGGTTACTCGTCGACGATCTCGGCAAGCCAGACGTTCAGCGTATCAATCTCGGGGCAGCAGAACTTTGCCGTGCCAGGCTCGTTGCCAGGCACGGTTCCGCCATAGCGCAGGATATCGATATAGGGAAAGCCCACGTGACAGGCCATGGCGCACATCTTGCCGCGGTCTCGGTCAAAGTCAAAGACGTCGCCCGGCTTGTGACCATGGTGGCAGCGGCACGTCCCCAGCTGGTCCACGCAGCTCACGCGGATACGCGGCCGCTTGCCACGCGGCGCGCCGAGCGGCCTGTTCTCGCCCGCAGGCTTGACGCCGCCCTCGCCAGCGTTACTCATGGTCAATCACATCCAGGCAGGCCTCGATGGGAAGGCCGGCCGACTTGTCCTCTTGGTCGGCATTGCGCTCGATAAGCTCAGCCACCACACGCATGGCATCGGACGTCGCGCGCTGCAGACTCCAACCTGCCATAACGCGGCCCATGAGCACCGCCGAGAACGTATCGCCCGTGCCCGGGAAATAGACCGGAATGAGCTCAAAGGGAATCGTGAAGTACTCCCCCGCCACATGGTCGTAACCGATAACCGCGTTCGTGCCATTTACCACGGCGCTCGTAATGACCACCGACTTGGCACCCAGCTCGCGCACGGCGTCCACAAGGGCGCGGGCCTCATCGGGCGTGATCTGCTCTGCAATAGGCGTATCGGCGAGCAGACAGGCCTCGGTGTAGTTGGGCACCGCGTAGTCTGCGCACTCCAGCAGGTGCCGCATAAGGCCAATCGTGGACTCGGGCACACCGGCATAGAGCTTGCCGTTGTCGCCCATGATGGGATCGACGAACACCTTGGTGCCCTTTTGCGCGCGGCGGTGGCAAAAGTCCGAGATGATACGCGTCTCTTCCTCGGTCACGATAAAGCCGGTCGAGATGGCGTCGAACTCAAAGCCGAGCTCCTCCCAGATGGCGAGGCTCTGGCGCACGTACTCGGTGGTGTCGTGGATGTAGAACTTGGGATAGTTGAGCGTATCGGACACAAGTGCCGTCGGCAGGTTATGGATACGGTAGCCCATGTGCGACAGCACCGGCAGCATGGCGGAAAGCGCGACCTTGCCGTAGCCGCACATATCGTTAATCAGCAGCAGCTGAGTATTCTTCATGAGGGTCTCCCTTGTTTCGGGCGCGGCGCGGCAGCGCCACAGTGCGACTAAGTGTAGCGCAGGGGACGTTGTGAACGGGCGCTGGCACCGCAGAGGACGAATTGTTGCGGAAAGGTTACGGGAAGGAGGAAGTTAGTCGTTGGGGACGTTCTTAAATGACTAGTCGACACAAGGAGTGTCCCCAAATGCCGGCACATAAGGAACGTCCCTAAGTGCCGCTCGAACATAATAAGTTTGGTACCTTGACATTTATTTACCGTGCTCCTAAATTGGTTAGGCACAAAACAATTCAACTACCTAACTAAAGAAAGGAGCGAAGCTTAGATATGTGTGTTGAACCACTCGTCCTTCCGCACGAGCCCGGCGGCGACCCGTCACAGCCGGCGGATGTACCCGAAGCGGTCAGCGCCGAAGACAAGCTTGCTAAGCGCATCCTCAATAATCTGGGCTTTTGCGGCCATTACATGCACTTTCATGGCGGAGGCGTATCCGGCAAGGCGCCCATCATCTGCCTGCTGGCCAAGCAACCCGGCGGCGAGATGTCGCAGCAGGAGCTCGGCATGCACTTTGACCTCAAGCCGGGATCGCTTTCCGAGATCCTGTCCAAGCTCGAGCTCAACGGCCTCATCGAGCGCAGCCGTAATCCCAAGGACCGACGGCAACTCACCATTCGCCTGACCGAAACCGGCCGGGAAAACGCCCGCATCGACCAGGCAGCCCGCATCCGCTTTAGAGAACGGGCCTTTAGCGCGCTCACCCACGACGAGCGCGAGGACCTCGCCGAAATGCTCGATAAAATCCGTGTAACCTGGGAGGAACTGGATGATTAAAACCCTCATGGGCAGCATCCGCGACTATATGAAAGTCACCGTTGCCACGCCGTTGCTCGTGCTTGGCGAGGTGCTCTGCGAGATGCTGATTCCATTTATCACCGCCAACCTGATCGACGCCATCAAAGACGGCGCCACCGTAGCCGAGATGCTTCCCACCGCGGGCCTTTTGGTGCTCATCGCGCTGACATCGCTTGCTTTTGGCGCCGCGGCAGGCGTCACCTGCAGCCATGCGAGCTGCGGCTTCGCCAAGAACCTGCGTCACGACCTGTTCTACAAAATCCAGACGTTCAGCTTTGCCAACATCGATGAGTTCTCGAGCTCCTCGCTCGTCACGCGCCTGACCACCGACATCAACAACGTGCAGCAGGCCTTTATGATGATCATCCGTATCGCCGTGCGCGCGCCGCTGGTATTGATCTTCGCCTTTACCATGGCATTTATCATGGGCGGCAGCGTTGCCATGGTCTACCTGGTCATCATTCCGCTGCTGGGCTTTGGGCTGTTCTTTATCATCTTTAAGGTGCGCCCCATCTTCTCGCGCGTGTTCCACAAGTACGATGCCCTTAACGAGTCCGTTGAGGAAAACGTCACCGGCATGCGCGTGGTTAAGAGCTACGTACGCGAAGACTTTGAGAAGGAGAAGTTCGCGGCCGCCGCGCGCGATGTCCAGATGGACTTCACCCGCGCCGAGAAGCTGCTCGCCTTTAACAACCCCATGATGAACATCTGCGTCAACGGCGCGTTTGTCGTCATCATCTACCTGGGCTCCAAGCTCATCATCACGAGCCAGGGCACGCTGTTCGACGTGGGCCAGCTCTCCTCGACCTTTACCTATGGTTTCCAGATTCTCATGAGCCTGATGCAGCTGTCGATGATCTTTGTCATGGTGACCATGGCCGACGAATCGGCACACCGCATTGCCGAGGTGCTGGCCGCCGAGCCCACGATCGCCGATCCCGCCGAGCCCGTGCTCGAGGTTGCCGACGGTTCCATCGACTTTGACCACGTGAGCTTTAAGTATTCCAAGCATGCGAAGCGCCAGGCGCTCGACGATATCGACCTGCACATTACGAGCGGCGAGACCATCGGCATCATCGGCGGCACCGGCTCGGCCAAGTCCACGCTCGTTAACCTCATCGCCCGCCTGTACGACACCACCGAAGGCGCTGTGCGCGTGGGCGGCGTGGACGTGCGCGACTACGACCTGGACGCGCTGCGTCACCAGGTCGCCATGGTGCTGCAGAAAAACGTGCTGTTTAGCGGCACCGTCGCCGAGAACCTGCGTTGGGGCGACCCGAACGCCACCGACGAGGAAGTCCGCGAGGCAGCGCATCTGGCCTGCGCCGACGAGTTTGTCGATGGCTTCCCCAAGGGCTATGACACCTGGATCGAACAGGGCGGCTCCAATGTTTCCGGCGGTCAGAAGCAGCGCCTGTGCATTGCGCGTGCCCTGCTGCGTCGCCCCAAGATCTTGATCCTGGACGACTCCACCAGCGCCGTCGACACCAAGACCGACGCCAAGATTCGCGCAGGGCTGGCAAGCTATCTACCCAACACGACCAAGCTCATCATCGCCCAGCGCATCAGCTCCGTACAGGACGCAGACCGCATCATCGTCATGGAGGGCGGCCGTATCGCGCAGATCGGCAACCATGACGAGCTGCTTAAGACGAGCGAGATCTACCGCGAGACCTTCACCTCGCAAAACAAGATGTCTGCCGAAGGTACGCAAGACGCCGACGACGTCTCTGGCGACGCGAACACGGCGGCAGACAACACCGACATGACCGCAACGCAAGCTCAGACCCAGGAAGGAGGCGAGGCACATGAGTAAGGCAACGACCGCCGAGCGCGCGCTCAACCGCAAGGGCGGCACCATGTCGCGCCTCATCAAGACGCTCTTTGGCTTCTATCCTGTGCTTTTGCCCCTCGTTGTCGCCGGCGTGGTGCTCTGCGCCATCATCAACTCCATCGGCGCGACCTTCCTGCAGAGCGCCCTGCAAATTATTAGCGAATCGTGGCAGTCGGGCGATTGGGAAGCCGCGCAGCCCAAGATCGCACAGCTCGTGACCACCCTCGCCTGCATCTACGGCGTCGGCGTCCTGTCCTCGCTCTTCTGGAACCGCGCCATGGCTATCGTCACGCAGGGCTCGCTCGAGAAGCTGCGCGAGATGATGTTCAACCGCATGCAGGACCTGCCGATCAGCTACTTCGACACGCACCAGCGCGGCGATATCATGAGCCACTACACCAACGACATCGACACGCTGCGTCAGATGATCAGCCAGTCGCTGCCCAACCTGCTCATGACGATCATCATCATCGTCACGGTGTTCTTTATCATGCTGTACTACAGCGTGTGGATGTGCCTGGTCATCATCGCCGGCGTCGCCTTTATGACCTTTATGACCAAGCTGCTCGGCTCCAACTCCGCGCGCTTCTTCATTGCACAGCAGACCGAGCTCGGCGTGGTCGAGGGCCATATCGAGGAAGTCATGAACGGCCAGAAGGTCGTCAAGGCGTTCTGCCACGAGTCTGCCGCCGAGGCCGATTTTGACGAGCGCAACGAAAAGCTCTTCGAGGTCTCCCAGAAGGCCAACATGTACGCCAACATCCTCATGCCCATCCTTATGAACCTGGGCAACCTGCTCTACGTGCTGGTCGCACTGGCGGGCGGCATTTTCCTGGCGCTGGGCGTGCCCAACCTGAGCATCTCGGGCATGGCGCTGTCCATCGCAGTCGTAGTGCCGTTCCTCAACATGACCAAGCAGTTCTGCGGACAGATCGGCCAGATCTCGCAGCAGATCAACGCCGTGGTCATGGGCCTCGCCGGCGCCGACCGCATCTTTGAGCTCATCGACGAGAAGCCCGAGGCCGACGAAGGCTACGTGACACTCGTCAACGCGCAGGTCAACCCCGACACCTGGCAGCTCGAGGAGGCTGACCACCACACCGGCATGTGGGCGTGGAAACATCCGCACCGCGCAACCGGCGAGATCGAGTACGTGCCGCTGCGCGGCGACCTGGTCATGGACAACGTCGACTTTGGCTACACGCCCGACCACGAGGTGCTGCACGGCGTGTCCGTGTTTGCCAAGCCGGGCCAGAAGGTCGCGTTTGTCGGCGCCACCGGTGCCGGCAAGACGACCATCACCAACCTCATCAACCGTTTCTATGACATCGCCGACGGCAAGATTCGCTACGACGGCATCAACGTCAACAAAATCCGCAAGGCCGATCTGCGCCGCTCGCTGGGCGTCGTGCTGCAGGACGTGAACCTGTTCACCGGCACCGTGATGGATAACATCCGCTACGGCAACCTGGATGCGACCGACGAGGAGTGCATCGCGGCGGCCAAGCTCGCGGGCGCGGACGACTTTATCACCCGCCTGCCCGACGGCTACGACACCATGCTTACCGGCAACGGTGCCCAGCTGTCGCAAGGCCAGCGCCAGCTGATTTCGATCGCGCGCGCCGCCGTCGCCGATCCGCCGGCAATGATTCTGGACGAGGCCACGAGCTCCATCGACACCCGCACCGAGGCCATCGTGCAGGCGGGCATGGATAAGCTCATGGAGGGCCGCACGACGTTTGTCATCGCGCACCGTCTCTCCACCGTGCGCAACTCCGACGCGATCATCTGTCTGGATCACGGCCGCATCATCGAGCGCGGCAACCACGACGAGCTAATCGCCAAGCGCGGATATTACTACCAGCTGTACACGGGAGCGTTTGAGCTGGAGTAGGAACGGTTACTGACGGAGGGTTCCCCGGGGCGTCGGGGTAATTCCTCCGTGCTCAAACATTCTCGCTTCGCTGCGAAACTGCGCGCGGAGGAAATACCCCGCCGCCCCGGGGCACCCTCCTGCGCGCAATCAGCCCGTCATTTAGAACGGAATAAAAGTTTGTGAGGCCCTGGCCGTTTGACCAGGGCCTCGTTTTGTTGGTCTTTTTGGAACGGGGCTTTTTAGCTACCCTGTGCCAAATACGGCGTCATGCTTCGACGGCACCAGATTGGGTAGCTAAAAAAGCCCCGTCCCAAAAAGACTACCCGCGCCAAATGAGCTACTTGAGGAGTTGGGCCATGGCGTTGACGAATTTTTGTACTTGGAGGGTGGGCTCGAGCGGGTAGTGCAAGAAGACCGGCACCTCGCGGCCACATAGGAACGGCACGCCTACAAAAGCCGGGTGCACGCCCGACCACGCCCCGCAAGTGAGCACCGCGTCGCCCTTTTCCTCCGCCTCGTTAAAGAGCGCAAAGTCAAAACTGTCCACGTCGATCACGTCCACGCCGCCATCGGCCAAAAGATCGATGCGCAGGCTGTCCATGGCGTCGTTGCCGTGGCGCAGTACGCGCAGACGCATACCCTCCAAGTCGGCAACCGTAATGCGATTCTTGCGCGCCAGCGGGCTCGTGCGCGGCAGATCGATATAAAACGGCACGTTGACAATGCGGAGCTTTTGGCAGGCATCACCCCAGCGTGGGGTAGAAAAACTCGATTGCACCACATCGACCTCGCGACCCAAGCTACGCATGACGGTCTCGCGCTCGTCGTAGAGATCGCTTACCGGCACGATTTCAAATCGCAGCGACGGTTCCAGATCGTGGATGCCCGACCACATCGACAGCGTTTGGCGCCCCGGGCACATCATCGACACGCCCAGGCGCACGGCACCGCCATCGCCCGCCGCGCGTCGGGCACGGCGCAGCGCGTCCTCGGACTGCCGCATGATCGAGCGCGCGTCGTCCACCAGCAGTGCGCCGGCCGGCGTCACTTTGACGCCCGAGTGCGAGCGTTCGAACAGCGTGATGCCGAACTCGGCCTCGAAGCCCGACACCTGCTTGACGAGCGCCGGAGTCGACACGCGCAATTGTGCCGCCGCACGCGAGAAGCTTCCCAGCTCCGCAGCGGCCGATATGGCCTCAAGTCGTCGATCGTACACGTCAATCTCCCGTTTTCGCGCCCGTGGCCACATGGTGCCACAGGAGGTTGTTTTCGCAGGTCATGCGCTCAATTGAGAATAAACTGCATCGCACAGTGTAAACCTATGGTTAACGCCATTCTAACAAATATGCAATTCACCTGCGCAAATGCAAAGCATACGATAACCAGCGAAAACCACGTGGGTCGGTTAATGGGAGCGACCCACCGGGAGGCATAAGAAGGGAAGTTCCTATGAGCAATTGGCTTAAGCTCGAGGGCGATGTTTGCGCTGTGACTGGAGCGCTCGGCGGCATGGGCGTCGAGATTTGCCGCGAGTTCGCCCGCAATGGCGCTAACGTCGTCCTGCTCGACCTGGACGAGGAGAAGGTCAAGGCCGCCGCCGCCGACCTCGCTGCCGAGTTTGGCATCCACGCCGAGGGCTACAAGATGAACGCCACCGACGAGGCCGAGGTTCAGGCCGCCGTCGACGCCACCATCGCCAACTTCGGCCGCGTCGACGTTCTCGTCAACACCGCCGGCATCCTGCGCTTCGCAGCCATGGAGGACCTGCCGCTCTCCGACTGGAACGAGGTCATCAACGTCAACCTCACCGGCTACTTCATCACCTCGCAGCGCTTTGGTCGCGAGATGATCAAGGCCGGCCAGGGCCGCCTGGTTCACATCTCCACCGTCGCCAGTCACTCCCCCGAAACGTTCTCGGGCGTGTACAGCTCCACCAAGGCGGGCGTCAACATGATGTCCAAGATGCTGGCTGCCGAGTGGGGTCCCTACGGCGTGCGCTCCAACTGCGTCGAGCCCTGCTTCGTCAAGACCCCCATGTCGGCAAGCTTTTACGCCGATCCCGAGGTCGAGAAGAGCCGCAGCCGCCTCATCGCCACGCGTCGCATCGGCGAGGTCAGCGATATCGCCAACGCCGTCATGTTCCTGGCGTCCACGCGCTCAGACTTTACCGCCGGCGACGCCATCAAGGTCGACGGCGGCTTCTCCAACATGATGGGCGACCTCACCGCCAAGCCCGGCGGCCGCCGCGCCTTTGCCGACAACTACCTCAAGAACAAGGGCGTCGAGCTCTGGTCCGATGGGTCCGGCGTCGCAAAGCCGACTGACCAGTAAACCAGCCCGGTAGAAAGGGGCGCGGGGCAAGCACCTTAGCGGCGTTTGCCCCTCCCCTCCCCCGTATCGATTAGAAAGAGTCCAATGGCTTCCACCAACTCCAACAAGGGTCGCGCCGTCGTGCTTTCCGCCGCATGCGTCACCATGTTCTTTATCAGCTCCATCGCGCTGTATTCCGTTGTGAGCAAGAACCTGCTCGCCGTCTATCCCGAGTGGTCCAGCGCTCTTACCTGGGCTTTCCCGGTCTTCCAGACCATCATGGCCGTGACGGGCATCTTCGCCGGCCGCATCTCCGATAAGATCGGCCCGCGCAACGTCGTGATCGCTGCCGCCGTGTGCTACGGCGTGGGCTGGTTCATGTCCGGCACCGTCACCGAGCCGTGGCAGTTCTACCTGTGGTTCTCGCTCGTCGCCGCCATCGGCAACGGCCTGGGCTACAACCCCGCGCTCACCACCGGCCAAAAGTGGTTCATCGACAAAAAGGGCCTCGCCTCCGGCATCACCCTGGCCGCTTCGACCGCCGGCCCCGCCGTGCTGTCCCCGGTGCTCGCCTCGCTGCTCATCCCGAGCCTTGGCATCTTTGGCGCCCTTAAGGCACTCGGCGTCATCTTCTTTGTGACGATCGCCGCCTCCGCCCTGTTCCTGAAGGCCCCCGAGGCCGGTTGGCTGCCCGAGGGCTTCGAGGTCCCCAAGGGCGGCGCGCACGCCGGCACTTTCGGCGACCTCACCCCGGGCGAGATGGTCAAAACCCCGCGCTTCTGGGTCCTCATCGCCACCTTCGCCTTCGCCGCCACCGCGGGCACCCTGCTCGTGGGCAAGGTTGCCTCCATCGCCGCTGTCCAGCTCTTCGCCGACCCCACGAGCGCCGCGGCCGTCGCCCTCGGCGGCGTGGTCGTCTCCGTCAACACCTGCGCCAACCTGGTCGGCCGTCTGTCCTTTGGCCAGATCATCGACAAGCTCGGCGCCTACAAGTCGCTGCTCATCAGCCTTGTCGTCACCATCGTCGCGCTCGTCATCATGTCGATGAGCTTTACGCAGAGCATGTTCTTTGTGGCACTCGCCCTGCTCGGCTTTAGCTTTGGCGCCCTGCTCGTCATCTACCCGCCGCTCACCGGTGGCGCCTTTGGCACCAGCAACATCGGCGTCAACTACGGCATCATGTTTTTGGGCTATGCCGCTTCCACCTGGATCAGCCAGCCCATCACCGCCGTGCTGTATCACGCCGAGGCCGGCAGCGCCGCCTACCAGCAGTCCTTCTACGGCGCCATTGTGATTGCCGCCATCGCCGTCGTGCTCACCGTCTACATGATGGTCTCCGACAGCAAGAAGAAGTCCGCTTAGTTTTGCTTGACGCGGCAAGGGCCGTTCTCTTGCCGCATTCCACCGGTCACCAGTATTAAGGAGTCGAAATGTCTGAGCTCAACCCCGTCCGCATTGCCGTTATCGGCGCCGGTGCCATGGGCCGCAACCACATCCGCTTTGTCACCGAGGAGCCCGAAGCCGAGCTCGTCGCCATCGCCGACGCCTTTGAGGGCGCCCGCGCCACGGCCGAGGCCGCCGGCGTGCCGTTTTACACCGATCCCGCCCAGATGATGGACGAGGTCAAGCCCGAGGCCGTCATCATCGCCACCCCCAACGACCTGCACCTGGGCGTTGCCCGCGAGGCCGTGAAGCGCAACATCGTGCCGCTGGTCGAAAAGCCGATCTCCAACGACCTCGAGGATGCCCAGGCTTTCGCCGCCGAGGCCGAGACCGCCGGCGTGCCCGTGCTCGTGGGCCAGCACCGTCGCCACAACCCCTTCGTCAACAAGGCCAAGGAGATCATCGAGTCCGGCGAGCTGGGCAAGCTCACCGTGTCGAGCTTCCACTACATGATCTATAAGAATGACGAATACTTCGATGTCGAGTGGCGCCGCAAGAAGGGTGCCGGACCGATCTTGGTCAACCTGGTTCACGACGTGGACCTGCTCCGCTACCTGCTGGGCGAGCCCGTCGCCGTCCAGGGCATGCAGTCCAGCGCCGCCCGCGGTTTTGAGACCGAGGACTCCGCCGTGGTCAACGTCCGTTTTGCCGATGGCGCGCTTGCGAGCATGACCATCTCCGACGCCACCGCCAGCCCCTGGAACTGGGAGGCAACCGCTCGCGAGGATCCGCAGTACCGCCCCTTCGACGCCGACGCCTACTTTATCGGCGGAACCTTGGGTGCCCTTTCGCTGCCCCGCCTGCATCAGTTCTCCTACGACGGCGCCTCCAACTGGCACAAGCCGCTGCAGATGGAGATTCCGGCCGTCGACCCGGCGCTGCCGCACAAGATGCAGCTCAAGCACTTTGTGAAGGTCGTCCGCCGCGAAGTTGAGCCCGTCGTAACCCCCGCCGATAACGTCAAGACGCTCACGCTGCTTAACGCCATCAAGGAGGCCGCCGAGACCGGCCAGCTCGTCGAGCTGTAGCACCTTAGGACAGGCCGCGGCAGAAACCCCATGCCGGGCCCCTCGGTCCGCCACAAATAAGCCCCTCTTCTTTGCCCCGCGAGCAGCCTCCTGCCCGCGGGGCATTTTGCTACGTTGCCAATGATTTTTCTGGGACGGGGGACTTTTTGCACCTTAGCTTGATTCGTTCGCCACGAAATGTGCCTATCTACTACGTTTAACCAATCACCCTCATCCATACCGAATTTCGCGAAATAAAAACCGCAGGTAAACGGCTTGCGCATTTTCGGAAAACCGGGGGATGGTCGACCCACACGGTTCAAACGTAGTAGATAGGCCGCTTTCGTGGTCCCGCGCCAAAACAGTCTTTTTTGAGCGAAGTGGCAGGTGGTATCCTTGGTAGCCCTGTGCTGCAAACGCACCTTAAACGCAAGGAGTCCCATGGATCTTATCGCCCAGCTCGCCCGCGAGCTCAACCTTAAGGCCGCCAACGTCGAGGCGGCTGTCAAGCTCATCGACGAGGGCAACACCATCCCCTTTATCTCGCGCTACCGCAAGGAGGCCACGGGCGGCATGGATGACGTCGCCCTGCGCGCCCTCGACGAGCGCCTGTCATACCTGCGCAATCTTGAGCAGCGTAAAGAGGACGTCATTCTGCTCATCGACGCCCAGGGCAAGCTCACGCCCGAACTCGAGCAGCAGATTCGCGAGGCCACGCAGCTCCAGCGTGTCGAGGACCTCTACAAGCCCTACCGCAAAAAGCGCATGACCCGCGCGCAGAAGGCCCGCGAGGCCGGCCTGGAGCCACTCGCCAACATGATCATCATGCAGGCTTCGGCCAAGGGCAGCGCGCTCGACGCCGCCGCGGACTACGTCAACGAGGAGGCCGGCTTCGACACGCCCGAGAAGGCGCTCGCCGGCGCCGCCGACATCGTGGCCGAGACGGTGGCCGAAGATCCCGAGAACGTCGCCGACCTGCGCGCCTTTACGCAAAACACCGCCGACATCGTCGTCGAGGCCACCGACCCCGCCGAGAAGACCCCCTACGAGCCCTACTACAACTTTGACGAGCCGTTGCGCCGTATACCCAACCACCGCGTGCTGGCTATCGACCGCGGTGAGCGTGAGGGCAAGCTCCGCGTGCGCGTGAACGTCGACGGCGCTGCCGCTACGGCACGCCTCGGCAGCCGCTGGCCCCGTCGCCAGGGCGTGTTTGCTCCCGTCTTTAATGCCGCCATCGCTGACGGTTACAAGCGCCTCATGGCCCCCTCGCTGGAGCGCGAGGCCCGCGCCAAACTCACCGTTCGCGCCCAGACCGAGGCCATCAACGTCTTTGCCAAGAATCTCGAAGGCCTGCTCTCGGCACGCCCCGTACGCGGCGCCCGCGTGCTCGCGCTCGACCCGGGCTACCGCACCGGCTGCAAGGTCGCCGTCATGGACGAGACCGGCAAGCTGCTCGACCACGGCGTGGTCTACCCCACCAAGCCGCGCCACGACGTCGCCGGCACCAAGCGCGAGCTCGCCCGCCTCGTCAAGAAGGACAGCGTCAACACCATCGTCATCGGCAACGGCACCGCCAGCCGCGAGACCGAGGAAGTCGTCTCGGAGTTCATTACCGAGCAGGCACCCAGCCTTCGCTACACCATCGTCAACGAGGCCGGCGCGTCGGTGTACTCCGCCTCCGAGCTCGCCAGCCAGGAATATCCCGACCTGGACGTCACCGTACGTGGCGCCATGAGCCTGGGCCGCCGTCTGCAAGACCCGCTGGCAGAGCTCGTCAAGATTCCGCCCCAGTCCATCGGCGTTGGCCAGTACCAGCACGACCTTGACCAGGCCGAGCTTTCGCGCACCCTGGGCCACGTGGTGGAAGACGTCGTCAACCGTGTGGGCGTCGACGTCAACACCGCGAGCGCAAGCCTGCTGGGCTACGTGTCGGGCATTACGCCGAGCGTAGCCAAAAACATCGTGGCCTACCGCGAGGAAAACGGCGCCTTTACCGATCGCCGCCAGCTCAAGAAGGTCCCCAAGCTGGGACCCAAGGCGTACCTCAACGCCGCAGGTTTCCTGCGCATCAGCGGCGGCAAGAACCCGCTCGACGCGACAAGCGTCCACCCCGAAAGCTACGAGGTGGCCACGGCCGTCCTGGAGCGCGCCGGCGTTGCGGCAAGCGAGCTCAGCCGCGGCGGCGTGCCCGATATCGAGCGTCGCCTGGGCAGCATCTCGGCGCTGGCAAGCGACCTGGACTGCGGCACCCTAACGCTCATCGACATCGTCAACGAGCTCAAGAAGCCCGGCCGCGACCCGCGCGACGACGCGCCCGAGGTGGTCTTTAGCCGCTCGGCGCTTTCCATCGACGATCTGGAGCCCGGCATGGAACTCAAGGGCACGGTGCGCAACGTTGTGGATTTTGGCGCGTTCGTCGACGTGGGCGTGCACCAGGACGGCCTCGTACACATCTCCAAGCTCGCCAACCGCTTCGTCAAGCACCCGAGCGACGTGGTGCGCGTCGGTGACACGGTCAAGGTGTGGGTCGAAAAGGTCGATCGCGACCGCAAGAAAATCTCCCTCACCATGGTGCAGGGGAAGTAAACCGCCAAAGCAAGGGTCCCCCCTCTCGCGACGTGCAAAATCGCGAGTATTCTGCAAATTCCACCGTTCCGGATGCCCCTCAGAGACGAAAAAGCAAGAAACAGCCCCCGTTTTAGCGTCATCAGAGCCAAAACGGGGGCTGTTCCATGCTTCACCCAGCTGGTAAAAGCCTTTACCTTGCTGAATACTCTCAATTTTGCACGGCGCAGGCGGGGGTACCTTTGTCCACGGCAGGACATGGAAGCCTATCACCAACCTACCGGCAAGTTCGTGTCGGCAGCCCCGGCCTTTCCTTTGCCTAGCGCGACCCTCGCGAAGCGCGTGAGCGATAGGGAAAGGAAAGGCCGGGGCGAACAACCCGCGATGTAGTCAGCGTTCGCGTTACGGCAGGATATGGAAACCGAGCGAGGCGATATCCTTGGCAAAACCGCGCACGGTATCGAGCGAGACCTCGTACGGGTCACGGCCGATGTTCTTACGCTTGGCCAGGATGCTGTTGGGCACCGTGATGATCTGGCAACCGCATCCTTCCGCCTGGTAAATATTGATAAGCTCACGCGTGGACGCCCACAGGACCTCGCAGTTGGGCTTGGCGGCGGCCTTCTTCACCGACTCCGTCATAAACGGAATGGGATCGACGCCGGTGTCAGCGATACGGCCGGCAAAGAGCGAGATGATGGACGGCGTCTCGGCATCAACGGCCTCGACCATCTCGTCGACCTGCTCGGGCGTAAAGATGGTGGTGACGTTGACCTTGATGCCGTCGGCGGAAAGCTTGCGGACCAGCTCGGCGGTGGACTCGCCCTTGGTAGTCACGCACGGAATCTTGACGTAGACGTTGTCGGCCCAGGTAGCGATCTCGCGCGCCTCGACCTCCATGGTCTCGACGTCGTCGGCAAAAACCTCAAACGACACGGACACATCGGTGATGTGGGCCAGGACCTCCTTGGCAAACGCGCGGTAATCCGTCACGCCACCCTTCTTCATAAGGGACGGGTTGGTCGTGAAACCCTGAACGTTGCCGTTCTCGTACATGTCGAGCATGCCCTCGAGGTTTGCACCGTCAGCGAACACCTTGATTGCCATCTGCCTGATTCCTTTCGTTTGCACGCGGGCATTGAACTGCTAAACACTTTACCTACGTTTATCAAGGCGTGAACTGCGGGTTTTTATCTTCTCGGCGAACGGTATAAACACCTCAGTGTTTGGATTGATAAATCGATTGAGCATGCAAAAGCAAAGAGTCGCAGTTTGAGCAAACGTCAGAATGCGGGATTCATTAGATGAGGCCGAAATGCTGCATCGCTGTGACGGTGCCGTCGTGCGCGACATCGTCGGTCACATAGTCGGCGACCGCCTTGACTTCGGGCATGGCGTTGCCCATGGCCACGGCCGTCTCGACCGCAGCGAGCATGCCCAGGTCGTTGCCCGAATCGCCAAAGCCAAAGGTGCGCGCATTTCCCGCGCGACCCAGATACTCCAGCGCTCGTGCCACGCCTACGCCCTTGTCGATGCCCTTGGGGCTCAGCTCGCGATTCTGACCACCGGTGTTGCACAGCTCAAACTCGCGATCGATAAAGCCGTCATCGTTGGCTACGCGAGCCAGGTCGCACGCGTTAATGCACACCTTGCCTACGCGCAAGCGGCCATCGACGCGCATCTGTTCAACGCCATGCACCACGCCGGCGCCTAGCAGAAATGACTGTTCGACACCAACTGGCTCAAGTGAATAGGTGGCACCGTTCGTCTCGAACAACGCCTCGCCGCCCGCCACAGTAATGCGACGCGCGAGTTCCTCAACAATGTCTTCGTCAAAGCAGTCCTCGTGCACCACGCGGCCTTCGACCTCGAGCGTCGCTCCTGCCATGGCAACGATGCCCGCCGGGTTCAGCGCGCGCAGGCCATCGGCGATGAGCCACAGGGGACGACCCGTGCAGATAAATGCCTGGTGACCCGCATTGCGCAAGCGACCAAATGCATCAACAACAGCCTTCGACGGATGTATTGCATTGAAGTCCTTGTCGGTCATATCGTCGGGATCAAACGACGTCAGCGTGCCGTCCACGTCAAAAAAGAGCACGGCGGAATCGGGGCACGCATCAATCATATGGGTTCCTTTCGGGGGCGAGAGTAAACGAAGCATCCATCATATAATGGAGCGACGCAACCAGAGAGGTCACCCATGGAATTTTATGCAAGCTGCCCCGAGGGCTTTGAATCCGCACTCGCCGACGAGCTCAAGCGGCTCGGGCTTTCGCATGTCCGCCGCCTGAAGGGCCGCGCTACGTTTGAGGGCGAGCTCGAAGAAGGCTACCGCGCCTGCCTGTGGTCGCGCCTGGCCAGCCGCGTGTTTGTGGTGCTTGGGCGCTTTGAGGCGCAGGATGCCGATGAGTTGTACGACGGCGTTTACGACATCGCCTGGGAGAGCATCGTCCGCCCCGGCGCCACCATCGCCATCACCGCCCGCGGCGTGACCGAGCAGCTGCGCAACACGCGCTTCTCGGCCCTGCGCGCCAAGGACGCGCTGTGCGACCGTCTGGCCGAGACCACGGGCCGTCGCGCCGATGTCGACGCCGCCGATCCCGACGTTCACCTGCTGCTTTCGCTGCGTCAGCGCCGCGCGAGCATCAGCCTGGACCTTTCGGGCGACCCGCTGTTCAAGCGCCTGCCGCCCGCCGCGACCCGCGCCGGCGAGGGCACACACGTGCTGCGCCCCGACTATGCCGCCCTGGTGCTGGCGCAGGTCGGCTGGACTGCACTGTGCGAGCGCGAGCTGACGGCCGACGATTACGAGAACGAAGCCCTGCCCACGCTGGTCGACGCCTCGTGCGCCGGCGGCGGTCTGCTGTTGGAGGCCGTGAACATTCTGACCGACCGCGCTCCGGGCGCCGCACGCGAGCGCTGGGGCTTTGAGGGCTGGCAGCTGCACGACGCCACTCTGTGGGAGCAGCTGCTCGCCGAGGCACGCGAGCGCGAGGCGGCAGCGCGCGAGCGCCAGGCGCGCATCGTGGCCGTAGATATCGACCCCGCCGCCCGCAAGACCGCCGAGCGCATGGTCAAGTGTGCCGGCTACAAGCGCTTTGTCGAATTTTGCGCCGCCAAGTCCGCCACCGTACTGGACCATGCGGGCGCTGTCGCCGGCGCCGCCGTGGTCGCAGACACCACCGAAACTCCGCTTTCGCTCATGCACGACGCCATGACGCTGGTCGGCGAGCTGCGCCGCGCGCCCGAGCTTGCCTCGGCGCCGGTCGCCGCGCTCACCCGCGACGGATTACTGGCCCGCGCGCTCCATGCCGAGCCCGCGCGCTCCATTGCCGTCATGCCCAACAACGAAGAGGCGACTATTGAGGTTTGGCCCTCGCTCGACCACGCCGCCGCGACATTCGAAGCTGCGACCAGCGCAGATGCCGAGGAGCAGATCGCGGATGCCCAAGACGAAGCCACCGCTTCCCCCATGCCCGAGCCCGCCGCCATGCTCGACCTGGGCGACGGCAAGCCGCTGCCCGTGCTCATCCCCGAGTCCGGGCAGTTCGCCAACCGCCTGCGCAAGAATGCCCGTCTGCGCCGCAAGTGGGCCAAGCGCGAGGGCGTGAGCTGCTACCGCGTCTACGATGCCGACCTGCCCGACTACTCCGCCGCTATCGACCTGTACGAGGGTTGCCCGCAGACTCCGGGCCGCTGGCTCGTCATCGCCGAATACGCCGCGCCCAAGACCATCGACCCCGCACTGGCCCAGGCCCGCATGCTCGACATTCTGGCCATCGCGCCGCTCATCCTGGATGTCCCAGCCGAGCATGTGCACGCCAAGGCCCGCATGCGTTCGCGCGGCGGCTCGCAGTACGGCAAGCAAGGCGCCGGTAAGGGCGGCTCGGGCGAGCGTGCCAATATCGCGCGCCGTCGCCTGCCGCTCATCGAGGAGGGCGGGCTCACCTTTGCCGTCAACTTTGACGACTATCTGGATGTGGGCATCTTCTTGGATCACCGCGTCACCCGCAACCTAGTGCGTGAGCACGCCAAGCAGGCGCGCCGCTTCCTCAACCTGTTTGCCTACACCGGCACCGCCACCTGCTACGCGGCCGATGGCGGTGTCGAGGAGACCGTGACGGTCGACCTTTCCAACACCTACTTGGACTGGGCCGAGCGCAATATGCGTCAGAACGGCTTTGTGGGGCCGCAGCATCACTTTGTGCGCGATGACGTGCTCGCCTGGATTCGTGACCAGCGCCAGACGCGCAACCGCTGGGACCTGATCTTTGTCGACCCGCCCACGTTCTCGAACTCGTCCAAGATGGGCCGCCGCACCTGGGATGTCCAGCGCGACCATATTGAGCTTTTGGCCGGCGTATCGCGCCTGCTCGCGCAGGGCGGCCATGCCATCTTTAGCTGCAACCTGCGCGGCTTCCGCCCCGAAACGCGCAAGCTCGCCCGCGCGGGCGTGGTGCTGGAGGACATTACAGCGCAGACCATCCCCGAGGACTTCGCGCGCAACCAGAAGGTGCACCACTGCTATATCGTGCGCCGCCTGCCCATCGAGGACGCCATGGCCGAGGTCGGCTTTAGCGCCGAGGAAATTGCTGAGCGCGTCGAGGAACTGCGCAACCCCGAGGCCCGCAAGCCCCGTGTGGCAGTACCCGCGCACGCGCAGGCCGGCAACGGCAAGTCCAACTTTGCCGGCAAACCCTCCCCCGCCGGCAAGCCCAAAAAGAAGAAGTTCTACGCCAGCAAGCCCAAGGGCAAATAACAAAGTTGCGGTGGAATACGGACTGTTTTGCCTGGAATTAGGCAAATTTAGACCGTATTTCACCGCAACTCATATTGGGATGGTGGTTGGCGATCTAGCCTTGGATGACTAGGCGGTAGCCAATGCCTACGTGCGTTTGGATATAGCGCGGATGCGCGGGGTCGGACTCGATCTTCTTACGCAACGTGCCCATAAAGACGCGCAGGCTCGCCAGATCGCTCTTGGTCGCCGTACCCCAAATCTCGTGCAATATAAACTGGTGCGTCAGCACCTTGTCGGCGTTGTGTGCCAGCAAGCAGAGCAACTTGTACTCGATCGGCGTCAGGTGCAGCTCCTCGCCATCCATCGTGGCGATGCCGGCGTCAAAATCGATATGCAGCTCACCGGTATCGAACGAGCCCTCGGAGGCAACACCGCCCGTTTGCGCATACGAAAGGCGCCTGAGCGTCGTGCGAATGCGCGCGAGCAGTTCCTCGACCGAAAACGGCTTGGTCAGGTAGTCGTCGGCACCAGCATCGAGCGCGCGGATCTTGTCCGCGTCCTCGCTGCGCGCCGAGACCACGATAATCGGCATACCCGACCACGCGCGCACCGACTCCACCACCTTGACGCCGTCCATATCGGGCAGGCCCAGATCGAGCAGCACAATGCTTGGCGCCTGCGACGAAGCGGCGGCGATAGCGGCATGGGCGGTCTCCACAGCCATATGGCGCAGGCCGTGCGCCTCGAGCGCGGCAACGATGAGGTTGCGAACGGCTGGATCGTCCTCAACGACCAAGATGAGCGGTTTCACGGCAGAGTTCGGCACGGTGCTACTCCTTATCAAACGAAACATCGGCGACGGGAAGCTCAATCGTAAAGACCGAGCCGTGCGGGTCCGCCGCGGCAACCTCTATGCTACCGCCATGCGCCAGCGCAATGGAGCGGCAAAGCGAAAGCCCCAGGCCCACACTGCGTCGGCTATCGGCCAAACCATGGTTGGCGGTGTAGAACGACTCAAAGATACGCTCGCGGTCCTCGGGAGCAATGCCCGGGCCGTCATCGGCCACCGAGCACGCCACGCGTCCATCGCCGGCGTCAATCGAGATCACGATATGCGAATCCGAGGGCGTATAGGTGATGGCGTTGTTCACCAGGTTGACCACCAGCTGCACCATCAGGCGCGCGTCGACGTTGACGAGCGCCGGCTCATCGCTCGCCACCACCTTAAGGTCGTGCTCGCGCACGGCCGGATTTACATGGCGCAGCGCCTCCTCGACGATATCGTCCATAAGCTCGAGCGTGGTCGACAGATGCATGCCGCCGCCCTCGAGTTTGGTGATGGCGAGCAGGTTCTCGACGGTGGCGTTGAGCCACAGCGCATCCGAGCGAATGGATAGCAGCAGGCCGCGGCGCGTCTGGGCATCGAGCACCGCGGTGCCGGTCGAACCCTGATCGAGCAGCACGTCGGCATTACCCGAAATACTGGTAAGCGGCGTGCGCAGATCGTGCGAGATGGAGCGCAGCAGATTGGCGCGCAGCTGCTCATTTTTGGCAAGCACCGCCGCCTCCTCGCGGGCCTCCATGGCGCGGGCGCGATCGAGTGCCAGCTCGCCTTCGCTCACGATGGCATCGGCAAGTGTCCGCTCCTCGTGCGTCAGCACGTCGGGCTCGGCAACGATAGCCAGCACGCCCACCACCGAGGCGGGATCGCCCGCGCGCACCATGGTGTCGCCCGAGCGCACGGTCAGGTAGATGCCGTAGAACGCTGAGCCGCCGTAGGTGGCATCGAGCGGCGTTCCCACATAGGCGGACGCCGAGAGCCGCGGCGGCATCTGCGGCGCCAGCTCATGCACCGGCGCGACATCGCCCACGGCCGTGTATGTCGCACGCGGCAGCAGGTCATCGCCCTCGGCGTCGGCGCTGTACCACACGACAGGACAGCCCGAAAGACGCGCCAGCTGCGTTGCCATAGCATGGACAATCTGCTGCTGATCGGCGCAGCGCTGCAGCATGCGGTTGGTCTCGAGCACCATCTGCGTGCGGCGGTCGCTGGCGGCGGCCTGCGCCAAGGCGCGGCGCAGGGCCAACGCAATCGAGCTCGACACGAGCGAGACCGCAAACATAATGAAGAACATGCCGGGATAGACGCGGTCGATAAACGACAGCGAGTAGCGCGGGTCGACAAACAGGAAGTTGTAGAGCGCCACGGCGGCAGCCGAGCTCAGCAAGCAATACAGGCGACTCCAGGTAAAGAATGCGCACAGCTGAACGGCGAACACATAGACGATCATGATGCTCGGCGCGAGACCCGGATGGTCGAGCAGCGCGCTCACAATCGTCGCCGTGACCAGCAGTCCCACCGACACGCAGACATCATACAGAGGAGTGCGGCGCGTCAGCGTTGTGCGCCGCCACCAAAAGCTATCGGCAATATCGCCGTCCATACGGACGTCCATCAGCGCCCCGCCCCTCTCTCAAAAACAAAAACCACCACAAAGGGACAGGCACCTTTGTGGTGGTTTCCCTTGTGGTGGTTCCAAGTGTATAGCCTTTGCAACCGGCGTTCGCTAGACAAACAGCACGTGCGCGAGCAGGGCACACACGCACACCGCTCCAAATACCAGTGCCACGATCGAAATTACGCGATCGGCCATATCCATGTTGGCACGGTTCGTCAAAAACCGATCTTCGGCGGCGTCGGCACGTGCCTCACGTACCATTTCGACCACCGCCTCATGGCCATCGAGCGCCTTTGTATCCATGTTTACCTCCCCGGCCTCATGCTTATCCATCAAAAACCAACTCCATGTAGCCGCCGACGTCTACGGCCGCTCGTTGGGAGCCAGGCGCTGCATCTTATTCACGGCTTTGAACTTGGTGAACAGCGGCACGTACTCAAAGCTCACGTTGGAGTTCTCCAGGCCGTACCAGCGTGCAGGCGTGCCGGCGGCGCGGCGGATGATGTACTTGAGCGTGATGGCCGTACGCTCGCTCGGCTCCACATCGCTTTCAGGCGCCAGAAGCTTACGAATCAGGACGAACTTGAACGTACCGATGTTGCCCGGATCCTTGTAGACCGAGTAGTCATGCGTCTGCGCCGGCAGCTCGCCGGTGGCAGCCAGGTCCTGAACGACCTGACGCAGATAGGCATTGACGCGCTGGTTAATCTTGTAGCCCAGGTACAGATGCACGCGGAACACGTAGTCGGTGCCGAACGTCTCGACCGAATAGGCAAAGGTATGCGGCTCGTCCATGGTCTCGACATTCACGAACCACCAGGCGCGAGCGCGCTTGGGATGCTTGTCCAAGATCGAGTAGACGATATCACGGTCGATGTAATCGGTATGGGTGTCCTTGGTCAGGTACACGATGTTGTCGCTCAGGCGCTCGTAGCGATCGTCATCGCGCAGGCGCTTGAGCTGCGGCAGGTAGCTGCGCAGCGGCAGCAGCGTAAACTGGCGCTGCTCAACAGCCGTACCGTTGTACCAGCACACCATGATGCCCATGATGAGCGCGGCCATGAGGATGGTGAAGTAGCCGCCGTGGAAGAACTTGGTGAGTGAGCTCACGAAGAAGAAGCCTTCGAGCAAAAGGAAGAAGGCCGCGAAGATCCACGGAGCAACCTTGAGCTTGCGCTCCTCGTGCAGGTAGAAGAAGAGCAGCAGCGTGGTGCACATCATAGTCAGCGTAATGGCAAGGCCGTAGGCGGCTTCCATATGCGCCGAGTTCTGGAACAGCAGCACCACGATGACGCAGCCGACAAGCATGACGTTGTTGACCATGGGGATGTAGAGCTGGCCCTTGGTCTCGGCAGGGTAGAAGACCTGCATGTGCGGCATGAGGTCCAGACGGCTGGCCTCGGACACCAGCGAGAATGCGCCGGTGATGAGCGCCTGCGAGGCAATGATGGCCGCGACGGTGGAAAGGCCTACGGCAAACGGGCGCAGGCCCGGGGCGAGCATCTGGTAGAACGGGTTGAGATCGGCAATGCCCATGAGCTCGGGGTTGGCAGCGTTGTTCATAAGCCAAGCGCCCTGGCCCATATAGGACAGCAGCAGGCAGCACTTAACAAACGGCCAGGTGGCGTAGATGTTGCCACGGCCCACATGGCCCATGTCGGAATAGAGCGCCTCGGCACCGGTGGTGGCCAGGAAGCAGCTGCCCAAGATCATGATGCCCGCATGGTTGTTGGGGCTCAGCAAAAAGGCGATGCCGCGCACCGGGTTGAGGCACAGCAGCACGGCGGGGTGCTGGAAGACAAAGAACAGGCCCGTGCCGCCCAGGAACAGGAACCACAGCGTCATGATGGGACCAAAGGCGTGGCCGATCTTGGCCGTGCCGATGCGCTGCACCAAGAAGAGCGCAATGATGATGGCGAGCGTGATGGCGACAACGCGGCCCTGGTCATCGCCCAGCACGGCATGGACCGCCGGGATGGTGCGCAGGCCCTCGATGGCCGTGGTAACGGTAACAGCCGGCGTCAGGATGCCGTCGGCGAGCAGCGCGGCGCCACCCAGCATGGCGGGGATGATAAGCCACTTGCCGCAACGCTTGACCAGGCTGTACAGGGCAAAGATACCGCCCTCGCCGTGGTTATCGGCGCGCAGCGAGATCAGCACGTACTTGACGGTCGTCAGCAGCGTGACCGTCCACACGACAAGAGAGAGCGCGCCGAGCACGAACTCCTCCGTCACGCTTCCGATGCCGCCGTTGCCGGCAACGAGCGCCTTAGTTACATACATAGGGCTGGTGCCGATGTCGCCGTACACCACGCCCAGCGTGACGAGCATCGCCGAGATGCTCACAGGAATCGCAGCGTGCGAGGCTGCCTCCTTGGCCTTTTGTTCCATAAGCCGGTTTCCTCCCAACTTTAATGTTCGAAGGGATTATAGGCAATCGGCCCATGTTTTAATGCACTGTTTTCCCAGCTAAATAAACATTTATACGGCCTTTAGGCCACCTCGGCGATATGGAATGTGACAAAGGGACTGTCCCTTTGTCACATCACCGCATTCGTTACTTGCCGAGCCAGTTTTTGAACCACCACTCCATGGAACGGCTCATCTCGGCCATAAAGGGGCTCGTGTGCTTGCGGGTGTAGATATCCACCACGCGCTCGCCTACCTCGCGGGCATGCGGACGGAACATCGCGTCCATCTCGGCCACCTGCGCGTCCATGGTCGCGGCATCCGCACGGCAGTAGCGCTCCTCGTGCACCAGGTTCACCACGGGGTGCGCGATTGCCGGGCGCTCCTTACGGGGCGTGCCGATGATGAGCATCGACAGCGGCATGGTATAGGGCGGCAGATCGAGCAGCTCGGCGACTTCCTCGGCATTCTCGACGATATCGCCGATGTAGCAGCTCCCCAGCCCCAGGGCCTCGGCGGCAACCACGGCGTTTTGCGCGGCGATTACGGCGTCCTGGGCCGCGATGGCAAAGTCGCCCAAACCCGGCGCGCGGCGGGGCGCCTTGCCCGTGCGCTTGACAAACTCGGGCTCAAAGCAGCCCACGTGCTCAAACAGATCGATCCACTTGGCATAATCGACCACAAATATAAGTGCCCAGGGCGCCTTGGCGATCATGGGCTGGTGATCGCACAGGTCGGCCAGACGGTCCAGCGCAGCCTGCTCGCGAACGCTCACGATGGAATACATCATCATGGCGCCCGCCGACGGCGCGCGACTCGCCGCATGCAAGATCGCCGCCCGCTGCTCGTCGGTCACCGCCACGGGACGTTCATCGTCATCACGCGCGAAGGCACGCGTAGACGAGCGATGCTCCAAGATGTCCAGTGCCGCGTTGCCCGTAGTCTCGACCGGATAGCCGAACATATCGACCGCCGCACCGTCGCCGCCCATGTCCGCCTTGCAAACCTGCTCGCTCATCGCCCTACCCTCGTCATTTCTTTAAGAAGCCTTTACGTTTCCGTGTAATTCCCGTCCATTATCGCGCAGGCCGCCACTACATTGCGCCACACCGCCGCACGTGCGCGTTAATATGGCTGGTTGTTGTGCGCAGCCACCAATTGCAGCGCATATCTTGGTAACAATCGGGTAAACCCCCGCTTTCGTACGTTTTAGTTTGTGAGGAGTCTCAGCATGTTCGCTGCCGCCATCTCGCTCGTCGGTCTTGCGGCGACCGTCTACCTTGTCTTGCGCGAGGCCAAGGCCATTCGCGCTCAGTCGGGCACCGTTGCCAAAAGCGCTCTTGGGTGGAGCGTCGTCTTCGGCCTGTTCCAGGTCTTTTTGACTATTTGGGGCGCCATTGGCCTCGTCGCCCAAAACGAGCCGCTCGCCTTTGTGATGCTCATCCTGACCAACGCCATCCTCACCGGATGCGCCTGGGCCAGCATCGCCCGCGATCGCATCGCCCCGCGCGTCTTTGCGTTCGCCAAGCCCGACGCCCCCGCCCCCACCGGCAAGCTCGCCCGCCTGCGCGGCGCCTTTGTGGGCAAACCACTCGTCGCCGCCGTCCTGTGCCTGCTGCTCGCCGGCGTCTTTGCGCTGCTGGGCATGGAGGTCTCGTCCAACCACGACTTTACCTGGGTCTACCCCCTGTGCATCCTGCTCGAGTGGGCCATCATCACCGTGCTCATGATCGGCTTGTTCTTCCTGTTCCAGCGCCACGGCGCAGCTCCCGCGGTCCTGGCCTTTGCCCTCTTTGTCCTGGGCATTGCCGAGTTCTTCGTCATCACGTTTAAATCCATGCCCATCCAGCCGGGCGACCTTTCGGCCATCTCCACCGCCGCCGCGGTCGCCGGCACCGGCTACACCTTCTCCATCTCGCTGTTCTGTGTGCTGTCCATGGGCTTTACCGCCATCGCCATGCTGCTGTGCGAGTACGCCGGCCTGGTGGCACCGCACCGTCAGAAGGGTGCCGCCAACGCCAAGCGCATGCTGCTCACCAACCTGCTCGTGGCAGTGCTGTGCCTGGGCGGCGTAACCGCGCATGTCACGCTCATCGACTACTACAACACCCTCGGCATCACCGTCTACACCTGGCGCCCGCTCGAGAGCTACTGGCGCGAGGGCTACCTGCCCGCCTTTATTAGTGCGGCGCAGTCCATCAAGCCGCCCAAACCCGCCGACTACTCCGTCGACGATGCCAAGGCCACGCTCAAAAAGTACGCCAAGGCCTACGACAAGTCCGACGCGGCCAAGAGCGACGAGCGCGCCGCCGCAAAGGAGCAGTTCGACAGCGAGAAGCCCACGGTCATCGCCATCATGAACGAGACCTTCTCAGACCTTTCGATCTACCAGAACATGCGCGCCGGCTACGAGGGCCCGCAGTACTTTAAGAACCTGTCCAACTGCCTCAGCCGCGGCAAGCTCTATGTGAGCGCCTACGGCGGCGGTACCGCCAATACCGAGTTTGAGTTTATGACCGGCAACTCCATGGCCAACCTGGGCTCGGGCGTGTACCCCTACACCATCTACAACATGGAGACGACCGGGAACCTGGCAGAACAGTTCAAATCGCTCGGCTATTCCACCACGGCCATGCACCCCAACCACGCGACCAACTGGAACCGCGAGAACGTCTACAAGGACTTTGGCTTTGACCAGTTCCTGTCTATCAATGACTTCCAGGGAGCCGACACCCTGCGCGGCATGGTGACCGACCAGGCTACCTACGACAAGATTCTTGAGCTGCTCGACCAGAACGCCGATCCGCAGTTTATCTTCGACGTGACCATGCAGAACCACTCGGGCTACGATACGGGCCTGCTGCCGGTCGACAAGCAGATGCACCTGAATATCGACACGACCGATTTGGACGCCAAGACCGTCGAGGACGGCACGCTCTCCGATGTCGACGAGTATGTCTCGTGCATCGAGCAGTCCGACCAGGCGCTGCGCTACTTCCTCAACGCCCTGAGCAAGCTCGACCGTAAGGTGGTCGTGGTGTTCTGGGGCGACCACCAGCCGTTCTTCCCGTCCAAGTTCAACGATAAGTGGTTTACCGGCGAGGACGACGCCACGCACCAGGAACGTCTGTGGCAGACCGACTACATCATCTGGGCCAACTACGACGTTGCCGGCTGCGACCAGACGAGCGAGACCGACGACCTGTCCACCAACTACCTGTCCACCCAGCTGATGCAGCTGATCGGCGCCCCGCTGACCGACTACCAGAAAGCGCACATGACGCTGCGTAAGTCGCTGCCCGCCATCAACTCGGTGGGCTACGAGGACGCCAGCCTGCGCTGGGCGCTCTCCTCCAACGTCACCGGTGACGACGCCGCTGCCGCAGCCGCAACCAAGGCGCGCGAGGATTACGCCAAGATGCAGTACTACGAGATGTTCCGCGACGGCAAGAACGTGTACACCAAGCACTTCCAGACCGAGGCCAACGAGACCGACCCCAACCTGGCACCGGGCACGACGAAGATTAAGTAGCTGCTAGCTGCTGAGCCACAACTGAAACGTCTGTCCAGGCGGAGGCATATAAGGTTCCCTGCTCGGACAGTCCTGCGCAAGACGAAGGCCACATTAAGTGGCCTTCTTTGCGTGCGGAACTCGCGATGAACCTTATATGCCTCCGCCTGGACAGACGCCCTGATGTTGGGGCGTGGCTTGTCTTGGGTGTATCGCCGAACATATATAAGTTGAAGGCCACGTTATGTGGCCTTCTTTGTTTGCGGAAAGTGTATCCCGGAATTCTTGTCTGGAATGGGATGCAGTTTCCGCTTGGGACCCGATTGGGAAAGTGTGTCCCACTATTCAGCTGGATTCCGGGATGTATTTTCCGGTTGAGGCTCGTTGGGAAAGTGCGTCCCGGTCTGGGCGCTCAAACTGGGATGGATTTTCCGGATGAGGGCTTGACGGAAAATGTGTCTCGTTCCGGGCGCTAATTGTGGGATGCAGTTTCCGCTTGCGGAGTCTCCACTCAACAGAAAACCCGGGTGGCCTGTTTTTTGGCTACCCGGGTTTTTGAGTTGTCGATATGTTCGACTGGCTACTAGTGGGTCTTGCAGCGCTTGATCAGCATGATGAGGGCTATCACTACGAGCGTTGCTCCCGCTGCTGCTGCGGTGGCGACTAGGGCGAATGTTTGGTCGCCGGTGTTTGCGAGGTTCTTCGCTGTGGTCGTAGTCTTGACCTTGGTGTCGGTCTTAGCTCCGTTGTCGGACTTGGGCTTGTCCGGGTTCGTCGGGGTCTCAGGAGTCTCGGGGTCCTTTGAGCCTTCGGAATCGGTTGGGCCGGCGGTGTTTACCAGCGTATGGTCCAGGAACTTCTTGGCGCCCGCACTTGCCTGTGAGAACAGGCGGCGCGTGCGGATCGGGGTGGCGTTCACCGTTGTGGGCGCCGTCTCCTCGGCCTCGATATTCACGAGCGTCGTGCCGGTGTCGAGGCCCACGTCGTTGTATCCCACGTGGCAGTAATACTGCGCACCGTCATCGTCTGCGGTCAGGTCAATCTCGAGCTTTGAGGCCGTTCCAGCCGCGAGGTTTCCATCGGCACCCACGAGCTTAAACTCTGTCTCGCCGCGGCCCTTGCGGTACCACATATAGGTCGGTGCCAGCCCTGTTTCGCTATCGTCGGCACCGAGTTGCTTCACATGGCCAATCGCCGAGAGTGTCAGGTAGCTTCCCGCCGTGCGCTCAACCGAAGAGTCGTATCCAAGATCCGACCCCTCCGCAGCATCCGCCGCAGGTCCGCTCACGGTCATCGTCATGCCATCGGGCATGGTCTTGACCGTGATGATTGCCGAGCGAATACCTGTTTCGGTCGTGGATCCATTCTTAACGGCGGCGATGGCGAATCGATACTCCGTATTGGGCTGCAGCCCATCCCACTTGAGCGAGGTCTGCGTGTTGTCGGCAATCTTCCAGCTATTGACGACCGCATCCGCCGCATTGCTCTGCAGCATGCCCACGCCGTAGCTAAAGCCACTCTTCTTTGCGAGTACATCGTCCCAGCTAAACGCAACGCTGGTCGAATCAACGGCGTTTGCCGTAAAGCCCGTTACAGCCGGCGCTTCGGGCATCTCGACATCCTTGACGTCATAGCCAACAATCCAGAACTGGTCGGTGTCCTTGGTGCCGAGCTTGTCGCCCGAGTCTGCCTCGAACTTGTCGACATCCACCGCGTTGACGCCCAGACGCCACACAAAACCGTACTTGCCCTGCGCGGCCTCGGGCAGATTGTCGACGGTGCCGCCGTATTCGGTCGATTCACTCGAGGAGTTACCCGTAGTAAAGCCGGCGTTGGCACCAAAGCACAGGCCGCCAAACAACTCGTGCTTTGCGAGCTTCGCGCCCATGACAACGCTGCCGTTCAGCGTCAAGCCGAGCTCGAGCTCCTGCTCCTTGCCCTCCTCAACTTCGATGGTCTGCTCAATGCTCGCCCCCGACTGCGCGGCGGCGCCGTTAAACCCATCGTGCGTGTAGGCGCGCGTTACGCCAGGCTTGCCCAGGCCAAAGGAATCCCCAACGGGAGTCTCGCCGTTGAGCGTCGTTTGATAGGTTCCGGGTTCTCCCGACCGGTTGGTCAAAAAGTAGCTGAGCGGCGTCATATTGTGCTGTTTGGCAATGCGGTCATAGGCCTCGACATTAACGACCGAGGTCTGCGCGCCGAGCGACACGGGCGCCGCCATCACGCCCTTGCCACCAGTTTCCTCATTTTCGATCTCATACTCGTAATAGACCATCGGAATCGTGTAGAGCACGGCCTTGTCACCCTCGCCGGCATGCGACTCATAGCTTACGCTTGCGCTGACCGTGCGCTCGCTCCGGTAGTCATAGCATCCCTCGGCGGCAAAATCGACTGAAGCATTCATCGCGACCAGGGGCGGACCGGTCTGCACCTCGACGGCAACGCCCAACTCGGCGCCAATGGTATAGCCCTGGGATGTCCCCGTGCCCTTTTCCTCTCCGTATGACGTGCCGCCCAACACCAGATAGCCGTATGCCTGCTCCAGATCCTCAACATAGGGCGCATCCTGCAGCACGGCAAGCACGCGCGGGTTGGTATAGACCTTGTAGCGGTCCTTGTACGTGATCTTGACGCTGTCGTTGTCGACATCGGGCAGCGCGAGCGAGATAAATGTGCCATAGGTAGTGCCGCGACGGTTGCTCTCGCTAATCACCTGCTCCTCGCCGCGGCGCACCTTTCCGTTCTCGTCGAGCGAAAAATGCGAGGCGGTCATCCAATAGTAGTCATCGTTCTTGCGCAGGTCCTCGTCGCGGTGCTTGCCCACCACGGCGATAAAGCTCTCGTTATAGCGGTCCGAACCCGAGACGCTGCCCGCCTTGACGTCGCTGATCCACACCTGCTCTATACCCTTGTGGTCATGCTTGTTGCTGCTGTTGTATTGCTGACCGCTCATGCTCATGGTTCCGACCATGGACCCCAAGCCCTGAGCCCCGCTCTGTGCCGTGTTGCAGGCAAAGTCGCAGAACACATCGCCGCCCACGAGCACCTCGTCGACCGCCAGCTGCTCGGACAGGCCGTCAAGGTTGGCAGTGGCAAGGGCAATAGGCGCCAAGGTGCACGGATAGCGCTTATCCTGAGCGCTATCCTTCCATACGCTGTTGGGCACATGCATCAGCCCATAGGAGGCGAGGAGCCCGTCTCTGTATTCCTTGCAATCGGAAAGCTTGAACTCGCCAGACTCCGAGTCAAAATACGCGTAGCGGTACAGCGCGCCGTACAGCCCCTTGCTGCCGTCAGAAGCGCCGTAATCAAAAGCGCTGCGTTGCCAGTCATAGCCCGCAAGAATAAGGCCCGTGACGGTTTCACCCGTCTTCTTTCCTTCTTCATCGTAGGCGGCAAACGTGCCGAACGTCGCATTCGCAGCGACCATGGTCTTGCCGTTCGCGGAGAGGGAGATTGCGCCCGCGTCGCCCAGAGCATCGACATGGACGAGCGCACCCTTGGATGCATCCCACGAAAACAGCTCGCAATGCGTCGACTTATCAATATTCTTCTTGCCGTAGGGTGCCGAGACCACGATGGCGAGGTCATCGCAAAAATCGCGATCGAGGTCGCCGGCCGCTAGCGAAACGACAGGAGCTGACTGAAGCTGCGTCCAGGAGTCGTTCCCGCCCTTGTTGTGCGTGGTGTAGTCCGCGGCGTTACCGGCATCGATCTTGACGACGCTTTGCTTCCAGTTGCCGCCCTCCAAGTCATACATGTCGACTACAGCCTTGCGCACGCCGTTCTCGTCGACATAGCAGCCCGCGTAGACAAAAAGCTCGTCGACGCCGTCGCCATCGACATCGCCCGCCTCGACATCAAAGACGGCGTCGTGCTCTTGCAGGTAACCGGCATCCAGGTACTTAAAACGGCCTTCGTACATCATATTAGTGTTGACCGTCACCGGCAGGTGTGTGTCGAGAGTGCGCGTACGCCCGTTGCTAAACGAGTAGAGGACCAGCTCAACCTTTCCGGCGTATGACTTGCCGTCAATCGTCGTGGAGGAACTGTCGCCGTAGGCACGGAGCTCGGCAACGCGGCTCTTTTTGCCCGTGCTGGCGTCGCTGCAGAACTCAACACTCGTGGCGTGAATGCCCGAGAAACCGTTGTTGTCGTTGGCGAGTACTGTTGAGGACTCATTGTTGCTTAGGTACGACCAGGTGCCGCCACCGTAGTCGCTATGCTTGTAGAGATCGCTGTTCGTATCGAAGTTGTTGACGTTTTGCCAGAACTTTGCGGCGCCCCACACACTTCCATAGCCATCGGTGAGTTTGCTGCTGCCGCCAATGTCACCGCGCTCGACGTTCTCGAGCTTGTCGCGCAGAGTGTAGCGATTGCCATGGCTACCGTTAGCTGCCATATAGACCTCGCTGCGCGTGGCAAACGTCGTGGGGGTATCAGTGGAATAGGGGCCAACGGTATCGGCCGGAATGTCCTCGCTCGTGCCCAGACCCAGGGCTTGATAATCCTGCTCGGTCATATCGGTGATTGCGGGCGCGTCTGCCGCCTGGGCAACCTGGGGCGTGGCCGTGAAGCAGGCGACGCTCGTGGCGATCAACGCAGCAAGCGCCGCCGTCCCAACAAGTGGGATTTTCGACAGCCTACGGATACGGGGGTGTGGAACGTACATGAGGGACCTCGCTTTACTCGAGTGGAGTGGACTCATTTTTGCAAATGATACGTCCGATGCCCGATATCACGTGTCTCATTTTCGCCAACGGCGTGTCTCATTTTTGAGAATCCGAGATGCCGCGGAAATCTTATCCCAGCTCAAAGGCCATTTCTGGGATGTATTTTCCGTCGAGTGCCTCATCGGGAAACTGCATCCCATTTCAAGCGTCGATTCTGGGACGCACTTTCCCCTTAGACCCTCAACCGGAAACCACATCCCACATTGAGCGCAAATTCCGGGATGCATTTTCCGCTTGAGCCTCATTGGGAAACGGCGTCCCACTTTGAGGGCTGATTGTGGGATGCATTTTCCGGTTTTGCTCTCATTGGGAAAATGCATCCCGTTTCTTGACCGAATAATGGGACGCAATTTCCCGTTGGAGCGCCTTTGGGAAAGTGTGTCCCACTTCGACCGCCCAGAGTGGGATGCACTTTCCGCAAAGCACCTCAACGGGAAACTACGTCCCATTCCAAAGGCAAATTCCGGGACGCATTTTTCGAAAGCCTGCCCATCCGGAAAGCCCGTCCCACTTTGGACGCATCCGGGCACGGAACCATCGACCTATCAGGCCTCCCATCAATAAAGAGGCGTCCTCCCGGACGGCGGGGCACGAAGTTCATCGCGAGTTCCGCACGCAAAGAAGGCCACTTAATGTGGCCTTCGTCTTGCGCAGGACTGTAGAGCAGGGAACTTCGTGCCCCGACGCCCGGGAGGACGTTTCATTTAGAAAGATGGACCGACCGCCGTCAGCGATGGGAGCTACTCCCCCAGCACGGCCTTTTTGGCGGCTGCAGCCATGTTATCCAGATCTTCCTTGGTGGGGTGGTCCTTCGCGGCAACCCAGTTGTCGAGCAGCATCTTAAATCGGGCGTTGTCGGGATCTTGTTCGAGCATTGCCTCATAGCGCTGCTTAACCGCGGGACCCATCTTGCCCTGGCACATCGCCCAGCCCGCAAGCTCGGCATCCTCGGCCAGATTGGAAGTTACACGGTCGACAATCTGCTGGTAATAGCTCTGGTCGGCCCCAAAGCCGCAGGTGCCAAACAGGAAGACGCGCTTGCCGTGCAAGGCAGAGAGCAACGCCGCGACCGAAGGCGTGCACGCGCCCTTGTCGCACCAAAAACCGACGAGCACCGTGTCGGCCGCGCAGGCGCCCTGCGCCTCGAGCGCAACCTGTTCTGCATCCGCATCGTCGCTCAACGCCGCGGCATGGACAAACTCAACGCCCGCAGCCTGCAGAGCGCGCTTGATCGCGCCCGAAACCATCCTGGTATTACCGCTCTTGCTGTTAACCACCAAAGAGCACGTCATAGTCACGTTGCCTCGTTTCCCCCAAAACTAAAGCCACTAATGCAATTTATTAGATGAATATCTTAGTACTAACGTGACAGATGTAAACCACCGTCTGTCGATTGATTAATTTGCCCCACGGGCTTGCTCACTGGGCAAACTGGCTGCGGTAAAGATCGGCGTAGAAGCCGTCTGCCGCTAGCAGCTCGTCGTGCGTGCCGCGCTCGATAATCCGTCCGTCGCGCATCACCAGAATGCAGTCGGCATTGCGGATCGTCGACAGGCGATGCGCCACCACAAAACTTGTGCGGCCAGCCATGAGCTCGTCGAATGCCGCCTGCACCTGCAGCTCGGTGCGGGTATCGATGCTCGAGGTCGCCTCGTCCAGCAGCAAAATCGCCGGGTCGGTGAGCATGACGCGCGCGATGCACAGCAGCTGTTTTTGACCCTGGCTAAACGTGCCGCCGTCCTCGCCGATCACCGTGTCGTACCCTTTCGGCAGCTGCACGATAAACTTGTGCGCATGCGCGCGCTTGGCCGCCTCGATAACCTGTTCGCGTGTGGCATCGGGACAACCGTAAGCGATGTTTTCCGCCACCGTGCCTTCGAACAGCCAAGTGTCCTGCAGCACCATGCCAAAGGCACGGCGCAGGCTTGCGCGCGTATAGTCACGCGAGGAACGGCCATCGACCATGATGCGACCGGCATCGATATCGTAGAACCGCAACAGCAAGTTGATGAGCGTTGTCTTGCCGCAGCCCGTGGGGCCAACGAGGGCAAAGCGCATGCCGGGCTTAGCCTCGATGCAGATGTCCTGCAGCAGCTTGCGGTCGGGCACGTAGCTAAAGTCCACATGCTCAAAGGCGACCTCGCCCTGCGGGGCGGCAAGTTCCACGGCATCTGGCGCATCGGGCTCTTGCTCGCGGGCATCGAGCAGCGCAAACATGCGGCGCGCCGAGGCGTACGCGGTCTGAATCTGCGTAATAACGTTGGTGACCTCGTTGAACGGCTTGGTGTACTGGTTGGCGTAGGACAGGAAAATCTGCACGCCGCCCACCGTGAGCGCCGCAGGCACGCCCGTGACCACGCCCACGCAGCCGATCACAGCGACCACGGCATAGATGATGTTGTTGATAAAACGCGTGCCGGGGTTGGAGAGCGAACCCATAAACTGCGCGCGCTCGCCCGCGGTGTAAAGCTCGGCATTGAGGGCATCGAAGCGCTGCTGGGCGTTGGGACCATAGGCAAAGGCGTCGACAAGCTTCTGCTCGCCTACGTACTCCTCGATATGACCACCGAGCTGCCCTTGAATACGCTGCTGCGCCGTAAAGCTCTTGTTGGAGAGCTTGGCGATGGCGCCGGCCGCAAAGATGGAGAGCGGCGTGACGAGCACCACCACGAGCGTCATGGTCAGGTTAATGGAGAGCATAAACGCGAGCGTGCCCACGATGGTGATGACGCCGGTAAAGAGCTGGGTAAAGCCCTGCAGCAGACCGTCGCCGACCTGGTCGACGTCGTTGACCACGCGGCTCATAAGGTCGCCGTGGGCATGGCTGTCGACAAAGCTGAGCGGCATGCGGCTGAGCTTGTCGCTCGCCTCCACGCGCATGTCGCGCACCGTTTCGTAGGACAGGCGGTTGACGCAGTAGCCCTGCAGCCACTGGAAGGCCGCAGCACCCATCACGACAATCGCGAGTTTGGTAACGAGCGGCAGCAGCGCATCGAAGTCCACCTGCCCGGTGGCGACGATCAGGTCGATGCCCTCACCAATGAGGATGGGCGTGTAGAGCTGCAGAATCACCGAGATGGCGGCGCTCACAAACGACGCCGTAAACGAAATACGGTGCGGGCGAACATAGCCCAGCAGGCGGCGCGTCACCGCGCCCACGGGATAGCGCTCGGGATCACCGGGTTGGCGCGGGCCGTCGCCCAGGTCGTTGAGCTTGTCGTTACCGGACACATTGGCCGTCATCGTGGCGACCGAACCGGAAGAAGTATACGGATTCATCTAGCAGCCCTCCTTTGCGCAGACGGATGCGGGGACGGTTGGGGCAGACGCGGGCGCCGCACTCCCCTGCTGGCCCTCGAGCTCCTCGCGGCGAAGCTGCGACTGGCAGATCTCTCGGTAGAGCTGGCAGCTTGCATACAGCTCGTCATGCGTGCCCAGGCCCGCAACCGAGCCGTGGTCGAGTACGCAGATCATGTCGGCATCGCGCACGGTCGAGACGCGCTGGCTCACGATGACGGTAGTGAGCGGCAGCCCGCCCTCGGCGGCACCGCGCACGCTACGCTCGCGGACGGCATGGCGAAGCGCCGCGTCGGTCTTAAAGTCGAGCGCCGAGGCAGAATCGTCCATGATCAGGACCTGTGGCGAGCCCACCAGGGCACGCGCGATGGTCAGGCGCTGGCGCTGGCCACCGCTAAAGTTCTTGCCGCCCGCCTCGACCGGAGCATCGAGCCCCTGCGACTTGTTGCGCACGAACTCGCTCGCCTGCGCCATATCGAGCGCTGCCCAGAGCTCCTCGTCGGTCGCCGACTCGTCACGCCAGGTCAGGTTGCTGCGGATGGTGCCGCTCACCAGCGACGCTCGCTGCGGAACGGTCGCGACCACGTGGCGCAGCTGGTCGAGCGGCCAAGTGCGCACGTCGGTACCCATCACGCTCACGCTGCCGGTGCCCGCATCGTACAGGCGCGGGATAAGCGAAACGAGCGTGGACTTGCCGCTGCCCGTGCCGCCGATAATGCCGAGCGTCTTGCCCAGCGGCAGCTCCAGCGTCACATCGCTCACGGCATTTGCCGCGCCCACGCCAAACGAAAAGCTCGCATGGTCAAAGCTCAACGCAGGAACGGGAGCGACATTGCCCGGCTCGGGCAGTGCGACCGGCTGGTTGCCCTCATCGGTAATGCTCGGCACGCAATTGAGCACCTCGTTGATACGCGACGCGCTGGCGCTCGACTTGGTAAAGACCACGACCAGGTTGGCGACATACACGATGGAGGTGAGGGTCTGCGTCATGTAGTTGACGAACGCCATGACCTGACCCTGCGTGAGCTCGCCCACGTTGACCTGGATGCCGCCGACCCACAGGATGGCGCACACGCCCAGGTTCATCACAAGAAACGTGACGGGGTTGAGAATCGACGAGAGCTTGCCCACCGCGATGGCAGTATTGGCCTGGTCATCGGCGGCTTGGGCAAAGCGCTCACGCTCGTGATCTTCACGCACAAACGCACGGACCACGCGAGCGCCCGAAAGGCCTTCGCGGCAGATAAGCGCGATGCGGTCGAGCTTTGCCTGCAGCTGCTTGTAGTACGGAATACAGCGCGCCATGACAACCCAGAACACCAGGCCAATGGCGGGCGTGCAAATCAAAAAGATGATGCCGAGCTTAAGGTCGATGGCAAGGGCCGCGACCATGGAGCCCGCCGCCAGGAAGGGCCAGCGGATGAGCATGCGCACGCCCAGCGCCACGGCGAGCTGCACCTGGTTGACGTCGTTGGTAATGCGCGTGATGAGCGACGGCGTGCCAAAACGGTCGAGTTCGGCATAGCTCAGCTTGTTGATGTGCTGGTAGAGCGCGCCGCGAATGTCGGTGCCCATGCCCTGCGAGGTGAGCGCCGCCATCTTTTGGCAGACGAGCGTAAACGAGATGCCGATCACAGCCATGGCGCCAAGTACCATACCGTAGTGGACGACGGCGTTCACGTCGTGTGCGCCGATACCCTTATCAATCATCTGGGCAATCACCAGCGGCGTCAGCAGGTCAAAGATCACTTCGATCAGCTTGCACGCAGGACCAATCACCATATAGCGGCGAAACTTACCGCCAAAACGCCTGAGCAGCTCAATCATGTATAGGCGCTCCCTATCATCATCCACATTCAATTCGAACCATGATAGTACCGCCACCCCAAAAGAAGCGTAAACAACTCGTCATTTCTAATGGGATTCGGTTTCCAAAGAAGCGGAAAGGCACGCGCACGCCCAGCCAGTGTCGGGTCGACCGCTTGGTATACTTACATTAGTGCTACCATTAGTGCTACCAAGTTAGTCGCCGACCCTTGAAATGAGGTGCCGAGATGAACGACATTCTCGCAAGAAGAGCAAGACGAGCAACCGTGGGCATCGCCCTTTCCGCGGCACTTGTCGCGGGAATCGCCCCCGCAACGGCGATAGCGGCGGAAACCAGTTCCCCCACCGGTGCGGCCGTTTCGCAGACGAGCGCCGCCAACGGCAATTCGGGCGCCCCGCAGATAGAAGACGCGGCCGCCGCAAAAGAAAAAGCGTATGCAGCCATGCAGGAAGCGCTCAAAAACCTCGAGGCCGCAAAAGTTGCCGCAAGTCCCGAGAAACTTGCGGCAATCGATGATGACATTGCCGCTTTTCAAGAGATCTACGACATGGTGGCGGCGGAAGCCGCCAAACGGAGGGAACGCCTTCCCGCCATGCAAGCGAACGTCGATGCAGCCCAAGCCAAATACGATGAGGCCCACAGCCGGACAAGCGGCCTTCAGGCAGAATTAGATAAGGCACTTGAAGCACTCGGCGACGAGGAGCCCAGCACAGCTACTAAAGAGCATATTAAGCAGTTGCGACGTGAGATCATGTCGGCAGAAAGGCGAGAGAAATCTTGTGAAGATGATCTTCACTCCTACCGACGCCGGCTCGAAAGCCAGGAAAGACAGGTTCAGGATTCCGAAAGTGAGGCGCAGGAAGCCAAAGCCCACATCGACGAGGACATAGCCAAGCGAGATGCGCTCCTCGGCGATTTGGAAAAGGCGCAAGCGGCCTATGACGACGCCTGCAAGGCATACGAAGAGGCTAAGGCCGCGGCAGACAAGGCCACCTCGCCCGAGATAACGAAACCGACCGAGACAGTGCCTCCCTCCGGCTCAACGCAACCCGCCGAGGCGACACCGCCCACCGGCTCGTCCGCGACCGGCAAAGACGCTCCATCGAGCTCCACCAAGCAAGCAAATACGACCACCGGCAAGCTCGCGAACACGGGCGACACAGCGCCGAGCGCAATCGCACTCGCAGCAATCGCCGCCGCAGGACTCGGAATAACCGCCACAGCCACACGCCGCATCAAGAACTCAAAATAGCTGCCAGAGCATACTACCTTCGCCAATCCACAAGCCAAGAGACAAAAAGAGGTCCGTTTCCCCAACCCAGGGAAACGGACCTTTTTACTTGTAAAAACAAATGGTAATGCCACTGCCTCTTGAAGCACATCGCCACCGCGCTCCAAACAACGCCAACGAGCAGCATTCCTTAAGGGATAGATTTAATTAGGCTAACGCGCCTTTACGGGTGATTTTTGGACGAAGTGGTCCCGGTGCCGGCGGGCTGTTTGGTAGTCGAGCGATCCCGCAGGCAAGGCCGAGGACCAGCGAGACACCAAACAGCCCGCCGGCACCGGGACCGCATCGCGGCACCAAAAAGCGCCCGTGCGCTCGATGGATTCGGATGCCCGACAGAGGCTCCTTATGGCTGCTTCCTTCCGGACCTGACCAGATTCGGAACATGTCGTCATCCGAACCCATCGAACGCGCTAGGCGCTCGGTATATCTTACCTGCTCCCGCCCGATGGGGCAAGACAGCTAATTTGGGACGGGGCTTTTTTGACTACTTTTTGACTGGGGGCATCAGATTGGCGAAAGTAGTCAAGAAAGCCCCGTCCCAAATAGACTGGTCTGACGTTGCGCCACGAAAAGGGCCTATCTACTACGTTTAGGCCGCAGGGTCAACCATAGCCGGCTTTTTCGAAAATCGGCAAGCTTTCTACCTGCGGTTTTAATTTCACAAATTCCGGGATGGTCGAGGGTGTTCCGCTAAACGTAGTAGATTACCGCATTTCATGGCAGACGGTCCGACCCAAAGCACAAGGCGACCAGCCTCGGATGGCCATTCACGAAGTTGCGGTGGAATACGGACTGAATTGGCGCCTTAAAGGCAAAAACACTCCGTATTTCACCGCAAGTTATTGGGGAGGGATTGGTTTTAGAGGCGGCCGAGGTCGTAGGCTCGCGCGGCAGACTCGCCGGCGCAGATGAGGTTGGTTGCGGCTTCTTGCGGATCGAGCGCCCGCTCCAGGTCCATGGGCTTGCGACAGATCGGCAGGACAAGGTCGATGCCCTGCTCGTACACCGCATCCAGGTTGTCGGCGCGACCGCCCACGACAGCGGTCACCGGCTTGCCATATCGCTTGGCACGGCGGGCCACGCCCACCGGCGCCTTACCGGCGGCGGACTGCTCGTCCATATTGCCCTCGCCCGTTATGACCAGGTCGACATCGCGCACATGTTCGTCAAACCCCACGAGATCGAGCACCGTCTCCACACCCGAGTGTAGCTCCGCACCGAGTGCCAGCAACGCCGCGCCCAAGCCACCGGCAGCGCCCGCGCCGGGCACGCCGAGCACCGAGCCAAATGTCCGTGCGCCCTCGGGTGTGCGCAACAACCCCTGGGCCCGAGCCTCGACAATTGCCGTATCGAGTAGACGACCGTAGCCGACCATCCAGCTGTCGCACCTGCTCAGCGCCTCGGCGTCACCCGTCGGCAAGCCTTTCTGCCCGCCAAACACCGCTAATGCGCCCCGACGCCCCACGAGCGGATTCTCGACATCCGAAAGCACAACGATACGAGCGCCATCCAAAGCCTGCAGCGCTGGCGCCAAATCAACGCTCGCCACCCGCTCAAGGCCGGCAAGACCGGGGGCGATATCGCAGCCCCGATCATCGACCACACGCGCGCCCAGCGTCTGCAGCATGCCGGCGCCGCCGTCGTTGGTGGCGCTGCCGCCCAAGCCAATATAGATAGTCTTTGCACCCGCGCGAACCGCATGAAGCATCAGTTCGCCCACGCCATAGGTCGAAGCCGCAAGCGCCGACGACTCCGTGCAAGGCGAATACCCAATGCCGGCCGCCTCGGCCATCTCGATGACCGCGGACTCGCGCTCGACATCAACCAGCATCCGGGCAGGCACACGCTCGCCCAAGGGACCTGCAACCTCGCAGGTCACAAGCTCGCCACCGCAGGCGGCAACGGCGTCGAGCGTTCCCTCGCCGCCATCTGCCAGCGGCAATGTGCACACCTCGGCATCGGGCCAAACGCGGCGCACGCCTTCGGCAACCGCCGCCTCCGCCTGCGCACTCGACACGCTGCCCTTAAAGGAATCAATCGCCAACAGCACACGGCGAGGCCGGCGCTGCACGGGACCAAAGTCGAGCGTCTCGCCGGCAAGATCCTCGCCGTCAGCAAGGGCCTCGGCGTGGGCGACATGCGCCTCAAGGTTTGCACCGCAGCCGCAACCGACGCCATCCGCACCGCGCAAACCGGCAAAATAGTTGCTCAACACCTCACGACACTCGTCTGCCAGCACGCCAGCCGTCACGTTAAACCGATGATTCAGGCGCGAGTCGGCATTCAAATCGTATAGGGATCCCAACGCGCCCGCCTTGGCGTCGCTCGCGCCATACACGCAGCGCCCCACGCGCGCGTTAACCATAAGGCCTGCGCACATGCAGCAGGGCTCGAGCGTTACGTAGACCGTACAGTCGGAAAGGCGCCAGCGACCAAGCGCCTGGGCGGCGGCGCACAGGGCCGCGAACTCTGCGTGCGCCGAAGGGTCCTGGTCGAGCTCGCGCCGATTGTGCGCCCTCGCGACGATCTCGCCGTCGCGCACCACTACGGCTCCGATGGGCACCTCGCCCACCGCCGCGGCGGCGCGAGCCTCCGCCAGCGCCTCGCGCATGAACTTCTCGTCGATTTCGGTGATCGTCATCGTTCGCCTTCCCTGTTGCAAATTCAAAACGATGCTATCATTACGACTCACGGAGAGATGGCAGAGCGGTTGAATGCGGCGGTCTTGAAAACCGTTGAGCGCGAGAGCGTTCCGGGGGTTCGAATCCCCCTCTCTCCGCCACTTTTAGTGATGCACCGGTGTCATGGTCCGCTCAAACAGCGCATCGACCACGTCGGCCATCTCGGGTCGACGCTCAAGATCGTGGCCCGATTCCCACCATATCGTGAAAAGTCGAATAATACCGCCGGCGACAAACTCAGACGTCGTCTCGAGCGACACGGGGGCCAGGGCATCCTCGGCAAGCACGTTCATCACACGCTCGCGGATAGAGCGGGCAATGCGGTCGCAAATAACGTTGGTCAACATGCCCGACATGCTGCTTGCCAAAATGTTATCCATGAGCTGCTCGTGCGCCAGAATCAAATCCATGGCATCGTCCAAAATCGCGTGCCGAAGCGCGCGCACGTCCTCGGCAGACACTGCGCCGGCCTCATCGGGCTGTTTTTGCGGCAAGCTCGACATGAGCTCATCGATATAAAAGGCAAAGTAATCGTTCTTGTCGCGAAAGTGCTTGTAGAACGTCGTGCGGCGAATCATGGCGCGGTCGCACAGCATGGCAACCGTCAGGTCCTCAAAACGATGCTCCTCGAGAAGCTCGGTAAAGGCATCGAACAGGGCACGGTAGGTTTTCTTGATGCGAAGGTCCACTGGTATCGCCATCCTCAGGGCAAAGACAACACTCATCAATCTGTCGCATATCTTACACCTGTACCTCGCGCGCTTTGTCCCGGTGCCAGCCCCACCGAAAACATAACGCTTACCGGAAAGTTCGGCACGGCAAAACGTTGCGGGTATACTAGTAGCGTTATACCAACGGCAGCTGGCGCATGCCGCCGCGGCCATTCGAAACGGAGACATCATGATTACCGTCATCATCGGCATCGTTGTTGTCATTATGATTGTCTGCGCCATCGCCGGCATCTACAACAACATGGTCACCAAGCGTAACCGCATCGATAACGCCTGGCAGAACATCGATACGCAGCTGCAGCGCCGCAACGACCTAATCCCCAACCTGGTCGAGACCGTCAAGGGCTACGCCAAGCACGAGCAAGAGACGCTCTCCGCCGTGATCAGTGCGCGTAACACCGCCGTCAAGGCCACCACGCCCGAGGCCAAGATGGAAGCCGACAACGTGCTGACCGGTGCGCTGCGCCAGCTCTTCGCCGTAGCCGAGGCCTACCCCGATCTTAAGGCAAACACCAACTTTACGCAGCTGCAGGCATCGCTCGAGGATACCGAGAACAAGATTAGCTATGCACGCCAGAGCTACAACGATTGCGTGCTCAGCTACAACAACGCCATTCAGACGTTCCCGGCTGTCATCTTTGCCGGCATCTTCCAGTTTAAGGAGCGCCAGGGCTTCGAGGCCGCCGAAGCCGCCCGCCAGGCCCCGACCGTCAAGTTCTAGTAGTTTGGCAGCGCATCCTTAATCGGCCAAATGTATAAACCGCCCCGTCGAACGCATACTTCGACGGGGCGGTTTCCTTTTTCGCGAAGGTCCCCCTCTAAGCACCGTGCATTTTTAGGAGTATTCAACATAACCAAGAGCTTCGGGCGCTACGATAAATGCCAAAGACCGCGAATATCCCTGCAAATCAAACGCTGTCAGCCCATAACCCCGCCCATCATTCGTAGAAAACATCGAGAAATCCCGATTTTTTGCCCGAGGTCGGTATGCAGGGGCCTTCGATTGCAGAATACTCGCAAAAATGCACGTCGCCATCACCCCCACATGGCGCGAACCAAAACAAAAGCGCGGCCTAAAAGGCCGCTCGCCATCTTTAATTCAGATCTATATTGCCCGTAACGGCAGCGCCGAGGTAACGCAGGCCCGAGGGCAACCTTCCTTTCCGGCGCACTCCGCAGGACGAAAGAACCTCCGCCGCACGAAGTGCGCAGCGGAGGTTCTTTCATGTCCGAGGACGCGCCGGAAAGGAAGGTTACCCTCGGGCCGAACAGCTATGGCAGCTTACGCGACGGTGTAAACCCAGTCGTGCTTATCCTCAACAGCACCAGACTGGATACCAGTCAGAGTCTCGCGGAGCTTCTTCATCACAGGGCCGATCTCGGTGTAGCCAGCCGGGAAGGTCACGGTCTCGTCGGCGCCGTAAACCTTGTTGTCGATCTCGCCAACCGGGGAGATGACGGCAGCGGTGCCGCACAGGCCGCACTCGACAAAGGTGCCGGCCTTGACCTCGGCCCACTCGACGGGACGCTGGTCAACGGTCATGCCCAGGTCCTGAGCAACCTGAACGAGCGAACGGCGGGTGATGGAGGGCAGGATGGAGTCGGTGTGCGACTGCGGAACGACGAGGGTGCCGTCCTCCTTCACGAACAGGACGTTGGCGCCACCGGTCTCCTCGACATAGGTGCGGGACTCGGAGTCGAGATACAGGTTCTCGGCATAGCCCTCGCGATGGGCCTCCATCGTGGGCTTGAGGGACATGGCGTAGTTGAGGCCGGCCTTGATGTTGCCGGTGCCGTGCGGTGCGGCGCGGTCGTACTCGGAAACGCGCAGCTTGACGGGCTTAAGGCCACCCTTAAAGTACGGACCGACCGGGGTCACGAGAATACGGAACGTGTACTCAGGAGCGGGAGCCACGCCGATCACGTCACCGGAGCCGATCATAAACGGACGCACGTACAGGGTTGCGCCGGAACCGAAGGGCGGAACCCAGGCGGCGTTGGCAGAAACGACCTGCTTGACGGCCTCAACGAACTTGTCCTTGGGGAACGGGGGCATCTCGAGGCGCTGCGCAGAGTTATACATACGCTCGGCGTTCATGTCGGGACGGAAGCAGACGATGCTGCCGTCCTCGGCGGTGTAAGCCTTCAGGCCCTCAAAGACCTCCTGGCAGTAATGGAAGATGCCACCGCACTCGGAGACATGCAGGGTGTGGTCGGTAGTCAGACCGCCCTCGTCCCACGCGCCGTCCTTCCAATGAGCCTCGTAGCTGTAATCGGTCTTCATGTAGCCAAAGCCGAGGCTACCCCAATCGATATCCTTCTTCTCGACAGTCATATGTCGCTCCTTACATACACAGTTGCATACTCGCGAACTCGCACGCAAGGACCGAGGCCGACCGCGTCGCAACGTCGCACGTCCGGAGCGTAGAGCCGGACGGGACACGCGAACGGCATCAAAGCCGATGGCACGTCGATTCGCATGCACGAGATTGTACTCCCCGTACGCGTCTGATAAAACGCTTTTCTTTAACTAAGTAAAGTATTTTCATTTGACCGAAGCAGAAAGGCCCGCCACCGTAAAGGGTGACGGGCCTCAACGGCACGGTTTGCGCGCTGGCTCGAGCTACGCGTTCTTTTTGCCCAGCTTAGCCTTAACCAGACCGACCACGGTCGGGATGATCGACACGGCGACGATGCCGATAATCAGCAGCTCAAAGTGCTCCTGCACAAAGGGGATGCCGCCAAAGAAGTAGCCCAGCAGAGTGAAGACCGTCGACCAGGTAATGCCGCCCAACACGTTAAAGATGACAAAGTTGCGCCAATGCATGCCGCCCATGCCGGCGATGAAGGGCACAAAGGTGCGGATAAACGGGAAGAAGCGACCCAGGAAGATGGCCAGGTGGCCCCATTTGTCCAGGAAGTCCTCGGACTTTTTGATGCGCTCGGGCGTCATGGCCTTCACCTTGCCCGAGGCGATGATCTTTTGGCCAAAGAAATGACCGATCATAAAGTTGCACTGATCGCCCAAGATGGCAGCCGTCCATGCGACGGCCAGCAGAGCCACGATGTTAAAGCCGCCGTTGTGGGCAAAGAAACCCGAGGCAAACAGCAGCGAATCGCCGGGAAGGAACGGGAAGAACACCACGCCCGTCTCGATAAAGATGATCAGGAACACGCAGCCATAGGCCATAAGCGGGCCGGCAGCGATCCAGCTGGCGATCGCGGTGCGCGGATCCTTAAGCAGCTCGGCGATAAAATTGATGAAACCCATGAAGTAAAACCTCTCAGTTGTGGGCGCGAACACGTCCAAGTTGACCAGTATACGGTTGTGACGCGGCAACGCACACGACCTTACAAAAGCGTGACTTCATTACCAGCAAGTTTGCATAATTGACACCTGTCGCGCAAAGCCGAGCAAGATTGCTCTTCCTAATCCCTAGCGAATCGCTATACTTTATTGAATTGCATTGTCGCGGCGCTAAGGGAGGGCGGCCGGTGAGCTTTATCAATACCATTCGCGAGGACATCAAGACCGTCCAGGCACAGGACCCCGCCGCGCAAAACGGCCTAGTCATCTTCCTTTCTTACCCCGGCCTGCATGCCAAGTGGAACCACGTGCCCGAGCACTGGCTGTGGGAACATGGACATCGCTCGCTCGCCCGCGTGCTCTCGCAAATCACCCGCCATATCACTGGCGTCGAGATTCATCCTGCCGCACAGATCGGCAAGCATTTCTTTATCGACCACGCCATGGGCGTTGTCATCGGCGAAACCGCCATTGTGGGCGACAACTGCGTGCTCTATCAGGGCGTCACACTTGGCGGCACCGGCAACGAGACCGGCAAGCGCCACCCCACCCTGGGCAACAACGTCACCGTGGGCACAGGCGCCAAGGTGCTCGGCAACATTCGCATTGGCAACAACGTCAAAATCGGCGGCAACTCGGTCGTCGTCAAGGACGTACCCGACAACTGCACCGTCGTGGGCGTGCCGGGCCGCGTCATCAAGCGCAACGGCTGCCGCGTATTCGAGGAAAGCTTCGACGCCAAGCAGCACCGCGAATACATGCCCGACGATGCCGCCGAGCAAAGCGCCCTCAACCGCCAGGGCATCACCGAGAATGCCCGCCGCGTCAAGGAACTCGAGCGAGAGGTGGCGGAGCTCAAAGCCCTCGTCGCCAAGCTCGTAGACGAGTGCTAGGGCCGCGGGCAACCGCCACAGCATGAACGCCAACACAAAAGGCGCGCCAGGGAATCCATCCCCGGCGCGCCTTATTTCTGATGTGACAAAGGGACTGCCCCTTTGTCACCTTATGCGAACTGGCTCAGATAGAGGTCGGCATAGGCCCCCTCAGCGGCCAGCAGCTCCTTGTGCGTGCCCTGCTCGATAATGTTGCCGTGATCCATGACCAAGATCAGGTCGGCATCCACGATCGTCGACAGGCGATGCGCAATCACAAAGCTCGTACGCCCACGCATGAGCGCGTCCATGGCGCGGCCGATGGCAAGTTCGGTGCGCGTATCCACGCTCGACGTCGCCTCGTCCAGAATGAGAATCGCCGGGTTGTTGAGCAGCACGCGCGCAATGGTCAGCAGCTGACGCTGGCCTTGGCTGATGCTTTCGGCATCATTGGCCACGCGCGTGTCGTAGCCCTGCGGCATGGTGCGCACAAAGAAGTCGACCTGCGCGGCGCGGGCGGCAGCCACGATCTCGTCGCGCGTTGCCTCGGGGCAGCCGTAGGCGATGTTTTCGGCAATCGTGCCGTCGAACAGCCAGGCGTCCTGCAGCACCATGCCAAACTGCTGACGTAGCTCACCGCGGTTCATGAGGCGCGTATCCACACCGTCGAGCGTAATGCGGCCGCCGTCAATCTCGTAGAAGCGCATGAGCAGGTTGATGAGCGTGGTCTTACCCGCACCCGTGGTTCCCACCACCGCAATCTTCTGACCCGGTTCGGCGGTAAACGACACGTCGCGCATGAGCGGCTTTTCGGGCGTGTAGCCAAAGCGCACATGCTCAAAAGCGACGCGGCCCTCCACGCGACCCGGCAGATTGGCAGCCTCGCTCGGCTGCGGATCGGCCTCCATCTCGGGCTCATCGAGCAGGTCGAACACGCGCTCCGCACTCGCCAGCGCGCCCTGCAGCGAGTTGAAAGTGAACGACAGCTGCGTCATGGGTTCGGACGCCTCGTAGATAAACTGGAAGAACGCCTGGAACACGCCGACGGTCATGTGACCGGCGACCAGCATGCTGCAGCCCACGAGCGCAATCACGATCTGCGCCAGGCGACCAATAAAGCGAACCGCGGGTCCGACGGCGTTGATCATAAAGTCGGCCTTGGTGCTCACGCGGGCCAGCTCGCCCGAGGCCTCGTGCACCTCGGCAGAGCTCTGGTGCTCGCGATTGAATGCGCGAATCACCAAACGGCCCGAATAGCCTTCCTCGACCGCGCTCGTGATTTTGGACACCCACTCCTGACGCTCGCCCGTCACATCATGCGTACGGCGCGAAACCACCTTGGTCACCAGCAGCGATACCGCCGTAAAGCCCAAAAAGACCAACGTGAGCTTGACGCTATAGACGAACATCATGATGATGGCACCCGTCACGGTACCGATCGATACCAGCAGCTGCAGCAATCCGCGCTGCATACTCTCGGACATCTTGTCCAAGTCGTTGGTCGCACGGCTGACCACCTCACCGGGGCGATGCGCGTCAAAGTAGGCGAGCGGCAGGCGGCTGAGCTTTTGCGCGATGCGGTTGCGCAGACGCAGGTTGAGTCGCTCGGCCACACTCGACATCAAAAAGCTCTGCAACGCATAGAACGACCCGGCAGCCGTCCAGATCAAAAAGTAGACAAAGATGGTCTTGCCGCATTGGTCCCAGGTGATGCTGAAGGTGGTTCCGCTGGCAAACGCCACCTGTATATGGCCCCACAGCTCGTCGATAACATGGGCGCTATATGCCGGCGCGGCGGTGTTAAAGATGACGTAGAACACGATGCTCGCAAACACGATGTAGAAGCGCCAATGGTCGCCGGCGGCCTCGCCCCACAAGCGGCGCACCGTCGCCCAGGTATCGCGGGGTTTCTCGTCCTCATCCTCGTCGTCCACATCGCGCATGCGCTCTGCTTCCGCGCGGGCACGCTCGTCCTCGGCACGCTCGTTTTCCTCGTACAGCGCTTGGCGGCGAGCCTCACGCTCGGCCGCGGCCCTGGCGGCATCATCCAGCTCGGTCGACGCGGCAGCCTGCTCGACCGCTTCGACCGCGTCCACAACGACGGCATCGATAGCGTCGCTGCGTTTCTTGAGCTCCCCGGTCATGCTACTCACCTCCCTTCATTTGCGATTCCGCGATGGCGCGGTACACCTCGCAGGTTTCTATAAGTTCCTCGTGCGTGCCCAAGCCCACGACCTCGCCATCCTTGAGCACGACAATCTGGTCGGCGTGCAGAATCGTCGAGATGCGCTGCGCGATGATGAGCACCGCGGCGTCGCGCGTCTCGTCCTGCAGCGCATGGCGCAGGGCCGCATCGGTCTTAAAGTCCAGGGCCGAAAAACTGTCGTCGAAGATATACAGGTCGGCGCGCTTCATGAGCGCGCGAGCAATGGCCAGGCGCTGGCGCTGACCACCCGAGAAGTTCGTACCGCCCTGGGCAACCGGGGTATCGAGCCCCTGCGGTTGATCGAGCACAAAGGTGCTCTGGGCAACCTGCAGCGCATGAAGCATGTCCGCCTCGGTCGCGTCCTCGTTGCCAAAGCGCAGATTGCTTGCCACGGTGCCCGAGAACAGCCACGCCTTCTGCGGCACATAGGCAATGCGCCCGCGAATCTCGTCTTGCGAAAGGTCGTGCAGATCAATACCGTTGAGGCGTATGGCGCCCTTCGTGGCATCGTGAAAACGCAGCAAGAGCTTTGCCACCGTCGACTTACCCGAACCGGTCGAGCCCACGATCGCGGTGGTCTGCCCGCGACGACAGGCAAAGCTCAGATCGCACAGGGTGTCCTCGTCGGCATCGTCAAAGCGAAACGACATGTGATCGAACACGGCGACCGCATCGGCCCCGTCCTTTGAGTCGGACGCGGCCGCATCGAGCGTACGCTGGCCATCGACGATGCTCGGCTTAATCTCCAGCACCTGCTGTGCGCGGTTCAGACATGCGGCGGCACGCGGAAGCGTCAGCACCACCATCTGGGCCATCATCACAAAGAACAGGATCAGAAGCGCGTACTCCAGCACCGCCGAGATGCTCGCGATCTGCATGGCGTGGGCGCCCACGCGGTTGCCGCCCACCCACAGTACCGCCACCTCGGCGATATTCATCAGAAAGAAGGTGGAGCTGTCGAGGCCCACAAACAGATGGTTGACTTTGATGGCGTTGGCGGCGTAGTCGCTAAACACCTCGTCCAGGCGCTGTTCCTCACGACGCTCCTTGTTAAACGCACGGATGACGCGCACGCCCACGATGTTTTCGCGCAGCACCACGTTCATGCGGTCGATAAAGCTCTGCAAGCGCATAAAAATCGGAGCCGCGTTGGCAACCGTAAAGACCGCCGCAACCAGCACGATCGCAACCACGACGCCCAGAAGCATGCCCATGGCCGGATCGATGAGCCAGGCGAAGATGATGCCTGCCACCGCCAGGAACGGCACCGGCAGCACCAGCTGAATGGTCTGCAGAATCGCCTGCTGAATCACGTTGATGTCGTTGAGCGAGCGCGTGATCATCGAACCCGTGCCAAAGCGCTCAAAGTCACTGGCAGACAGCTCGAGCGACTTGTCGTAGACGGCATTGCGGATATCGCAGGCCACGTTGGCGGCCAGGCGCGCCGAAAGATAGCAGCCCAACACCGCGCCGCCGCTGGCCATGCCGGTCGCGATAAGCATGTAGAGACCGTTACGCAAAATGTAGTCGACATCGCCCGTGGTGATACCGGTGTTGACCATGTTCGCCAACATCGTGGGTACCAGCAGTGTGCCGACGTTGTCGATTAGCAGCACCAACAACGTCACCGCGACAAGCCTGCGATACGGCTTCATAAACCTCATTAAGAGTCGCACGACTCCCCCTCACCTTGATTCTCGGCCTGGCTCTCGGTAGCGATATGCTGCTTAAAGGCATCGCACTCATCGCCGAGCGCATGGGAAAATTTTCCGATTAGGCGCATGATTTCGCGTTGCTCACACGGCTCAAGCGCGCCAAAGGCTCGCTGCTCGGCCTTGAGTGCCGGCAGCGCATAACGCTCGGCAAACCGCATGCCCGCTTCGGTCAAACGCACAACCTTGTTCTTACGGCTGCCTTCGGCAAACTCCAACGTTGCAAAGTCCCGCGCCGTCAAGGTTTTAATGGCCGAGTTGATGGTCTGCTTACTGTAGAACCATTCGCTCGTCAGGCGGCTTACGGCAATACTGCCGCCCGCCGTGCTGGTATCGACGAGCATCCAGTAAGCGCAGTCCGAAAGACCGCAGGCGCGCGAGAACTCCGAATAGATATGGTCGAGTCCATTGAGCAACCGGTCGAAGTCGACCAGCGTAACCGCACTATTCATCTATCCCACCATTCGATTGTCCGATTTTTGACCAATTTTGTATCTCTAGATTAGTCCGAGTTTTGACTATCGTCAACAGGCTCTCCGCAAATGCTTGCACTTTTATGGCCTATCGGCAGAAAAAGACCGCCGGCTCGGGGGCAGCGCCAGCGGTCACGTGAAAATCGGGTTTTATTGCCCGTTAAGCGGCGACGGCCTCATAGACCGTAGCGCCCGAGAAGCTGTCATGCAGGCTCTTGCCGGCAATCCACGGCAGCTCGACGACCTCGCAGACCGTGTTGACCAGCTCGGAGCAGTCAGTAAAGTGGCCCTTGTCGTTGAGGGCCTCGCAATCCTGAACACGCCAATAGCCATCGGTGTGCGTGATGTAGTACTCGTGATCGTCAATCGTCACAAAAGCGCGCGTCTTGGAACGCAGCAGCTTCAGAAATCCTTCGAAGTCGGTCTCGACGACATCTCCAGCCTGGAACATGATGTTACCTCCTGGCCCGGCGCCACCACGGCGCATTGATAAACGCTGGTACTCCTTTAGTAAAACCTTTATCAGAGGTTATGCGTTCGTCATTTAGGCAAGTGGTAAAAAACCGCAGGGTAGACGGGATAAAACGTTTAACCATCCCATTTGTTTGTCACATTCTGAAGGTACTTTTATGCAAACCTACTTTCCCAATTGGAATCTACCCTTTTGGCCGGGCAATTGACCGTCTATCGTTTGAGCCCGACGGGTATGAACGGGGCATCTGCAACGCCACCGCAAGGAGACACCATGGAGACTATCGAAGCACTCATCCACCGCCGCAGCTGCCGCAAATACAGCGATCGTCCCGTCGAGGCCGAAAAGCTTGCACGTATTATCGAAGCCGGCCAATATGCACCGAGCGGCATGGGCCGCCAACCGGTGACGTTTGTCGCCGTCACCGACCCCGCGACCGTCGAGCGTCTCTCACAGCTCAACGCCCAGGTCATGGGCAGCAACAGCGACCCCTTCTATGGCGCCAAGACCGTTGTGGTGGTACTGGTCGACCGCAGCGTGCCCACGCACCTGGAAGACGGATCGCTCGCCATGGGCAACCTGCTCAACGCCGCCTATGCACTGGGTGTCGACTCATGCTGGATTCACCGCGCGCATGAGGTCTTTGACTCGCCCGAGGGCCTGGAGCTGCTGGCCAGCTGGGGCCTGCCCGCCGACGGCAGCCTGCGCGGTGTCGGTCACTGCATTCTGGGCTATGCCGAAGACACGCTACCCGAGCCCAAACCCCGCCGCGACAACGTGGTGTACGTTAGGTAATTAGTTCCGCCGTTCTAACGAACGGCTGACCCACTCGCAACTTATCTTGCCGATGGAGTTGTCGTCGTTTCGCTCGTGTGGGTCGTTTCGGCGCCGTCGCCCTGTTCGCCCTCGTCCTTTTGAGCGTCGGCGATGGTGGAGGCCGCCGCAACGATACCGCGCTGGGGCGCGACGCCCGTCTGGGTCTGAGCGCCCTCGACAACTTCTGTGCCTGCATGCGCGAGCTCGGGCGATTTAAACACTGCGTCCAAGTTGGCGCCGCCGCCGGCGTAGCCAAGCGCAGCGAGTGCGATGATGATCACCGCAATGACGACCGCGATCGGAACATAACGATGCCAACCAGCCGGATTGAGTCCGCTGCGACGAGCCGCCCCGCGGCTGATGTAACCGAGCGTGCCGTCGTGCTTGAGCTTTGAGCCCACCACGCACTTGCGGCCCCACAACGAGGACTCTGCCTGCATGGCCAAGCGGGCGCTTGCCGAAGGATAGCCGTATTTAGTGCGCTTGAACGAACCATCAAACCCCGAGGCGTGTTTGCCCCACGTCACCGATGTCGTGCGTCGGTTGACCGGTGCGGCGCTCCGCCTTCTGCGGCTCGGTTTTGTAGTCTCAGCCATACGCCCCCGCACGCCGTAACCAAATCGAAACAATAACGCTTTGGACTGTAGCACACGCGTCGCGCGCGGTCACGGGCGCCTCGCTCAACGGTCATCGTCCTTCAGCAAGCGCCACAGCGTTGTTCGGCTTATGCCCAGCACCTCCGCCGCACGGGTTCGGTTGCCGTGGAGATGATCTACAACCAGATGCGCGATATCTCGCTCGGTATCGGCCAACGGTCGCAGGATATACAGGTCGCTTTCGAGTGTCGGGGCGCCAAAGGTTGCGGTCTTAATCACGTCCTCTTGGGCTAGCACTTCCTCCGCCACAGCGCGATCCACCGTGCCCGTCCCCACCAATATATACAGTCGTTCCGAGACCTCGCGGAGCTGCAGATAGTTGCGCGGCCAGCGGTAAGCATCGAGCGCCTTCGTCGCCGCGGCAGACAGCGTGGGCGCTGCCGTCCCAAATGCACCAGCGAGATATTCCAAATAGCGCGCAATCTTTTGCGACATGGCTCCCTGCTTGACGATTGCCGGCGCCACGCTCACCGCACAGGCGAAGCGCTCGGTCACAAAGGCGGCTTGATCACTTTCGCTGCCGCCCGGCATGTCATTCGCCGTCAGCACCACATGGCAGCGCGTCGCCAACGCGGTGTCGGCCATCGTGGAAACGAGCTCGCGAAGGCGCTGGGGGCCAACCGCATTCCAGCCCGCAATGCAAAGTGTCAGCCCCGTTTGGAACAACGGCGATTCGGCGCTTTTGAGCACGTGGCGCCAACCGCGATCGGTAAGCTCATCGAGCGCAACGGCAACAAAGGGTTGATCGGCAAAAGGACCGTCCAGATAGAGGCGCTTGGCGATCTCGATCTGACCCGCTCCCAGCTCGCCCTCGAGCATAAGGGGCACACCCCGCGCGTAGCTCTCGGCGACCGGCGCAGCTACCGAGGCCGCCCCCTCAACGATGCCGTACGCGCTCGATTCGTAGCGGGCCTCAACTTCGCCGGCGTTGAGCCACTCGATGCCCGCATGTGCCGCGGCGCCGCGCACCTCGCGGACCACGACGACCCAAAGGCCCCCACCCTCTTTGTCGGTGGGGCGAACGGTCAGGATCAGGCGCGTACCCGCGCGCCCCATAACCAGACGCGCGCCGTCTCCTATACGGTCGAGGCGCTCAGCGACAAAAGCCGCCACATCCCGCTCAAGCGCCGCGTCATTCATGGTCGAAATCACGACGTCCCCACGCGCATCGATTGCCAATGCCGAGGCCCCGGCAGCAGCCAGGGCCTCGGTCAAGATGTTCAGCTTGGCATCGCTATTCATGATTTGCCCCTGTCCGCGGCGACGTGCAACCGCCGACGGTCGCACGACCGAGTGTTTCAAAATTGAACGATATTGCTCACCAAACACTATAGGGCAGAAAGCGCCGTCCTGCGAGTATAGGTGTTGCCCCGCATCGCCATCCTGGCGGGGCGATAAGAGCTCTTCGGGACTTATAAACCTGCGGACAAGCCATACCCGCAAGAGCTCCTATCGCTCCACCGCAGGCTTGCGCTCACCAGCAACCAGCAACCAGCACGCGAATAAGCTACTTCTCTACCAGATTCCCAGCACGTGCTGCATTCCCAAACTCATGCACGCAATGCCAATCCAGCAGCAAAAGCCCAGCGCGATGGGCTTGCCGCCCTTTTTGACCAGCTCGACGATATCGGTATTAAAGCCAATAGCCGCCATGGCCATCACGATAAAGAACTTCGACAGCTCCTTGATGGGCGCCGTGATGGACACGGGAAGCTGAAGCACCGTGGTGATTACGCTCGCCAGCACAAAGAACAGCACAAACATGGGAAACGCGCGTTTAAGCGAGAACGTGCTTTTGGCGTCGCCGCCGGCCTTGCGCGCCAGATGCATCTGCCAGCATGCGAGGACCAACGTGATGGGAATAATGGCCAGCGTCCTGGTGAGCTTGACCACCGTGGCGCTCTCGAGCACATTGGCGCCGGGATGCATGCTGTCCCAAGCGCTCGCTGCAGCCGTTACGGACGAGGTGTCGTTGATGGCGGTGCCGGCAAACAGGCCAAAGCCCTCGTTGGTCAGCCCGAGCATACCGCCGAGCGTCGGAAACACGAGCGCCGCGATAACGTTAAACAGGAAGATGACCGAAATAGCCTGGGCAATCTCGCGATCGTCGGCATCGATGACGGGCGCGGTCGCGGCGATGGCAGAACCGCCGCAAATTGACGAGCCCACGCCCACAAGCGTCGCGATCTTGCTCGGCACGTTCATAACGCGGCAGAGCACAAAGGCGATGACAAGCGAGGTCGAGATTGTCGCCACGATAATCGGTAGCGACTGGGCGCCCTTGGACAGAATCTGGGAGAGGTTCATGCCAAAGCCAAGCAGGACAACCGCGTACTGCAAGACTTTTTTAGACGTATAGGTGACACCGACGGCGAGCTGTTCGCGGCGATTCTTGGGAAAGACGAGCGCCAGAACCATGCCGAAGAGGATGGCGAATACCGGACCGCCGACCACCTCAATCTGTTTGCCGAGCAGCGTTGCGGGGATAGCGATGATCAGGCAGAACAAGACACCCTTCCAGCGCTCGCGTACGATATTCGCCAGTTGCATATGGGATTCCTTCTTTCTCTTTCACGTTTGCGACGGCTTATGATACGGCAACATTGAGCGCAGCCTTGCGTAAACAAAGACTAAGATGCCGCAATAGTTCTTGGGCAACAGCCGAATTACCCACCGCGGAAAGCTGATTCGCGGCATAATTAACAACTGACATATGAGTTTGATAGAACAGTTGCGAGGCGCTATGGAAGAATCGATGCACGTCGGCGAGCAGGAAACGAGCCTACAGGACCAGTCCTACCACACCATTCGACGCAAAATCGTCTACCTGGACTACAAGCCGGGCGAAAAGCTGGGCGTCAAGCAACTTTGCGACGACCTGGATATGGGGCGCACGCCCGTGCGCGAGGCTTTGGTTCGCTTGGCGCAGGAAGGCCTGGTGCGCACCGTGCCCCAGAGCGGCACCTACGTCTCACCCATCAACCTCACCCTTGCCGAGAGTGCCTGTTACATCCGCGAGCATCTGGAAAAGCAGGTGATCGTGGAGTGCTGTGCGCGCGCCACGTCGGCCGGCATCGAGCAGCTCGACCGCGCCATCGCGCTGCAGGAAAAGGCCATGGCCGAAGAGGATCGCATCGGCTTCTTTTTGAGCGACAACCTCATGCATCACATGATTTTTAGCATCGCATGCCGCAGCACTGTGTGGTCGTGGCTCGAGGAGACCAATGCCGACCTGGAGCGCTTCCGCTGGCTGCGCGCCGCCACGCAGGTTCTCGACAATCAGGACATCGTGAACGAGCACAAGCAGATTCGCCGCGCTATCGCCGGTCGCGACCCCATCGAAGCGAGCTTTTTGGTCAGCAAGCACCTGCACATGATGTTCCGCAACCAAACCGAGGTTCTGGACCAGTTCCCCGAGTACTTCGAGACCAGCAAGCTCCGCTAACCTGCCAAAACCACCACAAAAGGGACAGGCACCTTTGTGGTGGTTTCTCCGTACAAAAAGGCCCGGCTCCGTCTGATGACGCGGAGCCGGGCCTTGGTCGTTAGAACGGCGGAACCAACTACTCGACAGTAACGCTTTTCGCCAGGTTACGAGGTTGGTCGACGTCGCAGCCGCGCAGGATGGCGACCTCGCGGGCGAGCAGCTGCAGCGGGACGCTCGCCGTGATGGGGCTGAACACATCACGGACGGCCGGCACGCGAATGATGCAGTCGGCGATCTTGTTGATCTCCTCGTCACCCTCGGTGGCAACGACGATGACCTTGGCGCCACGCGCCTTGCACTCCATAAGGTTCGACACGGTCTTGTCGTAGGTAGCGCTCTTGGTGGCCACGGCGATGACGGGGAAGCCCGGATCGATCAGTGCGATGGGGCCGTGCTTCATCTCGCCGGCAGCATACGCCTCGGCGTGCAGGTAGCTGACCTCCTTGAGCTTGAGCGCGCCCTCGTAGGAGATGGCAGCGCCCATACCGCGGCCCACAAACAATGCCGACTGCGCGTCCTTGCACAGCAGGGCGGCCTCGTGCACGGCCTCGGTCTGCGTGTCCAAAATCCACTGGATCTGCTCGGCCGTATCGGAAAGCTCGCGGAACAGCATGCGCGCCTGTTTGGTGGTCAGACGGTACTTAACCTGCGCCAACAGCAAAGCCAGCAGCGTAAGGCTCACGACCTGGCCGATGAAGCTCTTGGTCGAGGCGACCGCGATCTCCTTGTTGGCCTTAGTGTAGATGACGCCGTCGCTCTCACGCGCCACGGGGCTACCAACCACGTTGGTGATGCCGAAGACCTTGGCACCCTTGATGCGCGCGTCGCGAATGGCGGCGAGGGTATCGGCCGTCTCGCCCGACTGGGACACGGCAACGACGAGCGTCGTCGGTGTGATGATGGGGTTGCGGTAGCGGAACTCGCTGGCCGCCTCAACCTCGGTGGGGATGCGAGCCCAGCCCTCAATAAGGTTCTTGGCGATGAGTCCGGCGTGATAGCTGGTGCCGCAGGCGATCACGTAGACACGATCGATGTCGTTGAGCTCCTCGAGGGACAGGCCCAGCTCGTCGATATCGAGCTCACCGGCGGGGGTCATACGACCCACCAGCGTATCGCGCACGACGCGCGGCTGCTCGTGAATCTCCTTGAGCATAAAGTCGGAGTAGCCACCCTTTTCGGCCATGTCCAGGTCCCAGTCGATGTGGGTGACCTTGGGCTCGATAACGTTGCCGGCCTCGTCGGTGTACTCGACGCCCGCGGGCGTGAGCTTGGCAAACTGACCGTCCTCGAGCACCACGACATCGCGGGTGGCGTCGATGAGCGCGATGACATCGGAAGCAACATAGGAGCCGGTTTCGCCCACGCCGACTACGATCGGGGAATCCTTGCGGGCCACGGCGATCACGCCGGGCTCGTCAGCGCACACGGCGGCCAGACCATAGGCACCGACCACGTGGGCGCAAGCCTCGCGCACGGAGGCCATCAGGTCGTGCGTCTCGGCATAAGCCTCTTCGATCAGATGCGCGAAGACCTCGGTATCGGTCTCGCTCTTAAAGTGATGGCCGCGGCCCTCCAGCTCTTCGCGCAGCTCGGCGAAGTTCTCGATGATGCCGTTGTGGACGATGGCGATACGACCGTCGCAGCTGGTGTGGGGATGAGCGTTAACGACGGAGGGCTTGCCGTGGGTAGCCCAACGGGTGTGGCCGATACCGCAGGTAGCGTCGCTGTCGATGTTGGAAAGCTCGCTCTCCAGGCCCGCGACCTTGCCCACGCGGCGGATGACGTCGAGGTGCGCCGCGGCGCCCTCGCCCACCTCGAGTGCGACGCCCGAGGAGTCATAGCCGCGATACTCCATACGCTTGAGGCCCGTAACCAGGATGTTCTTTGCAATATCAGAGCCGGTGTAGCCGACAATTCCGCACATAGGATAAATCCCTTCGTTCGCGTGACTGCAAGACGTCCACGCACAAGGGGCGCTGAGACGTACGACGTTCGAGTATTGTACTCACGCAAACGCAAGCTGATATACCAGAAGTGGTATCTCAACTTAGATACCACCCGATGCACACACGTCCAGCCGGTCCAAACCACCACAAAGGGGACAGGCACCTTTGTGGTGGTTTGGACCGGGGCGGCGCTCTGTCCCAGCGAAAGATCTCGATCTGTAACATCTGGGGCTCCGGAAGCCGGCTTAGTGTTACAGATCGAGACATTACAGTTCGGCCCCTGCGCTATGTCTCGATCTGTAACAGGTAGAGCCGGTTTTGCCGTCCAGATGTTACAGATCGAGACAATTGAAGGCCCGGGGAGCTCAAACCACCACAGAGGTGCCTGTCCCCTTCGTGGTGGTCGCGCTGGCAACGGCGTTTGCCCAGATAAAACCTGCCAAAATAAACCTGTCCCTAATTGGCAGGTTTTGACACCCTGGGGGCGGGCGATGCTACAATCTGGCTTGTACTTGAAACGCATCAAAGGGGCCGCTATGGCAAAGGTAAAAATCAGCGACGTCGCGCGCGAGGCAGGGGTCTCGCTGGGCACGGTTTCCAACGCGCTCAATCACCCCGAAAAGCTGCGCCCCGAGACTCTCAAGCTCATCAACGAGACCATCAATCGCCTTGGCTACCTGCCCAACCAAAGCGCTCGTCAGCTCGCAGGCGGCGCCACCAAGTCCTTTGGCCTGGTCCTCCCCCGTCTCGATCACGGCTTTTCGCTCCAGATTGCCAGCGGTGCCCACAACGAGGCACGCAAGCACGGCTATGACTTGCTCATCGCCAACGCCGATAACGACGGCATTCTCCAGGACCATTACCTGCGCTACTTTATGGGCACGCAGATGTCCGGCGTCATGGTTCAGCCCATGGCGTCCCCCGACTGGCACCCCGCTATGACCAAGATGCCCGTGCCGATTGTCCATCTGGACATCCACTGTTCCGAACCCGGTTATTACGCAGCCGCCGACAACGAGGCGCAGGGGCGCATTATCGCCGAGCTCGCCGTTGCTCGTGGCGCACGCCATATCACCGTTGTGGGCAGAGCGGCATTTATGCAGCTCACCCTGCGCGTACTTGGCATCCACAAGGCCCTCGCCCTGCATCCCGATATCAAAATTGAGGTCATTGACGCTGGAGAGTGGAATACCGCAGCCGACGGCTACAGCATCGGTGCCCAAATCGCCGAGCGTTCCGGCGACGAGCGCCCCGATTTTGTCATCGGCCTCACCGACGTACTGGCCTCGGGCGTCATCTCAGCGCTGGTCGATAAAGGCATCTCCGTCCCCGAGCAGGTCCGCGTGGCCGGCTGCGACGGCAATCCACTTGCCTGGAGCGGGTCGGTCCCCCTTACCACCGTGGCGCCGCCGGGCTACGAAATTGGCCGCAAGGGTGTTCAATTGCTCATGGAGCAAATCGAGAACAAGGCGCCGGCAAAGACCAAGCGCGTCCGCATCGGCTCTGCAGCGCGCACCGTCACCGCGGTCACAGCCATCGAGGACATCAACCGCCAAGAACTCGTGCGCCCGTTCCTGCTGGAACGCGCCAGCACCCAGGCAAGCAACCACGCCGAAGCCACCGCCATCAACCTGGGCGCGTATCTATAGCACGCGCGCAAGTATGCCAAGTCGCCGCTTAAGCAAAAGGGGCCCGACCATTGCCGGGCCCCTTTTGCTTAAGCGCAAACGTGGGTAATTGCTCGTTTCAACACCGCAATTGTCTAGAGCACGGCCTTGACCGCCGCCGTCAGATCGAACAACGTATCGAGCACGGCCTCGCAGCCATCCACCACGTCCTGCGGCAGCGGCACGATATCGGGAACGGCGAAGACATGGCAGCCGGCCGTGATGCCCGACACGCAGCCGTTGCGCGAATCCTCGACCACCGCGCATTCCTCGGGAGCAAAGCCCGCGCGTTCGCAGGCGAGCAGATACATCTCGGGATTGGGCTTGCCGTGTACGACATCCTCGCCGCAGGTTACGGTCTCAAACTTGTCAAAGAGACCGACCATTTTAAGGTTGCGCTCGGCCGTGACGTGGCGCGACGACGTCGCAAGGCCCACGTGATAGCCCGCGACCAGCAGCTCGTCTAGGCACTCGGCGGCGCCGGCCTTAAGCTCCAGGTCGGTCTTGACCATCTCGTCGCGAATCTCCTTATGACGACGATAGATCGCCTCAGCGGTTTCGCTGCTGCCGTAATGCTTATCGAGGATGTTCATGACATCGGGTAGCGTGCGACCGATAAACTGATGGATCAGCGCTTCATCAATCGCGAGCCCCAGCTCAGCGGCGCCTGCCTTCCAGGCCCTAATCCCCAAACGCTCGGTATCGACCAGCGTTCCATCCATGTCAAAAATAACAGCCTTGATCATATCGGTCTCCCTCGCCGGATTGCATTACTGCCACTCTACCGCACTTTACAAGCTTGTATATAACGTATATAGCATATTGCACTTTCGTTACATAGCTGGAAGTCTTATGACAAGCAGCTCGGTGGGATTATAGTTTCATCCGAGCTTTAATAACTGTAAGGAACTTTCATGCTTTCAAACACTACCGCACCTGCAGAGGAGCTTCAGGACAAACTCGCAGCACTCGAGCAGCTGCTTTTGGCATACGGACGCGTCGCTATCGGCTTTTCCGGTGGCGTCGACAGCAGTTTTTTGGCCGCGGCCTGCGCCCGCATCATGCCCACCAGCACATTGCTTGTTCACCTCACCACGCCACTCATCGGTACGCCCGAGCAGGCTTCGTTTGAGCGGGCCGTTGACGGACGGGGCGATGAGGGCGCGCACTTTAAGCTCCCTGTGCTCAACCTTTCGGTCGATCAGCTGCAGCTCCCCCAGGTAGCCTGCAACGATGCCGACCGCTGCTACCACTGCAAGCGCGCCGGCTTTACCGCCATCGTCAACCACGCCAAGTCACTGGGCTTTCCCACCGTCATCGACGGCAGCAATGCAAGCGACCGCGGCGACTACCGCCCCGGCATGCGCGCCGCCCAGGAGCTCGGCGTGCGCTCGCCGCTTATGGAGGTCGGCTTTACCAAGGACGAGGAGCGCGAGCTGCTGCGCGCCTGGGGCTATCCCGTCTGGAACCTGCCGGCAGGAGCCTGTCTGGCCACGCGCGTCCCCACGGGCGAGGAGCTTACGCGTGAGAAGGTCGATTTAATCCGCGCCTGCGAGGATTACCTGCACGATCTTAACCTGGCTCAGGTCCGCGCACGCCTGGTCGGCGGCTGCATGCATATCGAAGCCGCTCCCGCAGATGTCGCAAAGATTGCCGCCCTCGGCGGTACCGCCGTCGACGACAAGGGCAAGACCCCGCTGCCCGCCGCTATCGAGTCCGCGCTGCGCGAACTGGGCTGCGGCCACATCTCCCCCGAGGTTACCCCCTACATCCACGGCAACATGAACCTTTAAGTTACGCCGTTTTACAAACAGCGTAACTGCTCGGCGCTGCGCAGGCCCCGGGCACGGCAATCTGACGTTCAACTGCACGGGCGCGACCAAAAGGTCAGCGCCCGCTTGTTTCACGTCACCTTGCCGCACCCGAAACCTGCTCGCTCGCGCATGCTCAACCTGAACCACATAAATTGTTGCCGACCTTCTAAAAGGGGACAGGTTTATTTTGGCAGGTTTTATCTGGGGAAACGTCGAGCCCCACACGTCCCAACCATCGCAACCCCTTCTAGGGCAAATGGATCGATAGCGCGTCTCCCAATCTTTAAGTATTTGTTCGGTAGAGCGACCCCTGCCGGCACCTGCTAGACTGGTAGATTCCGAACCGTCCATCCAGGAGCCTCCATGTCGCGCAAGTCCGCCTACAAGCAAGTACTTTCCATCGGCACCGCCGTGGTGCTGGGGTTTGCGCTGTTTACGGGATCGCTCGACGGGGCGCCCAAGCTGCTGTCGCCGCAAAGCGATGAGCAGGCGGCAGCTCTGGCCGAAAAGCAAAACGAAAGCCCCAGCCGCACCGACGACGAGGCGGACCTGGTCGCCCGGCTCGAATCGGGAACAGCGAGCTCCTCGGACTCCCAAAACAGCCAGGACTCTGGCGATGGCTCCGAATCCACCGTAGCCGGCACCGACGACGGCACTTCCGCAGATAGCACTGCCACCCCCATCGACGAGGTCGAAAACCCCGATCTCGACCGCGCCCGCGGCGTATATCTCAGCAGCATTCCCGACTACGCCGGCAACCCCTACGTTGCCCTTCGCACCGACAGCACGCACCCGCTCGGCACACCATCATTCACGCTCGATGAATACGAGCGCGCTACAGAAGAGGGCTGCTTTAAGAAATTCTCCAAGCTCGACAGCCTGGGCCGCACCCGCAAAGCGCTCGCCTGCGTGGGCCCCGAATCACTCGGTCAAGGCGAGCGCGGCGATATCTCGCGTATCCATCCCGCTGGATGGCGTCAGCAGCGCTACGACTTTATTCCGGGCCAGAGCCTCTACAACCGCTGCCACCTTATCGCCTGGTCGCTCTGCGGCGAAAACGCCAACCGTAAGAATCTCCTCACCGGCACGCGCTATCTCAACGAGACGGGCATGCTACCGTTTGAAGAGCAGATTCTCAACTATATTCGCGATACGGGCAACCATGTGCTCTACCGCGTCACGCCCATGTATAACGAAGAGGAACTTGTCTGCCGTGGCGTGCGCCTCGAGGCGCAATCGGTCGAGGACCACGGCAAGACCCTCTGCTTCCACGTATATTGCTACAACCTGCAGCCGCACGTGCAGATCGACTACGCCACCGGCCGCAACCAGGCCTCGGGGGACTAGGGCCGACCAAGCTGCCCCAAAACCTAACATGGTCCGTTTCCCCCGTCCCCCAGGAATCAAAAAAGGGCCGCCCCGGATTGCCCAGAGTGGCCCTTGCATCGGCATGTATGTTGCAGGCAACGCCACACGCTACTTGGCGCGGCCCTCCTCATAGCGCTCGACCAGCTTGGCCTGAACGTCATAGGGCACCTGCTCGTAGCCGGCGGGCTTCATGGTAAAGTCGCCCGTGCCGCGCGTGATAGAGCGCAGACGCGTCGAGTAATCCGTCAGCTCGGCGAGAGGCGCCTGGGCAATGACCACGGTATCGCCGCGCTCATCGGTCTCCATGCCCGTCACGCGACCGCGCGATGCCGAGATGTCGCCCATCACGGCGCCGGCGTAGCTCTCGGGGATCGTCACCGTGATTTCCTCGATAGGCTCCAGCACCACCGGGTCGGCATCGGCGCATGCCTTGCGCAGGCCGATGCGGGCCGCCGCGCGGAACGCCATCTCGTTGGAGTCGACGCTGTGATACGAGCCGTCGTACACAGCCACGCGAATGCCCGTGAGCGGGTAGCCGGCAATAATACCGTCCTTCATGGTCTCCTGGACACCCTTGTCCACGGCGGGGATCAGCGAGCGCGGAATACGGCCACCTACAACCTCGTCCACAAACTCATAGCCATCGCTCGTGCCGTCGGGCCCAATGAGCGGCTCAACACGCAGCCAGCAGTCGCCATACTGGCCGGCACCGCCAGTCTGCTTCTTGTGGCGGCCCTGGGCGCTCGCCGTGCGGCGGATGGTCTCGCGATACGGAATGCGGATCGGCACGCTCTTGGCGGCGACCTTGGTGCGGTCCTCAAGGCGATTGAGCAGGACCGAAACCTGCGCCTCACCCACGGCGGAGATGATAGTCTGGCCGGTCTCCTCGTCGCGATCGATGCTCATGGTCGGGTCTGCCTTGCAGGCCTTCTCGATAAACGTGTAGAGCTTCTCCTCGTCGCCGCGGTTCTCGGCTTCGATGGCGATGCGGTACTGCGAGTTGGGGAACTTAAACGCCGCAGCCTCGACCTTGCCGGTAATCGAGAGCGTATCGCCCGTCTCGGCAGCCAGCTTGGGTACCACGATAATGTCGCCGGCATAGGCATGGCCAACCTCGGTCATATCGCGGCCGCACATCACATACAGGTGAGCCAGACGATCGCCCTTGCGCGTGCGCGCGTTGACCAGCTCGAGGCCCGGCTCAAGCGTGCCCGTCAGCACCTTGATAAAGCTGATGTGGCCCTGCTGCGGATCGGCCAGTGTCTTAAACACAAACGCCACCGGACGGTCATCGTCACTCGAGATCTTAAGCGAATCACCGTCGATGAGCGGCATCTCGCCATAGTCGGTCGGCGCTGGGAAATACGTTGCGATGTCATCCATCAGCGAGTTGACGCCCTGCTCCTTAATGCAATCGCCCGCAAAGACCGGCACAAAGATGCGCTCAGCGATCGCCTTCGACAGCAGGCCTTCAAGCTCCTCCTGCGTCAGCGTCTCCTCGCCTTCCAGGTATTTCATCATCAGTTCGTCGTCAGCCTCGGCCACCAGCTCGCACAGATGGTCATGGGCCTCCTCGGCCTGGGCACGATACTCCTCGGGAATCTCCGACTCAACGGCTTCGGCGCCGTTGCAATGGCGCGCCTTCATGCGCACCAGGTCGATGATGCCGTCAAAGTCCTCGCCCTCGCCCCAGGGAAGAGTCACGGCGCCCAGGCGCGTACCAAAGCGCTCCTGCAGCAGGTCCATTGTGGTCGCAAAGCTGGCCTCGGAGCGCGACAGGCGGTTTACGAACACCGCACGCGCCAGGCGCAGGTCCTCGGCGGCATACCAGAGCTTAACCGTCGTAGGCTGCGGGCCGGCCTCGGCGTCGACCACAAACAGAGCCGTCTCGCAGACGCTCATCGCGGCAAAGGCGTCGCCGATAAAATCAGGATAGCACGGGGCATCGAGCACATTGATGCGAGCGCCCTTCCAGTCGATCGGCGCAATGGTCGTCGAGATGGAAAACGCACGCTTGACCTCTTCGGGGTCATAGTCGAGCGTGGGCTTGGTGCCGTCGTGGCCGCCCAGGCGGGCGGTCTTGCCGGAAAGGTGGAGCATGGCTTCGGCGAGTGAAGTCTTGCCCACCCCGCCTTGGCCTACGAGCACCACGTTCCTTACGTTACCGGTCTTGGGAGCACCCATGATGACCTCCTTGCAGGGCCGCGCGCAATGCGCGACGCCAACGGGGAGAGTTCGCGGTCGGTGCCATCCCGGGAGCAGCATGGTCGGCAGCCGAGCCGACTCACCCTCCAAATGTCCTATGCCACCACCCTACCCTCACGGGCGGCTGTCCATGCATACCTTTCGGCGCACGTATGAATACAGGCGGCGAGAGGAAGAGACAAGCTTGTGAGGCGATTATTGAACCCCGTCGATGCAAACAAAAAGCCGCCACAGACCGTAAGACCTGCGGCGGCTTCGCCTCAATTAATAGTTGAGTAAATACCTGAGCCTATCCCTCGATACGGCTCAAGAACTCACGGGTGCGCTGCTCACGCGGATGGTCGATAACCTGCTCGGCAGGACCCTCCTCGACAATGCGACCGCCGTCCATAAAGATCACGCGGTCGGCAACATCGCGCGCAAACTGCATCGCATGGGTCACGATCACCATCGTCATATTCTGCGCGGCAAGGTCTTTAATGACACGCAGCACCTCGGCCGTCAGCTCGGGATCGAGCGCCGAAGTCGGCTCATCAAAGAACAGGATCTCCGGATCGAGCGCCAAGGCGCGGGCGATACTCACACGCTGTTGTTGACCGCCCGAAAGCTCACATGGCACCTTGTTCTCGTTGCCCGTAAGCCCCATCTGCGCGATCAACTCACGCGCACGTGCTTCAGCCTGCTCGCGCGGGCGCTTGAGCACGCGAATCGGAGCATCGATGATGTTTTTCATCACGGTATAGTGCGGGAACAGGTTGTAATTTTGGAACACCAGGCCGAATCGCGAGCGTGCCCGCTTGGGCACATCGCCCTTCGCATAGACCGCGCCCGAACCCGCATCCGTCGCAACGGCAAGGTCACCAAACGAGAGTGAGCCTCCGTCGAGTGTCTCGAGCAGCGTGGCACACCGCAGCAGCGTGGACTTGCCGCCACCCGAAGGCCCGATAATCGCCACGACCTCGCCACGCTTGACCTCGAGCGAGATATCCTTGAGCACCTCATTGCCGCCAAACGCCTTGCGCGCGCTTTCGATTTTCATCACTGAGTTAGTCATGGTAATAGTCCAGCTTCTTTTCGGCAGCGCCCAGCAGCATCTCGACGACGAAGTTAAAGACCCAGTAGATTAGCGCCGCGATCGCAAACGGCACCATGCTCACCTGCGAGGCGACCAGCGCCTTGGCCGTCGAGAACATCTCACCCACGCCAATGGCAAACGCCAGCGACGTGTCCTTGACCAGCGTGATGATCTCGTTGCCCATCGCAGGCAGAATACGCTTGGCGACCTGCGGCATCACGATATACAGAAACGTCTGCATGCGCGAATAGCCCAGCACCTCGGCTGCCTCGTATTGACCGCGCGGAATGGACTGCAGGCCCGAGCGATAGATCTCGGCAAAGTAACCGGCGTAGTTGATGATGAACGCCACGACGCACGCCGTCCACTTGGAATCGGGAGTGAGCGAAATGCCAAACACGTAGTACGGGGCAAAGTAGATGGCAAACATCTGCAGCATGAGCGGCGTACCGCGCATGACCGAAATGTAGATGCGCGCAATCCAGCGAAGCGGCACGATTTTGCTCATGCGCATAAACGCCACGGGGATTCCCAGCGGAATCGACCCGAGCAGCGTCAGTACAAACAGCTGCAAACTGACCAAGAATCCCTGGCCAAGCATCTGCATCATGACCTGAATAGACAACCCAAGCTCTCTTTCACAGTAACGGAACAGCGAACCCAATGCTAAAGCGGGTTTTCCAGGTGCCCGAGTTTGCCGTGAAAGAGGAGCGCCGCGTACTAAATGTACGCAAGCGACGGTTTGAACGGCAAAATCGGGTGCCTGGGAAAGCCGCTATTTGAGCACCCAGTTGTCGAAGGAAAGACCATAGCTTGCATATTTATCGCACAGGTCCTTAACCGTACCGTCATCGTAGAGTGCCTTGAGCGACTCGGTCACGGCGTCGGCCGACTTGGTGTCGCCCTTCTTAAAGCCGACGGCGTAGTGCTCGCTGGACAGCGGCTCATCAAGCTGCGTATAAGCATCGGGCTTGGCGGCAAGCTGATACTGGGCAATCGAAAGGTCGCAAGCCACGGCATCGACCGCGCCGCTCTCGAGCTGCATAAAGGCCGTGTTGTACTCGCCGATCGTGTCGAGCGTGGCAAACGTCGCCGCCAGATCCTTCTGTTCGCCCTCGAGCACATCCTGCGCAGCGGAATCGGTCTGGGTAATCACGGTCTTGCCGGCAAGATCGTCCCAGCTCTTGATGCCCGCGTCCTTCTTGACCACCAGCACCTGCTCGTTGAGCATGTACGGCTCGGAAAACGTGTAATCGTCCTCACGGCCCTCCATGGTAAAGCCGTTCCAGATGCAGTTGATGGCGCCCGAGTTAAGCAGCGTATCCTTGGCATCCCAGTCGATGGCCTCGTATTTGACCTCCCAGCCCTGCTTATCGGCAACAGCCTTGGCAAGATCGAGATCAAAGCCGGTGTACTCACCATCGTCGCCCATAAAGCCGTACGGAGGATAGGACTTATCAAAGCCCACCACGAGCTTCTTGGACTCCGCAGCGCCCTTCACATCCTTGGCCGCGGCAGAGCCAGCAGCGGAGCCCTTGCCGGCACCACCGCCGCAACCGACAAGACCAAGGCCAAGCACCATGGCGAGCGAGCCGGCTAGACCAACAAACTGACGACGAGACATATCGGTATTCATGGTATTCCCCCTTGATGGCACTTTAGTTAGGTAAAGTGAGTCATGTAACGTTCAGAATCATACACTTTAGCGTGATAGAGCACAAGGCGAGTTTGCCCGCCGCGTGAGGGGTGTGGGGGTTAAGTTTCCTGCTCTACAGTCCTGCTCACGACGGAGGCCACATTAAGTGGCCTCCTGTTCGTGCGGAACTCGCGATAAACTTAACCCCCCACACCCCTCACGCGGCGGGCAACCGTCGTTGGGCTTATCACTGACACGAATAAACCGCTTGCATATCGTCTGCTGGCTTGGCACGGTACAATACTTGCAGCTTTAATTCATAAATTAGTGGAGTTATTGATGGCAGAATCTCGTGCGGAGCGTAAGGCTCGTCGTGCTTTGATCGAGGCGGCTGAGGGGTCAGAGGAGAAAAAAACTTCTCAGAAATCCAAGTCGTCTCAGGACGCGAAGGGTAAGTCGGCCAAGGGCAAGGCTAAGGCCAAGCGTCCCGGCTCTCGTCGGAGCGAGGATACGGCATCTCAGACTCGCTCCAAGCGCCCGTATAAGAATCCGGTTCCGTCTGCGCGCAAGGCCGTTGATCCCAAGTCTCCTTGTTCCATCATGAAAGCTTGCGGTGGGTGTACGGCGCTCAATCGTCCTTATAAGAAGCAGCTCGCCGCCAAGCAGGCTGCTATGGAGGAGCTTTTTGCTTCGCTTTGTGCGCGTGAGGGCATTGCTGTAGATCCTATTCGTGGTATGGGTGTCACCCTGGGCGACCCGGGCAAATATCCTGCGCCGCGCGGTTTTCGCCATAAGGCCGCCACTCCCTTTGCTCCCGGTAAGGAGGGCGCTGTCCGTTGCGGTTTCTTTGAGCGCGGCACGCACAAGATCGTTGCCGTACCCGAGTGTCCTGTCGAGGCACCGGGCGCCCGTCAGATTCTCAACGGCATCGCACGCGAAGCTGAGCGGCTGCACATTCCCGCCTTTAACGAAGACAAACATCTCGGGCTGCTTCGCTATGCCGTCGTTCGCTGCGGCTGGCGCACCGACCAGATCATGGTCACCCTCGTGACCGCCCAGCGCGACCTGCCGCATGCACAGGATTTCTTTGAGGCCGTCGCTGCACTCGATCCGCGTATCGTCACCGTCGCCCAAAACATCAACGGACGTCCCGGCAACGCCATCCTCGGCGAGGAAACCCGCATTGTATATGGCGCCGAGTGCATGCGCGACCAGCTGCTCGGCTGCGAGTTCGATATCTCCCCCACCGCGTTCTACCAGACCAACCCGCAACAGACCGAGCTGCTCTACCAGCTCGCTATCGACGGTATGGATCTGCACCAGGGCGATGTGCTTATGGATGCCTACTGTGGCAGCGGCACCATCGGTCTTTGCGCAGCTAAAGATGCCCAGAACAAGGGCATCGGCATCATGCTGCTCGGCGTGGAGCGCAACCCGGCAGGCATTGCCGACGCACGCCGCAATGCCGAGCTCAACGGCCTCACCCGCAGCGCTTGGTTTATGGCCGACGACGCCACCGATTACATCCTGGATGCCGCCGATAACAACGAGCGGGTCGATGTCCTTTCCATCGATCCGCCGCGCGCCGGCTCCACGCCCGAGTTCCTCGAAGCTGCCTGCGCGCTTAAGCCGCGCCGCATCACCTATATCAGCTGCAACCCCGTAACTCAAGAGCGCGACCTGCATCAGCTCCTCGACGGAGGCTATTGCCTGCTCAAGATCACGCCCGTCGACATGTTCCCTCACACCGACCACACCGAAACCGTAGCGGTCCTCGAACGCCGCTAACCGACCTCAGTAGATTTTTGGGACAAGAAAGGGGGCGACCCGCCTGGGCCGCCCCCTTCGCTTGGTTTATAAACTCCGCTACATCCCATTGCGCAGATCGCACACGCCGGCTGCCGCCATCTCGCGCAGCAGCGTCTCGCGGTCGCGCGTCACGATCAAATCTAGCGGGAAGTGAATCTCGTCGAGCATCTTGCGCGCGTGATCGAGCTTGCCAATGGCCATGCCAATGTGGGCATCGGTTGACACGCCAATGCCCACGCCCAGCTCGGCGCAGCGCTCGGCGATCTTGCGGCATACGGCCCAATGCTCAGTGTCGACACCGTGTTCAAGACTATGGTTGTTGATCTCGATAACCTTGTGCTTGGCCTTAGCTGCCAACAGCACCTCGTCGATATCGAACGGCACGCCCGAACGCCCCGTGTGACCCAGCATGAACACCTTGGGGTGCTCCAGGGCATTGATATACATCTCGGTCGTCTGGGCCAGCGTCGCGCCTTCAGCAATCTGCGGATTATGCACGCTCGCAACCAAATAATCCAAATTTCGCGTAACCAAATCGAACAGCGAATGCTGACGGCTGTACGAATCACCGGCAATATCGAGCGTGACAGGAGTGTCCTCGCCAAACAGGCTTCCGTCCAGCGAAACGATATCGGCCTCGGCACCACGCAGCACCAGCACGCCGCTCCAAATGCGCGGCCAGATATCCTGGTTGATAAAGAATTGGTAACTGCGCAGGTCATTGGGGCAAGCCGTAACCATAGAGCTCAGATGGTCGGCAGATCCGAGCACCTGCAGGCCACGCTCTGCCGCCCAGTACACATTCTCCTCAATGGTCGAATATGCATGCGCAGAGAATATCGTATGGGTATGAATGTCACAAGAAAGCAGGTAGGGCATCAGGTCTCCTTATCTGGCACGGCCGTCGCTTATATTCATTGTACGCATAGCCTTCGATAGTCGTAAAACCACTCCATCCCAAAGACACAACGTCCATGACAACGGGGTCTGGCTTAACACCAAACCCCGTTTCACGTAAAACATTGTAGGCAGAGCGCTTTACTTTTAACGATACTCGTCCGCCAACTGTTTCCAAGCGGGTAGCGAATTGATAATCGTTTCGTAACTCACGCAATAGCCCAGGCGGAACCAACCCGGCATACCAAAGCTGTCCGAGGGAACCGCAAGCAACTCATACTTCTTTGCACGCTCGCAAAACGCATTCGCATCGGGTTCCAGCGCCTTCACCCACAGGTAGAATGCACCATCCGGCTCAACATAGGTGTAGCCGTACTCCGCCAGTGCATCGGTAAGCGCGGTGCGGTTGCGTGCATAGGCCTCAACGTCACTCGGCTCATCGACGCAATCGATAATCACGCGCTGGAAGAGCGCCGGTGCGCATACAAAACCCAGCGTACGGGCAGCACCCGCAACAGCCGGCATCAGACGGGCAGCCTGCGGATTGGTGTTGGGAACCAAGATCCACCCCACGCGCTCGCCCGGCAGCGAAAGCGACTTGGAATACGAGTAACACACCACGGTGTTCTCGTAGATCGAGGGCACCCAAGCCACCTCGGCACCGTACACGATCTCGCGGTACGGCTCATCAGAGATGAGCATAATCGGATTCTCGGGATCACGCTGAGCGCTGGCCTCGCGCAGAACATTGGCCAGTCGCGTCAGCGTGTCGCGTGTATATACGGCACCGGTCGGATTGTTGGGCGAGTCGATGATGACGGCAGCCGTCTTATCAGTAATCGCCTTGAGCACGTTACTCACGCTCAGCTGGAACGTATCTTCATCGGCGAGCGCCTCGACACACGTACAGCCGGCCTTCTCAATCCAAACGCGATACTCCGGAAAGTACGGGGCGATAACAATGACCTCGTCACCCGGGTTCGTCACGGCATTGAGCGTGCAGGTGAGCGAAGCCGCCGCGCCCACGGTCATAAAGACATCCTTGCCCTCATAGCTCGTGCCAAAGCGACGGTTGAGCGAGTCAGCGACGGCTGCTCGACATTGCGGCAGACCCGGCGCAGGCGTGTATCCATGCAGCTGGTCGCTCGGCAGCTCCAAGGCCTTCTTAATGGACTCAGCCACAGCAGCGGGCGCCGGAACACTCGGGTTGCCCAGCGAGAAGTCGAATACGTTCTCTGCACCGATCTGTGCCTTGCGCTCAAGGCCATAGCTAAAGGTCTCACGGATGATGGAGCTTTCCGCACCGCGAGCATACATAGTTTCGTTGATCATCTGTTCCCCTTTCGCATAGGCGCTATTGTACGCTTTAGCCAACTAGAGCGCCACAATGTTGATTGGGGACAGACTTAAATGCGTGAAAACGCTCATTTAAGTCTGTCCCCAATCAACGAAGAAAAAGCCTCCGCAGGTTTCCCCGCGGAGGCTTTCGCTACAAAGGCTATTTGTCGGCGTCGGCATCGACGACGGCATGGTCATCATCAGCATCATCGGATGCGGCTTCGGCATCCTCCTGCATGGCCGCCTGCGCAAAGGCCGCGGCATCAGCCGCCAGTTCCTCCTCGCTCATACGAGGCGCGCGCTTCTTGGTCGGCATGCCGGCCGCCTTGGCATTGCGCTCCTCCTTGGCCGCCAGGATATCGCCCTCGCGCTCAAGGTAGGCGTCCCACTCGTTATCGAGCAGGGCATTCACGGCATCGCCCTCGACAGTCTCGCGCTCAAGCAGCACCTTCGCCATCAGATCGAGCTGATCGCGACGGGCGTCCAGGATCTCGACCGCACGACGATGGGCCTCACGCATAATGCGCTGAACCTCGATATCGATGCGGCGCGCCGTCTCCTCGGAGTAATCCTGGTGATCGGCGTAATCGCGACCAAGGAACACCTGATGTTGCGCCTCGCCAAACACTTGCGTGCCCAGCTCCTCGCTCATGCCCAGGCGCGTGACCATCTCGCGCGCCATCTTAGTCGCGCGCTCCAGATCGTTGCTCGCGCCCGACGTGATGTCGTCGCACATGAGCTCCTCGGCAACGCGACCGCCCAAGAACACGGCGAGCTCGTCGAGCATCTCGTTCTTGGTCTTGAGGAAGTGATCCTCCTGCGGAAGCTGCAACGTGTAGCCCAGAGCCTGGCCGCGGCTGACAATCGAAATCTTATGAACCGGATCGGAATGCTCCAAGATGTGGCCCACCAAAGCGTGACCGCTCTCATGGTAGGCAATCGTGGTGCGCTCGGCTTCGGTCATCACGCGGCCCTTGCGTTGCGGTCCGGCAATCACACGCTCCATCGACTCCTCGACCTCGTCCATCGAGATCACAGAACGATGACGGCGAGCGGCCAGCAGCGCAGACTCGTTGAGCAGGTTCGCCAAATCGGCACCAGTAAAGCCAACGGTCATCTGGGCGAGCTTCTCAAACTTAACGTCCTCGTCCATCGGCTTGTTCTCAGCATGCACGCGCAAGATCTGCTCGCGGCCCTTTACGTCCGGGCGGTCAACCGTGACTTGGCGGTCAAAACGGCCGGGACGCAGCAGCGCCGGATCCAGAATGTCGGGGCGGTTGGTCGCGGCGATCAGGATGACCGACTCGCTTTCCTCAAAACCGTCCATCTCGACCAGCAGCTGGTTGAGCGTCTGCTCGCGCTCGTCGTGGCCGCCGCCCAAACCGGCTCCGCGCTGACGTCCCACGGCATCGATCTCGTCAATAAAGATGATTGACGGAGCCTGAGACTTGGCCTCCTTAAAAAGGTCGCGCACGCGGCTGGCGCCGACGCCCACGAACATCTCAACAAAGTCAGAGCCCGAGATGCTAAAGAACGGCACGCCCGCCTCGCCGGCAACGGCCTTGGCCAGCAACGTCTTACCGGTACCCGGAGGGCCCACCAGCAACACGCCGCGGGGAATCTTGGCGCCCAGCTTGCGATAGCGGTCCGGGTCGCTCAAGAAATCGCGAATCTCTTCGAGCTCCTCGACCGCCTCATCCACGCCAGCGACATCCTCAAACTTGACCTTGGGACGCGTAGCCTCGTTGGTCTTGTCGTTGGTCTTGCCAAACTGCATGTTCCTATTATTGGCGCCCATCATCTGGCGCATAAAGTAGAACATGATGGCGATCAGGGCAATCGTCGGTAGCACGCTCATCGCCAAGTCGCCCCAAAAATCAGGGTCGTTGGTGTTGACGATGTACTTGGTGTCGGGGTGCTCCGCCATAAGCTCGGCAAGCGAATCGGAACCGACATAGGTCGAGGAAAAGCTCTTGAGCTCGCTCGTGTCGCCCTTGTCCTTTTTCGTCTTCCAGTAATGACCCGCCACGCTTCCGTCTTGAACCGTATAGGTCAAATCTTCGACGCGATCCTGCTTGATGGCGCTGACCATCTCACTCGTCGCGAGCTTAACGGTATTGCTGGAGTTGGCAAAGCCGGAGCCCATGTTAAAGAAGGCGTAGCCCAGAAGCGCGCAAGCCAAAATAAAATACAGCCAGCCCGTACGCGTGGGCTTCTTGCCTCCGGGCATCCCCGGGATCTTAGGCTCCCGGGGAGTCTGGGAATTGTTGTCGTTACGGTCGTCGGGCATCTTACGAATAAACCTCCGGTTTCAAAATGCCCAGATACGGAAGGTTACGATAGCGCTCGGCATAGTCGAGGCCGTAGCCCACCACAAAGGCATCGGGGCAATGGGTTCCAACATACTTGGGCGTGACGGCCGAGGTACGGTCCTCAACGTCCTTCCATAGGAAGGCGGCGACCTCCAGAGAAGCGGGCTTACGGCTCTCGAGGTTCTTCATCAGGTACTTGAGGGTCAGGCCCGAGTCCAGAATGTCCTCGACGATCAGCACGTCGCGACCACGGATGTCGATATCCAGGTCCTTAATGATACGCACGATACCCGAAGACTTCACACCGTCGCCATAGCTCGAAACAGCCATGAAATCGATGTTGGTCGGCAGCTCGATCTTGCGCATCAGGTCGCCCATAAAGACCACGGCGCCGCGCAGGACCGCAATCAGCACCAGATCCTTACCCGCATAGTCGCGCGTAATCTGCTCGCCCAAGCGAGAGACGATACCGTCGATATCCTCCTGCGAAAACAGAACCTTCTCGATATCCGGATGTTGAGAAGCCATGACAACCCTTTCTTGTGCTTAATCGCCCACACACCGCCGTATGGACGCGAACTACACATTCTAGCAGCGCACGGGGTATATTTTCCAGCCCGCGCACCATCAGCGCGGGAATACCGTCAACGCCGCACAGAAAAGCTAGTGCGAGGAGCTAATCCGCGTCAACCACGCGAAGCAGATAGGCCACGCGCGTCGCCGCCGTGCACTTAAAACGTTCGTCCGCGCGAACGCCCGCGACCCATACTACGGCACCTCCCGGAGCCGTTCTTACCACGGGTACGCCAGAGCGGTCTGAAACAGGAATGCGCGCCTCGTTCAACAGGTCTGACACTTTCTTGCTTCGACCGCTCATCCCCAACGGGCACATCACGTCTCCCGGCACAGGGCTATCCACCCACAGGCGCGCCAATCGCGCCTCGGCGGGAATCTCCCCGCGCGAGCCGGCTAGCATCCGCTCGCTATCGCGGTCGGCGAACCCCAGGGCCGCCGCATCCACCAAGGCCGCAACCTCTCCGTCAGCAGCAAGCTCGCGGGCACGGTGCACGATATCGCGCCCCGGCTCCACAGCCATCGGCTCTGCTGTCAGCATACGCCCCGCCCCCAGCGGCAGACGACCGGGAACGGAGATCCAGTCGGCCACTAAGCCCTCGCGCGCCGCCGGGACCTTGAACGCCAGCATGCCAAACTCCACACGGGCATCAATTCCCGCAGGAAGCGTAACCGAGCCCGAGCCCGCAGCGACACAGGAGAGCACGCGCTCCACGTGCCGCATCTCCGGTCGCGCGTCGGGATCGATGCGCTTAATCGCCAACCGCACGATACGCCGTGCAATCACAACCTCAGCGGCGGCAAGACGGCGCGCATCGAGCACCAGTGCGCCCGCCGCTTCCTTGCGCAGGCAGCTTCGAAACGCCTGTGCCGAAAGCTGGGAAAGAAAGGCGTCTTCGTCGCCCAGAATTTCGCAAGCGGCGCCAATCGTCTTACAGACGCTCGCGTTGCGCCGTGCCACCACCGGCATCACCCGATGGCGTACATAGTTGCGCAGGTACGAAACGTCCTCGTTGCTTTCATCTTCCCGCCATGGCTGACCGTGCACCTGCAGATAGCTCACGAGCTCATCGTGCGTGAGGTCGAGCAAAGGGCGAACCACAATGTTCCGACGGCGCGGAATGCTCGATAGACCCGCGGGACCCGACCCTTTAATGGCATTCATCAAAAATGTTTCCGCGCGGTCCGACGAAGTATGCGCGGTACAGATACGAGCCGCCGTCCGCGGTGCGCCCGATTCGGCACAAAGTTCGCGAACATATCTCCGTGCCGCGGCATAGCGCACCTCACGAGCCGCAGCCTCGATATTGCCCGATTCGTCATCAAAATAGGCATGCTCAACACACAGCGGCAAGCCGTATTGCACGCACAGGTCACGTACAAAGGCCTCGTCGCCATCGGATGCCTCCCCGCGCAGATGATGGTTTACATGCAGCACGTGCAATCGCTCGCGCGCAATGGGAGCGACGCCGCGCCCGTCCTGGATATCCAGCTTTGATGTGCAAGCCATAAGGAGCAGCGCCGTCGAGTCCGCACCGCCTGATACCATGAGCACTACGGGGGCAGCGGCCTGCCGCGTTGCCAGGGCGCTCTTATCCGTCCTCGGCGCGGCATGATGTCCATAGTGCTGAGATACCGTTGGCATTCGCTTCCTCCTCTATTCGTCCGCACCCATTGTATCCTTTGGAATCTTATGTCTCGCCTGCACCTTCATATCCTCGGCAGCGGCTCAAAAGGCAACTGCGCACTCGTCGAGGGACCTCAGGGGCTCATCATGATCGACAACGGCCTGTCCCGCCGCGAGACACTTAAACGCATGGCGGAGCTTGGCCTCTCGGCAGACGACGTCGCCGCTCTTGTAATCACCCATGAGCATGGTGACCATATCAAGGGGCTCAATGTATGGTGCAAGCACTGGCATGGTCCCCTCTTTGCCAGCAGGGACACCCTTTCATACAAAGAAAACCTCGCGCACCTGCCCGTAGAGGAATTTGACCCCGGCGACACGCTCCCCATTGCCGGCATCCACGTGCAAACCTACTCAACATCGCACGATGTCATCAATCCTGTCGGCTATCGATTTAATGCTCTCGATGATTCCATTGGGTTTGCCACCGACACCGGAGAGTTATCGAGCAAGGCCATAGGCATCCTCAAAGACTGTCGAGTTCTCGCGCTCGAAAGTAACCACGATGTAACTATGTTACGCGAAGGACCGTACCCACGCTTTCTTCAGGAGCGCATCCTGTCCACAAAGGGGCATCTCTCCAACAACCAGGCCGCCGAAGCCGCGCGCGAACTTGTTACCGATCGCACCGAACAGCTCATCGCCATGCATATCAGCCAGGACAATAATCGTCCAAGCCTTACCGTCAAAAGCTATGCCAACGCGCTTGATGCAAGTCTCGATGATGAACTCGGCAGTTCTGCCACCCGTCTTCAAGGGCCGCGGAAGCTCTCGATACGCCCTGCAAGCCAGTATCAACCGACAACCATTCAATAGTCCCTCAAGACAACAAAGGGGGGCTGGGAATCACTTCCCAGCCCCCCTTAACTCATACTCTCGATTGAAGCAGAGCCATCGTTAGTCGATGGAGATCTTCGTAACGTTCTTCTTCTCGACAATCTTGGGAACCGTAACGGTCAGGATGCCGTCAGCATACTTAGCCGAAAGGCCCTCGCTCGAAGCGTCCTTCAGATACACGCCGCGCGTCGCGCTGTACGAGCTAAACTCCTTCTGCAGGAAGTTCTTGCCCTCGTTCTCCTCGTCCTCCACAACGTTCACGCTAATCGACAGGCGACCCTCATTGAGCTCAACGTCGATGTCATCCTTGGCGACACCGGTCAGATACGCCTTGACCTCGTAGCCATCGCCCTTGTCCTCAACGTCAACGGGGAACGCCTTGGAGGCAATCGAGTTGTTTGCAAGGTCGGTCATATCATCAAACAGATCGAACAGCGAGCTAGCAGAAGGACGAACGCCAAAAACCGAACGATAAGGAACCATGCTTGCCATGTTTACCACTCCTTTTAAGGACTGCCGAGCCATCTTCTAGGTGACTGGGACTTCTTTTGACGCTCTTATATATGCCCACCCAGTGCCCATATATACATAGACTATAAAGTTTTTTGAGTCCAGTACTATAAGCATATCTAAGTGTGTATGACTCAGGTTTTAGTAAGGTTAAGGTTCTTTGAACCAGAGCTTAAATAACAAGTATGTTCGCAGCTACAAATAACAAGGGGCTTACAATGAGCGCGTACACGTTGTTGGTAACGAGCTAAAGGGCATCATGGACGACCAAAACCAGAACAATATGTTTATGCCGACGCAGGGCGAAGATACTTCTACGCAGCCGCCACGGTTCCATCGCCCCCACATCTCGCAAGAGCCCATCAATGACCCAGAGCCCGATTATGTGACGAGAAACCGATATCAAACGCTCGAGGATGCCCAAACGGGACGTAAACATATGGGTGTGGCCTCGGGTGACCCTGTGTATCTGAAAGACGCACCATTATCTAAAAACAGCGCAGCTAGTGATGAGCCGATGAAAGCATCCGCCGTCCATCAACAAAGAGGGCCTCGACCCAAGCAAACCTTGACGCATTCGGCTCGCTATCTCGAAACGCCAAAACAGGGAAAGTCAATCTTCGTTTCGTCAAGTAAACGACGCAAGCAGCATCAGCTGACAATTCTGCTTTTGACCATTGCGGCCATAGCAGTTGCCCTTGTTATACGATTTATTTTCTTTAAATAAAGGCTCAATACCGAAAACAACAAGATCGTCTGGTGTAATTGAGTCATTTACGCCCCGTAAACGCAAGAAAGGGGGAGGCCGCGAGGCCTCCCCCTTCTTCAAGTCTTGCGACGGCTCGGTGCCGTCCACCGGTCAGCGGCGCCCTGGCCTCCCACGGGCTGGCC